>PAPI01000025.1 GCA_002708845.1 Leeuwenhoekiella sp.
GCACTGTCAATCAGTCAGTTGACAGTGCTTTGATACCACTTGATTAGTGGTTCGTCGGGATGACTGAACCACCCATAAGATTGTATGTTATTGTAAATCAGAAACAAGCACTGAAATTCCAGAACCTGCACACCTTATTGCACATTTAAGATGAAAATGAGAATAAGAACATATCCATTTGATACTAAAAATACTGAAATCAGTTTAAAAAGGATAATTTATCTTCAAAAAAATATCGATGGCACCAATAGTCAAATTTCACATTTTACCAATCTAAATCAATTTAGAAAACCTGTCCTAAAGATTGGGGTATCTACAATTCTCAAACAACCGAAAGTTTGTATATCGTTTTGGTGCAATAGTCCTTTCCGGGATCCAAACGTACTGAAGGAAACCTTGGTTGATTCGGACTATCTGGATAATGTTGAGTCTCCAAACATAGGCCTTGTCTTTTTCCGTATATCATCTTTTTATCAATTGTACAATATCCACTTAGTAAATTTCCACTATAAAATTGAATACTAGGTTCGGTAGTATACACTTCCAATCTACGGCCACTACGCCAATGATATAATGAAGCTGCCAATTCTAGGTCACCCTTCTCTGTGTCCAATATCCAACAATGATCATAGCCCTTCCCTATCAGTAACTGCTCATCATTGTTAAAAATGGAATCGCCTATGGCTCTATATTTTCCAAAATCAAATGGCGTCCCTTTTACAGCGCGATATTCTCCAATTGGAATCAATTCATTATTCACGGGCAAATAAGATTCCGCATTCAATAATAACTCATGATCCAAAATATCCCTTGAAAAATCTGCTGAAAGATTGAAATAACTATGCTGTGTAAGGTTGATGATTGTTGGGCGGTCCGTTGAAGCCTCATATTGGACCTCAAGTGCATTATCGTTCTTAAGGGTGTAGGTGACCTTTACATCAAGATTTCCAGGATATCCTTCTTCCATATGATGACTGGTATACGTCAAGATAAGCGAAGCAGATTCCATCCTAATCCTTGTTGCAGCATTCCAAACCACTTTATCAAACCCCTTTTCTCCACCATGGAGATGATTTTCGCTTTCATTCTTGTTCAATTCATACTTTTTTTTGTCAAGTGTAAAACTGCTATTCGATATCCTGTTTGCAAATCTACCTATTAACGCTCCCAAAAAAGCACCTCCTTCCATATAGGATCTTAAATCATTAAAATTTAGAACTATGTTGCCTTGGTTTCCATCTTTATCCTTAGAAGTCCATCTGGAAATTATGCCTCCATAATTAATAATATCAACTTCCATTCCATCAACGTTCCTTAGCGTATATTTATACACTTTTTCTCCTTCAGGAGTTTCTCCAAATTGTTTTTTTTCAAGACGTGTATCCTTCATTATTTTATAGTAATCAGTTAAAATTGATATTTCAAACCCATACTCCCATAATAATTCCGACCATTTCCAGGGTAAAAATATCTGGGTTCTGCCCCACCAAAACCAACTGCATTGATCAATACGGATTGGGCATAATTTTCATCAAAAACATTGTTGATGCCGGCATTCAGGCCCAAATGAATATGTTGGGAAATAGAAGTTTGATAACCGAGTTTGGAATTGAACACATTAAAAGAGTCGCTATAGGCCGAATTTGCATCCTTAAGGGGAATTTCATCCACAAATTGGTGGGTAAGGTTCAATTGCAGACCACTGGTGTGTTGCAAATCCAATCCAGAACTGATCAAATGTTTTGGAACTCCTGTGAGCGGATTGCCAGAATAATCGTTGTCCCCATCCACAAAATCCACAAAGCTATGGTCGTTCAGGGTATAACTGAGGTAAGGCGTTAGGATAAGGGTTTGCGACAGCTTTCCCCGGTACTGTAGGTCCAATTCCACACCTTGGTGACGGGTTTTCCCTGCATTTCTTCCAATATATTGGTCTTCCCCGACACGTTCTGCCACCAAAAGGTTTTCCACATTCATTCGGTACAGCGTAAGATTAGCGGAAAATCTTTTTTGAAAGAACAGCCACTCGCTGCCCAGCTCATAATTAACTCCAGTTTCTTGGGCAATATCTGGGTTGATGATGCCTTCAGGGGTAAGGGTCTCCTCTAAACTTGGATTCGAGAAACCACGACTGATATTGGCATAGATTTTTCCGTTTTCCAATTGATAGTCGATTCCAAGATTGGGTAACAAGATCGCATCAAAATCGCGTTCGGCAGATGCATTGCCATCACCTTGATCGAACAAATCTCGAAAATCATAAAAGGTCTTGTTCAGGTTAAGACCAAATTGGGTAGTTAAATTTTCTGTAATCGTATATGTGAAAGTTCCAAACAGATTGAACTGTCTTCTGAATTCCATATTGTCACTTAAGGCATCGCCTTGTAAGCTGCCATTGCCATCATTTTCTTGGTATAAATTTTCAAAAGTGCCCCACTGGTATTCATCTTTATAAAGCTCCCCACCGAAGGTGAACTGGGCTTTTTCCCATTCACCCGCAAAACTAGACCTAATACCAAACCCGTTGGTGTACTCATTTAAAATATCGAAAGGTCGTGGTTCGTAATGATCTAAGTAGGTGTAGAAAATGCTGGTTGTATTTTGAAGGTGTTCGGAAAACCGATACGTATGCGAGAGACCTGTTAAAATATACTTGTTGGCTTCGTATCCCTGTGCTGCCAGCCAATTTGATGCTGCCCGGGTTGGGTCTTCATCAAAATCGGTTTGGTTGATGGAACTTGGAATATGGGCGGTGTAATCTATATAATTCATCAAAATGGACAGACTGCTGTTTTGTCCAGTCCTCAACTGTGTGTTTAACAAAAAACCATCCCGAACAAACTGACTGTTCTGTCGGTAGCCATCCGTTTCCAGGTGATTGTAGCTTAAGCTTAGGTTAAAACCATCTTCGGAATGCGAAAATGTGAGATTGTCCTTTAACATATTATAGGAGCCCACTGAAAATGAATTGATCAATTGGGTCCTATCTTCCACCGATGCCTTGGTGTCCAACAAAAAGGCCCCTCCAAGATTGGCACCATATGCAGTGCCCTTGGGGCCTTTGATAATTTCTATTGCCCCCAAGTTCTCAAAATCAAAAGCTTCAATTGTGCTTGCACCTGTGCCATTGGTTACGGGAATTCCGTTAAAATACATATGAAGCTTATTGGTGCCGTAAGGAGTCCTTGCCCCAATGCCACGGACTGTGATTCGGTTGGTGTTTATGGCACCGGATAAAAGATAAACTCCCGAAATCTGGTTGATGGCCGAGGGAATATCAGTTGGGTTGAACCGTTCAAAAGTCTGCCCATCAATTTTGGAAGATGTTGTGATTCCCGTAGCTTTTTTCGGGATGGCATTTTGGATCAAAACAATTTCATCCAGTTGGGTTATGGTATCCTTGGGCATATCTTGCGCATGAGTCATTAATCCCATTAGACCAAAGGCAATAATTGGTAAAAGTTTTGTCATTTTAAGCATGTCTCTTTTTCGGTTTAGGGGCTCGGTGAAAAAAAGCGCAGCACAATACTTGTGCTACGCCAACAAACTAAACTAAACCAACTATTCTAGATTTACATTAATTGGTCTTTGCCAATTATTTTCATAGTATTAAAGTTTTCGTATTCGAATATTTTTCCATTTCATGGTAAAAGGTCCAGGCTCTTCTACTCCATGCATCTGAAGCCCGATAAAACCTTTGGGGTTAGTTTTATATACCTCTTCATTCGTAAGGTCTTCAATCTTTATACCATTCAACCATGTTTGGATACGTGGGCCTTGGGCAAGTATGCGAAGTTTGTTCCATCCATCCTCATTTAGGTAATTATGCCCATTTTGAATCTTTTCATCTGACGACAACCACCCTGTGCCCAGTGCCTCGCCATAAATAAGACCCGTTGTCGGTGTTCCTGGCTCCCTGTTTCTTTGCATTTCCACTTGGGGACCATAAACTCTTCCTGCTCTTGCCCTTTGGTAATCCCCTTCGGAAACTGGTTTAGTCCTACTTCGAATTTGAATTCCTGAATTGGTTACGTCATCAACCATAATATCCAAGGTCAGTTCAAAATCATCGAACTCATCCACGGTACACAGGAAGGAATTTGGACTTCCCTTTGCTGTTCGGCCTACAATGCTTCCGTCCTCCGCAAAATAGTCGTGCCATCCATTGAGTTGTACCCACCCTTCCAATGATTCACCGTCAAACAAATTGGTCCATTCCGCATACTTCTCCTTCACCTCTTGTCCATTTTCAAGGACTGCATCGGGCAGAGCAAACGCTATTACGGAATCACCATATTTGGTCGCGTTCTTTCCTCCACCACCAGCTGCTATTACCAAATATTGTTTCCCATCTATCATGTATACACTTGGGGTGGCATAGCCTGCTGCAGGTAATTTATACTCCCAGAGCACATCACCATTATGCGAATTGAAGGCCCTGATTTTTTCATCTGGGGTTCCGGCCATAAACACCACATCTCCGGCCGTGGCCACCGGACCTCCAAAACTCTTGGAGCCTGTATTACGGATGCCCTGCTCTACCAGCTCTGGATATTCGCCCAATGGCACTTTCCAAAGAATATTACCCGTACCAAGATCCACAGCGTTGAGCGTTCCCCATGGCGGAGCAATGGCCGGATATCCGTTCTGATCCACAAAAAATGGTGCTTGGTTGGAATATCTGGTTTTTGATTTGACCGATTCTTTGGTTTTACCTTCGTCGCCATCACTTTTTAAAAAGGCAATAAGGTCGTTTACCTGTTCTTCTCCCAATTGCTCAAAGGAAGGCATCATTCCTTTGCCGTTGAACAATAGATCTTTGATCTCGCCATCCGATAATTGTAGGTCGGTCAACTTGGGAAAAGCAGGTGGGTTTCCCTGTCTGTTGGCCCCATGGCAAGATGTACAGGCATTATTGTACAACAATGCGCCCCGTTGTTCCGGTGTTGCCTCCTCTTTGTTTTCAAGTTCTTGGTATTTTACCAACTTGTGAATCGTGGGAGCCTCGTTTACATTGATGTATACCACATTGGTGTATGGGTCGTATGATCCTCCGCCCCACTCCATTCCTCCTTGGTGTCCTGGCATAGTAATGGTTCCCTGCTCAGAAGCGGGGGTATACAGATTACCTGTTCTATATTTTTTGAATTCCTTGAGAACATATTCATGCACTTCCGGAGAGATGTTACTCAAATCCGATTCGTTCAGCGTAATCCTGTTAAATGGTGGCGGCTTTACAGGAAAGGGCTGTGTGGCCCAAGCTTCTTCGCCCGGAACATCTGAGGCCGGCACGGGCAATTCGACCACGGGGAATATTGGTTCTCCTGTTTGTCTATCCAAAACAAAGGTCAATCCCATTTTTGTAAACTGCACCACCGCCTCTTGTATGGAATCCCCCACCTGAATATCGGTGAGCATGGGTGCCGGGGGATTATCATAATCAAATATGTCGTGATGTATATTTTGATAGTGCCATTGTCTTTCCCCTGTGGTGGCATCCAACGCTATGATACAATTACCGAAAAGTCCTTTTCCTTTTCTGTTGCCTCCATGGATAAAGTCGGGAGCAGGAGATCCTGTGGCAAAAAACACCCATCCTCTTTCTTCGTCCAAGGAAAAACCTCCCCATGGGTTTGCACCACCATACACCACGTCTTCTTCAAACTCCCAGGTATCGTAACCAAACTCGCCCTTTTGTGGAATAGTATGGAATATCCATTCAAATTCACCGGTCTTGGCATTATATGCCCTGATATCCCCAGGGGTCGAAAAACTGCCTTCTGGTACACGGGACCCAACGATCAAGTAATTTTTGTACACTATCCCCGGAGACGTCATCTCAACGGATGCATCTTTTGGGTCCACGGGTAAATTTTGCCTAAGGTCTATGAATCCATCAGGGCCAAAATCATCAATTCGTTTTCCCGTGCGGGCATCAAGGGCATATACCCTGTCCTTAACAAAATTGAATATCCTTCCATTTTTACCATTGGCATCTTCCCAGTAGGTAACACCTCGGCTTCGGCCTCTGAAATCCTTTTTGTCCGGGCTATATGGAGCGGGATCAAACACCCATTCTTCCTTACCGGTTACCGCATCAATGGCCACTACATGCAATTTGGGAGTAGTAAAGTACATCAACCCATTTACAACTATAGGGTTACTGTACATGGAAGGTCTATCGGGATCACCGTGCTTGTATTCCCAAACAGGCTCCAGAGCATGCACATTTGCTGCATTTATCTGCCCAAGTTCGGAGTACTGATTGGCCTTTTTATCTCCTCTATATATGGCCCAATCGGTGAAATTGTCATATTTGTCCGTGTTCTCGCCTTTGGCGACAGTAGGTGAATCGGACTCCCCATTTTTGGAATCAACACCTGTATCGCAACTGTAGAGCGCGACAATCGATGCCAGAAAAACAATAGCTTTCTTTTTAGTGATCATTAATTAATTGGTTTTAGTTAGTTCTTATGTACATATAAATTATTCGCCTGAATTGGTTCCCTTACCATCTTCACAAACAAATTCTTTCCAAGTGCGTGCAATGAGATCTTTGTCCTGACCACCGGTATAGATCAATAATCTGTACTTTATGGTCTCCGTTGAGCCTTTTGGAATCTTCCAATCGCCCAATATTTGAATAGAGGGGCCCAAACCAAACTGGCTGTCCACACGCCATGGCGTGGGAAAAGCTCTATTGTCCGGATGGTCCATCATTGCAACATGAGCCAAATCCTTTCTTCCGGGAACCTGTATACCCACATCTGCCCAAATAGCTCTTTGAGCCTCCGCTTCAAGATTCTTTTTACCATCGGAGTTTACTATTTCCGCCTTATATCCATTCTTCCAAGGCATGCGCAAAAACAAGCCGCCAACATAGAACTCACCCATGGTTACATCTACTCTAGCACTGCCCTGCCATTCCAAATCCAATATAAAACTTCCTTCACGCTCTTCCATGGACCATTGTTGAACCTCCTCAAGAATTACCTCTCCTTTCTCGTTCAACAAACCATATTTTGTTTGCCATCTTACTATTGTTCCGGAACCCTCCAAAATGGTCGAAGATTCCTTCTTCCAATAGGTTTCTTTCCAGTTCATGAAATAGTCTCGCTCGTTGACACGCTTTAGACCCCAATAAAGTCCTGTTTGATGTAAATGATGACCTGGCCCATACTCTGTCAAAACCCCATCACCATCGGGTGCGGCAATAGGATGGATATAGGGCCTGATTCCCGCTTTGACCACTTGTGTCAGAATGGAATCCGACGTATCCTTGGAACGCGAAATAATTAAAGATTCATTGATGCTGTCCGTAATGATGTACAACTTGCTCTCCTGAGCATAAACATTAGGTCCCATGAGTCCCAAAAGGAAGTATACGCCAATAATCTTAAATATATTTTTATTCCTTCTTTTCATACTTTTTCTTTATCAAAATTAGGGGCCAATGGAAATAATCGGCCCCATGGTAAAAATCAATAGCCGGGATTCTGTACAAGTACGGAAGCCCCACTTTCATCCTTGGAAAGGTCTATTTGTCTTTGTGGTATAGGCCAAATCTCATGCTGTCCCTCCGTGAAGGATTTTCCGCATAGATAGGACATAACCGAACAAGAAACATCCAAATAGTTGTTCATTACCTCTCCGGCCATTCCCCAGCGTACAAGTTCGTAAAATCGATACCCCTCCATTGCCAACTCAATACGGTTTTCATGTCGAATTGCCTTTAAAGCATACTCTTTGTTTGGAAAGGTCACTGGATACGGCTCAACACTATAATTGGCTGCTGGAGTACCATCATCAAAACGCACCACATTGGAATTTTTGGCTCGATTTCGAAGCTCGTTGATCAAATTGGTCGCTGTTTCCAAGGAACCTCCCGTGGCTTCGACCTCTGCTTCGGCCAACCATAGCATAACATGGCTCAACTTAAACTTACGGTAATTGTTGGCATTGGGAAATGTCCTTCCTGTATTACTGGACATTGTTCCTCTTTCAGATTTTAAGAACATGGGCTTTTTGTTTATGTAAGGGCCTCCATTAATAGGGTCACGAATCCAAGAATGTCCTTCCTGAATGCCCCAATCCAAGAAAGGTACCCCTGGCCTACCTATGGTGTGATCCAATCGAGGGTCCACGGGACCTTCATACAAAACACTCTCTCCATCTTGATCATAAGGAAATATATCATCTTCGGAAAAGGTATCATCCAGAAGTGGCAGTCCATTTTCATCAACTCTATATGCTGTTACCAGATTATGGGAAGGCTGAAAAAATCCACTTCCTCCCATAAAGGTCATTCCTATTATACTATTGCCTATACCAGCATTTGGGGATCCATTAAATCCATCATTTACTGCATACTGAATTTCAAATATGGACTCCTTGTTATTGAGGTGGGCAATCCTATAATTCTGTTCATAGCTCTCCATCAATTCAAAAGGGCCATTGTTGTAGATATCCCGTAAAATGGGCAGAGCATCATCAAACCGCCTTTGGAACATATAAACATAGGCCAAATAGGTCTTGGCCGCCCACGAAGTGGCCCTTCCCTTATCCTCCCAACTTCCCGGAAGGTTGTCTGCCGCAAATTGTAAATCTGCTTCTATTTCCGGCCAAACCAAATGATCATTGGGCACTACAGACGGATTCTCTGTATTCTCATCGATATAAGGAACTGGACCATGCACCCTTGTAAGTTCAACATAGTAATGAGCCCTTAAAAATTTGGCCTGCCCCTCTACCTGTGCCTTTTCCTGTTCGTCCATATCCTCCACATCTGGAAGGATACGCAAAATATCGTTTGTTCTTAGGACACCATCGTACATCGGGGCCCAGTGGTTGGCCACATAAACGTTGGCAGCATCCACATAAAATCCTTCAATGGCATTAATGGGAGCCTGGTCTCCTGCCACGGTACCCTTGTAGGCATTATCGGAAGCCACTCCTCCCCAAACCCAGTTGGAATCTGCTCCTGCCCAACCTTCTCCATTTTTTCCATTTACACCGTCCACAACGGCATAGGCACCTGTCAACAATAAATCTATACCTGTTTGGTTTACCAAGTCTTCAACTTGGGATTCTCCTTTGGGCCGTATATCCAAAAGATCATCTTTTGAACAAGATCCAACTAAAACCAACAACAGTATCAATTTGATTATATGTATTTTTTTCATCTTGTTATGTTTTTGATTAAAGATTAATATTGATTCCCATCATAAATATCTGAGATGGGGGATATAGACCGGAATCCACTCCTATTTGACGATCGTCACCAGAACTTGTTTCCGGGTCTATTCCACTGTAATTGGTGATGGTGAACAAGTTCGTTGTCTGTAGATAAATCCGGAACCTGTTCAATCCGCCGAGCTTCTCCAACACCTTTTCTGAAAATGAATAGCCAAGCTCAAAGTTCTTCATTCTAAAATAGGAACCATCCTCTACAAAAAATGTTGATGGTCTTTGCATTACAGAATCATCGTTCAACGAAATGGGCACAGTAATCCTATCCCCGTTCTGATATCTTTCCGGCGTCCAAGATTCATACAAACGTTTTTTAAGATAATTCCCATCAAAACGGTTGAACAAAACTGTACGGCTACTGAAATTGACCAAATCATTCCCAAGAATGCCTTGGAAGAACATGGTCATGTCCCAATTCTTATACTTAAAATTCATGTTGAGTCCATAAGATAAATCAGGGTGTGGACTACCTATAAAGGTTCTATCATCTGGATCAATTACCCCATCACCGTTTACATCCCTATACTTGAAAACCCCTGGTCTACTATAGGCATCTACACCAGATACATCAGGATTGTATGGCGCATGTGAGTCTACTTCTTCTTGTGTGTTGAAATACCCATCCACGATATATCCGAAAAAAGAAGATATAGGTCTTCCCGGGGTAGTCGCGGTATAAGTATCATTCAATAAAGAGTTTCCAAATCTAATTTCATCAGGGTTATCATTAAGGCGGATCACCTCGTTTTTATAATGAGAAAGATTAGCACTAATCGTATATTGTAGCGGACTGTCAATATCACTTCTGTAGTTCATAATTAAGTCGATTCCAGAGTTTCTCATCTCCCCTACATTCACGGAAGATAGTTCCAACGCACCCCATGTATCCGGTTTGACATCAGGATACAGCATATCTGTTGTTTTTCTTGTATATACATCTACAGAAGCATCAAACCTGTAATCCAATATGGAGAAGTCCACTCCAATGTTAGTGGTTGTATTGGTTTCCCATCGGCTATCCGGATTACCCAGTTTATAGGCATGAAAACCTGCTTGGGTCGAGGTGGATCCCGAACCGCTAAGGTTATAATAGGATTCAAAGCCATCTGCACGATAGGTACTGTAGGCATTGTAGTTTCCTACATTATCATTACCGTTCTGGCCCCAACCTACCCTAAGCTTTAAGCTGTTCAACCAATCTACATCGGCCATAAACTTCTCATCGCTTACTCTCCATCCTGCGGAAAATGCCGGGAACACCCCCCATCGATTTTCTTCATTAAACCTCGAAGATCCATCTCTACGGGCAACAGCTTCGAACAGATATTTACCCTTGTAATTATAATTCACCCGTCCAAAAAAGGAGAAAAGTGCCCATTCATCAAAGAAACCTTCATTGGTTTGATTTTCGGTTCCTGCATTTAAAATCATGTAATCCAAATCGGTAAAAGCAAATGAAGACCTTCCGGCAGCAAAATATTCCAATCTATTTTTAATCTGTTCCATTCCCAGAAGCACATCCAATGAATGATCTTCTCTAATAGTTTTGGAATAATTTAAAGTATTTGTAAAATTATATTGAAACCCCTCATTATGACTAAGCTCTAGGCTATTGTTAAAGTTGGTCTGTGTAAACTCTGGATTGGCCAAGGTGCGGTCTTCAGCCTTTCTGTTGTTGCTATCCACACCCAACATAGTCTTGAAACTAAGGTCATCAGTCAGGTTGAATTGCAAGTAAACATTTGCCAAAATCCGTAGCTGTCTAGAAAAGTCATCCTTATCCCTATATAGTATTGCTACGGGATTTTGCGCATTTCCAGTACCTTTGGATTGGGTACCTGCAAAATTTCCACGGATATCATAAACAGGAATGATAGGGTGTGTTCTAAGAGCGTATTCTATCGCTGAAGTAGACAGGTTTCCTTTTCTATTGCTTCTTGTTAAACTCAAGCTTTGCCCAACTTTGAACCAATCGGTAATATTGATATCGGTGTTGGCCCTCAAACTGTAGCGGTCAAAACCGGTGTGGTTCAATATTCCTTCCTGATTTAAATAACCTCCTGATATGGCATAGTTCATATCTTCGGTACCTCCACTAACCGAAAGATTATATTCCTGTATCGGGGCTACGGTGAAAATTTCATCCAACCAGTCCGTCCCCTGCTTGTTGGCCCTTGTTATACCGTAATATGGGTCGCCAAAATTGTAGAGACTCTCATCCACTTCTCCTTCCATCCTTCCGTTGGGGAAAATATAATCCGGGATCTGCGGTGTAGCTCCGTTACCATATTGAAGGTCACCCCAACCCGGGTCTCCGACCTCTAACCCATCATTGGTGAATTTTTGCCATTTCAGTAATCCTACTTCCTCGGTATTCAACAAATTTATATTGTTGTTGGCTCTTTGTACCCCTGATCGTACACTGAGGCTAAGACTTGGCTTTCTGCCCTTGCTTCCCCTTTTTGTGGTCACCAAAATTACACCGTTTGCCGCGCGGGAACCATAAATTGCTGATGAAGCTGCATCCTTCAATACGGTCATGGATTCAATATCGTTGGGATTGACCCCACTGAGGCCTGTGGTCGTGGGCACTCCATCGATTACATATAATGGGTCGTTGTTGTTTATGGAACCTACACCCCTCACACGCACAACGGCATTTCCTCCAGGGGCGCTGTTGGTGGTAATGGTAACACCTGCAACGCGTCCCTGCATTCTTGAGGCGGCATCACCACCCGTAGGTACTGCGTTCAGTTCTTCTTCGTCCACCGTAGCTACAGATCCCGTAAGGGATTCTTTGCTCTGGGAACCATAACCTACAACAATCACTTCATCGAGCCCTGCAGCACTTTCTTCCAAAGCAATGGTAAATGTCGATTGCCCATCAACAGGAATTTCCTTGGCTGCAAATCCGATATAGGAAACCACTAATGTCCCATTCTCATCGGCCAGCGAAAGTGAAAAGTTTCCGTCAAAATCAGTTTGCACTCCATTAGTTGTGCCTTTTTCTACAATATTGGCTCCCGGCAAGGGCTGGCCATTGGTATCTGTCACGGTACCTGTTACATTGAACTGGTAAGTGTCCTTCTTTGTCTTGTCTGAATAAAAAGTGTTCTTTTCTACACTTTTCTCCATTGCAGTACCAATAATTGGATCAAATTTGCTTTCTTTACCGGTAGGAGCGCTAATCTCCTCACTTAAACCAGAGGCAGTAGCATCTATCACAAATAGTGTTGTTAGTGATAAAAGAAGTGCCAACTTCCATCCAAAGATTTGGTAACAGCAATTATCCAATACCCATAAGGGATTTGATATTTTTTTCATAATTTCAAGGTTTGTGTTAGTTAATTATTATCTGCCCTATCGGAAAATGATCCACCATTTTCCGATTTTTTTTTCGTGTGTATCAACACATATTTCAATCAGTTTGTTTGTTTTATTCAATAAATTTTATCGCATTAACCCGCATTCACTCTCGGCGAATCGGTCAATGCCGGAGTTGATTTCTTTTTTTGATGTATCCAGAAGAAAAGAATGACAAAAAGCACAATAAGTATAATCGGGAAGACCACCATTCTTTTTAGTGTTTCTTGACCTGCTTCCAGTTCCAATGCATCTCCGGCAAGGCCCATTGACGTTGCCGTAGCCCTGGCACTATCTATCCAGTTGCCTATGATGGGCTGAAAAATTGACGTGGAGAAAAAACCGATCGCTCCCACCACGGACATTCCCAGAGCACCGCTTTTAGGGATTTTCTCGGCCACGAACCCAATCATATTTGGCCAGAAATAGCAGACCCCAACGGCGAATATCGCTGCGGCAACATAAATCATTCCACCTGTTTGGCTGCTGAGCAAAAAGATACCCAGAGCGGTAAAAATAGCCGAACCCAAAAGGACCCCGCTTTGATCGAACCGATGGACGATCTCCCCACCGAAATAGCGTCCAAACGCCATGATTCCGGTGATCAAGGCCAAGACCAACATGGGTACGGCCCCACTTTTCTCCAATACAAGTTGAGCCCATTGGGTCGGTCCAAACTCGGAAATGGCAGTCAGCGCCATACAGGCCGCAATAAAAATGAACATGGGCGATACCATGGCCTTAAAATTTGCCTTGACGCTGGCTGCTTCCTCCACTCTTGGTTTTGGAAATTCCTGCCCATAGAACATATATGCATAAAGAAAGGTAGGGATAAAGAAAATCCAAATTTGGGCTTCCCACCCCAAATTAAGACCGGTCATAACATATGATATCAAGCTTCCGAGCACAATTCCGCCAGGGAACCACATATGGAAACGGTTCATTAAGGTATTCATCATCTTTCCCTGATAACTATCTGCAATCATGGGGTTACAAGCGGCTTCCGTACATCCATTCCCAAGACCGATCAATAGGGTCGATATCATTAAACCGATATACCCTCCGGAATAAATGGTCAGCAAAATACCTGCGGAATGTGCCACAAAAGCAAAGGCCATTATATTTCTGGGCCCGATGACATGATAGAACAATCCCCCTATGACCATTGTGATAGGGAAGCCCAAAAACCACATCTGGTTGATGTATCCTAGTTGCTTTGCGCTCAAATCAAAGGTCTCGGCCAATTCCGGAAGAATCCCAGCTCGAATACTAAAGGAGAAGGCCGTTGTTATTATTGCAAAACAACTTCCATAAAAGAGTCTTTTCTTATTGTTCTTTTCCATAATTCGTTACCTGTTGTAATTTTTACTTGATTATTGATTTCTAAGTATCAAAATAACATTTAACCGGGTTTTGACCATCAGTCTTCCGAAAGTGTGAAATCCGGCATCTTTATAATCTCGCCCCCGTTCATGGCAGACTCGTGTGCCAAGATTCCAACACAGGTTATGTTTGCGGATTGGACCGCGTTCGGATAAGGTTGCCGCCCCTCCATCAAGGCACTTACAAACTCGTGCGCCAAATGTGGATGAGATCCTCCATGCCCTGCTCCTTGTATAAAGGAAAGGTGTTGGTTGTCATCGGAATCATAAACACCGGCGCTGGTAAAATTTGCAATCTTTTCTGGCAGCAGGTGCGCATAGTCCGGCACCTCTACACGTTCAGGTGTCTCTCCGGTATGAATGACCGGGTTTTCATTTTCTATTAAATTCCATTCAAAGGATTTAAGGCTTCCGTAAATATCAAAGCTTTCACAATATTGTCTTGCCGTATTAAAAAGGGAACGGGTTATTTCGGCCGATAGATCGGACTTCCTGAATTTGATGTGACAGGTTTCCACAGCAAACGGAGAGCCATATTTACCAATCAATTCCTCATCAATCCTACCAGAACCAAAACATGACACATATTCGGCCTCAGACCTGGAAAGGGCCAATATTGGACCTACACAGTGGGTCGCATAATGCATTGGGGGCAAGCCCTCCCAATAACCCGGCCAACCCTTCATTTCTTGATGGTGCGACGCCCTTAAAAATTGTATCCTTCCCAAGTCACCATTTTCATACATCTCTTTTACAAAAAGGAATTCACGGCTGTATACCACGGTCTCCATCATCATATAGGTAAGCCCTGTTTCCTTTACGAGCTCTACAATTTGTCTACATTCCTCAACGGTGGTGGCCATGGGAACGGTGCAGGCAACATGTTTTCCTGCCTTTAACGCTGCGATGGATTGCTCTGCATGGTTAGGTATTGGTGTATTTATATGTACGGCATCAATATCAGGGTCTTTAAGCAGCTCGGCATAATCCGTATACCGTTTTGATATGCCAAAAGCATCACCGATTTCATTGAGCTTTTCTTCATTTCGCTGACATATTGCATACATTTCTGCATTGGGGTGTTCTTTATAAATCGGAATAAACTCTGCTCCGAATCCAAGGCCCACAATGGCTACTTTACTACTTTTATCACTCATTTTTATAATTTGGTATTATGGTTTTATTCGTATTGGTTTTATTGGCAATCTAAATCGATTTATCACCTGCACTCCCGAGATCCGACACCCACTTCACCAACAATCAGCTTGTTATCAATTGCTTATTGCTACAAAGTGAGAGTTAATCCCCAAGCTTTTGTTCAGTACCGATGTTGGTAGTTTTAGCGAACATTCAAACATATCCACAATACCTTTGGATTCCAATATGAAATTTATACTTATCATTTAGATATATTACCAGTTATTATTTAGACTTCTACTGTTCTATCCGTCTCACTCACCATTCAATAGTTAGTATATTTTAATATAAATTTTTATTATATGTTATTTTATTGAAGCTAATATTATCATATACAGCAGAAATTCCCACTTTAATCAGGTTAGGTCCGAAAATATCGTGATTGAATAAAACACAGCATCATCTACTTTTTTTTCTATCTTTAAATTAGATTTTTAACAAATAGTATAAAAAACAAAACCCCTGGCATACTTAAATACTTCATTGATTCCCTGGACCCAAAAACAAGGCAATGGCTTCCTTTATGCCCATAAAATTTTAGTTTAACCACATGCCCAAGGATATAATCAGAAAAAAGAGATATAAAGTGGCCCTTTTACTGGAAACCTCAAATGCATATTCCAGAGGAATCATTAAAGGAATTTATAGCTACATAAAAGAGCATGATGACTGGGATGTATTTTTGGGCGAATATGGAAGGGGCGAGCCTAATCCAGAATGGCTACTTTCTTGGAAAGGCGACGGCATTATTGCACGTATTGAAAATAAAACCACGGCCGACCTCATACAACAAAGCAACCTTCCAACGGTAGATACAAGTTCCGCCAACTTGATTCCCAACATTCCTTGGGTCGAAACCGACGACGAAAAAATAGCCCAAGTGGCCTTAAAGCACTTACAAAATTGTGGATTCAAGCACTTTGCTTTTTTGGGAGCCAATTTTAACTGGTCCAAGTGGCGCTCAAGCCATTTTACAGACCTACTGGAACAAAATGGATTTATTTGTCATGAGCACCACATTTCTATTGATTTAAAATTGAATTTGGTAGCCGAGCAGAAGAAGATTGATTCTTGGCTGTCCAGTCTACCAAAACCTATCGGGATTTTTGCAGCCTACGACCAATTGGGAAGACTGATTATCGATTCCAGCCATAGACAGGGCTTTATGGTTCCAGAAGATATTGCTGTAATCGGTGTGGATAACGATCCTTTGATTTGTGAACTTTGTTCCCCGCCACTGACCAGTATTATACCAGACACGCACACCACAGGTTATTTGGCCGCCACCTTATTGGAACAACTAATGAAGAAAAAGAAAATAGACACCTTTTCGCACCGGATATCACCTTTAGGAATCAAAAAAAGGAGGTCTACTGAAGCCCTTGCCATCGAGGACCCCCATATGTCCAGGGCACTACATTATATATACGAACATGCCACTAGCGGCACCTTCAATATTGAAGATGTGTTGAACTTAGTTCCGATGACCCGAAGGGTTTTTGAGAAAAAGTTTGTGGAAATTGTAGGTCGAACACCTTATAAAGAAATGCAACGGGTACGTGTAAACCGATTGAAAGAACTGTTGACCGAAACCGAGCTTGGGTTATTTGATATTGCAGAAAAAACAGGTTTTGAACATATTTCCTATATGAGCTATCTGTTCAAGCGTGAAACTGGTATTTCCCCCATTGCATATCGTGAGGGTAAGTCAATAAAAAATTAAATTTGACCGAGAGGCTTGCACGTTTTCAAGTAAAATGGGCTTTCAACACTTATGATACCCCAAAGGCAAAGTGGACCCTCTTACTACCAAGCTTGTTTTGATTGTCTTTGTCTCAAAATCATCCTCATGGACTTTGGCCTCTATCCTATCGATAAGTTTACTAGCGGATTTTTCCCCAATGTGACGCCCATGCTGACTGATCATAGTAACCGATGGAGTTACGTATTTCGACAACTCTCCATTGGTGAAACCGATAATCGAAATATCGTTAGGAATGGAATAGCCCTTGGTCCTAAGAATATCCATCACCTTGACCGTTGTGATTTCATCAAAGACCAAAATTCCGTTTAGCTTTTGGAAATCCAATGACACGGATAAAATGAGTTCCATATCATCCTCAGCGCCTATGGGCACCACCATTTCTTCGTCAAAAACAAGTCCATTCTCCTCCAAGGCCTTTTTAAACCCATCTATTCTCAAATTCCCAATCGGGGAGTTGGCGATAGGATTCACAATTGCTAAATCCCTGCAACCTGTTGCCAAAAAATGTTTAGTCGCCTTATAGCCTGCTTCGAAATCATCCACCACAACTTTATCGCATTCAATTTTTTCGGTGACCCTGTCAAACATCACCAGAGGAATCTGTTTTTGCAGGAGTTCCCTAAAATGCCCTATATGGTCCGCTAGTTGAGTCTCTCCAGCTACCGTAGAAATGATAACACCATCTACCGCCCCGGAACATAGGAAGTCCAATATCTTTGCCTCCTTTTCAATGGATTCGTTGGTGCTACAGGTAATGATGCTATAGCCTCTTTTATCCGCAATCTGCTCTATCCCATAGAGCACTTGAACAAAAAAATAGTTCA
>PAPI01000026.1 GCA_002708845.1 Leeuwenhoekiella sp.
ACGCTTCCAAACTTTCTCACGCACTTACTTCAAATCGCATACCGAGGCAATGTCCACGATGCTCGATTTTTTCTTCTATAACGAAATATCGCCAAAGGAAAAATTAGGACCCACTGGACGTACCATTGAGGCTAAATTACTCAAAAGAATCAATGCGGTTATTGCCATAATGCGAGACGTAGAAAAGACACAAACCAAACCTACGGTGGCTATGATTCAATCACTTTTTGAAACAGAAGAGCCAGAAAAAAAACCGCTGATTGTGGAAAAGAAATATGCGGAAGAAAAGAAAGAAGTGCGCTTTCGCGAAAAGCGAAACTTAAAGAACGAACTCTAATTTTTGAACTATGTATATCACAATCACACCACAGAAATTAGGAACAAATTACTCACAAAGTTCAGCCGATTTTGTAGGCTATTTAGAGAAAGAAAATGAAGGGATAAAGGAAGCAGATATGGAACATTTTTTCAATCAATATGGCGACGAGATTTCCGCAGAAGAAGTGGTAAAGGAAATTGATGGAAACACCGCAAAATTGAAAAAGAAAGAACCTAAATTTTATTCCATAACGGTCAGTCCTTCCAAGTATGAATTGAACAGATTACAGAACAGTCGTGAAGATTTAAAAACCTACACTCGTGAGCTAATGAAAGATTATGTTGCCAGCTTCAATCGGGAAATCAATGGACGACCTATATCAATAGACGACATAAAATATTACGCTAAAATTGAACATCAAAGAACCTTCAAGGGTACGGACTTTCAGATAAAAGAAAACCAACCTTTCGCCACAAAAATACTTCAGCTCAAAACGGATATCCGAAATATTCAAGAAGGACGAGCTGAAGGGAATATTAAGAAAATGGAAAAGGAAATTGCCAAACTGGAACGCCAAGCGCCACATCAACAAAACGGAAAACGGATAGTTCAGGGAATGCCGAAAGCAGGAAACCAAAGTCACATTCATATTATCGTTAGCCGAAAGGATGCTTCAAATTCTATAAGCCTTTCCCCAGGAAGTAAGCACAAAGCATCCGAAGTAGAGATGCACGGAAAAAAAGTGAAGCGTGGTTTTGATAGAGATACATTTTTCGCGAAAGCGGAAAAAACATTTGATAAGACGTTTGGATATAAGCGCAATTACGCAGAGACCTACAAAGCTAAAAAGACCTTTGTAAAGAACCCAAACCTATATTTTTCAGCATTGATGAAATTGCCAGCCAATGAAAAAGCATTGGCTTTTAAAATGATAAGTAAATCAGGATTGCCCATAGTGCCGAGTATTCCAGTAAGTCAGGCACAAATAGCGCTTCGAGTTTTTAAGCGATTGAGACGTGGCGCAGAAGTGGCCATCAAATCAAGTTCCATCGGAATCTAATAGATATGCAGATAGACAATCTTATAACGATACTTTCAATTATTGGTTTGGCCAGTACCGTTTTCTATGGAATGTTTCGAGTATCAAAATATGCGTTTGTGTTGAATAGCATATCGCTTTCAGTTCTCGTGTTCTATTTGTCTGAAGGAAATGAATTGATATTTATATTACTTTATTTGGTTTGTCCGCTAATGCTAATTAATATAGGACTGTATGTTTTTCTACATAAAACCGAAAGCCCGAAAAATGGCGACAGCAGATACCAAGTAAACTTTGCAACTACTAAAGGAAATTTCAGATTGGATAATATCAAACGTGGTGCATCCATCATTGGTTCTGCCGGAAGTGGTAAAACCGAAAGCGTGGTTTATGGATTTCTAAAGCATTTTGAAAAAGAAGGTTTCTGCGGAATTATTCACGATTATAAAGATTTTGAATTGACCGAAATGGCATATCCGCTTTTCAAGGATAGCGACATCCCTTTTAAGGTCATTTCCTTCGATAAAATCATTCATAAGGTAAATCCTATTGCGCCACGGTATTTAGAGAATGAGGAAAGCGTAAACGAGGTGTCAAGGGTGTTGATTGAGAATCTATTAGAGCAAAGAGAAAGCGGAACAACTGGCACGACAAAATTCTTCAACGATGCTGCAGAAGGGTTGATTGGTGGTTTGATTTGGAAACTGAAAACGGACTATCCCAAGTTTTGTACGTTGCCACATTTAATTGCGGTTTATCAATTTCTCGATACTAAAAGTTTGATTCAGTTTCTGGAAACCAACACCACATCACGAGCAATGGCAGATGCCTTTATAAGTGGCAAGGATTCTGAAAGGCAGACCGCTGGTGTAAAAAGCACATTGGCAAATGCGCTGAAAAGAATTAGTACACAACGGATTTTTATGGCTTTGTCCGCAGATGAAGTACCGCTAAATATAAATAGTGCTGAAAATCCCTGCGTAATTTCGATTGTGAACAACCCAAAATTCGAAACTTCGTATTCACCAGTAATCGCTACAATTATACACACTATTACAAAGCAAATGAGCGTGCGTAATTCAAAACCATCATTCTTGCTTATGGAAGAAGCACCAACCATTCGTTTATTGAATATGCATCGAATTCCTGCAACATTGAGAAGCTATAATATTTCTACGATTTATGTGATGCAGGATAAAATTCAGAATGATATGATGTATGGCGATAAGGCAAGCAAGGCGATTCTTAGTAATCTATCCTATCAATTTTTCGGAAAGGTAAATGACCCGGACACCGCAAAATATTACGAACGCTTTTTTGAAATCATTAAAGACCCAACCAAGAGCATAAGTCGAGGACATAACCTCGATTTTGATACTCGCATTACTACGGGCGAAAAGGAAATCCCAAAGATTCGGGCGGACGTATTTTTCAGGTTGAAACAGGGCGAGTTTATCACTTATGCAGATGGTAGGGATAAAAAGGTGCAGTTTAAATTAGCCGACATTCAAAGGGAACTTCCTAATGAGACTAAACAGTTTTCTAAAGCTGATTTGGGAGCTAATTTTGAGCGGGTTTATGAGGAAGCACGGTCTATATTTAAATAACGTTAAACACCTTAATTCATTGGGCTAAACGGTTAATAAATGATAATCTTAAAATTATCTTAACCCTTTTTTTGCAACGTGAAATTATACCAATATCTTTAACACTTATTTTTACCACCAAATGACAGAATTAAGCCAAAGAGAAAAGGACTATTTAATAGAAAAATTACAAAAGGGCGAGCAACTACCCGAGGACTTCAAGTACAAGCTTTTCCCCACTATTCAAAAGGAATATGAACTCGTTTATGCTGGAAAAATGCGTAAAGAAGATATTCTTGCAGACGAAGATGGAGTAACTGCCGCACCTTTACAAATTGAAAGAACGTATAACGGCGACCGTGAGTCTTATCCTGACGGTTGGAAAAATATGATTGTATTTGGCGACAACCTTCAATTTCTCAAAACCATTTACAAAAATGAAGACCCACTTATAAAAGACAAGGTTAAGGGAAAGGTTAAATTAATTTACATAGACCCACCATTTGCGACAGAATCTGATTTTTCAGGGTCACAAGGTCAAAAAGCATATACAGACAAGGCTAAAGATGCTGAATTTGTAGAGTTTATACGAAGAAGATTAATTATTGCCAAAGAAATTTTGGCTCGTGATGGAAGTATTTATATTCATCTTGACCAAAAAAAATCTCACTATATCAAAACCATATTAGATGAGATTTTTGGAGAAGGTAATTTTCGTAATGAAATAGTTTGGAAAAGAACAAGTGCTCACAGCGATAGCGGAAAGTTAGGAATAAACTGTGAATTTATTTTCTACTATACAAATTCTGAAAAATATATATGGAATCAGCTTTATGAGTATTATTCAGAAAAACATTTGAAACGCTTTCGTAATCAAGATGAAGATGGTCGTTTATGGACTGATGGTCCTGTAACAGCTAAGGGGTTAAAGGGTTCAGGTTATACCTATGAATACAAAGGCATAAAAGGATATTGGAGATGTCCATTATCAACAATGGAAAGACTTGATTCTGAGAATCGTTTGCACTTTACGAACAAGGGAGGAATCCGGGTTAAAAAGTATTTAGAGGAATTAAAAGGAATTCCGTTACAGTCATTATGGGATACAGTAAATCCCATCAATTCACAGTCCAAAGAGCGAGTTAGTTATCCCACACAAAAGCCTGAAGAACTAATCGAAAGAATTATACGGTTGTCAACCAATAAGGATGATTTAGTTTTGGATTTTTTTGGAGGTAGCGGAACCGTAGCCTCAGTTGCTGAAAAATTAGGTAGAAAATGGATTACTTGTGATATTGGTAAATTTGCTTTTTACACGATTCAAAAAAGAATATTGACAATTCAAAACTCAAAATCTCTAAAAAATAAAACTAAAGATTTTGGCAAGAAGTCAACATCATTTCACACGATTAATACGGGTTTTTACGATATAGAAAAACTATTTTCATTACAACATAAAGAATATCAAGACTTCGTACTAAATCTCTTTGAAGTAACCCCAAAACCAAAAAAAATTGCAGGTATTGAATTTCAAGGAGAACGTAAGGATGGGTATGACGTATTGATTTGGAAATATTGGGAGCATAAGGATGCAGCAGTTGATGAAGATTATTTAGAAATTCTTCACAAAAATATTGGCAAAAAAGTTGGCGACCGTATCTATATTATAGCGCCAGCAAATTCTGTTCAATTTATTGATGATTACTATGAGATAGGGAATGTGCGCTATTACTTTTTGAAAGTACCATATCAAATTATTCAAGAATTGCATAAGGAGAAATTTAAAAAATTCAGACAGCCTACCAGTTCCAGCAACGTAAATTCACTTGAAAATGCAGTTGGTTTTCACTTTATAAGACAACCAGAAGTTAAGTCCTCGTTTGATGATGGTGTAATCACAATAAAGGCTTTTAAAGCCTACTACCCTGATGAAGATACCTTGGAAGATATTCCTGGTCTGGAAGCCTTGGCAATGGTTGTTGTAGATAAAAACTATAACGGCAATGAGTTTTTAATGTCCGATGTATTTTTTGCTGCTGATATTGTTAGTGAGGATGGTAAAGCTAATGTTTCCATTGAAGATTGTGGCTCTAAAGTAAGTGCAGTATATATCGACATTTATGGCAATGAATTCCGCGAGGTATTTACCAATAAAAATACGAAGGGATGATTCAGGAAAAAAAGCGATACGACACAAAAGATTTAATATTAAAAGTAAATCAATTTTATAATCAAAGCGAGCTACCACTTCCTTATTGGGATAGGTTTTTGGATGCACTTTGTGGAACAAGGGAATACCAAAAGAAAGCCATAAGAAGTTCAGTCATTTACTTGGCATCCAAAGAGTATACTAATATTCAAGACTTGGTTTCTAAAAATCATTATCAAAATCCTCAATTACGGGAGAGATATCCTGAGCTTGCAGATTACCACCGTAAGCTACAGTTACCTTCAAAGTTATCTGCGACAATAGACCTTGCTACAGGAACGGGAAAAAGTTACGTAATGTATGGCATAGCACAAATCTTATTAGGTTTAGGCTTGGTCAAAAGAGTACTCGTCTTGTGTCCATCAACGACAATTGAAAAAGAACTGCATAAAAAGTTTTTAGCCTTGGTTTCTGACCCAATTCTAAAAGAAACAATTCCGCCATCTGCAATTATTAGAAATCCGAGTATAGTTGATGGAAGTGTTACCGTGGATGAAGGTGCCATTTGTATTGAAAATGTCCACGCTGTTTACGAAAGGACAGGTTCATCAATTGAAGATAGTTTTGGTTTCAAAAGAGGTTTTGACACGGTAGTTTTGAATGATGAAACCCATCACATTTATAATAAGATTTCAGGTAATACTACAGAAGCAAGAGGGTTAAAAATATGGAAGAAATTTTTATTGGACGATGGTTATAATTTTAAATATATGCTTGGTTTTACAGGTACAGCATATATAGGGAATGATTACTTCAATGACGTTATTTACAGATACTCTTTACGAGAAGCTGTTGATGAAAAATTTGTTAAGAAGATTAATTATGTTTCAGAGGATGATAGCATAAACGAAGACCAAAGATTTCAGAAAATATATCAGAACCATAGCAATAATAAAGTTACTTACAAAAATGTAAAACCATTAACAATTCTGGTAACAAACAATATTACAAATGCCAAAAGACTTGAAACACGATTGGTTGAATTTTTAATGCTGGAAGAAGGTTTGGAAGAACAAGAGGTTCGGGATAAATTGGTTATGACGGTAACTTCAGATAAGGTACATAAGCATAATGTAATTCGTTTAGAGGAAGTAGATGAACAAGACTCTACTGTAGAATGGATTGTGTCCGTTTCTATGCTTACAGAGGGATGGGATGTTAAGAATGTATTCCAAATAGTCCCTATGGAAGAAAGAGCTTTTAATTCAAAATTATTGATTTCTCAGGTTTTAGGTAGAGGACTAAGAGTGCCGCCTGAATATATAAATAATGCAGAAGTTACAATATTTAACCATTCATCTTGGGGCTCAAAAATTAAAGGATTGGTAGATGAAGTACTGGAGTTAGAAATGCGATTGGAGAGTTCTAACTTAATCGATGGCGATAGGAGTAAATTTCATTTTGAACTTTACAATATAGATTACAACAAAATTGAAAAAGCGGTAGAAAACAACAGTAAAGAGAAAGAGTTTAATTATAAAGGTATCATAAACTTAGAATCTTCGGTAGACCAAGTAAGTCAGGAAACAACATATACCAACCTTGCGAGTGATTATAAGAGTGTAGAGTACAAGATTAAAAATAGAATGACACCAATTAAGGAAATCGTTGATAAAATCTATCACGAGTTTCAGACGAGAGAATGGGAAGGTGTTACACTTAAATTACAAGAAGGTCAATACACAAAAAACAACCTTCCGCCCAAAGAAGAGATTACAAAGCTGATAAGGCGTTCTATGGATAAGGTTGGTCTGGAAGGAGATGAATTGAACGAAAAGAATAAACGAAATATTTTTTCTTCATTCAATACGCTTCTAAGACGAAAAAATAAATCGCTTGAATTAGTCAGAATAGCGCAAAAGCCCTTTGTTATCTCAACTAAAGAAAGAATAAAGGAAACATTGTCAATAGGGAATTTACGCCATAATTCTACGGTTATGTATTCAAATAATTACAATGAAGAAGTTAAAGACACAGACGTCTTAAACTTTTTGCAGGAAGTAATTGATGATGGAACTTTTCCTCGTAATGCTACTTTGCAGGCAAATAGTTATGATTTTAAAACACCGGTAGATTTAGCGTTCCTTAACGCAACACCTGAAAGAAAATTTGCTGAAAAATTGGTTAGGAATGAAAATTCCAAAGCCTTGGATGCTTGGCTAAAATCAACTAATCAAAGCTTCTATACTATTGAGTATTCGCTATCAAGTAAATCAGGAAACCATACAAAACAGGGCAAATTCAATCCAGACTTTTTTGTTAAAACCTCAGATACGGAAATAGAATATATTACCGTTGTCGAGATTAAAGATGACCAAGACTATTCTGATTTAAATAAAGCAAAATTTAAATGGGCGACCATTCATTTTCAGGAATTAAATAAACAACTTGAAGAAAATAATGTGAATCAACGCTATAATTTTCATTTCCTAAGTCCTGAGAATTATGATGATTTCTTTGAATATTTGAGAAATGGTAAATTGGTTCAAGGCCTATTTACGAGTAATTTGGATAAAGAATTGAGTACATAGAACTAAAAGAATATGACTGTTGAAAATGTAAAAAAAGCTATTACTTTATTGGAAGCGATAAATCCAGAAAATGAGTACGCTTACGAAAAAGCGGTTTTAGCCTATTTAACCATAGGAAGGCTTCCAGTTTTACAATATGAAATTCCTGCCAAATCAGTATTTTTCAGAACACGCACCCACGAAGACGATGATTTATTTCCATTAATATCCGACATCTCAATAACACCAAATAAATTTGTCAAAGATTTTGCGAGATGTAATAGACCTTTTCAGTCTAAATTCTACTGTTCAGAAAATAGACCTACTTCATTTGCTGAGTTAGTCGAGTATTGGTCTGATACAAAAGATTTTGGCGATAAAGTTTACGTTACAATTGGGCGTTGGCAATTAAAGAAACCCTTAATCGGAATTATAGTAACGACACCCGATAAAGACCATAGAATTTCGGAGTTCGACAAAGAACACGGAGCAGCTATGGAAACTTTCATTGAACAAAGTGACCCTGAAATAAGAGAAGCTACAATCTTATTTTATAGATTTCTTTTCGAGAAGTTCAGGAAATCTGCAAAAAATGACCGAAAAACATATATTATAACAACAGCCTATTGCAACGTGGCTCTTGCTCATTCCGAGGGTAAAGTAGATGGAATTTATTATCCAAGTGTACCTTTTGGCGAACAAGGAATCAATTTTGCGATTAATTCAGATTATATTTTAGGAAATAATCTTGAACTCACACATATCCTGAGAAATGAGTTAACCGTTTCCAAAAATGAAAACGGAAAACACGGATTTACCGAAACTGGAAAAGTAGAAGCTTCAGGATTTGATATCGAAAATAATTTAATAAGCTGGTAAAAAAATAATATAAAATAAATGCCAACTGCATAATAGAAACTAAAACCAACCAAGAAATTTATGTCATTTCAAACCCCTATAACCATTTCTGATGCAATCGAAAAAATAGACTCAAATCAGTTTTTACTTCCAGCCATACAACGAGAATTCATTTGGAATCACTCTAAAATTGAATGGCTTTTTGATTCAATAATGAGAAATTATCCAATCAGTTCTTTTCTATTTTGGAAAGTAGAAGAAACCACGTCAAAAGGATATAGATTCTACAAGTTCATAAATGAGTATCGCGAACGATATAAAACCCACAATGAGGAAATTTCAACAAATGGTATCAGTTCTTTTAATGCGGTCTTAGATGGTCAGCAAAGATTAACTTCTTTATATCTTGGGTTAAAAGGTAGTTTCGGTTATAAAGAGTACCGTAGAAAGTGGGAAGATACAGAATGGAGTATTCCAACGCGCCATTTGTATTTGAACATTACAACTGAACTTCAAGACGAGGAAGATGGCAGAATATACGAATTTAGTTTTCTTGAAAAATCTGAAACAGAAGAATCTGAAATTTACGAAGCGAATGAACAAAAATGGTTTAAGGTAGGTGCAATTTTAAATTATACCGAGGATGAAGCTTTTGATGAGTTTGTAGAAGAATTTGAAAGTAGCTTTTCCCGGAAAGCAATAAGACAGCTAAGGCGAACCATAATGGAAAAGCCTATAATTAATTATTTCCTTGAAAAAGACCAAAGTTTAGATAAGGCGCTAAACATTTTTATCAGGATAAATAGTGGTGGCGAACCTTTAAATTTTTCAGATTTATTAATGTCTATTGCAGTTGCAAACTGGACAAAAAAAGATGCGCGTAAAGAGATTCATAAACTTGTAGATAGTATAAGAGATAAGGGTTTTTCAATATCCAAAGACCTAATACTTAAATCCTTTCTTTATTTGTACAGTCGAGATATTAAGTTTAGGGTTACAAACTTTTCCAAAGGTAACGCAAAGGATTTTGAGACAGAATGGGAAAAGATTAGAGATTCAATCCTATCCACATTTGATTTAATAAAAACTTTCGGATTTACGGATTACACTTTGACTTCCAAGAACTCTGTAATCCCTATCATTTATTATTTGTACCACAAGAATATTTATAGAGATTATTCAACTAAGATAGAGTTCAAAGAGGACAGAGAATCGATAAAAAAATGGCTTCACATAGTGTTGATTAAGAGGATTTTTGGTGGAACATCAGATTCAGTTTTATCTCAAATAAGAAGGACTTTCACGGACAATGTAGTTGAAATGAAAATTAAGCCAGAGATTACTTCTTTTCCTGTCAATTCTATTTTTAATCATATAAGAAAGGATACGAGCGTTGGCGATGAATTTATAGAAGAAGTACTTTTCACACAGAAAGACAATCAGTATGCTTTTTCTATTCTCTCTCTATTATATCCAGATTTAGATTATAGAAATAATAATTTTCATAAAGACCATATACATTCTGCATTTGAGTTTAATAATCTTGAAGCTTCCGACAAAGAAAGCTATGGATGGCACACTTACAATTCTATCTATAACCTTCAAATGTTAGATGCCAATGAGAATATGTCCAAGAGTAATATGAATCTGTTGGATTGGGTTGAGAAAGAAACAAATGAAAATAATAGAACTCAATTTTTGAACGCTCATTTAATTCCAGATGTCGATTTGAATTTGAATGAATATGGAAATTTCCACGAAAAAAGGAAGGCACTATTATTGGATAAAATGAAAACCTTACTAAGCGAAAAAACTGTTAGCGTATAGTTATCTTTATTTCCAAATTGCCAATTTATTTAATTAATGACCGAAACAAACCGCATAGAATACAAACGAGAATTGTCTGATGGACTTGAAAAAGAGGTCATCGCTTTTCTAAACTATCGCGAAGGTGGCATTATATATATTGGCATCGATAAGGATGGAAATACTTACGGATTGGCAGATTCTGATAGCGACCAGTTAAAGATTAAGGATAGATTAAAAAACAACATCCGCCCTTCCGCCCTTGGTCTGTTTGATATTGTGAGTGAGGAAAGGAATAGTAAGAACATTCTAAAAATCATAGTGGCCAGCGGTCCAGAAAAACCATATCATCTTAAAAAATACGGGATGAGCGAAAAGGGCTGTTTTATTCGTTTAGGTTCAGCAGCTGAACCGATGCCACAAAAAATGATTGACGAGCTCTTTGCCAAACGTACCCGAAATTCCATCAGCAAGATTAAAGCAGGACGGCAGGATTTAGGCTTCGGACAGCTAAAAATTTACTACGAAGAATCTGGGTACACCCTTGGTAAACCATTTGCCAAGAACTTGGAACTACTTACTGAAGATGGTGCTTTTAATTATGCCGGCTATCTCTTGGCAGATAAGAATAACACATCAATTAAAGTCGCTAAATATTCGGGTATAACCAGAACAGACTTAATAGAAAGCAACGAATACGGTCACGAATGTTTGGTTAAGGCTACCAAACAAGTGATAGATAAAATTGCGGTCGAGAACAGAACAACCACAAAAATTACAGCCAAAGAAAGACAACAAGCCAATCTTTGGCATCCCATCGCCTTGCGTGAAGCCATCATAAATGCGTTTGTGCATAATGATTACACAAATGAGATTACCCCAAAGTTTGAAATCTTTACCGATAGAATCGAAATCACATCGGCTGGTGGTCTTCCGGAAGGATTGAGCAAGCAAGAATTTTTTGAAGGCTTTTCAGTCCCACGAAACAAGGAACTGATGCGAATTTTTAAAGATTTAGAACTGGTTGAACAATTAGGTTCTGGCATTCCTCGTATTTTAGAACACTACGGAAAAGAGAGTTTTAGTTTTTCAGATAACTTTCTTAGAATGACTTTTATTGCTAAAGAAGCTGTTGTTGAAGAAGGTGGTCAAACAGGTGGTGTAAAGGGTGGTCAAGAAGGTGGTGTAATAGGTGGTGCAATAGGTGGTGTAATTGATTCAACTGAAGCTCTAACTAGAAGACAAAAAGAAGTGCTTAAACTTATTGCAACCAATACTACTATTACTTATACTGAAATAGCTGAAGCTTTAGGTATCAATGAATCCCCTGTGGGCAAACATATAAACGCACTAAAAACTAAAGGCTTTTTAATACGTCACGGTGGCACGCAAGGCTATTGGGAAATTAATCTCAAAAACAATCAGTAAAAGTCCTTTTAAAAAGGAGATTTGTCCTTTGAGCCTCTCGCATCCGCCAGCCACTTGCCATTTTGCTTAACCAGTTTAAAAAGGCCTGGTGTCTTATCATAGGCTGTCGTATATTTTACCCAAGCCACATCACCCATAATGGTATCCTGCAAAACAGTAAAGTTTGAATCATCCTTTACCGTCGCATTAAACATATTTATAGTATTCATATAATTAGAATATGCCTGTGGTGTTGAGTTGGCTTTTAAAGCTTCCTCATCCTTTTCATAAAAGCTTTCAATAACAATCTGGGCTGTAGCACTTGGCCCAGAAACTTTAGTATCAGAATCGGCACAAGAAAGGAACAACAGTACGAGTGAGAAAACAATAATTTTTTTCATAATATTTTAATTTGGGTTATTGATATATCTATGTGATATTTTCATTTCTATATTGCGTTCGCCATCTTTCTCGTTCAATTCTAAAATCGCCCTACGGTCATTAGATAATGAAAATTTGGGCAATACATAAACGAAGCGAACCGTCTCACTTTTTGCAATTTTTGAAGGCAGATTGTGTTTGTACGTTGGTTCTTGATACAGGCGTTGTAACGATTTTCTTTTCCCTTTTTGTCTTGTTTCAATCGAAAGGTTCAAGAAATTCAAATCGTAATCCAAAGTAGAATTATTCTCAATCTGGATAACGAAGTAGAGTTCTTTCTTATCAAAAACAATATTCTCAACACTCAAAACGATACCTTCATTTCGCTTTTTAATTCGACCTATACGCTGGTTTCTGTTAAGAAGATACGAGCAGAATTTTTGGTAGTAATACGTTCTATTATCTACACGTTCTTCAGAGGATTCAGCAAGAATCGAATCGACCTTAATCGGTTTCTCATTCCCTATACTATTAGATAACGGAATGAAATAATTGAGCTTAGATAGCTGTTTTTTATATCTTACAATATACGAAAAAATTGAACCATTTCTATTGACTACCAGTAGATTACTTTCTTTGCCAGGCTTTGCTTGAAGAAGTCCAAAATACTGTTCTTTTTCACGGTTGTAGGTAAAAACAAAATTATCTGAACCGGTTATACCTTGCCGAATAGGTTCAGGGAAGAATAATGCAACGTTTTTGGTGTCGTTAGCATATATGGTATCGAGGATTGTAGTTGTTTGCGCTTTCGCGAAAGCGAAACTTAAAACAAGAGTGGAAATTATGATATACTTTTTCATAAGAGTGTGTTTTTAAATGCCCATTATGGGCTCATAATTTAGGTTTTAGAATTAATTTATAATTATTCAATACCGTAACTTTTACGTTTCGGTTGTTACGTCTGAGTACTTTGGATATACCACCAACTTGTGGTACGGTTGGAATGTTGATGTCGCCAATAATATCGTCCAAGACTTCGGTGGTGGCTTCAGCTCTAAAATTGTTCTCGACATAAATGCCCTCACTACCATCTGACAAATCGAATGCTTTGAGTTTAGTAGGATGGTGCTTTATATTTTCAATTTCAATTAAAGCTCGATTGGGCTGAAAGCTGATAAACCCAAAAATTGGTGTGTTATTCGGCATCTGCTTACCATTTATTATTGCAGGTTTGGTAAGGCGCATTCGTAATCTGGTATTCGCTTTGACTATTTGGTCGCCATCTACTACTACGTAAATTGTTTCATCAGTATTACCGATGATTGAAAACTCGTTGGGTTTTGGCGATGCGGCAAAGAACAATTGATGTTCTAAGCCTAATTCTTTGGCTTCAATTTTTTGTTCTCGTTTGATTTCTGATGAATCGATTTGTTTTGTGCTTTTTTGAGCAACTTTTCTCTGTCCCAGATTTTGATAGCGTTTTTCAGAATATCGAATTTTGCCAGCATCGTAAATACTATCCACAATACGTTCTTTTTCACGTTCGGGCAAATCTGGGTCGTAAAAGCCCAACGAGTCTATAAGCTTTTCATCATAGATGCTGGGTGCGTTATTTTCACGCACTTCCTTTAAATCATTGATGGCATCCAGTTTAGAATCGTACTCTTTTTGGTTTTCCTCTAAATCGGGAATTAATGTTTGTTGTAGGCTTTCGTTCTCGCTATCATCATCGCCCATTACCATTACGGAATAGGAAATAAGGAATATGAAAATCACCGCCAATACTGTTGCAAATACTATTTTGTTCTTTTCTACTTTCATAATCTTGGTTTTTTAAATGCCGATTTTCGGCTCAACTATCATCATTCAGTTTTTTTAAAGTGTTTTCGAAGTAATTTGTAATTAGAAGTCCGTGCGGATTGTTGGGAAAGTTTCGGTCAACCATAATCAGGTTTCCAGTTGAAAACAGTTCGTAGGTGTCAATTATTGAACCTCTGTTAATTTCAAAAATGGTGGTGGTTGTAAAACTATACGAGCCATTATTTTCGTTTATCCTTGAGTCAATACTCAATACTTTTTGAACCAATGAATACTGAAGCAACCTGTTGTAAACACCATCGGCTTTTTTCTGGCGGTAAAGATTGTCCACAGAACTATTGCCTAACCAAAGTGCTTTTTCCAAATTCCTTTCATAGTTACTGGCATCGATGTTATAGAAGTAGTTGTGGAACAGTTCTAAATGTGCCAGAGCTTCGACTCTAAAATTCTCTTTTTGAGTTACGAGCTTCAGGGGAATTATACTGCCATCTGTATTGATGGCAAAAGCACTATTGAGCGCTTTTTGATTTGTATTGAATACCATCCAAACTGAAAAGGTACTGGACAGTAAGGCACAGACAACAACTGCCAAAACGATAAACCGATTCAATTTTAGGACGTTATAAATATTCTTGTATGGTGTTTTCATATTCTTATTTTTAATCTGCCTTAGGCAGTAAACAATCGGAGTGTAAAGGACGTTGCTCGTTTGTACAATTTGAATTTCAGGAAAACAATAAATGCAACAGAACCTAATTGAACCACAGGCGCAAAAAAGCCTTGACCTGTATCGGTACCAAATAAGTTAACCCAAAAATTGGTGTTGATTTCCGTATAAATAGCGTTAACAAATACATTGACTAAAAAGAATGCCGGCACTAACATATATACAGCAGCATACAACTTGAAGAATGTATAAGCAAGTGAACGGAATTTTTCAAATACTGCAAGGCTAATGACCAAAGGGAAGAACGCTTGCATTATCCCCAAAAGGAAAAAACGCTCTGCCAAGAATAGCGGATAGATGAACAAATCCAATATCCAGAGTATTGTACTTAAAATGAAAGCTAATATCTTGAACCCATATAAGGGTGTTACCAAGGCCTCATACAAAAGCGTCATTGCTGAACTCGCAGCATCAAAAAGACTTACATCTTCCTCTAACGGAATATCCTGCATCTGTAATGGCAATAATGCAGGTGCAGTCCCTCGATATTGACTTTCGATGGCCACTAAAATTCCATCGAAAAACCCTAATACCTGCGTTGAGAATATGACCAGAATAACAATAGCAAAATTCTTTGCCAGTTCACCAGGACTCAATCCCCAAGTGTACCCGTCTTTGTCCGCAATACCTTCATTGTACTTTTTAAGGATGTTGACCAGAAAGAACAGGACAGCAAGCGTTTTCATTCCGGCAATAGTATATTGCGAGAAGCTACTGTTCTGAATGGTCTGAAATACCGTATCGATATATTCCAATCCAATTCCTAAAAGTATGGTTGCGGTCATTTTTAATATCCTGTTTCGCGGTTATTTACTTTATCCTGCATTTTTCTGAATGAAATGATATCACGATAGCGTTTCGTTTTTGTAGTGATGGTAGAAACCATTTGCTTTGATTCCAGTTCTTTTTCTTTCAAAATTGCGGCACGCTCTGCATCGCTCATTTTTAGATAGTCGCTTGATAGAACTTCATCAATAAAATCTACCGTGTCCAATGAATTTTGAACTATAGCATCAAACGATTCCATAACCCTGCTTACTTCATCTGGCTTTATATAAGGCGAGTTTAAAATGTCCTGTAAATCATTTTGCATTACCTGAATAAGGCGTTGATTGTTGTCTGCAATTTCTTGAACTGCTCTAAGTTGCTGAACCACACTTGAAACCTTTTCGATGGCCTCTTTTGCATCTTTTAAAAATTTTACAGACTTAATCATTTGAGCTGTCTGCTTGCCAGATTCTAAGAGTTGTTTTACCAAGCTGATAAAATTGGTATTGTCATAAGTGGGCATTCCCTGTGCAGTAGCATTGCCCGACATAAATAAGGTAAGGCTTACTGTCATTACTAAAATTTTGATTTTTGTCTTCATAA
>PAPI01000027.1 GCA_002708845.1 Leeuwenhoekiella sp.
GCAATGAAATCTGCATTGTCAATCATCAGCTCTTAATTGTCTAATAGTATCTACAGAGTAAATCAGTCCGATTGATGCTTTTCCAGTTTCCATTTGAAAATCAAATTCGTCACCGTGAATATCCACAACTCTAAAAACCGTCAACTCAGGCTTATTTGGTCGTCCCTTAAAATTTCCATAAACTACATCATCTAAAAATTCAAAATTTAGACGTTGAATTTTTTCATTAGTTCTTTCTATTATCTGACGAGTAGATATCAATGTATGAATGAGTTCACTTTTAATTTCAAAAACAGGCAATTCATTTTGGGATAGCTCGAATTTTTCAATCAATTCCGTATCATTTTCATCTGCTATTCGTGAATGATTCCAAGAATCAATATCCATTGCCTTTCTGTTGATTGAAGCAATTGTTATATTTCTGATTGATTTATCGGTTTTCATTTTCTGCTTGCAGATAATGGTCTTTTATAACCGTCAGTTACGTGTTTATATGCGTTAATTTTCGGTTCCACACAGACCTTAGCATTTCCGAGGGGATTCGAACGTAGTCTCCCGAAGCGTCGGGACGCCCTAATTGAGGTTATATATTTTTGTGGTGTCGTTTTTTATTTAAATATTTAGGTTCATTAATTTCATTTTCCAATTCGGTTTGTCGAAAAAATGGCCAAACTCGGTCGTCTCCAATTTCATCATTTTCAATTTCTTTTTTTTCCGAGTTTTTAGGATAAAGTCCGAATGTCATTAAATTCAAAATCCAATTAATCGGATTAGAGAATTTAGGGTCTTTCCATTCATATTTGTTGTCCGATTTTAGGAATAGGATAAATCGTTTAATTTGATTTTCTGATGCCGCTGTCAGTTTATGTTTTCCAACATTTTTATGCTCTCGTAAATCGTTGTAACAAAACCAAAACGTGTTTTCAATTGCTATAACTCCTTTATCATCCGTTTTGTAAATCGGTTCAATTCTGTCCATAAATTCAAAGTTTGTTATTGTTCCAGACAGATAATGTCGAAGATTTTCAGCTAATATATTTCTATGATTTCTGTTCATTTCACAGTTTTGGTCAAATGCAACACAACGCTTTGGCTATGGTTTCGTTGCGTGAAAATCCGCAATGATTTTCCGCCGTAAACCGAAGTTAGCAATGAACTATAGCCGGTGTTGTGCATAGGTTTTTTATTCCGTTTTGATATAATAGATTTCAATAAACTGTCCATTATATAATCCTAAATGTCCAGTTTTTCCACTTTTGTAAAGTCCGATTAACTCAACTTTCTTTCCGTTAATTTTTTTCCATACACTGTCTAATTCAGTTGCGGGTTTGAAAGAGTGAATCCATATTTTTTCCGACTCTTTATAAAGTCCTTTATTTTCTAAATCGAGATGTAATTCGCCAATAATTCTCAGGGTATCATTGTCATATTCAGTTCGATTTTTACTCAATTCACTTATATCGGTCAGACTTATTTTTTCAGATATTTCTGCGTTTCCAAATTCCGTTTTATAAGTATTGCACGAAACTAAAAGTCCGATGAATATTAAAATTTTGTGTTTAGTCACGATTTTTTTCAACTTATGCACAACGGTCTCGGCTATGAATAGTTGCGTGGTTTAGCGATTAACTTTGCAAGTACACACCAAACTGAAAATCCGAAAGGATTTTCGTAAGTAGGCGAGAACTAGCCATTAATTATATACGGTGTTACCACACGTTTTTTTATTCTGTTAATATTTCGTTCAATATAAAATTCAAATTTTCTTTTCCAACTTTGCTTAATCCACCATATTTCATATTCGGTGAAAATGGTTCAGATTCTGTCATTCCACAACCTTCCAAACACAACCAAACTTTTCCTATTTCCTTATTTTCTTTATTATAAAATCTTAAAATATATTCTGATTCAGATAAACTCCAAGTAGTCTCTGACCAATTGAAATTACTTGGATTATTGAAAAATGTAATCAAATCAGCCTTATTCAATTCCGATACAGTTTTGGAAGTCAAACGACTTGTTAGAAAGTTATTCTTAAACAACTTTATTTTCGCAACGTGTTCTCTTGGGAATTTATATTTTCCAAATCCGAAATTCTTTTCAAACGCCTTTTCTTGTTGTTCAGACGTTTTGTGCATATAAAATTCTTTCAGTTCGTCAGTCGGAATGTGTTTGGAATAAAATTGTCCTCTGTCAGCTATATCCCAAATTATTAGAAATCCGATTATGGCTAAAATTCCGATTACTGATAATATTTTTTTCAGGATTTTCAATTCGTGACGGTTTTTCTTAAATGTGTGGTAACGGTTTGTGTATAGTGCGTATCCCGAAGGGTATGCACTATACACCGTGTTGTGGTTAGTATTTTTTTATTTCGTTATCAATTAGTTGACAAATTTTTGTTTCATTGAAAGCTTTATTTTTCACAAGAAACGAAGACGTTTTTAATTGATTAATGGCTTTTTCAACTTCATTTTTTGTAAGTGCCCAAATTGAATACCCATTACAATCTTCCAACTGCCCAAGACCTCTAATCACTCTATTTAATTCTTCATTTTCCAAGTGCTTCGGTGAAAGAAAATTCAGACCATATACATTTCTAATAAATCCAAATTTGGTAGCAGATTCGTATCTCGACCATTTTTGGAATTCAGTATTTTCTTTTTCAGAATATGAGAAGAAACCATTTTTAATCTTTCCTTCAGTAATTGAGAGTCTCTTTGACTGGGTGAATACGTACCCATAGTCAAAATCGAAGAAATCATATAATCGCTGACCAAGTGAAGAGAGTTCCTTGTTCGTTAATAGATTTTCATCAAACATTAGTTCGATAACAATTGAATCAGAGTCGACTGCAATTGTCCTGTTATGAGACCAATTCTGAAAGTTCAAGGACATTAAGTCTTCTGAGTCTGAAATCATTAAATGGTGTACACTTTTGAACTCCTTTTTATTTAGTCCATTTAGAAACCCTTTCTTGGTTTTCCATCCATCTTTTGGGTATGGTCCGGTGATATAAAAGTCATTCAGATTCAGATGCAATTTGTCAAACTTGGTCAGTAAAAAATAAATCAAACTTTTCGTGTCATACGATTCTGCTTCCGATTGGGAAACCGCTTTGTACAACTTTAGAAGTCTATTATTACCAATATTTTTATTAAACAGGTTCATTTTTATTCACTACAACAGTCTCGTATAACCGTCATTTACAGGTTAATATGCGTTAATTTTCGGTTTGGCACTGACTTTAGCAATTCCGAGTGGATTCAGTTTACACTGAGCGCAGTCGAAGTGTAGTCTCCCGAAGCGTCGGGACGCCGTAATTGAGGTTATATATTGTTGTAAACTGTGCTTATTTCATTTTTTCGCCATTAATTTTCCGTAAAATTTTTCTTGTCCACTTTTATTTTTTGCATTGTCAAATAAATCAAAAAGTCCGAACCAATAAAGCCTTTCGTTCATTGTCATTCCGCCAATTCCATCAATCGCTGATTTCCGAAATTCAGTCCACATTCCGTAAACCTTGTCAAAGTCAGTTCGTTTGTCAATCCATGTATTTCCAAGAAATCGTTCAACATTATCTCTTAATTCAACAGCATTTCTTTCATCCGTTTTCCATTCCTGAATATTGTCGGCTAATTTTTGAATTATTTCTTCTTTAGAAACTTTTCGAATATTTTTTATCAGTTCGTCCAAATTCATTTTGGGCATTGTTTACAACGGTCTCGTATAACCGTCAGTTACGGGTTAATATGCGTTAATTTTCGGTTTAGCACTGACTTTAGCAATTTCCAGTGGATTCGTGAGCCTGCCCTGAGCGAAGTCGAAGGGTAGGTAGTCTCCCGAAGAGTCGAGACGCCGTAATACAGGTTATATATTGTTGTACACAGTTTTTCTATCAGTTTTTCTAAAATGCAAATAAATTCCGATTATCAGATAACCTACCAAAGAAGGAAATCCGAACGTAGAATTTAAATCAATTAAAAATGGGAAGAACCAAATTAGTCCGCAAAAGCCAAAGATGCTAAATAAGGTTTGGTTTAAATCAGTCAAGATCACATAGGTGGAATTTGAAATCAAACTTATCACGCCAAAAATCCAAGCGAGTTTGAGTAATTCCGAAAACTCAATTGGAAATCCGTTTTGTGTCATATTCCAAATCAACAACCCATAGCTCAAAATGAAAGAAATGAGTCCAATAATTTTAGCAATTTTTTTAATCATATAGTTTGGGCAAAATTGCCTACAACGGTCTCGGCTATGAGTAGTTGAGTGGGTTAGCGATTAACTTTGCAAGTACACACCAAACTGAAAATCCGCGAGGATTTTCAGAAGTAGGCGAGAACAAGCAATTACTTATAGCCATTGTTAGCTGTAGGTTTTATTTCTAAATTTATTCTGCAAATCTTATAATTCCATCATTTTCAAACCAAAGTTGTTTATACTTTACTGGAATTATTTCCTCTCCTTTTTTGTTTATATATCCAACTTTACCATCAACTTCCACATATGCTAATTCGTTAATAAAAGGAAATGCCTTATCATAAATTGCTGGAATTTTGATTTTTCCTTTTTTGTTTATGAATCCATATTTTCCATTTTCTTCAAATAAAGCTAAATCATTAGTAAAAAAGGTATATTTAGTTTTTTTTAAATTGAATTTTACTTTCACCTTGTTTTTTGTATTAATATATCCATAATTGTCTCCTTTTTTTACAAAAGCAAGGCCATTCAAAAATGCACTGGCTTCATCATATTCAAATGGTATTTTAGTTTGATTTTCCCTGTCTATAAAACCCCATTTCCCATCTTTCGACACAGGTATTAGATTTTCATTGATGTTAAATCCAATTTCATCATAAATGGTTGGAATTATTTCATTTCCTGACTTATCAATAAATCCGTATTTATTATCGTTTTTTACAGCATAAAGTTTATTATCATTTATAAAATAAATTTCTTGATATTTAGGATCTATAATTATTTCACTATTGATATTTACCAACCCGTTTAATTTCTTTTTATCTATTATTTCTTGGTAAATTAAAATTGAATCTTTGTCAAAATAGTGACTTTGTATATCAAATTCTAAATTTTTATTAAAAACTATATCTCCTTCAGAATTTAAAATGTGACTTTTTTTGTTTTCAGTCTGACATTTATAGTGGTTGAAACCAAAATTACTAACCATTGTATATTTGAATTCTGTCAATGAATCGCCTTTACGGTTTATTAAACCATATTTACTATTTTTTTTAGCGATTCCAGTATTCCCATAATAGAAGAAGACATCAGTGTAATTTTCGAAATAGGTTTCTTTGCCATCTCTACTTACAAAACCATAAACAGAATCTTTAATTACATTAGCATAATTATTATAAAATTCCGAACCCATATTGAATTTAGGTTCAATTATTATTTCTCCATTAGTATTTAAATACCCTATTTTTGGATATTTATTAGGTTGAATTTCATAATACAATATTCTCAATAGATTGTCAGATAAAGAATTACTTTCTGTTTTTTGAGGAACTCTTCCCAGAAAATTAATTATTTCGATATCTGCTTGAATTTTTTCCTGCGAAAAAGTCCAATTTATTGAGATAAAAAAAAGTAAGATTGTCAATTTGTTTTTCATATGTGAGTTTGTTTTTTTAACTTACAGCTAACGTACGTATAACACAACTGGTTGTGTTCTATTCATTTACAAACGATTGTAAACGAATAACATACGCATATTGTTTTGTAAATATACTTTTTTGATGGCTCCTTTTTTTCCGGAATTCCAGAATTTCTTATAAAAATCGCAGGATATAATTAAAGAGTAAACCGGCGCCTATAGCCAGGCCAAAACTCAGTAGCGTACCTATAAGCACATATTCGGTAAGTTGGCGGTTTTTACCTTCGGTTAAATCTCCAAAACGAAACACCGACTTGGCCGTGATTAAAAAGCCTATCGCAGACCAGGCGTTAAGCAAAATAAAGGCAAAGACAAACAGGCGCTCCAGCATCCCAATGATTTTACCCGCACCGGCCAGTGAGGTGTTTTTTACCTTGAGCTTGTCTTTTTTTGAAGGCTCAATGGCTTCCTGCCAGGGTTGCAAAATGAGCCGCATTAAAATTCCGGCGACATAAGTCACAAAAAACAACAGGGTAAATAGCAACAGGACTTTGGGTTGGTAAATTGCATCAAAGTCAATCGTATATGGGGTGTAGTAATATACTACCAGATTGAGAACGGCCAGATGCGCGATCTGGTCTGCGACAAATAGCGGTGTACTGTTCTTCTTAGTTGTAAACCGGATCTTGAGCAGATCTATAGCGTAGTGCGTGATGCCTATAAACGCGATGCCCAAAAGATAGCGACTTTCAAAGCGTAAAAGCACCAGCAAAGCCAAGAGATGCACACCTATATGAGCCAGCAGATAGGGGGAGCGAAACCCCTTTTTACGTTTGTGCTTCACCCATTTGGTAGGCTGCAGTACAAAATCGCCCAGAATGTGTGCCAGTAGAAGTTTAAGACCGAGTGCAAGCATTTAGTAGTTGTTTAAGGTTTGGCTGTAATACTGAAGCATTTTTGTGAGTTCGTCATATCCCGCACGGTTTAGCGTGGCACTTATGGTGCTTTGCGATTTACCAAGCATCTCGCTGAGTTCGGTTTGATTGAGTTGGGGATGCAGCAGTTTTTGGTGAAACACCTGAGCGCTTACCGGTGTCCAGTTATCCATAGTTAAACAGGCGAGTTCGAATATGAGGTTAAACTGGGCATCAAATATGGAATCATCACTTTGCAAGGCGAGGGTTTGTTTTTTGAGTCGGTCAAAACAAGTGCCGCTGTTTATAAAAGCGCTTCCGTTTGACTCTGTGATTTTGCCGACATTATGCGTTTTGTTCCCCAAACCTATAGCAATGCGCACGTCGACACCTTCTAAACTCTTGATGCCGCTTTTGAGTAACAGCGCTGCATACAATGCTTTTTTCGGGCTAACCTCAAGCTGAAAACTGTCTCCGCGGTAAATCTCCCAATCTTTGGGTTCGTCGCCCAGGTGGTTAAGAACCTCTTTCAAAACCGGAAGCCAGTTTTGCTGCGTTCGTGAATTGATAATATCAGCGGTTAAAATAGCAATCATAAGATTATATTATCGTATTTAAAGGCGATAATGGCAAATATCGTATTATAATACGATAATTGCAAATATTTGAGTTTTTGGTTTACCTTTTTAATAATAATCCATTAACGCTTAATCATTAAAAAGCCCAATTATCGTATCCAAAGACAATAAATCGAATTATCGTATTTAAAAACGATAAAACTAATAGCCTATAGCCGTATCATCTCCCCGGCGGTCTGCACCGCCTTCGAGGGTTCCGTCCGGTAAAACCAAAACACCATCTACTTTCCCTAAAATAACGCTGTTTTCTTGTCGTATCTGGTAGCCTTTCGCCGCCAGGCTATCTAATAAGGATTTACCAAAAGCATCTGGTTCAAAGGTCACCACGTCGGGTAACCATTGGTGGTGAAAACGGGGAGCATCTACCGCCTCCTGCATACCCATATCAAAATCAGCGACATTTAAAATCGTTTGCAACACCGAAGTAATAATGGTCGATCCGCCCGGAGTACCCACAGTCATCCAAAGTTTGCCGTCTTTTTCTACGATAGTGGGCGTCATCGAGCTTAGCATGCGTTTTTGAGGTTCGATCTTGTTAGCCGCCGCGCCGATAAGACCAAACATATTGGGCACACCGGGTTTTACGCTAAAATCGTCCATCTCGTTATTGAGGAAAAATCCCAGTTCGTCTGCAAATAGCTTAGAACCATAGGCACCGTTAAGGGTTGTGGTGAGCGCCACCGCGTTACCAAATTGATCTACAATAGAAAAATGCGTGGTTTCCATAGACTCATAGCCGGGGATCACACCGTGTTCTACTTCAGAAGAAGGCGTAGCCTCCTCAAAACTGAAGTTCTCCATACGCTGCGCTGCGTATTGCGCACTAATAAGGGTCTCAATAGGTATATCATTAAAATCAGGATCGCCCAGAAAAAAGCTGCGGTCGGCATAGGCGCGGCGTTCCGCTTCGGTAATGACCTGAATGCTTTTTAACGAATTGTGACCAAATTCACTCAGCTCGTAAGGTTCTATCATCTTAAAAATCTGAGCCAGACACACCCCGCCGCTTGAAGGCGGGGGCATCCCGATAACTCTTAGATTTTTATAGGTAGAAACGATAGGATTACGCCAGACGGCTTCATAGTTTTTAAGATCTTCCAGCGTGATAATTCCGCCGTGTTTCTGCATAAAGTCAACCAACTTTTGAGCGGTTTCACCTTCGTAAAACTCCTCTCTTCCGTTTTGAGCGATACGTCTTAGGGTAGCAGCCAGCACCGGGTTTTTAATGGTGTCGCCCGCCTTGATCTTAAGGCTGTCGCTTTCGCGAAAACCAGTAGAATACAGGGTTTTAATCCCGTTAATGCTGTCAAATACTGCGGCATAATTATGATACCGATTCCATTGATTTTCGGTAATCACATAACCTTTTTCAGCCAGTTCAATTACCGGTTCAAGAATTTCGGACATAGGCATAGAACCCAGTTTTTCGTGAATGGCAAACATCCCGGCGATTGTGCCGGGTACACCCACGGCCAGCGCTCCTTCACGACTCAGGGAGTCTATGGCATTGCCGTTTTCGTCCAGGTACATATCTGAAGTTGCCGCCATAGGTGCTTTTTCCCGGTAGTCAATGCTGCCAATTTCGCCATCAGCCTTTCGGTAGACCATAAAACCACCACCGCCCAGACTTCCGGCAAAAGGGTAGGTGACGTTGAGCGCCATATCAACGCCTATAAGGGCGTCAAAGGCATTGCCACCTTTTTTAAGGATTTCAGCACCTATTCGCGAAGCTTCTTCCCGGGCCGATACGACCATAATGCTGTCTGCCAGTTTTCCGCGTTGAATAGTTCGGGCTTGCTTTTGCTCGGTTTTACAGGAGTTAAAGACCAGAATAAAAGTCAATATAAATCCAAAAGGTTTCAGCATTCTAAAATTCATACATTCAGGTATTTGTGTCGGGAAATTCAGCATTCAATTCACTTAATCGTTGTGCAGAGAAGGTGCGGAGCTCTTCAAAAAAGCTTGTGAATTCGTTTTCAAAATCGGTATAATGTTCCTGCAGGTCTTCAACGGCACGATCCATCCCGCTGCGGTTGCGGGTACGCCGGTTCATATTGTAAAGCACCGTAGCAATACCGCTAATTTTGGCATAACTCAGCAACCAATTGTCTGCAATCATATGCGGAATCATATGCTGTATGGAGTTGGTTAACAGGTCGTAATGCCGGTCGAGGCTGTCGTAAAACTCTTCTATATAATCAGCAAGCGGAACATCAGAATAAGTGTGCCAGTTTTTGGCTAAAAAATGATCATACAGAATATCAACAATTACCCCGCTGTAATGACTGTATTTGGCGTGTAGCCGTCGCGTGCTTTGGCGTACAATTGGATGACCATCGGTAAACGTATCGATACTGCGGTGAAGTAAAATTCCTTTTTTTAGCCGGGGGCCAAATTCTTTATACTGCTTTCCTTTAATGCCGTCTGCCATAAAATTGCCCAGCGTGACGAGTTCGTCGTCGCCCGAAAGATAGATGTGTGCCAAAAAATTCATTGGTTTAAAATACAAATAATCGGTTTAGGAACGACTGCCGTTTGGCTATATTTGCGAGTAGCTGGTTTTTCGAAAATCAAAAGATTAAAGATTTCACTGGCAATAGAAATAACAATAAAAATAACGATAGATCGATGACCCTAATCAAATCCATATCAGGAATACGCGGAACCATAGGCGGCAATCCCGGCGATAACCTAACTCCAATTGATGCTGTAAAATTTGCTTCGGCTTACGGAAGCTTTATCAAACAGCAGCGCAATAAGTATGAATATCGTGTTGTGGTAGGGCGCGATGCCCGGCTAAGTGGCGAAATGCTGCAGCAGCTGGTGATGCAAACCCTGGTGGGAATGGGGATTCACGTGATTGATTTGGATTTATCAACTACGCCTACGGTGGAGCTTGCTGTAAAACTGGAACACGCCGATGGCGGAATTATTCTTACCGCTTCGCACAATCCCAAACAATGGAATGCCCTAAAATTACTCGACAAAAACGGGGAATTTCTCAATGCTGAAGCGGGTGCTAAAATCCTGGAGCTGTCAGAATCAGCAGAGCTGAATTTTGCAGAGGTGGATGATTTGGGCGAAATTCAGAAAAACGACGCGTACATCGATATTCATATCGATGAAGTCTTGGATCTCGAACTCGTAGATGAAGACGCGATTAAAGCAGCCAAATTTAAGATTGTGGTAGACGGTGTCAATTCAACGGGAGGGATTGCTATCCCGATGTTACTCGATCGACTCGGGGTGCATACGGTAAAGTTGTATTGTGAACCCAACGGGAAGTTTCCCCACAATCCAGAGCCTTTAAAGGAACATTTGGGCGATATCTGTGCTTTGGTAAAAGAAGAAAACGCCGATTTGGGAATTGTGGTTGATCCTGATGTAGACCGGCTTGCTTTTATTGATGAGACCGGCGAAATGTTTGGTGAAGAGTACACACTGGTAGCCTGTGCCGATTATGTTTTGGGCGAAAATCCCGGCGCAACTGTATCTAATTTAAGTTCGTCGCGCGCCTTGCGGGATGTTACTTTGAAGCACGGTGGTACCTATCACGCGGCTGCTGTAGGCGAGGTTAATGTAGTATCTAAAATGAAAGAAGTAGGTGCCGTAATTGGTGGTGAAGGTAATGGCGGTATCATTTATCCCGAGTCGCATTACGGGCGTGATGCTTTAGTAGGTGTAGCCCTGTTTTTGACGCATCTCGCAAAGCGAAAGCAAAAAGTAAGCGAATTACGTGCGAGTTATCCGGCTTATTTTATGAGTAAAAAGAAAATTGAATTGACACCCGGACTGGATGTAGACGGAATTTTAAAAGTAGTCGCCGAAAATCACAAATCCGAAGAAATCAATACGATTGACGGGGTGAAAATCGATTTTGAAAAACATTGGGTGCACCTGCGTAAATCAAATACGGAACCCATAATTCGCATTTATACGGAAGCACCGTCACAAACTGAAGCAGACCAAATCGCTGACGATATGATTGCTGAGATAAAAGGTATAGCGGGGATTTAGTTGACAGCCGGTGAAAAATTAGAAATACGAAATACGAATTCACTTAAAACCCGAATAACAATAACAATAACAATAACAATAAGAATAGCAATACTAATAACTACTCCGCGTGCTTAAACCGCTTGTGCGTCCACAGATAGTATTGCGGGGCCTTGCGAATTTGTGTTTCCAGGTTTTGAATAAAGATATCCGTAATCTGATAATCGGGTAGGGAAGCAGGATCTTCGGTTATTACTTCAAAGCGGGCTTTGTAATAGCCGCGTTTTACTTTGTCAACGGCGAGATAGAGTACAGGCATATTTTCCGATTTTGCGAGGCGTTCAACACCGGTAAAAAAGGGAACATTCTGACCTAAAAACTCCGTACAGTATTGGTTTTTACGCGATTTTGGGGATTGATCTGCTATAAACGCATAAGTTGCCATTTCGCCTTTACGCTGTTTTTTGCGAATGATCAATGTGGCTTCTTTGTTGTTGATAAGTTCTGAATTCCATTTTTTACGGATGCGCTGCACCAAGGCATCAAAGCGTTTGTTTTTAATGCGCTTATAGATTCCATAACCCGTATAGTCAAAGTAGAACTGCAAGGCTGTAAGCCACTCATAGCTGGCGTAATGGCCCATCATGATCAGGGAGCTCCGCTTTTCGGCTTCAAGCTTGTAGATGATATTCAGGTCATCAATGACAAAGCGTTGTTTTAATTCTTCGGCAGAAATAGAAATAGACTTAATCATCTCCAGAAACATATCACACATATGCTTGTAAAAGTCTTTTTCAATCTGTTTCAATTCGGCTTCCGATTTTTCCGGAAAAGCTGTTTTTAAATTGAACGTAACTGTTTTTCGGCGATAGCCAACTAAATAATACACCAATGCATAAGCCCCGTCTGAGACCAGATAAAACAGCCTCCAGGGTAACTTAGAGATGCACCATAAGAGCGGATAAACCAACCAAAATACAAGTCCTTGCATCAGCAAATCATTTTCAAGAGAAAGGCAGTAACAGTCTATTTTCAACTGGTACGAAAATGGTACAAACCTATTGTAAATCGCTACTGTTCTGCTCGCTTTTAGTGCGCAAATATAGGTATATTTGAAGCTTAAACTCGAGCATTTATGGGGGATTTAAACCTGGTAACCTTAATCGTGATTGGTATCAACGTACTGATCTCAATGAAAGGCTTTAACGATTATTCATTTTTTGAAAAATATAAATTCAATACGGGAGCTGTGCGGCGCGGGGAACAGATACGCATACTGTCTTCCGGATTTTTGCACGTAAGTACCGCGCATTTATTTTTCAATATGCTGACGCTTTATTTTTTCGCACCCATAGTTGTGACTATGTTAGGCAATTGGGAGTTTGTGATCATTTATTTGGGGAGCTTAATTCTGGGCAACCTGCTTTCCTATTACTTTCACAAAGATGAGTATCACTATTCTGCGGTAGGAGCGAGTGGGGCGGTTTCGGGGATTTTGTATGCCGCTATTTTGCTACAACCCGATATGAGCTTATATATGTTTTTTATACCTGTGCCTATTCCTGCTTATATTTTTGGTATTGGGTATTTGCTGTATTCGATCTACGGGATGCGGGCCAATAATGACAACATTGGTCACGATGCGCATTTTGGCGGGGCGGTAGGCGGTTATGTTATTACGCTGTTAATGGCACCTATACTGCTTCAGATCAACACGCTGATGGTGGGATTGTTAGCGATTCCCATCATTGTTTTATTTGTGTTAAACAAGACCGGAAAGATTTAGTGGCATAGCTCTTGCTTTTAACTTTGACATCAAACAACCGCAATTGCCAGATCTGAATATTAGATTTAGGATTGCTGAAAAACTAAATACAAAAACTAAAAGCATGAAAACGATTTTAATTTTAGCCTTAACAGCTATGACAACAGCAGCAAGCGCACAACAAATTCAACCTACCGTGAGTGTAACTGGTGAGGGCAAAGTAATTGCCGTACCTGATGAAGTTACTATACGTATGGGAGTTCAAAATGAAGGTAAAGACTCTAAAGCCGTCAAGATGGAAAATGACGCGGCCGTTGATAAAGTACTCGATTATTTGATCAAAATGGGAATTCCACAAAATCAGGTACAGACGCAGTATGTAAACCTGAATAAAAACTACGATTACAACACCAAAACCTATAACTATAACGCCAGTCAGTCTATTTCAGTAGAGCTTAAAGATTTATCTAAATACGATAAACTGATGTCTGGTTTGGTAAGCTCTGGAATCAACTCGATTAACGGAGTGAGTTTTTCGTCTTCCAAAATGAAAGAATATGAGGCTGAAGCCCGTAAAAAAGCAATTTTAGATGCGAAACAAAAAGCCGAAGCTTACGCTGGAGTTTTAGGTCAGAGCATCGGTAAGGCTTTAATGATTGCCGAACAGGGAACCAGCAGCCCACAACCTCAACCTATGTATAAAATGGCCGTTGCAGAATCTATGGATAGTGGTCGCAATACCATTGCTCCCGGTGAGATTACCGTAACAGCTAACATACAGGTAAGTTTCGCACTTATTGACTAGTCAATAAAATACCAGTATTTCTAAGAAACATCCCGTAAGAAACATCCCGTAAGAAACATCCCGAAGGACCTATAAATCTCGTTTATAGGTCCTTCTTCGTTTGTGTAGTTTGTGATCGTATTTTTTCCACAACTGTTGAATGGCCTTGTTTTCTTCAAGTTCCGGGTTGGTCTCAACCTGGGTAATTCCGTTTGCGGAGAATAAATCCTGCATCGCCTGAAAAATCGCGGCGGTAACCCCTTTACCCTGATATTCGGGGTCAATCCCAATCAGATAAAAAGCAGCGGTATCGTTTTTGTTACGGGCTTTTAAAAGATGAATAAATCCAAAAGGCCACAGGCTGCCATTTGCCTTTTTAAGGGCTTTGCTGAAAGAAGGCATCGTTATGGCAAAAGCGATTAGTTTACCTTCGGCATCTTCAATACATTTTATATAATGTGGATTGATGTATTTGATGTACTTATCCTTATAATGATCAATCTGATATTGCTGAATAGGAACAAAGGTGCTGAGCTCATTATAGGTTTTATTAAGCAGCCCAAACATATCATCTACATAGGGTAAAATCTCTTTGCTGTTGTTAAAATGAATGAGTTTCAGCTTATAGCGCTCTACGATAATACGGGCAAATTTCTCCACTTTTTCAGGAGATTTTTCAGGAATCTGAATTTCATATTCTACCCATTCTGAAGCTTTCTCAAAGTTGAGTTTTTCAAAATGCTCCTTGTAGTACGGGTAGTTGTACCAGGTAATCATCGTATTGAGGTATTCAAAACCTTCAATGAGCATCCCGGCTTTTTCCATATTGCTAAAGCCTACCGGACCTTCAATCCATTGCAGGTTATGAGCACGTCCTATTTCTTCAATCTTTGCTATCAGGGCTTTGGTAACCTCAAGGTCATCAATGGCATCGTACCAGCCAAAACGCATCTTGGGTTTTCCCTGCTCATTAATCTCAATATGATTTATGATAGCAGCGATACGTCCTACCGGCTTTCCATTTTTTAAAGCCAGAAAAAATCGCGCCTCAGCGTTTTTAAATACCGGGTTTTTCTCGGGATCCATACTTTCAAGCTCGTCGTTGATAAGCGGGGGAACCCAGTTGGTTTCTTTATCATAAATAGAAAACGGGAATTTGACGAATTGTCGCAATTCCTTTTTTGTTTTCATTTCTTTGATTGTAATCATCTCGTATACTCTAGGGTGTAAAAGTAACCGTATTTTTAGTTATTGGGAAGTAATTGATCGTTTCGATGAAAATCTAATCGGTACGATACGCCCAGACCCAACTGCCTGCGTCTCGGTGTTTCTTTAAAATTTATCAATGCGTTGACATCAACCTGTAAATCTTTGGTGATTAAATAGGCTGCACCAAAACGAAATAAGTCATCGGCATAAATATCACTTATTATCACCTGTACTTCTGCAAATGCAGCTAATTTAGGGTTAAACGAATGGGTCATTGTGGTAATCCACGCTTTGGTGGGATAATCGGTTAAAAATTGATCGTAGATAAAATTGTTTACCCATACCCAGTGACCCCAGTTGTGTTGGGTAATCGCCATAATTTTAGGTGAAAAACCTGCCTGACTTTCGGGTAAAAAGGGATTGTTGTTTCGATATACATAATTGGCTCCAGAGAAAACCGAAACCGCCGGAATAAGCGTCCGCCATTTAAATGCACGATTGGCGTGGTAACTGTATACGTTTATTTTTTCGGTGTAATTTTTATAGGGATCGTAGAGCAGGTATTTAACGCCGGCATTTATTATAGGAAAACCACTTTGGCTGTAGGGATCGGCATTGCCTGCAGTTGGGGTTATGTTTTCGTGTAAATATGTACCTGAAAAATTAAATTCTAATTGCTCTCTGATAGCTCCATAGCGCAGTTGAAATTCGGTGCCCCAGTTTTCGGTTTCGGTAAACAGCAGGTTGTGTGCTTCCCTGCCTAAAGTCGCACCTATTTCAGCCTGAAAAACTCCTGTTCCCACGGCAAAGGCACCTTGAGACTGGCCCGGGCGGTTGGAGTTAAGCGTTTCGGTATACTGTGCCTGTGCCGTTAAGCCTGCAAAAACCAACAGCACAAGAGTCATATAACTGAATTTCACCTTCATTAGAGGGGTATATTTAAGGATTTGACAAAATTAGGTGCTAATCTCACAAACATACTGTAAAAATTACAGATAGCCTAAAGGCCACTGGGTCTGTTTACCCTACTTTTTTAGTCTTTTTTTAAGCTCAAACAAATGCCTTATAGTTACTTTTACACCTTGTTTTGTGAAACTTAAAGCCGTTTTAGGCAATAAGTAATACACAACCCTGGTTAGCTATTTTAAAATACCTCAGAATGAAATTTTTACAAACCATTCTCATTATACTGCTTATCTTTTTTGCGCTCCGCGTAATACTGCGCCTTGCTGCGCCATATATTATGCGGTACATTGCTAAAAAAGCCGGAGAGCGTTTTCAGAATATGGCGCAAGGTTTTCAAGGCAAACAAAATCCACCTCAGCGCGAAGGAGAAACCGTAATCGATAAGGTGCCAAGACAAGACACACACGCAAAGAAAAACGTGGGGGAATATGTCGATTACGAAGAAATTGACTAATTTCCACCCCTAAGTTTTAGCACTTCAATATGACTTTTTCGTTTAAAAAGATACTACCACACCTCGCTGTGGTTTTGGTTTTTATAGTTACTGCACTTCTGTATTTCAGCCCGGTTCTTTCGGGTAAAAAAATGTATCAAAGCGATATACAGCAATACCGCGGTATGGCCAAAGAATTAATGGATTACCGGGAGCAAACCGGGGAGGAGCTATACTGGACCGATGCTGCTTTTGGTGGTATGCCCACTTATCAACTCGGAGCAAAGTACCCCCACAACTGGATTAAGAGTCTCGACCTTGGTATTCGTTTTTTACCACGCCCTGCAGACTACTTATTTCTCTATTTTATAGGTTTTTATATTCTGTTACTGGTTTTGAAACTCGATTGGCGATATGCTGGTTTGGGTGCGCTGGCATTTGGTTTTAGCAGTTATCTTATCATAATTCTCGGGGTGGGACACAACGCAAAGGCGCATGCTATCGCCTATATGCCGCTGGTTTTAAGCGGAATTTTACTCACCTTCCGGAAAAAATACATTTGGGGTTTTTTGCTTACGGCAGTGGCTATGGCACTCGAGATTGTGGCAAACCACGTGCAAATGACGTATTACCTGATGCTACTGGTAATTGTTTTGGGTATTGCGTATTTCATAGATGCGATTCGCAAAAAAGAATTGCCGCATTTCTTTAAAAGTGTTGGCATTTTATTTTTGGCCGTGGGTCTTGCAATAGGATCTAATGCTGCCAGTCTAATGGCCACTTCAGAATACAGCAATTTCAGTACCCGTGGAACCAGTGAACTCACCATCAATCCTGATGGTACACCCAAAGAGGACGTTGCTGGTCTGGATAAAGCTTATATCAATCAATACAGTTATGGCATAGCTGAAACGCTTGATCTTTTTATAGCTGGTTTGTATGGAGGTTCAAACTCTGAGCCTTATGATAAGGACAGCGCTTTTACCGAATTTTTAATGCGCCAAGGCGTTCCACCTGCACAGGTCGAATCTATTTTTGGTCAGTTTGGCTTGTATTATTGGGGGAGTCAACCGGGTGTTTCTGGTCCTGCGTACTTGGGTGCTGTAGTGGTGTTTTTATTTGTGCTTGGCCTGTTTATGGTGCGCGGTCGCTTAAAATGGTGGCTTACAGGAGGGACTGTATTGGCTTTATTACTGAGCTATGGCGGAAATTTAGCCTGGTTTACCGATTTATGGATTGATTACTTCCCACTTTACAATAAGTTTAGAGCTGTTACTTCCATTCAGGTAATAGCTGAATTGTGCGTGCCGGTTCTGGCTATCTTCGGTCTTTACAAAGTGTTGCAAAAAACCGAACCTCAGGATCGTAAGCTTAATGCTTTGAAATGGACGACCGGTATTACCGGTGGTCTGGCACTTATTATTCTGTTGTTTAATGGTAACCTGTTCTCCTTTGCGGGAGGAAATGATGCCTATTACATTCAGAATTTTGGGATGGAATTTATCAATGCCGTTAAAGAAGACCGAAAGGCTTTATTGGTAAGTGATACCATCAAGACGCTTGTTTTGGTCTTGCTTGCTGCAGGATTGATTTGGTTTTACCTAAAAGATAAACTGAAGGAAACTCAGGTAATTATTGCAATAGCAGTGCTGATTGTTTTTGACCTGGTAAATGTAGACTGGCGTTATGTAAATACCGAAAACTTTATGAGCGCCCGCCTTGTAGAGCAGCCTTTTCAGGCAACACCGGCCGATAAAGAGATTTTAAAAGATACCACCCGCTATCGGGTTTATGAGCAAAGTATAGGCCTTAATGGGGCTCGCACCAGTTATTTTCACAATTCAATAGGTGGTTATCACGGGGCTAAGCCCGCACGCCTGCAGGATTTGATCGAGTTTTATTTGTACGAGGGTAATCTGGTTCCGCTTAATTTACTGAATACGAAGTACATCATTACGCAAAACGAAGAAGGGCAGGAGCAGGTACAGGTTAATTCTCAGGCTGCAGGTAATGTCTGGTTTGTACAGAATGTAAAAATTGTACCCGATGCTGATGCCGAAATACAGGCTTTAGATAGCATTAATGTACGTCAAACCGCAGTTATTCAGCAGGAGTTTGCAGGTTCTTTAGATCGAACCGTGTTTCCGCAGGATTCTACTCAGTCTATAAAATTGGTGGAGCACCGCGGGGATTATTTAAAGTACCTATCGAATGCGAAATCAGAAAAACTGGCTGTTTTTAGCGAAGTGTATTATCCTAACGGATGGCAGGCGTACATCGATGGGCAGCCGACTGATTATTTTAAGGTGGATTATATTTTACGTGGAATGAAAGTGCCGTCCGGAAAGCACACGATTGAGTTTAAGTTTGAGCCTCAGGTAGTCAGGACCGGAAGTACCATTAGCCTGGCAAGTAATGTTATTTTAGTACTATTACTTCTTGGAGCTTTGGCTTTCAGCATTAAAAGGTCTCGGGAGACTAAAGCATAAGAGCGATTTAACTAAATACGCATTGCATTGAAAAAGGCGCTGATCATCTGTTATTATTGGCCTCCCGCAGGTGGACCGGGGGTGCAGCGCTGGCTAAAATTTGTAAAATATCTCAGGGATTTTGATATCGAACCTGTGGTTTACGTTCCTCAAAACCCACATTATCCCATTAAAGATGAAAGCCTTGTAGCTGAAATACCCGAGGGAATTGAGGTTATTAAACAACCTGTCTTTGAACCCTATGCTTTGGCTTCGGCATTTTCAAAGAAGAGCACTGAGCAACTGAGTTCAGGCATTATTAAGGCGGAAGAGAAGCAGTCTGTTGTTCAAAAACTGATGCTTTTTGTGCGTGGAAATCTGTTTATCCCCGATGCGCGAAAATTCTGGATTAAACCATCGGTACGCTTTCTGAAAAATTACCTCGAGAATAATCCTGTAGATTGTATCATTACAACCGGACCTCCACATAGCCTTCATTTGATAGGTCTTCGGCTTAAAACGATAATCGGTTTACCCTGGCTGGCCGATTTTAGGGATCCCTGGACGCAAATTGGGTATCAAAAAAAATTAAAGCTTACCCGTGCTGCTCAACGAAAGCACAAGCAACTTGAACACCAGGTGCTCACAGGTGCCGATCATATTTTGGTCACGAGTTATGCGACTCAAAAGTTGTTTGAGAAACAAACCTCAAAACCGGTAAGCTGTATTACCAATGGTTTTGATGAGGAACAAATATTAGATGTTAATCTTGATAAATCCTTTAGCCTTTCGCACATAGGTTCGCTACTTGAAGATCGAAACCCTAAGGTTTTATGGGAAGTGTTGCGGGAGCTTAAAGAAGAATTTCCAAACTTTGAAACGGATTTAAGAATCAATCTGGCCGGAAAGGTTAGTGCTTCGGTTGTCGATTCTATAAAAGCGGAAGGATTGGAGGAAAACCTGAAGTTACATGGTTACATTTCGCATCGGGAGGCATTAAAAATGCAACATCGTAGTCCGATTTTGATTTTGATCGAAATAGATTCCGAAGAGACCCAATTAATAATTCCGGGTAAATTATTTGAGTATCTTGCGGCACGGCGACCTGTTTTGGCAATAGGGCCTCCACAATCAGATGTCAGAAAACTTTTAGTTGATACCGATGCTGGATTCTATTATGAGTATACTCAGAAAGAAAAGCTTAAAAAAACTTTGAAAAACTGGTACAGGGCATATAAAGAGTCTGAGATCACTACAGCTCACACCAATTTGCAAGCATTTACACGCAAGCAATTAACGGCAGAACTTGCAGCTATTTTACACCGTTTATAATTATGGGTATTGTTGCATCACAATCGGTTAAAAATCTCATTACTACCTATCTGGGTTTTGGTATAGGCGCGCTTAATACGCTGGTGCTTTATGTGCAGTTTTTCAAAGATGAGTATTACGGCCTGGTTGGCTTTTTGTTAAGTACAGCCACACTTATAATGCCTTTTGCTTCGGTAGGGGTTCAAAACACATTGATTAAGTTTTACTCGAAATACTCGGGTAGGCAGCAGGATGTTTTTTTGACTTTTATGCTGATTTTACCTGTGCTGGTAATTCTTCCTCTAGTATTTGTTTCTGGCTTACTCTACGATTCGATAAGTGATTTTTTAGCTTCAGAAAATGAAATCGTTCGTCCCTATGTCTATTTAATAGGAATTATAGCAATTGCAATGGCCTATTTTGAAATAGGTTATGCCTGGGCGAAGACTCAGCTGCAAAGTGTTTTTGGGACGGTAATGAATGAAGTGTTTCATCGCTTTGGGGTGATGGTTTTACTGCTGCTTTTTTCCGCTGATCTTTTAAATATTCCGCAGTTTATGTATGGGTTAACCCTGGTATATCTGTTGCGAATGGTCATTATGCTTACGTATGCTTTTCACTTGCGAATGCCACGTTTTAAAATAGCAATTCCTGAAGAAGTGTCCAGTATTCTAAAATATGCTGTTTTGATCATTCTTGCAGGATCGGTAGCTGTGATGATTCTGGATATTGATATGTTTATGTTGGGAAAATTGGTTGCTATTGAAAATGTAGCCTATTACGCCGTTGCGATTTACATCGCTGCGGTTATTGCCGTGCCGGCGCGTGCGATGCATCAGATAATCTATCCGCTAACAGCAACATATTTGAATGACCGGAGGTTTTTGGAACTAAAAGATTTGTATAAGAAAAGTTCGCTGACGCTTTTAGTAGTTTCAGGGCTTATTTTTTTGTTGATTATTTGCAATATAAAAAGTCTGTATTTGGTCTTGGATCCTTCGTATAGCAAAGGTTTATATGTGGTTTTACTTATTTCTCTGGCCAAACTGGCTGATAATATTATGGGAAACAACAACGCGATTCTTTACAATTCAGATTACTATAGGTTGGTGTTGATTTTAGGAATTATTCTGGTGGTGGTTGCGGTGATTCTCAATTTAATATTTATACCTAGTTTAGGTGTTAATGGGGCGGCGATTGCGACCTTTATAGCTTCGGTAGGTTATGTAATAGCCAAGATTGCTGTGGTTTATTCCAAATTTAAAATGCAGCCTTTTACGCAAGAATCAATACGGGTAGGAGCTTTGCTTATAGTTTTAGGCTGTGGTTTTTACTTCTGGGATTTTTCGGTTAGTCCTATTATTGCGATTGCCTTGAAATCAGTGCTTTTAACCGCGATTTATAGCGCAGCAGTATACCTATTCAAAATGTCTCCTGAAGTTACCGGTTGGGTTGATCAGGTAGTATTCAAAAGAAAATCCCGCTCTGAATAAATCAGAAACGGGACCTTCCAAACTAACCAACCAAAAAATCAATCTTAATCCATCAACTGGATATTGAATTTTATCCTCTGCCTCTTCCGGAGTTACCTCTAGATCGGCTTGCATCAGAACTACGTGTTCTGCTGCTGCTTGAGCTACGTACAGCATTACTACTGCGTGAGCTTTGAGAGCGTTGCTGCACACTGCGTTGTGGTGTACTACTTCTTTGACTTACCTGACGCTGTGGATCTGCCCTACGAGCTTGCGTTTGACGGCTTGAATTGCTTCGCTGTGCTACCAGTCGCTGCGGCGTTGTAGTTCTCACCTGAGTATTACGGTTAGAAGACGAACTTCTAGCCTGTGTATTTCGATTTGTAGTACTACGCTGCGCTACCTGACGCTGTGGAGCAGTAGTTCTTACCTGGCTGTTACGGTTAGAAGATGAACTTCTGGCCTGTACATTTCGGTCTGAATTACTACGCTGTGCTACCTGACGTTGCGGAGTAGCATTACGCTGTCTGCTAGCAGTATTTTGAGATCTGCTTTGTGCACTACGAGCATTATTTTGTGAGCTTCGCGACTCACTACTTCTACTAACTGTATTACGATCTGTAGATCTTGAATTTATAATAGCATTATTAGAACGATTTGAGCTTGATCTTCCATTAGTTACACTACGTGAATTAGATGTTCTTCCGTTTGATGTACTACGTACATTTCGATCATTAGAACTTCTGCTGTAAGCTGAACTTCTTGATGCTGAAGATCTGCTAGAGCTACGATCTGAATTTACTCGCTGACGAGCATCATAATAACTACCTCTTCTCGCATTGTTATGTGCAACACGACCTCTGGGACGTTTAAAATCATGATATGCATTACGGTAACCGTTGCGATATCCTAAAGCATAATGACTGCGGTGGTAGGCATAATCATAACGTACTGGTGAATAGTACCTTCTGTACGGTCTGTTATATACTAAACATCTGTCAAAATAAGGTCTGTAAAAGAAATTGTGATAGGGATGATACACATAATTTCTATTATAGATATTAATGAAACCACTTACGTGTGAAAATCGCGGACCATTATAAAATACACGCAGACCACCTACATTGACAATACGATTGTTGTTGTAGTTAATGTAAACACTACCTGCCTGAATAATACGCCCCCAGTTATCGTAATAAACGGGTACACTTTCAATCTGAATAACAGCACCAAAATCGTCATACTGTACAAATGGGTCATAATTGTAACCAGAATTGTAACTGATGTTTACCGGACCGGCGTTCACATTGACATTTACGTAGTTTTGAGCGATTTGTGGTAATACAAAATCAAATTCTCCATCTGGGTATACCGAAAACTCAACACCACCTTCAACGAAAATATAGCGGCTGCCGTCGTAATAATTTCTATATACACCATCCAGAGTCTCCGCTTTCATCGGAGCAAGGCCTGTAAGCAGACCAACGAATAAAAAGATAAGATTTTTCATAATAATAGGATTTAGATTGTTTGTACTCATTTTAGCTTTTTGGATGGTACATTATATATGCTACAAGTAGCGTGCCATAATTTGAAAAAGGTATATGATGCCTTGTGTAACAAATAAGCTAAACCTGCTACCAATAAGCATAATCAATCAAAAATCAATCAATTATGTTGCTTAGAGAAGATCGAAATTTAATAGTAATAGCGCATCTCAGTCAATTATTAGATTTAGTTACCGGTTTTGGTGGTTTTGTGGTGCCACTTGTTATTTGGTTAACTCAAAAAGACAAGATAATGGGGATGGATGAATCAGGAAAACAAATCCTGAATTTTCAAATTAGTCTGTTTTTATACTCCATTATCTGTATACCTGCAATTCTACTATGTGGTTTAGGGGTGTTTGGTATAATTGTGATCGGAATCATCGCACTGGTACTTCCGATTATTAATGCGATTAAGGCTGCAAATGGTGAACCCACGTATTATCCCGGAACCATTCAATTCCTGAAATAACTTTGCTACAAATGAAAAAACCGCGCCAGAAGCGCGGTTTTAACAATATATAATTAAATCAACAAATTAGTGCTCATTTAGACCAAAGTCTGGGTATGCACTCATACCATGCTCGTGCTCATCAAGACCTTCAAGTTCTTCTTTTTCAGAAACGCGAAGTCCCATAGTGACTTTAAGAACGAATAGGATAATAAATGCGGTTACACAACAAAATGCACCTACGATACCTACACCAGTCAACTGAGTAAGGAATTGCTCCATACCCGCCATTGCGCCAAAGATACCAACGGCAAGTGTACCCCAGATACCACAAATTAGGTGAACTGCAACAGCACCTACAGGATCATCCAGTTTTAGTTTGTCAACTAATGCAACACCAAACACAATAATTGCACCCGCAATAAGACCAATAAGAACCGCATCGTTAGGTGTCATTTGATCTGCACCAGCAGTGATACCTACCAGACCACCTAAAATTCCGTTTAAGAACATGGTAAGATCATAGTTTTTGTACATAACAGTTGATACGATAAATGCACTAACACCACCTGCAGCTGCAGCCAGAGAAGTTGTAACCAATGTTAAAGAAGTTAATTCAGGATCTGCTGAAAGTACAGAACCTCCGTTAAAGCCAAACCAGCCTAACCAAAGGATAAGTACCCCTGCAGCAGCAAACGGGATATTATGACCCGGGATTGCCTTAGGCTTACCGTTTTCATCAAATTTACCGATACGTGCTCCAAGTAGGTAGATTGCTATTAGCGCAGCCCATCCTCCTACAGAGTGTACTAAAGTAGAACCAGCGAAGTCATAGAAGCCCATAGCATCTAAGAAACCGCCACCCCATTTCCAGGAGCCTACAATAGGATATACAAGACCTACATAGATTACGGTGAAAACCATGAAACTTCCCAGTTTAATACGCTCAGCAACTGCTCCAGATACAATAGTAGCTGCGGTTGCGGCAAACATACCTTGAAAAAGGAAATCTGTCCACCAGGTGTATCCACCGTCTGCATATTCCGGAGTCATTCCATTTTCAGGAGGAGCGATACCAAAACCGGCAAAACTAAAGATACCAGATGAATCTTCTGCAAAGCCCGGGTACATAAGGTTAAATCCACCTACGTAGTAAACCAGAAGGCCTACGCAAATGATAAAAACGTTTTTAAATAAAATATTGATTGTGTTTTTCTCACGAGTAAGTCCAATTTCAAGAAAGGAGAAACCCAGGTGCATAAAAAACACCAGCCCGGTACAGATCATCATCCATACGTTGTTTGCTGTAAATAATCCTGCTTCCATATATTAAGTTATTTTGATAAGGTTAATTTTTAGTTTAAAGTGTCTCCACCTTTCTTTCCGGTTCTGATTCGGTAAGCTTCTTCTACATTAGAGACAAAGATTTTACCGTCACCTACTTCTCCTGTAGCACCAGACTCAAGTATTGCGCTTATTGCAGCTTGCTCAAAGTCATCGTTAACTACTATAGAAAGGTATCTGCGTTGAATATCGCTGGTACTGTATGATACTCCACGGTATACGTGCCCGTGTTTTTCGTTTCCTAAACCGGTAACATCCCAGTAAGAAAAGAAGTTTACTCCTTTTTCGTGCAGCGCTTTTTTAACAGCTGAAAACTTAGATTTTCTAATAATTGCTTCAATTTTTTTCATTGTAAATGTGATTTTAGATTAAAATGAATATACGGCCGCAAGTAGGAATGATCCCAGACTTCCTGAGTATGATGGTGTCCCATCAAAATCATCCAGGAATACATCCTCGCTAGCAGAATCTAATCTAAATTCGGGAATAAATGTTAAAGGACCAACTTTTGCGTTACCAGAAAGAGTTACAGCAAATACGTTAGCATCTCCTTCTGCATCATATCCACCTATCGCACCAGCGCCTCCTGCAAATTCGCTAAAATATTCAGGACGTAATCCTATAGAGAACGAATCACTAAGTGCAGCCTGTGCATATAAAGCAACGCCGTAAAAACCGAAACTGTCACCGCCAAGATCACCGGCATCAGTAGTATTGTATGTTGCGTTAAGACCTAAATAGAATGCGTCAGAAAGATCGTAACCGGTAGTAAGATCAACCTGAAAAGTAGCTCCTGCTCCTTCGCCCATACCTTCATCGGTGTAGTTACCATCCTGATCTCCATAAAGTACATTTAAATACGTACTACCTGAATCACCTGAATAACCTAACTGACCACCAAAGGTGTAGCTGCCAAATGGGTTAAAGTCCGTGAAGTCTGTAGAGTTCATAATTGCAAGCATAGCACTCCAGCTTTCATCTATAGCAAAGTCTGCTTTAAGACCACTATGAGAGAACGGACCGTAAGAGAACATATAAGAAGTAGAGTAGTTAAAGTTTGCAGCAGGTGAAATAACCTCGTAACCTAAGAACGTATTCCAGTTACCAAAAGTGAAAGTTACGCTCTCACTGGCATTCCAGTATACGTACAATTGGTTTACAATACTTGAGCTTGCAGTTGTAGAGTTAAAAACGGCATCTGTACCGCGTGGACCGTAAACAAGATCAGCTACAGCACCTACGCTTCCTTTTTCGTAAGAAAGAACCAGGTTAGCCATCCCCAGGGCAAAACCGGGTTGGTTTGCAAAAGATGAACCTGGAGCGGGATAGGTGTCTAGAATATCATCTCCATCAGTATCGATAAATTTATTAGGAGAAGTGATGTTTTGTCTAAAATAGGCATCAACAGATCCTGATAGGGTAAAACCATCGGTCCATGAAGTTTCTTCTTCTTGCGCAAAAGCGGTTAAGCTTAAACATAGCATAAAGGGTACTAGTAATTTTCTCATTTTAAAATTGATTAATTGGTGAGTTGCTAAACTAGACATTATTTAAAGTTACCCCCAAATATTTTGGGGGGTACCCTTTAATTTTTGCTATTTATGTAATTATACCCCTATTTTTTTTAGGGTATGTTATCCGAAAGCGATTGCGAAAACTTAAAATTGTCATTTTGGTTATGGATTATGTGCCGTTTTTGATGTTTTTCGTTAAATTTTAGGATAAAAAAGCACCAAAAACGTCAAATCTTAACATTGACTTAAGAAAAAGGTAATTTTTCAATATTGTCGAAATCGCCGTTTTTTGCCAAAAACACGTTTCATATTCAATAAAAAGCACGCGTTTATTTTGTGTTCTTTATAATATAAAGTCATTTTTTTGCTAAAAATGAAATAATAAAAATCTTATTCTTGAAAATTATCGGCATTTGAGTTTATTGAATAGCTTTATCATTCTGACGTTAAAAAAGAGCTTAAATTTTATGGAAAAACAAGGTTTATATTCACCAGAATGGGAGCACGAAAATTGCGGTGCCGGGTTCATTTGTAGTCTTGAAGGAAAGCAGTCTAATGATATCATTCATAAGGCTCTTGAAATTCTTGAAAAACTGGAACACCGGGGCGCGGTAAGTAGTGATGGAAAAACAGGAGATGGTGCAGGTATACTTATAGACATACCCTATGACTTCTTTAAGGAAAAATGTGACTTTGAGTTGCCAGAGGCCCGTGAGTATGCAGTAGGTAATGTTTTCCTGCCAAAGAAGGAAAATCAAAGAGCCTATTGTAAAAATGTATTTGAAGAGCAATTAAAAGCTAAGGGACTTGTTTTATTAGGATGGAGAAAAGTTCCGGTTGATGCTGGTTATTTGGGAAGTATTGCTGCTAGTGTAGAACCTCATATCGAGCAAATCTTTATAGGTAAGCCAGATGCATCGATGGAAGAGCAGGAGTTTATGATTAAACTGTATACTGCCCGTAAAATTACCGAACATACTATATTAAAGAGTAAACTTTCGGAGCGTTCTTACTTTTACCTGCCTAGTTTATCTAATAAGACGTTAATATTTAAAGGGCTTCTTATGCCTGAAGATATTAAGTATTACTATACCGATCTTTTAGATCCTAAACTCACTACTCGTCTGGCACTGGTTCATCAGCGTTTCTCGACCAATACATTTCCAACCTGGGATTTGGCTCAGCCGTTTCGATATATGTGCCATAACGGAGAGATCAATACCTTGCGTGGTAACGTTTCGCGTATGCGCAGTCGTGAGGAATTATTACAATCTAAATGGTTTGGCGAAGAGATAAAAGAATTGTTCCCTATAATTCTTCCGGGTAAATCAGATTCTGCTTCTATGGATATGGTGGTGGAGCTGTTGCTTATGTCCGGGCGTTCACTACCTGAGATTATGATGATGCTGGTTCCAGAAGCCTGGGAAAAGCATAAAGAGATGAGCGAAGCTAAAAAGGCTTTCTACGAATTTAACAGCTGTATTATGGAACCCTGGGATGGCCCGGCGTCGATTCCATTTACAGATGGGGATTACATCGGTGCGGTTTTAGACCGAAATGGATTACGTCCTTCGCGTTATACCGTGACCAAAACCGGTTACGTGATTATGTCCTCAGAAACAGGAGTTTTAGAAATAGAGCCCGAAAATGTAGAGTTTCACGGAAGACTGGAGCCCGGTAAGATGTTTTTAGTAGACATGAAAGCCGGACGTATTGTAAATGATGAAGAAATCAAGGAGCGTATCGTTACTCAAAATACTTATGGTAAATGGCTTGATGAAAATAGAGTACACCTAAGAGATATTCCATACCGTGATGTGGAGATTGAAAAGGAAGATACCGTATTTGATTTGCGTAAAAATGCTTTTGGTTATACTCAGGAGGATATACGTACCATTATTCTACCTATGGCCAATAAAGGTAAAGAGCCTATTGGTTCAATGGGGGCAGACACTCCTTTGGCAGTTCTATCAGATCGCCCACAATTATTATACAACTATTTTAAACAGTTATTTGCTCAGGTAACAAACCCACCTCTTGATGGTATTCGTGAGGAATTGATTACTGACTTGAGCCTCACGCTTGGTCCGGATACAAACCTTATGGAAATTGTACCTGAATACTGTAAGAAGATTCGCATTCAGAATCCGGTGATATCTAAAGAAGATTTAGATAAGATCAAAAATTTTGATCATCCTCATTTTAAAGTGCGTACTATACCAATGCTTTACGAAGCAAATCGCGGTTTAAATGGACTTGAAGATGCCTTAAATGATATGGTGGCACAAGCCTCTCAGGCTATTGATGAAGGACATACCATTTTGATTCTTTCAGACCGTGGGGTTGATGAAAAGATGGCACCTATCCCTGCGTTGCTGGGAACTTCATATATGAACAGTGGGCTTTTCCGCAGTGGGCAGCGTTCTAAGATGAGTATTATCGTTGAATCTGCAGAACCGCGTGAAGTACACCATTTTGCCTTGCTGTTTGGTTATGGAGCCAGTGCGATCAACCCGTATATGGTAAATGAAATCATACGAGAAGAAATTGCAGACGGGAATCTTGAAAATATTGAATTCCAGCAGGCAGTTGAAAACTATAACAAAGCCGTTGGTAAAGGGGTAATCAAGGTGATGAATAAGATTGGTATTTCTACCTTGAATTCATACCGAGGATCACGTCTGTTTGAAGCCCTTGGTTTAAATTCCTCTTTAATCAGCAAATATTTCCCCAATACACCGAGTCGTATTGAAGGTATAGGACTTTATGAAGTAGAGCAGGAGATTGCTAAGCGTCACAACCGTACCTTTAAGAGACAGGATATTTCAGGAAATCTTGAAATGGAAATAGGAGGGGACTACCGCTGGCGTCGTAACGGTGAGAAACATATGTTTAATCCGCTATCTATTGCAAAACTACAGGAAGCTGTACGTCAAAATAATCCGAAAACCTATAAAGAGTATTCAAAACTGGTAAACGAGCAGTCTAAGCAATTGATGACCATTCGTGGTCTTTTTGAATTCTCGAATTACGATCCTATTCCTATTGAAGAGGTAGAACCCTGGACTGAAATCGTAAAGCGTTTTAAAACCGGTGCGATGTCTTATGGTTCTATCAGTAAAGAAGCACACGAAAACCTGGCTGTTGCGATGAACCGTATAGGTGGTAAGAGTAACAGTGGAGAAGGAGGAGAAGATGCAGAACGCTTCTATAAGAGTCCTAATGGAGACTGGAAAAACTCGGCGATCAAGCAGGTGGCTTCAGGTCGATTTGGGGTTACCAGTAATTATTTGACCAGTGCTGCAGAGATTCAGATTAAAATGGCTCAGGGTGCAAAACCCGGCGAAGGTGGTCAATTACCTGGTGAGAAAGTAAATAAATTTATTGCTAAAACCCGTAAGAGTACACCTTACGTAGGTTTAATTTCGCCACCACCACACCACGATATTTATTCTATTGAAGATTTAGCGCAGCTCATCTACGACCTGAAATCGGCAAACCGGGAAGCACGTATTAACGTAAAACTTGTTTCAGAAGTGGGAGTAGGTACGGTAGCTGCAGGTGTTGCCAAAGCAATGGCCGATGTTATTCTAATCTCAGGATATGACGGTGGTACAGGAGCTTCACCGCTTACTTCATTACGTCACGCGGGTCTACCCTGGGAACTGGGTATTGCCGAAGCGCAACAAACCCTGGTATTAAATGATCTGCGTAGTCGTATTCGTCTGGAGTGTGACGGGCAACTTAAAACAGGTCGTGATGTTGCCGTAGCGTGTTTATTGGGAGCAGAAGAATTTGGCTTTGCAACCGCACCATTGGTAGCTTCAGGCTGTATTATGATGCGTGTGTGTCACTTGAATACCTGCCCAGTAGGTATTGCAACCCAAAACCCAGAATTACGTAAGAAATTTAAAGGCCAGCCGGAACACGTGGTGAACTTTATGTATTTCATAGCAGAAGAGTTACGGGAGATAATGGCTCAGCTTGGTTTCCGTACTGTTGATGAAATGGTAGGACAAGCTCACAAATTAGATCGAAATAAAGCGATTGAGCACTTTAAGGCTGCAGGTATTGATTTATCTCCGATACTACACAACATTCAGGTGCCTCAGGGTGTTAAAATTTACAATACCGAAACTCAAAATCATCATCTGGAGAAATCTATTGATTTTGAAATTATTGAATTGGCGCATACCGCTTTATTCCGTAAGGAAAAAACCACGTTAGATCTGGATATTACCAACCTGGATCGGGCTGTAGGTGCTATTTTGAGTAACGAAATCTCAAAAATTTATGGCGAACAGGGCTTACCTGACAATACGCTTAAAGTGAACTTTAGAGGTTCTGCAGGTCAAAGTTTTGGAGCTTTTGCCACCCGCGGTTTAACGCTAAAAGTAGATGGTAATGCCAACGATTATGTGGGTAAAGGTCTTTCTGGCGCCCGCCTGATTGTCAAGGTTCCTGAAGAAGCAACTTTTGTTGCAAATGAGAACATTATCATTGGTAACGTGGCACTTTACGGTGCAACCAGCGGTGAAGCCTATTTTAATGGGGTAGCCGGTGAGCGTTTTTGTGTACGTAACAGTGGTGCAGTTGCAGTCGTAGAAGGTATAGGTGATCACGGTTGTGAGTATATGACCGGTGGTGTTGCAGTAGTTCTAGGTAAAACAGGCCGTAATTTTGGCGCCGGTATGAGTGGCGGTATTGGTTATGTTTTGGATATGGACGGAACCTTTAAATCGAAGTGTAATGCAGAAGATTTGAATCTCGATCCAATAACTGAAGAAGACGATATCAATCAGCTTCGCGAACTCATCACAAACCATTACAACTATACACAAAGTTCGCTGGCACAGCGTATTCTTGAAGATTGGAATACCTACCTGCCTAAGTTTGTTAAAGTACTGCCGGAAGAATACCGCAGAGCTTTAATAAGACTGGAAGAAGAAGAAAAATTAACAGATTTAACGGAATAATAGAATCATGGGAAAGACAACCGGATTTTTAGAATACGAAAGAAAGAATGAACCGTACAAACCTGTTGAGGAACGGATTCAGAAATATGAAGAATTTACAATCCCGCTAGATAAACAGGAATTAAAAAAGCAAGGAGCCCGCTGTATGGACTGTGGTATTCCTTTTTGTCACAGTGGCTGCCCGCTGGGCAACCTGATTCCTGATTTTAACGACGCCGTTTACCGCGAGCGTTGGGAAGAGGCTTCACAAATTTTACACGGTACAAATAATTTTCCGGAGTTTACCGGGAGGTTATGTCCTGCCCCCTGTGAGGAGGCCTGTGTACTGGGTATTAATGAAGACCCGGTGAGTATTGAGAATATCGAAAAAAATATTGCCGAAGAAGCTTTTAAAAATGGCTGGGTTAAGGCAAACCCACCTGAAAAACGTACGGGTAAAAAAGTAGCTGTTATCGGTTCGGGACCTGCAGGTCTTGCCGCTGCTCAACAACTTAACCGTGCAGGCCATTTGGTAACAGTTTATGAGCGTGACGAGAAAGCAGGCGGACTTCTTCGCTACGGGATACCTGATTTTAAAATGGAAAAGCACGTGATTGATCGTCGCCTCGCTATTCTTGAAGAAGAAGGAATCACGTTTAAATGTGGAGTACACGTAGGAGAAGATGTTTCAGCAGATGAATTGAAAGCAGACTACGATGCTGTTGTTCTTTCAACAGGAGCAACCGTAAGACGTAATTTACCTATACCAGGTTCTGATTTAAAAGGAATTTATCAGGCTATGGATTTTCTACCTCAAAACAACCGTCGCGTTGATGGGTTACAATGGGAGGGAGAAGAAATCAAAGCTACTGGAAAGGACGTGATCGTTATAGGCGGTGGAGATACCGGAAGTGACTGTATAGGAACTTCTATCAGACACGGAGCGACTAGCGTTAAGAACTTCGAGATCATGAGTAAAGGAACGCCCGATCGACCAGAAAACCAGCCCTGGCCCTATTGGCCAATGCGTTTGCGTACCAGCTCATCACACAAGGAAGGAGCAGAGCGATTTTTCTCTATTTCTACGAAAAAATTTGTTGGAGATGAAAACGGTAACCTTACCGGCCTGGTCACTACTGAAGTGGAGTGGACACATAAACCGGGTGAGCGCCCTAATCTGTCTGAAGTTCCCGGAACCGAAAAAGAATGGAAAGCAGACATGGTTCTTTTAGCTCTTGGTTTTACTGGAAGTGAGCCTACTATCGCTGAACAATTGGGCATTAAGATGGATGCGCGCACAAACATTGAAGCTTCACCTGAAGATTATATGACTAATGTACCCGGCGTTTTCGCCGCAGGAGATACCCGTAGAGGACAATCATTAATTGTTTGGGCTATCTCAGAAGGTCGCCAGGCTGCTCATTATGTAGATAAATATTTAATGGGAAAATCAGATCTTCCGCTTAAGGGAGACGGCGATTTGCCTCGAGTATAGACTCTTAAAGCTTATAAGATTAAAAGGCCGAATATATTTCGGTCTTTTTTTTTTGCTTTTAACGCAACCTTTGCACAGTTATTGAATCTAGATAAAAAAGAATTGAATCTATGAAAAAATTAAGTCCCATTATCTTATTTGTATTCATTACTTTTTTCTCCTGTAGTAATGAAGAAGAAAAATCAACAGATTTACAAGTACAGTCAGATCCGGTAAAACTTGAACTCGTCGCGATGAGTGGCCAGATGCGTGGTTCTGAAACCACCGGCGAAGCGATGGAATGGCAGGAATATTTTCTGTTGAAGAATGATATGAAATTTGAAAAGATTCAAAAGCGCGACGGTAAAGAGTACCGTTCAAGTGGAACTTTTGAAATTGTTATGCTTAATGGAGACAAATATCTGCGATTCACTCACGATACAAGGAACGAAGCTTACGGTAATTGTACCGGTGATACCATCGAGCTCCTGAGATATACCAGTTCTAATGAATTAACCGGCAGTTGGAGCGCCTGTGACGGTCCCGGACTTGAGTACGCATTTAACTAAAATCAAAAATCGAAACAGTAAAAAGAGGATTTCACCACGGTGAAATCCTCTTTTTTTACAAATAAAAACGCCTTTCTGAAGTTTCAAAAAGACGTTTTCGGAAAATAATAAAAGGTACTTACTTACTCTAATTTTTAATTATTAAGCATTACCGGCATTACCAGCATAGTTACCGCCTCGCCTTCATCAAGACCATCAACCGGAGTCAGAATTCCGGCGCGGTTAGGAAGTGACATTTCGAGAGAAACGTCATTGGCGTTTAAGTTATTCAGCATCTCTACCAGGAAGCGGCTATTGAAGCCTATCTGCATATCGTCTCCCTGATAATCACAGGTCAGGCGCTCTTCGGCCTTATTGCTGTAGTCTATATCTTCGGCTGAAATATTAAGCTCAGCACCTGCAATTTTCAGGCGAATCTGATGTGTTGTTTTGTTTGAGAAAATAGAAACCCTACGCACCGAATTTAAAAACTGGTTTCGGTCTATGGTTAATTTATTCGGATTCTCCTTAGGAATCACGGCTTCATAATTAGGGTATTTTCCGTCAATAAGGCGACAAAGCAATTCTACGTTGTCAAAGCTGAATTTTGCGTTAGAATCGTTGTATTCAACCGTAATATCATCGTCGCTGGCAGCCAAAATTCCTTTTAATAAATTAAGAGGTTTTTTAGGCATAATAAACTCTGCAGTTTGTGATGCCTGTACATCAGTTCGCTGGTATTTTACCAGTTTGTGTGCATCTGTGGCCACAAAGGTCAACCCTTCGGTACTAAACTGAAAGAAAACGCCACTCATTACCGGTCTTAAATCGTCGTTACCGGTTGCAAATATGGTGTTGCTCACAGCGGTTGCTAAAACCGCGGCAGGAATGGTCACTTTACTAGGATCGTCCAGTTCAACCGCATTAGGGAATTCTTCACCGCTGGCATAGGCTAAAGCATATTTACCGTGGTTTGAACTGATCTCAACCGTATTGGTATCTCCCGCAACAAAAGTAAGTGGCTGCTCTGGAAATGTTTTTAAGGTGTCAAGAAGCAGACGGGCAGGTACAGCGATACTACCGTTATCTTCAGACTCTACTTCAAGAGTTGCAATCATTGTGGTCTCCAAATCTGAGGCAGATACTTTGAGAACGTTTGCGTCGAGCTCAAATAAAAAATTATCGAGAATAGGAAGGGTATTGCTGTTGTTGATAACCCCGCCTAAAACCTGTAGTTGTTTTAGAAGGTAAGAACTTGATACAATAAATTTCATTTATTCAAAATTTAACCAACAAGAGATTGTCTGAATATTTAGACGGTTGGTATAGGTTATTATCTGTTAATTGATCAGTTTAGGCTTTTTCAAGTATGATTAAAATAGGCTGGTGTATACTTTTACGAGCTTTAAAACTCGATGTACGGCCCTTTTTAAGCTAAACAAAGATATCCCAATCGTATTTTTTGCCGAAACAAACTTATCAACATCTAAGCCCTGTATTTACGCCTGCGCAGGAAGGTGTATAGCAGTCCAAAAATAAATAGAATCGCCAGCGGAAGCCCTATTGTCAAGGCTTGCCAAGTGGAGCGTTCGTTTGAAGTTTTCACAATATCGAGTGCCGGAAGCACAATTGTTTTGCTTCTAATGTTAATAAGACCTGAGTCGTCTAAAAGATAATTCACGGCATTGAGCAAAAATTCTTTGTTTCCGTATTCTTTAAAGCTAAACTTATCAAAACCCAATTCTAATGGTCTTCCGTTTTGATCTAAATCATTTTTGATAAAATCTCCATCAGCAATTACCAGCATAGCATTGGATTTTGTTGCGCTTTCGCGAAAAGGAATGTTGCTGTTTTCAACCGGTAAGATTCGGTTTTTAAAGGCTGAGGAAAATTGCCCTTCTACTAAAACAGCGAGATTTTGTGGGCCGGCAGCATAGCGATCAGGTGTAGGTTCTGTAGTAATGGACTCCAGTGTAATGGGCAGGGGCACGCCATCAACTTTAGATAGTTGTGAACTTTGGAGCAGTACGGTTTTTTCTAGTCCGTTATTGAGCAAATCAATTTGATTCACATACTCAAAAACTACGGGATTATCAATATTGGTGTTGATGGGATGATTTTCTTCAGGAGTAACCAAAGGATAGAAAAACCAGGGTAACTGGGTGTACTGGGATTCACTGCCTTCACCACTGGCCAATACCAGTGGAGCTGCATAAAGATCTTCTACCAATACAGGATTGATACGTAAACCGTAATTGAAGAAAAAGTCGTTGAGATTGAGATCTCGGGCGGTTGCCAGAGCCATTCCATTACGTTTGTACAGGCTGTCTGTTTCCATAGCGACCTGATCAATTAAAAACAGGGATTTCCCGCCGTTTATAATGTACTGATCCAAAGCATATTTTTCGACATCGGTAAAAGCCCGGGTAGGTTTCGCGGCTACAACCAGGTCAAATTTACTTAGCGCAGTCATTACCGTGTCTGCATTATGGTTTACTGAATCTAGCGGAAAGGGAGCGATAAAATAACTTTCCCTCAGCGTTCTAAAGATATCGGCAATGTATCGGTCTTGCAGTTCATCATTTCCTTTAAGCACGGCAATACGCTTGCTTTTAGGATTTAAAAGCTTGAAAAAAGCACCACTAAAAGCATATTCCAGATTTTGCACGGAGCGGCTTACAAACTCATCAGGGCTGGCGCCTAATGTTTTTTTCAATAAGGGAACAGTAACTGTCTTCCCCTGATAAGAAGCAATAGCCCAGGGAAAGATAAATTCCTGACTCACCTTCCCGTTATCACGCAATTGTACCTGCTGAGGCCGCATTCCACGATTATTAAAATCCTGAGCAATCTGTTCTATTGGTGCACCTTCAGGGACCGGATCTATAAATGCGAATTTTATATTTGCATTCTTTGAAGCGTATTCTTCAAGCAACTGACGGGTTTCAATTTGCAATTTTTTAAAAGCGTCGGGTACGTTGCCTTCCAGAAAAACATCTACTACCAGAGGCTCTGTGGCCTTTGCAATGATTGTTTCTGAAGTTTCCGAGAGGGTGTAGCGACCGTCTTCGGTGAGGTCAAGTCTTAAGTAAAAGGAATTTGATAGCAACAAGACTGCTGCTAAAATGAGGACGAAAACCAGATAAGTGTATTTTGTTTTCATCTCAAAGACTTTTAGATTCTAGTTTGAGCCGGGTTAGGGCTATAAAGATGGCAGTAATAGCAAGAAAATACACTAAATCCCTGCTGTCTAACACTCCACGTGATATACTTTCAAAATGCCTGCTGAGGCTCAGACTATTCAGTAATTCGGTATTTAAAAATGCGGAAAGCGCATCAAAACCAAAGTAAAACAGAAAGCACAGAAAAACAGCGATCAAAAAGGCTACAATTTGATTTTCTGAAAGCATAGAGGCAAAGATTCCGATCGCGGTGTAAGCTGCCGCCAGAAATAAAAGCCCGAGATAGGAGCCTATCAATATGCCACTATCAAAATTACCGGGTGGGTTGCCAAGCTGATCTATCGCATACACATAAACCAATGTTGGTATTAACGCCAATACAATCAGCGTCAAAGCACCCAAAAATTTACCCAGGATAAGTTGCAACGGACTAATGGGCCGTGCCAGCAGAAGTTCAAGAGTTCCCAGCCTGAGTTCATCACTAAAACTGCGCATCGTCACCGCCGGTATCAGGAAAATAAAAATCCAGGGTGTGAGCTGAAAAAAGGGTGTGAGATCAGCAAAACCGTAATCAAAGATATTGAAGCCGGAATCGAACACCCATAAAAACAAGCCATTGAGTATTAAAAACAGCCCAATCACGAGATAGCCTACCGGTGACGCAAAAAAGGAATGAAATTCTTTTTTTAAAATGCTAAACATAAATGCAGTGCCAGATTATTTTTCGAGATCTGCAATGATTTTCATTGCGACCCGCAAGGCTTCTGTACCCTGTGCTAAGCTAACGACAGGCGTCTCATCTTGTTGTATTGCTTTCGCGAAAGCGTTGAGTTCATCAAGAATTGCGTTATTCGGCTCTACATCGGGGTTGTCAAAGTAAATTTGTTTTTTGACTCCTTCGGCATTCTGAAGAATCATCGCGAAATCATCGGGACTTTCAAGAGCATCTTTCATACGTACCACCTCACATTTTTTCTCCAGAAAATCAACCGAAATGTAGGCGTCTCTTTGGAAGAAACGGGCTTTCCGCATTTTTTTCATCGAAATTCTGCTGGCGGTAAGATTGGCTACGCAGCCATTTGCAAACTCGATACGTGCATTGGCTATATCTGGCGTGTCACTGATAACCGAAACCCCCGAAGCAGAGATACTTTTTACCTCGCTTTGCACAACACTAAGAATGGCATCAATGTCATGTATCATCAAATCAAGCACAACAGGTACATCAGTGCCCCGTGGATTAAATTCCGCCAGGCGATGCGCCTCAATAAACATCGGGTTATCAATAAGGTCGTTAACTGCAGTAAAAGCTGGGTTAAAACGTTCTACGTGACCAACCTGGCCGCGAACTCCGTGTTTTTTTGCCAGTTCGCGTATCGCAACAGCCTGTTCTACGGTTTGGGTAATGGGTTTTTCAATAAACAAATGTTTACCGGCTTTAATCACCTGCTCTGCACAATCATAATGATGGGTGGTTGGCGTCACTACATCGATCATATCGCAGGCTTCAATAAGAGCTTGCATGGTAGGAAAAAGGGTGTAACCAAATTCTTCGGCTACCGCGGCAGCAACCGATTCAGACTCGTCGTAAAAACCTACGAGTTCATAATATTCAGATTGTTGTAATAGTTTCAGGTGTATTTTACCCAGGTGACCTGCACCCAGAACGCCGGCTTTAAGCATAAACTCTTTATTTTACTCAACAGGTGAGCGTGAAGTTTCCGGTTAAGGAAACGTTGTTTTTTATTTTCATCAAAAGCTGATGACTCATACAAAAATAGGTTTTCTGACCGACAATAGAGAGGAAACTGCTTTGTTGCAGTGGTATAAACTTTAATGCAATTATATTCAGGCATTCATTTTAATACAAACCCGTTTAGCTGTTGAAAAATTATGGTTTAAACACTGGCAAGAGTGGGAATGCTTTGTTTATTTTAGCGCTATGAATGATACTACACGTCACCAGGGAAAGCGCCGTTTACTGGCACAGATTGTAGAAAAAAAAGGGGTTAAAGATCCATTGGTTCTTGAAGCTATACGCAAAATTCCCCGTCATTTTTTTATGGATAGCAGTTTTGAAGATCACGCCTATCAGGACAAAGCATTTCCTATAGCCGCAGATCAGACGATTTCTCAGCCTTACACAGTTGGTTTTCAAACGGAATTATTACAGATTAAAAAAGGAGATAAAATCCTGGAAATAGGTACGGGTAGTGGGTATCAAACCGCCGTACTCTGTGAAGTGGGAGCTAAGGTGTATAGTATAGAACGCCAACAGGAATTATTTAAAAAGACTAAAAATTTCCTGACGAAATTGGGTTATCGCCCCAAACGACTGAGTTTTGGTGATGGTTATCTGGGAATGCCGGAATTTGCTCCGTTTGACGGAATCATCGTAACCGCGGGAGCACCTTATATTCCTAAACCTCTTTTAGCACAACTGAAAATAGGCGGGAAGCTGGTTATTCCGGTGGGGGAAGACGTGCAGACGATGACACGCATCATCCGAAAATCAGAAACCGAATTTGAGAAAAAGGAATACGGTGAATTTCGGTTTGTACCTTTATTAGAGGATAAAAATTAAACCTTAAAGGCTTTAATGAGTTCTCTTAAAGAGTACTAAAAAGCTTTCGCAAAAATAAAATGTTATCCCCGTAATTGCTGATAAGTATAATAATACCAGCCCAGGCCAACTGCTGAAAGTAGAGCAATCGCATACACAGGAATAAACTTCAATTCAACCAGTTCTACCGGCTTTACCTGAGTAAGGGCGAAGCCTACCAAAGCGATACCTGTTATCCAGGCGATACTGGCGCCAAGAAGTTGTTTTGCTATTCGTTTACGGGTGTTTTTTCTGCGTTGCTCTTTCATAATCCTAAATTCTTAACTGTTAAAATTTACAAAACGAAACGCAAAGCGCCAAAAATCGATTTGACAGGTCCATAAAAAAGCCTCGTAAACTTTTGGTTTTACGAGGCTGATTTTTATTTAGAAAAAGAATTATTCTGCTATAAAAACTTCTTTAGATTTAAAATTTACAGGTTCCTTTTCTGCCTTATTTAATTCCTCGTTTAGGGTCTCGAGGTATTTCTTTTCGATTTTATTAAAGGTTTTCCACGCATCTTTGATTTGCTCTTCATAAGTTTCTGCATTGCGATAGAATACCGGGGCAGGTTTTTCAAAGGCACCGGCCACATTGTTGTAGAGTTCACTCAACTTTTCGCGCAATTCGGGCTCTGCTTCCTGTACATAGCGGTCGCCAATTGTTATAACCAGGTTTTTTTTCAAACTCGTAAGCTCGCCTTTTGCTTTCTTCGCCTTCTTAGAATCCAGCCCTTCTAGCTTTTCGACCCAATGATCAATGCGATATCCCAGATAGGCCAGATCTTCCACATCATCAAAAAGACGCCGGGTTAACTCGCGTTGTGCCTTGCGATCTGCGGGACTAAGCGTTGAATTAGGATCATTTTCTACATTAATCGTATGCTCGTAGGTGTCTTTACCTTTATTAATAACAACCTTGTAAGTGCCTGCCTCTGCATAAGGAGCTGCCACAAAAGAAGGTATTTTCCCAACCGCTACTTTAGGAGCTTTTTTCAGCTGATCCCAAAGAACGATATTGAGACCTTTAGATTTTCCGGGAGCGGGTTCTGCAATCACATTGCCCTCCATATCCTGAATTTCCATAGTCATTTTACCAAAGGTGTGACGTTTTTTGAGGTAATACATAATCTTAGCCTGCTTACTGGGGTTAGGCCCTACAAACTGCGTTTCGGTACTGGTGCTGCCAAAGCCTGAGCTTTCATCTATAATTCCCGATGATGTTTCAAAAAAGTGCAGGTCCTTCGCTAAAACTTCCTGATTGATTTGTCTTAAGGGCGAAATGTCATCGATGATGATTACACCACGACCGTGGGTACCTAAGACTAAATCTGAAGTTTGCTTTTGGAGCTCAATATAATGTACGGCTACCGGTGGAAGGTTATTTGTAAAATGTGACCAGTGTTTCCCTCCGTCAACGGTGATAAACAGACCAAATTCAGTGCCTAAAAATAAGAGGTCTTCGCTCTCGTAGTCTTCCTGAATGTTTCGGGCGAAACCTTTAATCTCATCGGTTACCAAAGAGCTCCAGGTTTTACCGAAATCGGTAGTTTTATATACATAGGTGTTCATGTCGCCGGTTGCGTGACCGTCAAAAACGGCGTAGGCTGTACCCGGGTTGTGAACGCTGGCTTCAATATGATATACCCAGGTGTTTTCCGGTAAATTTGGAATATTTTCGACCAAATTAGTCCAGGTTTTACCGCCGTCCTGAGTAAGTTGTACATTACCATCATCAGTTCCTACCCAGATGATATTTTCATCTAAAGGAGACTCGGCAATGGTAAAGATGGTCGTGTGTGTCTCAGCACCCGATTTGTCAAGAGACAAACCACCAGATTCTAAATCCTGCTTTTTAGGATCGTTTGTGGTCAGGTCTGGTGAAATCTTAACCCAGGTATCGCCCATATCTTCACTTTTATGCAGATACTGGCTTCCCATATAAAAACGGTCTGGCGCGTGAGCTGAGATGGCCATTGGCGCATTCCAGTTAAAACGTAATTTCTCATCGCCCTCAGGCTGTGGAGCTACATTTTTGGTCTGGTTACGCTCGGTATTGTAGCGCCATACGGTTTGTGCACCCTGCATTTCAGAATAAATATACGGCTTGGTTGGGTGTTTCAATACACGAAAACCATCACCCTGACCTATACGCTCCCAGTCGCGGGCCTCAATTCCCCCAGGTGAGGCTGAAGGACCGTACCACGAACCATTATCCTGCAAACCACCATAAATGTTATACGGAGTAGCATCATCAACCGAAACCTGATAAAACTGTGAAACCGGTAAATCTTCTACCATTTCAAAAGTAGCGCCACCATCCCAACTGCGGTAGACACCGCCGTCTGTTGCGGTATACATGCGATCACTGTCTTTTAAGTCAAAGACGATATCGTGAATGTCCGAGTGTTGGTAGCCCAAATCTGTAAAGGTCTTTCCGCCGTCACGGGATAATGAACCGCTCAAGCCGCCCTTGACCACAATATCCGGGTTCTTAGGATCTACTACCAGTCGCGCAAAATAAAAGGGGCGTACGGTAAGACCGAAATCATTATTGAGGTGTTCCCAACTTTCCCCGGCATCTGTAGATTTGTAGAGTCCGTTAGTTTTTTCACTAGCCGTTTCTACGGCAGCATATAGAATATTAGGCTCCGATGGAGCAATAGCAATCGCGATGCGACCCAAATCCCCTTCAGGAATACCATTTTGAATTTTATTCCATGTTTTGCCGGCATCGGTGCTTTTAAAAATGCCGCTCGTTGCTCCACCCGAATCAAAACCCCAGGGTGTTCTGCGGAATTTCCACATAGAAGCATACAATACATTAGGATTTTCGGGGTCCATAATTAAATCTGCGGCTCCGGTTGAATTATCTGTATAAAGTACTTTTTCCCAGGTAGCTCCTCCGTCAATACTTTTATAGATACCACGGTCTTCACTGTCGCTCCAGAGTGCACCTAAAACGGCTACGTACATTTCCTGATTATTTTCCGGATTGATCACAATAGCACTTATGCGCTCTGAGTTTTCAAAACCAACATTTTTCCAGGTTGCGCCGCCGTCTGTAGACTTATAGAGCCCGTCACCGAGGCTCACCGAGTTGCGGGTCCAGATTTCCCCTGTGCCGACCCAAACGGTTTTATCGGGATCGGTAGGGTCTATTTCGATAGCTCCTATAGACTGCGCGTGTTCGTCAAAAATAGGTTCAAAAGTGGCGCCGCCATTTTCGGTTTTCCAAACACCGCCGCCAGCAGCACCGGCGTATAAAATGCGGTTGTTTGTAGGATGCGCCTCCAGATCTATAAAGCGGCCGCTCATCAAAGCTGGGCCAATTTGACGGGCTTTGAGATCGCCAAAAAGCTGCTTACCCGAAAGCGTAATTTCTTCCTGTGCCTCAACAGACGCAAGCGTCATAAGTGCACCGGTAAGACTGAGTAGTATTTTTTTCATCGTTGTTAGTATTATGAACTATCGGAGCTGTTAGTACTCCGGTAAGCACGGTTCAATAGGCTTATTAAAGCACTTCAGGTTTTGAGCCTTTAACTAAAAAAGGTGCCAAAACGTTGTAAAGGCACCTTTTTAGGATATTAACTTAAGCTTTTAAAGTCCTTTTAAGGGATTTTATAGTTGAACAATTATTCTTCCGGAAATTCAAAAATGCTTTCATCGATCTCAGGATTTACAACAATTTCACTCATTTGAAAAGGTTGTCCGGCCTGGCTCATCGCAAAAGGAAAGTAAAGACCTTCCACTTCCTGATAATCGCTCATTGTAATATTGATGGGCTGTCCCATTTGAGTTGTTTCGATAGCGATGGGCACATAGGAGTCCTGATCAAAGTAGTAGTAGCTGATGCTTGGCGTTTCAACACCATTCATCATAACCGGCTCCTGAGTAATTTTTACTTTATAGGTTTCTGCACCGTCTTTAGTCTCAGTACCTACATACTCCACTTCATATCCATTTTCTTTGTAGTGAAGGAGGGGAGAAGGGAAGTCATTGTTGTTGAGCTTCATATTGTTGCTCATTTCTTCAGAAGCTTTCTCAGGCTTCATTGACATAAAGTTTGTTGTCCATAAAGTCTCTCCATCAAAAGCCATTTGCGTGATTTTTTGACCGTTAAACTCAATAACCACGGCTTGTTTACCGTCTTTGGTGTTGTAAACGGTCACAGGGATAGACATTCCGCCTTGATTAACCGTAGCGCTCATTTTTGTAGCTTCTACATCATTCCAGGCATCACCACCGGTATTTTCGATGTAGGTGCTGATGATTTCATCTGCTGTTTGTGCAGAGAGCGGCATAGCGATTGCCACAACAGCAAGAATAAATAAGGTTTTAACGAGTTTCATAAATTTCAGTTTTAGATTCTTTGCGAGTAAGACATCAATTGTGCCATTCTGTTACACAATCTACTCATAAAAATTAAAAATACAGGATTTTCCTAAAACCTCTTCTTGTGACCTCTTTGTTTCAGTTTGGGATTTATATCTTTAGAGAGCAAATATATTTAGCATTAGATTCATGAAATTTGGTAAAGTAGAAAACCCGGAAGAAATTGATTTTACACTTCCTCCTGATCATCCCGATACGCAGGTGGTTTTAAATAGCAAAGCGAAAAATTCAAAACCCCAATTGTATGTGGGTTGCGCCAAATGGAATAAGCAGGATTTGAAGAATTTCTATCCAAGAGGCACCAAAGACGAATTGGGTTATTACTCGCGTCAGTTTAATTCCATAGAACTGAATGCTACTTTTTACAGGCTGTTCCCTAAAGATCAGTTTGAAAAATGGCAGGAGAAAGTGCCGGATGGTTTTAAGTTTTTTCCGAAAATCACGCAAACCATCAGTCATTTGAAACGGCTTATAGATGCCGAAAAATTACTGCCCGAGTATTTGGATCATACCCTCTTGCTCAAAGAAAATCTGGGCACCGTATTTCTTCAAATGCACAATAACTTTGCCCCAAAAGATTGGGACCGGGTGGTCAATTTTGTTGATGCCTGGCCCAAAGAAGTTCCACTGGCAATCGAGTTTAGACATACCGACTGGTTTAATACACCCGAGGTTTCAGATAAATTGTATTATTTGCTGGAAGAAAACGGTATCAGCAATGTCCTGGTAGATACTGCCGGAAGAAGGGATATAATGCACATGCGAATGACTAATGACGAAGCTTTTATACGTTTTGTGGGAGCCAATCATCCCAGCGATTACGATCGCCTGGACGCCTGGGTTGATCGTTTGGAAACCTGGATAAATCAGGGAATTAGCCAAATTGATTTTTTCATTCATCAAAATGTGGAAAAAGAATCACCCTTACTGGCCACTCATTTTATAAAGCAGATGAACAGCCATTTTGACTTTAATTTAAAAATACCGGGTAAGGATGGAGATGCGCCTACACTTGATCTCTGAAACCTAAAAAACACACTTGATGAAACAAAATGTAATACTAGTTGCCGGCGTCTCCGGAAGCGGAAAAAGTACAATTGGCAAACTACTTGCAGACCGGCTGGGTCTGCCCTTTAAAGATGCCGATGATTACCATCCGCAGGCTAATGTAGATAAAATGGCGGCAGGTCACCCGCTTAATGATGCTGATCGCAAACCTTGGCTGGAGACCTTGGCTCTCGAGATGGAAAAATGGAGTAAAGGTTCTGGTGCTGTCCTGGCTTGCTCTGCTTTGAAAGAGTCCTATCGCGAGTTGCTTTCTCAAAAAGTAACCCCACAATGGGTTTTTCTTGACGGTTCGTTTGAATTATTAAAATCCCGCCTGGATAACCGCAAGGGACATTTTTTTAATTCTGAATTGTTACAATCTCAACTGGATACACTCGAAGAACCGGATTATGGGATACACGTTTCTATTGAGCCTAGTCCGGAGGCCATTGTTGACGAAATCCTCAAAAAACTTTAAGAACTGTCTATGGATTATCAGTTACTGTTTGCGGTTTTTGCAGGCATTGCTCTTTTACTTGTTTTAATACTTCGCTTTAAACTACAGGCTTTTTTAGCATTACTTATTGTTTGTATCACGGTTGGTGTTTTAAGTGGAATGCAACCTGAGGCCATACTTAATTCAATAACAAGTGGAGTTGGTGGCACTCTGGGTTTTGTGGCAACCGTGGTTGGTCTCGGCTCTCTCTTTGGAGCAGTATTGGAGCATTCTGGCGGGGCACAGCAACTGGCAAACGTACTGCTTTCTAAATTTGGGATTAAACGTGCCCCGTGGTCTATTATGCTCGCCGGATTTTTTATTGCAATTCCGGTATTTTTTGACGTTGCTTTTATCATTTTGATCCCGTTGATCTATGCCCTGCAACGCGATACTAAAAAGTCTTTGTTGCTCTACGCATTGCCCTTGCTTGCCGGTCTTGCAGTGACACATGCTTTTATTCCGCCTACGCCGGGACCTATAGCCGTAGCGGATATTTTACAGGCTAATTTGGGTTGGGTGATTGTTTTCGGATTTATTACCGGGATTCCCGCCGCTGCTGTAGCCGGACCTTTCTTTGCGCGCTTTATTTCGGCAAGAATTCATATTGATGCCCCTTTTGAATCTCAGGAGGAAGAAGAGACTCCAAAGCAATTACCTTCGGCATCGGCTATTTTAGCCATCATTTTTCTACCTATTTTATTAATTGTGTTCAACACGGTTTTAACGAGTCCGCTTGCTGCAGACTGGGCAGTACCTGCTGGAATAATCTATAGTGTCAAATTATTAGGGCATCCGTTTACAGCTCTCATTTTAGCCAACCTGATCGCGTGGTATGTTTTAGGCATTCGCCGAAAAGTTTCCAAAGAAACGCTACTCGAAATTTCTACAAAAGCCCTATATCCTGCCGGAGTTATTATTTTACTTACTGGTGCTGGTGGTGCTTTTAAACAAATTTTGATTGATACCGGTGCCGGAACGATGATCGCCGAGTCGCTGACCAGTGATTATTTTCCGCCGGTGGTGTTTGGGTTTTTGGTAGCTGCAGTAGTACGCATTATGCAGGGCTCTTCAACCGTAGCGATGATTACCGCAGCAGGGATTACTGCGCCGCTTTTAGGTTCAACCGAATATTCTGAAATGCAGCTCGCCATACTGGTGATAGCCATAGCATCGGGCGCCTCTATTTTTTCTCACGTTAACGACAGCGGTTTCTGGCTGGTTAAACAATACCTGGGTCTTACTGAAAAGCAAACTTTTAAAACCTGGTCTGTACTTACTACGCTCATAGCCGTTGTTGGCCTTGCAGTATCTACATTGCTTTGGTTTTTAGTTTAGGAACGGATTATTTCGTTTCGGAATTTTGTGTAGGGCTTTGCGCGGTTTGCTCAAAACGTATTGGGCTGTCTTTCGCAGCACCATACAACTTAATTTCCTGAATATCTGCCGGCATATAGAAGCCATGGTCTTCAAGAGCTTCTTTTACCATACGCACCACACTACCTTTAGTAATTAGTGCCATTCGGCGGAAGTCTTTAGTATCTACCCAGAAATATACCTTTAAGTTTACGGTACTGGTTGCCAACTCATCTTCAATAACGAAGTTTTCGTGTTCTTCATCTTCAATAACGTTAGGTTCTGCACGCAGGGCTTCCATCACTACTTTTTTGGCCCCGTCAATATTGTCTTCATAAGCGATACCAATTGTAAAATTCCATCGAAAGAAACCGTCTTCGGTATAATTAGTTACCGGAGTAGTAAGTACATCGCTGTTGGGGATGTAGACATCCTTACCGTCAAAGGTTTTAAGTTTAGTATAACGAAACTCTAATGCTTTCACTTTACCAAAATTATCCCCAATTTGTACAGTATCGTTCACATCAAAAGGTCTGTTAAACGCGAGTATAATGCCTGCAATAAAGTTTTCACCTATATCTTTAAAAGCAAAGCCCAAAACAACAGCACTGGCTCCGGCAGCAGTGAGAATACCGGTGGCAATTGCACCTAAACCAGCTGCTCTAAGCGCGAGCATTACTGCGATAATGAAAAAAGTAATGCGAATGGCTTTCCCCAGAAACCGGCTCATTAGTGGATCTTGTGTACGTTGCGATATACGTTGCCGAGCAAAATTGCCTACCCAGGCACCTATAAGTGTACCGAGAATAATGATGAGCACACCAAGACCTATACCCGGTAACTGATCTATAAAACTGTTATAAAAATCCTGAAATGATTCAGAAATTGTCGAAGTGTCTTCCATAATTAAAGCATTTAGTTACTCTCTTTACGAGTATCTTTTTGAGTGGCTTCTTTTTGAATGATTTCGTAAGCTCGCTCAAGTTGATTTTCGGTGGGCAGCGCGGGAGTTTGCTCTGCTTTCTTTTCAGGCTCGAGGCTTAGTTTGATGTAAGCGGGGAAATGATCTGATCCTATTTTGGCTCCCCGACTCATATCTACGACTCTAAAGTGTTCAGAGACAAAAATATGGTCTAACGGCCATCGCATTAAAATGTTTTTCGCGTTGAAAGTGTTAAACAGACCACGACCTAATCGCGGGTCAAGCAACTCACTTACTTCTTTGAACAACTGAGTAGATTCAGACCAGGCCACGTCATTAAAATCTCCAATTACTAAGACGGGAAGGGAAGACTCCCTGCTTTTAAAAGCCGTTTTCATCATTTCGGCATCCCGATCTGTAGATCGCGGATTGTGCTGTGGCATTGGCGGGGGGGGGGGTATAGCAAATATCTGAACCTGTTTGCCCGACTTTAGCTTAACCCGAGTATCAATTGAAGGAATACTATCGTCGACCAAGTAATGAACTTCGGTATTTTGCAAGGGTAGTTTAGAATACAGTAGCATGCCATAGGTATTGCTTAGTGGTGCCCCTTTGTAGTATGGATATTCGTTTTTGAGTGTTGGATTCACAGCGTTAAGCCATTTATCGTCTGCTTCCAGCAGTAACAGGATATCCGGGTTTTTAGCTTTTACCTCTGCCAGCAGGCTGTCGTATTTGGTATTTTTTTGAAGTACGTTGGCGACCAGAATATTAAACTGGTTTTCAGCTACATCATTCTGCGCATCCAATATTTCGTACTCCGAAATTCCTGTGTATGGATAAATTTTTAAAACCTGAAAAACCAGACAGGCAATCATCACAGTCATAAATACATAATCTTTAAACCACCTGATATCAAAACGCATAAAATAGGCGAGTGTGGCAATAGCTGTAAAGATGGTAAGCTGCAGATGTGGAAAATCAAAAACGCGTATCCACCAATAATCGGCGGCAATAAAAGGTAAAATCGTAAGTACCACAGCGGTACCTCCCAGAATTTGCAGGAAATTTTTAAAAGTCATCGGTTAGTTGTTAGGTCCTTTTTAAAAGGATGTTTTCATTTTGAAAGGCTCAAAATGAATCAAACAGCAACCTAATCGTTTTTTACCGGTCTTTGCGTTAAGAAGTTGGTAATATCTTTAGATGAGGGTTCTTCAAAAATTTCCAGATCAAAATACGATACTGCGGCTATCACATGATCAAAAATATCGGCTTGAATGTGCTCGTAATGCTCCCAGCGTTTGTCTTTACTAAAGCAAAAAATCTCAAGGGGAATGCCCTGAGAAGTAGGAGGCAGGTGTCGCACCATCAGGAAAAGATCCTTATTAATTGCAGGATTTTCATATAAGTATGCATCAATATATTTCCTGAAAACACCCAGGTTGGTTTGATTAAGACCATTAATAGGCAGGCTGTCGTCTACCTCAAGCTTGCGGTTTGTACGCAAGACTTCTTTTTGCATATGATCTATGTAGGGTGCGACGAGTTGAATGCGTTTTAGGCGATTAAGGTCATCATCAGTTAAAAAGCGTACCGAATTTTGCTTGATGTAAACTGCCCGTTTGATGCGGCGTCCTTCGCTTTCCTGCATTCCGCGCCAGTTTTGAAAGGAATCTGAAATGAGACTATACGTAGGGATGGTGGTGTAGGTATTATCCCAGTTTTGAACTTTGACCGTAGCCAGGTTTATTTCGGTCACATTACCGTCTGCGCCATACTTGCTAAATGTAATCCAGTCGCCAATGCGCACAATATCATTAATAGAAACCTGTATCGAAGCGACAAAGCCTAATATGGTGTCTTTAAAGATGAGCAGGATTATTGCTGAAGCAGCACCTAATTGCAGAATGAAATCTAAAGGATCTCTATCAAAAAGTTCGAGAATAAAGAAGAAAATACCAAACGCCCATAAAAAGAGCATAGTAACCTGAAGGTAGCTTTGCAACGGTTTATCGTGGTATTGCTCTTTAGTCTGAAAGTAATCGCGAGTGGTACGTAGGATACTACGTATGATTTTTACAACCAGTAGGATAACATAGATATTCAGAAGTTTTTTTAACCAGTAGAGCGTGGTCTCATAATCTTCAAGCAATTGGGTAAAAAACCAGTTGAATAAGACCAGTGGAATGATGTGCGCTATGTAGCGCGGAAAATTGGTTAATACCAGAAAATCATCAAAAGAAGTTTTAGTCTTATTGCTAAAAATTTTGAAAGCTTCAATAATGATGCGTTTGAGTAAACGGTCAAGTAAAGCCAGGAGGATTAGGAATATAAAACCATTGAGGAAGACCGAGAGCATTTCAGCATAAATACCGGAAACGCCCAGATCTTTTAAATACTCTGTAAAAAATTCAAGATAGCCATCTAAGTTTAAAACCATCGGGTGTTTAGTTTGAGCTGCAAAAATAGGAATAGGCTTTCTAATTCTAATTAAAGCTCTAGAAATATACAGTATGCTTTTTAGTTTTGATTATTCTTCAAATAGAATAATCAAAATTTATAAAAGTAAGATTAATACTACATATTTTGAGTTGTTTATAAAGATGATATCTACTTATACCTATTAGCAACTATTTTTAACTCGATTTTTTGTAGGAATAATATTTCAAAATTCAATAATTTTGATATTTAAATGTTAAATATTTTAAATATTATGCATTTTGACGATTTAAGTTGTTTTTGATAGATGAAAGTTATTATATTTACGTTGTAATACGACAAAACCCCAATTCATGAAAAAGTTTTTTACTCTAATCGGAGCTCTTTTATTAACCTGTTTAGTGCACGCTCAGTCTGAAACTGATACTAAAGACGCTAACAAGCCCAATCTGCAAAAGAAAGAAGCTTCAAACCAATTAGAAACTCCTAAAACTGTAGTAGAATTGCCTGAAGCTGTACTTAGGTTACACGATCTTGAGAAAAGAGAATATAAAGGAAACATTATATATACCCACATTCCTTTGGAATTAGCCAAAATTAAGAATCCGGTAAAAACAGTGTAAGTGTTTTTTACCCCTTAATCATACCCACGCTTAAACACCCCAAATCATATTGATTATTTATTTACAACACTATACCTAATCTTCTTTTAAGTAATCAGTTCATTTTGCCCCTAAGCTGTTCTGAGCGCTTAATTGATAAATCGATTTCCCCAAATCGTAATTGAGAAAAGTTTAAGTTGGGAGAAAGGCCCGTTGCGCAAGCACGGGTTTTTCATTTTTAGGTATTTCACTAATTTATAATTACTTAAAATCCTGATTCGATAAACTTTTATTTTTTAGCAGGTAATGCTTTCAAATTTTAGTTAAAGCATTATATTTGCACCCGCAAAACTGGTCGCGTAGCTCAGTTGGATAGAGCATCTGCCTTCTAAGCAGACGGTCACAGGTTCGAATCCTGTCGCGATCACTTTTTTAGTATTTAATTGAAACCAAAACCCTGCAAATCGTATGATTTTCAGGGTTTTATGTTTTTTATGATTACATTTAAAACCAATTAAAATCATTAAAATGGTTCACAATTCGGTTAACAAATTTGGAAACTAAAAAGTGTTAACCGAATAAGCATTTAAAGTGCTTATATTGAGTCTGTTGTGTTTGACTTTCGTCTTTAAAAATTGTTTGATTAAAGACGTAAAATAATGAGAAATCGGTCAACATTTAGTCTGATCTTTTGGATCAGTACTTCACGAATCAAAAATGATCAGGTTCCTATCTATGCTAGAATCACAGTAGATGGGAGTAGAGCTAACTTTAGCTTGAAAAGGCGAATTCTACTTAATGAATGGGATTCTAATCGAGGAATGGCTAAGGGTACCCGTCAGGAGGCTAAACTATTAAATAAATATTTAGATCAGGTACGTTCAAAAATTTATGGTGCCTACGAGGACTTATTAAGTGAGGATAAGATGATCACTGCGTCTGCCATTAAAAAAAGATATTTTGGCGATGATAAGGTGCAGCGATCCCTTAATGATTTATTTGTTTATCATAACGAACTATCAGAGCATTCACTTTCTAAACATACGTTAAGGCACTACAAAGTCACTCAGGGATACTTAACAAAATTTATAATTGAGAAGTTTAATCAGGATGATTACAGACTAATGGATCTGAATTTTCCATTTATTAAAGATTTTGAATTCTTTCTAAAATCATACCAGCCAGTTGATCATCAGCGTAAAATGAGCCACAATACTGCGATGAAGCATCTGCAGCGACTACGCAAAATGGTAACTATGGCCTATCATCATGAATGGATACCGAGGGATCCTTTTGTTAGATTTAAATCAACTTTTCAAAACAAACGGCGAGAGTTTCTAACCCAGGAAGAGTTAGAATCTATTGAGAATTTTCAGTCTTCAATTAATAGACTAATCGTAGTCAAGGATATTTTTCTTTTTAGTTGTTATACCGGACTTTCTTATATAGATATCACTAAACTTACAATGGATCACGTTAAGATGGATTTTGATGGTAATCAATGGATTGAAACGGAACGTCAAAAAACGAAAGTAGCCTTAAAGATTCCCCTGCTCAATCAATCGCGAATCATATTGAAGAAGTACCAAAATCATCCAAAAACGGTTAGTGATCAAAAATTACTTCCTCATTATTCAAATCAAAAATTAAATAGTTATTTAAAAGAAATTGCAGATTTCTGCGGTATTACAAAACGACTGACTTTTCATGTAGCCAGGCACACCTTTGCTACAACAATAACCTTAACTAATGGTGTACCCATTGAAACCGTTTCAAAACTTTTAGGACATACAAAACTAACTACTACGCAAATCTATGCACGTGTGGTTGATAAAAAAGTAAAAGAGGATATGGCATTACTAAATACAAAGCTTAATACAAGTTTTAATTGAGATTTTATCTAATCAATATTCCCGAAAGTTAAACTCGCAAAATGTTTTACGGAAAAGGGACGGCATAAAGCCAGGTTGCTATGCCGCCCTTTTTTATTCCGTTTCCTTTCCACTTCAAAATTTTGTCTTCCGTTTGGTTGAATGCTCAAATATTGTTTAATCTAAATTTTTGAGTTATGTATTTACAAAATTTACAGCAGGATGAGATTTTTGTTTCCAATGAACTGAAATCTCTTAAGAGTTTGACCCAGATGGAATCTCGTCGGGGTCTTGAAAATGCCATTTTCTAAAGCTCTGACTTATTTAACCTCCGATTTGAATGTTTGAATCCCATTGTTGAATTCAATTACTAGTAACTTCATTTTATGAAAAGAGCACATTTATATTGTTTAATTCTTCTAAGCTTTAGTTATCTTCTTCGAAGCCAGACTTTTGAATCTTCTAAGCCCCCCAATATTCTTTTCATTCTTGCCGATGATTTAGGTTATCACGACCTTAGTATTACCGGCAGTCGATATTATGAAACACCAAATATTGACCGTATTGCCTTGGAAGGAACTGTTTTTACTCAGGGCTACGCCGCCAGTCTGGTTTGCAGTCCATCACGTGCAAGTATTATGCTTGGGCAATTTACCGCCAGACACGGAATTACAGATTGGATAGGCGCACCAGAAGGCGAAGCCTGGCGTGACCTAAAGCGTTATGATAAAATGCTTCCTGCAGCCTACAGGCATCAGTTACCGCAGCAGGCAATAACACTACCTGAAGCTCTCAAGGCCGGTGGTTATGTGACTTTTTTTGCCGGTAAATGGCATCTCGGCGAAGGGGATTCTTCGCCGGAAAAAAATGGATATGACATTAATATAGGAGGCTGGGAAGCAGGTAGCCCGAAAGGGGGATATTTTTCTCCGTGGGATAACCCTCTATTACCAAATACAGAACCGGGAGAGAACCTTTCTATGCGGTTGGCCAAAGAAACTTCCCAATTTATAGCCTGGCATGCTGACACTCCTTTTTTTGCCATGCTCTCCTTTTATGCCGTGCATGCACCTATTGAGACCACGGAGCAGAAATGGGCGAAATACCGTAATAGGGCAGACTCACTTGGGATTGCTGAGCAAGCTTTCATAATGGAGCAAATGCTGCCCATTCGAACCCAACAGGATAATCCGGTTTATGCAGGCCTGGTAGAACAAATGGATGATGCAGTTGGTCTGGTTATCAAGCAGCTCAAACAAAGCGGACTCTATGAAAATACTATTATCATATTTACCTCAGATAATGGCGGCGTTGCTTCCGGTGATGCTTTTTCAACTTCAAATCTTACTTTGCGAGGTGGAAAAGGCTATCAATGGGAGGGAGGCATCAGAGAACCTTTTTTCATCAGATTACCAAGAAACTATAACGCCGTAAGAAGTTCTGATGTTCCGGTTACGGGGGCTGATTTTTATCCCACGCTGCTCGATTATGCAGGCATACCTCAAATCCCAGAACAATCGGTTGATGGTAGAAGCCTCAAACTGCTTATAGAAGGTAAGAATTTTGAGGAGCGAGCGCTGTTTTGGCACTATCCGCATTACGGTAATCAGGGTGGTCTGCCTTCATCCATAATTCGAAGAGGGGAATATAAGCTAATTCACTATTGGGAAGACGATCATGACGAATTATACAATTTAGAAACTGATCTCAAGGAACAACGGGACCTTTCCAAAATTGAACCTGAACGAACGCATAGTCTTAAGGCAGAACTCATGGCTTTTCTTAAAGAAACAAATGCACTTAGGCCTCAAAAAGACCCACAGTTTGATCAACATAAACGTACCGAACTTGATCGTGAGCGATTAGAAGTACTGCTTCCAAAACTGGAAGAGCAACGCTTACTTATACTATCTAAAACGTACAATCCTGATCCAACCTGGTGGGGCAGTAAACTTACAAAAGACTAATTGTAAAAGGTTTTCATAACCTATTTAGGTCACTATTGCTCTATTTGTACCCGCTATATGCACATTTAACCCCCAATATCAGCTTAGAGATGAAGATATTTGATACAGATTTTAGTTATACTTCTCATTAATCAAAAACCTATGACTTTTCCCATTAGAATCAGTATCACTTTTTTATACTTGGTATATCTGGTTTATGCCGGGATCACTGCTTTTGCACAAGAAACCTATCACGAATTTGATAATGAAAATCCCATTTGGAGCGATAATGAAGGCATACATATAAATGCTCACGGCGGTGGGATACTTCGTGTTAAGAACCGCTACTATTGGTTTGGGGAGCATAAAAGTAGTGGACAAAATGGTAATAAAGCTTTTACCGGAGTTCATGTATACTCATCTCCAGATTTATACAATTGGAATGATGAAGGTATCGCACTTGAGATGCTTACTGATGTGGATAGCAAACTACAGAAAGGGGCCATCGTTGAGCGACCCAAAGTTATTTATAACAACAATACCGGTAAATATGTGATGTGGTTTCATCACGAATTAAAAGATCAGGGCTACAGTGCTGCTCTGACGGGTGTAGCAGTTGCAGATAATGTAACCGGGCCGTATACCTATTTAGATAGCTTCAGAATTCATCCCGGGGTATGGCCGTTAAATTTTACTAAAGAACAACGTGAAAAGGCTGAAAAGCTATTCAATCAGCAAGAAATAAATCTTAATGATTATGCGGCAGAAGGTGTTTTTTTAATTCGTGATTTTAATGAAGGCCAGATGTCACGTGATATGACTCTTTTTGTAGATGACGATGGGACGGCCTACCATATAACCGCCTCAGAAAATAATAGAACCTTACTTATTTCAAAACTTGCTGACGATTATTTAAGTCTTACTAATGACTATATCAGGGTATTTCCGGGAGGTAAGAATGAAGCCCCAGCTGTTTTCAAAAGAAAGGGAAAGTATTATATGATTACTTCAGGTTTAACGGGTTGGAACCCTAATCCAGCCCGTTCTGGAGTTTCAGACTCTATGTTAGGTGCCTGGAAATCTTTAGGCAACCCGGTTCAGGGAACGCAGGAACAGGAAAAAACAACGTTCCACAGTCAAAGCACCTTTATCATTCCGGTTGCGGGCTATGATGATGCCTATATTTTTATGGCCGATCGTTGGAAGCCTAAAAATGCAATTGAAGGTGAATACATATGGTTACCCATTGAGTTTGAAGATGGCATACCCATTTTAAAATGGTATGCGCAATGGGACCTGAGTTTCTTTGAAAAATAATTATATACGTGATGATGAGGCTAAAACACTTCTTAACACTCTTTGGATTATGTGCCGCCGTAATTTCGTGCAAAACAAAGGCAGAAAAGCTGCAAAATACACCTGTCGTCCAAAGCCCAGCTCTACCTAATGTTATTATCATCCTTATTGATGATGCAGGTTTCGCTGATTTTGGCTTTATGGGATCTGAAGATTTAGAAACCCCTCGAATTGATGAGTTGGCCGCAAGTGGTGTTGTGTTTACCGATGCCCACGTGAGTGCTACCGTCTGTGCACCATCTCGTGCGGGGCTTATGACTGGTAAATATCAGCAACGCTTTGGTTTCGAAGCAAATGGTACTGGAGGTATAGGGCTTCGTGATGAAGCAGTTACTATGGCTGATGTTTTTCAGTCCAATGGTTACAACACCTACGCTTTGGGCAAGTGGCATTTAGGTGAGGAAAAATCAGATCACCCCAATCAACGAGGCTTTGATGAATTCTATGGTTTTCTAAGCGGAAGCAGGTCGTATTTTCTGCTTAAAGATCCGGGTGAAAAAAATATGCTTCAGTACAACGGGGAGCAGGTAGTTTTTGAAGGCTATCTTACTGATGTTTTAGGAGACCAAAGTACACGATTTATTGAAGAGTCAAAAGAGACTCCATTTTTTATGTATTTAGCCTACAACGCTGTTCATACTCCAATGGAAGCAAAGGCGGAAGATTTGGAAAAATACAGGAACCATCCCCGTCAGGATTTAGCCGCTATGACCTGGTCATTAGATCAGAATGTAGGTAAGCTTATCGATAAATTAGAGGATTTAGGGCTGCGTCAAAATACGCTGATTTACTTTTTAAGCGATAATGGTGGGGCTCATAACAATCAGTCTCAAAACGGTATGCTTAAAGGATGGAAAGGCAATCACTTTGAAGGTGGGCACCGGGTTCCATTTATCTTAAGTTATCCCTCAAAGGTAGTGTCGGGTAAAACCTTTGACGGACTCAGCTCTTCGTTAGATATTTTTAAAACATCAGTAGCAGCCACATCTCTTAAAGTACCGAAGGATCTTCAGCTTGACGGAGTAGATCTATTGCCCTATCTAAACGGTGAACTACAGGGTGACCCACATCAGGAATTGTTCTGGCGAAAACTTGAAGAATCTGCGGCGCGTATGGGTGCTTATAAAACCGTTAGGCTAGAAAATTTGAAAACGGTGCTGTACAATCTTGAAGAAAATCTAAAGGAAACAGAGAATCTGGCCGATTCTAATTTGGCAATGCTTAAAGAACTGGAAGAGGCCTACCACAAATGGGAAGAAACTCTCATTTCTCCGCTTTGGGATGAAGGAGATGAGTGGATGGATGTTACCTACGAAATTCAAAAAAGTTTGATGCAGAACACAGAACCTTTATACAAAGACATCTTTGATCCTAATTTTAAGACAGGTCGTAAATACATTAAACGTTGATTTTAAAATGCTGCGCTTCACCTGGTATATTATTTTTAACCTGAAGGTGCTTGTATTTCTTAATATGAACTGTACAATACCTCAATAATAAGGGATTTTCAATGTGGTAAGAGACTTTTGGTATTTGCTTCAACAGAAAAAGCATCTTCTCCTAAACTTCTCAGTCTTGCAAAGTTTCGGTATCTGTAGTAGTTAATTCCCAGTTGTTACCGTTTTTTTTGCAAAACTATTCCGTCATTAATGGCGATCGCAATTACCATTTAAGAAAAGGACCTACAAACCTGGAATAAAAGTAAAATACACTTACCTATAACTAGTCTTACGGTAGCAGATAGGTTTAACCGGGTAATTCATAGAGTAAAAGATAGGATAAATGGAAACCTAGCTCCCATGCTCTGTTAGGACTGCAGTAAAGCTTGTACCTGATTAGCTAGATCGGCCTTAACTTTTTCGTATGCTATATTCTCAGCAACATTTTCCCATTCATAGGGGTCATTCTCATGATCATAAAGTTCTTCCTGCCCGTTGTTGTATATGATATAGCGATATCTTTTCGTACGATAGGAGTAATTTTGTTTTTCTTTAGCCACCTCATTTCCATAATTTCCTACAACTGTGAGCGCACCCTGCGGACCCTGCCATTTGGCATTGCCTTCTATAAGTGGCCGTAAAGAAAAACCTCCTAATTTTCCACCATTTTCGTTTTTTGTATGAAAACCACTCAGATCACAATAGTCAGCCAGTGTAGGAAAAATATCAATCAAAGAAACGGGTTGCTCCACCTGTTTACCACCTGTTAATTTGGGAGGTTTAATAATCATAGGGATTCGTGCACTTTCCTCCCAGGGTGAATTTTTAAATAAATAATTTTTTTCTCCCATTTGCCAACCGTGATCACTGGTAAATACAATAATCGTATTTGAAGCTAAGCTGCTATCATTTAACGCTTCTATAACCTTCCCAACTTGTTCGTCTACAAAGGCAACACAAGCTAAATAGGCCTGTAAGAAATGCTTTAAGGCGAGTTCACGGTCTCCACCAAAAGATTGGACTAACAAGTCAAAGTACCGTGGCCCTTTATTATCTCTGCTACTATCAAAATTATTTTCATAGAACGTATCAGTAGTGTCATTTGGAATCCAGTTTGAAAGTATGAGATTTTCAATAGGGAATTTATCAAAGTACTTTTGAGGGGCGTGAAGTGGAGTATGTGGCCTTACAAAGCCTAAGCCCATAAAAAAAGGTTTTTCTAAAGCCTTGGAAGAAAGTTCATTGATTCTCTTTATAGCCCAGTTTGCGTGTAACTCATCTTGCATAGGATCACGTTCCTGATCAGTTACATAATTCATAGGCTTCAGATCTTTACCATAAACCCACCCACCATGATTTTTTTTATCAGTTAAATTTTGATTAAATGCAAGACTGCCAAAAGAGCCGTCAATAGGTCCTATACTGTGATACGGTTCAGGAACCTCAGGATGAGCAGTAACCTCATTGCCGTCATAGAAAACCGGGCCATAGTTGTATCTAAGAGGCAAGCCCCATTCGTCCCAGTCTTCGCTTATATGAGAGTGACTTATCTTACCTGTACCCAATGTGTAATAACCATTTTCCTGAAAAAATCTGATTAGGGTTTTATTATTTTTTAAAACTGGCTGCTTCTTTAAATCGGTCCATCCAAAATCTCCTGATTGATGCGGATAAACCCCAGTGAGCAAACTGTTACGGGAGGGAGAACAAACAGGCACATTGGATTGCGCATTTATAAAACGAACTCCTGATGCAGCCAGCTTATCTATATTTGGGGTTAGAGCTTGTGGGTGACCCCCAAAAACGCCTTCGTAATCGTTGAGATCATCACAGATTATGAAGAGCACGTTTGGTCTTTTAGCATCTTGACATACTCCTTCTGATATGTTCAGGATACATAAGAATGAAATTAGATTAGAAAAAAAAGAAATATAGTTTTTCATAGAATAGATTTAATGAGGTTGAATAGCTCCTAAAAAGGGAAATGAAATTTTATTGCCTAACAAATCCCTTTCTAATTCTAGACCCAAAAACAAACCAATCGTATCATTGGGGATTTTATTGATTTCTTTGGTTTTGAGCGTCACTAATTTTTTATTTGATGGTATATAACTATCTATATTTATTTTACCATCATTTGCAATACCAGGATCTCCGTAAATAGGATTAGAGTCTTTGAATGAAATTTTTTGTGGCCAGCTTTTAGGGCTGTAGAATAAATTAGTACCAAAAATCACATTGGCTGCTGCAGTACCCCCTTCTTTTGCAGGTTTGTACTGGTCTCCAAGAACCATTTCGGTGTTTCCTTTTATGTAAAAAATATTATTTGCAATGAGGATACCGTTGCTTGATTTTTCGATAGCGATTTTGGGCGTGTAGCTTCCGTCAGAATAAATAGTATTATTATAAAAATAGGTGTTTACAGGGCCTTTACGCGGTTTGTCATTGCCTTGATAACCACTCAGCCAAAAGATTTTTCCTTCCTGAAAAGCACCGTCTTTACCTTTGGTACGATTACCGTCATTGATGCTGAGATTATATCGATAGGCACAGTTGTAATTATTACCTAAAATCTCACAAAATCCACCCGCGTTGTAAGCGGAGATGTTGTATTGTAAAACAATATTGTCGCAATTAAAATCGATATGCGCTCCGGCAGAGTCACCAGGACCGTTTGCATATAAAAATTTATTCTTTTCAATCAAAACCTGCGACGATCCCCAGGTCCACAGACCGCTGCCGCGACCCCATTTGCGGCTGTCGTCAACGCTTCCCGAATGCGAAATAAAATTATCAGCAACGTAAACCGATGCGACTTCAGACATTTGAATGCCAGGCCCGCCGGTTTTGTAAACCTGATTATTAAATATTTCAATATTTGTAATATTCTGATTACTGCCGGTGAGTTTAATACCGGTATGACTTACGTCTGAAACACTGCATCCGGAGATACGCACCTTCCTGATTCTGGCACGGGGATTATCACTAATAAGGCGTATTCCCCAACCGTAGGCTTGTGTTCCATTTGCGGTATTGACTTCATCAGCACCACGCGTAAAGCCTTTGTTTTCGTGAAAAATTTCTTTCAAAGTCAAATTTTTCAATACAATATTACTGGTGCTGCCCTCGCCCTGCGTATTAATTAAGACACCGCAGGTCATATTATGATTGGGTTTTAAGCCGGTATAACCATCGCCTGTGATAATCAGTTTATTAAGCTCTACGTAGGAGCAATTTTGGATTTGAATACCGTAGCTGAAATTTTTAAAATCGATTAGCGCAGGAGCATCAAGCAAATTAGCGTCCCAGTTTTTTGAACCGATGTAAATGGGATTTTGCTCCTCACCATCTAAATTATTTAGTATCAAGCTTCCGTAGAAAGCTTCCCCGTTTGCCAGAAATACAGAGTCACCTGCTTTGAGATTCAGTTGATTGATTTTTTCCAGACTTTGAAAGGCTTCTGCCTTGCTTAAACCGGTATGGGTATCATCACCCAGAATGGGATGTACGTAATAGGAATGAGAATAGGTCCTGGTAAAAATCAGGAAGGCGAAAAAAACCAAAAACTTTCGGTTAAACATAAAATTCATAGGTAAAACTTAGAATAAAAATTACTTCATAGCGCTTCACGGAAATTAGGAATTTATGCAGGCTTTAAACTAGTTGTATCATTCAGTTGCGGGTATAAAACGTTCAATAGCCTGTTTTTTTTAAAAAATACCCCTAATTATCAGTCATCTGATGGTACAAATGACTAAAACGCCCTTTTTACCCCCTCCGCTGCATTAATGATACCCCTTACCCCTAAGCGGCTAAACTAAATTTGATACTAAGATTTAAAGATTCAGATCATGTCAAAGTATTGTATCGGCCTTTTAGGTTTTATGCTATTTCAGCTTTCCTGTAAAAATGTTCAGGAATCCAGTACTAGTCGAAGTGATACGTCTACCGATGTCCAGCCCAACATTGTCATTTTTTATGTTGATGATTTGGGTTACGGCGATTTAGGCGTATACGGTGCTCAGGGTGTTAATACTCCTAATGTAGATAAGCTTGCCGCAAATGGGGTGGTGTTTACCGATGCGCACAGTACTTCAGCTACTTGCACCCCATCACGATATTCTCTACTTACCGGGCAGTATGCGTTTAGAAATAATGCTTCGGTGTTACCGGGCGACGCTCCTTTAATTATTGATCCAGGCTTGGAGACCTTGCCAAAAATGTTGAAGCGGACCGGTTATCGTACGGGAGTAGTGGGTAAATGGCATTTAGGTTTGGGTAACGGGGATGTAGATTGGAACACAACTATCAAGCCGGGCCCCTTTGAAACCGGGTTCGACTATAGTTTTCTTATTCCCGCAACCGGTGATCGGGTTCCTTCAGTCTATTTGGAGAATGATAGGGTAGTAGGCTTGAGTAAAAGCGAAGCGCCTCTTGAGGTAAATTATTCGCGGAAAATAGGAAATTTTCCGGATGGAATACAAAACCCTGAACTATTAAGGCAACCGGCCGATCCCGAACACAGCAATACCGTTGTAAATGGAATAAGTCGCATTGGGTTTATGACGGGGGGAGCTAGTGCATATTGGAACGATGAAGATTTTGCAGATGTTCTTACCGCTAAGGCAGACACCTTTATAAGCGAAAAAGCAGAAGAGCCTTTCTTTTTATTTTTCTCCTTTCACGATATTCACGTTCCGCGTTTACCGCACCCGCGGTTTCAGGGGAAAAGTACCATGGGCCCCAGAGGAGATGCCATCGTACAAATGGACTGGATTACCGGAAAAGTTATTGAAAGTTTAAGGCAAAGAAATCTGTTAGAGAATACTTTGATCATTTTTACCAGCGATAATGGCCCTGTATTAAATGACGGTTATGAAGATCAGGCTGTTGAATTGTTGGGCGAGCATAAGCCGGGCGGTATATATAGAGGTGGTAAATACAGTGCCTTTGAGGCCGGTACCCGCGTACCCACAATTGTTTACTGGGAAGGAAAGGCTATCCCAGGCGTGAATGAGGCGCTTATTAGTCAGGTAGATTTTTATGCTTCGTTAGCAAACCTTACCGCATCTCCGTTAAAAAAGGGGGAGGCCATTGATAGTAAGAATCTTTCTGATGTTTTACTGGGGAGATCAATTGACGGCAGGTCTGTTCTGGTTGAGGAATCTTTTACATTGGCGCTTCGTAATAAAAATTGGAAATTTATTGATGCTCTACCCAGAAAAAAAAACCTACCAACATTTATAGCCCGAAAAGGTATTGAAGACGGAGCGAGTTATAAAATGCAATTGTACGATATTAATACCGACCCTTCAGAAAAAGTTAATGTAGCTCAAGACCATCCGGAGCTGGTAAATAGGTTTAAAAATCAACTCGATTCCATTCGAAATCTTAAATCGATTTTAGCAAGGAAGGTAGCATCCGACAGTTAAAATTTAAGATTTTTTCTACCCATACACCTTAATTTTTTAGAGGACTGATCAAAATGATAAAAGCATTTTCGAATGATTGATTTAACATTATTTTTACTATAACGTTTTCATTCTGTATTTTGAATTTAAGATAAAAAACAACTATGCGCATTCTATTCACATTGGTTATTCTTTTCAAATGTTTTTTATTCTATGGACAATTAGATGAACGCGAGTATATTTTAGAATATATAACTACCAAAGAAGGATTAACCAATAATTACGTGACCTCGGTCGTCAGCGATAGTCTAAATGTAAAATGGTTTGGTACTGAAAATGGTATTACTAAATACAATGGTTATGATTTTAATGCTTTAAAACCGGGAGATACTTATCCTGAACTTAAAAACGAAAACATTGAAACTCTTTTCATCGATAGCGCGAACAATCTTTGGATTGGTACAAAAAGTGGCGGTCTTTCCAAGCTTATCATTGAGACGGACGAAATGGTATCTTACAATGATATTATAGATCTAAATAATCAGGTTGACCTGCGTATTACCGCTATTGCCGAAGGAAAAAAGGATGAAATCTGGATAGGTACCTGGGAAAATGGACTGTTTGTCATCAATTCTGAAACCAATGAACTTGTAGAGCATCATCCACTTCAGGGAGCCATATATGCCATTAAAAAAGACGCATACGACAATGTCTGGTTTACCAATAATCGGGTTTTGTCAAAATACGATGCTACAGAGAAAAAAATTGTAACCTTTAATTTAAATAAAAGTGTTTTTGATATTCTGCCCGATGAACGGCGTAATAAAATCTGGGTTACAGTACCAAATTCAAAAAACACAAAACTCTATTTTCTGGACACCAAGAATCAAAAACTGGATTCTATTGAAACTAATGTGACCAGCGACTTTTCTAAAACACTCCTTTTAGACAACTATCATAGGATCTGGATTGGTACCTGGGGCAACGGTTTATATGTGAGCAATCCCGAGCTTACGCGCTTTGAAAAAGTAGATCTTGTAAATCAGGATTTAAACAAAAAGGCAATTAACTATGCCACTATACTTGATTTGCATAGGGATGAAAATAATATAACGTGGGTAACCACAGCCTACGGCGGTGTGGTGAAGTTGGTTGAAAATGAGGGCTTTCAGAGTATGGGTAGAAACGCATCTTTGTATGATATCAAAGCCAATTTAAACGTGCACAGCTTATATGTAGAAGACTCGTCGTTTTGGTTGGGCACTTTAAGTAGCGGTCTGTATATAGGGGATAACGGAGAGAACTTAATGAATGCAACCGAATTATCAGATCTAAAAATCAATACCATCTACCGTAAAAACAATCTTATTTACGTAGGCACACAAAAAGGTTTACACATTTACGATAGAAATACTCTAAAACGAATCTTTGTAGATGAAAATCTGAATAAAATATCTGCCATCTTTATAGATTCTCATGATAACCTCATATTGGGAACCCAGCAACGAGGTTTGATGATTGTAAAAGGTGGAAAATTTAGAGACAAGACTGCCTATACCTCATATAGAGATTCAGAAGACAAGCAGCACAAATTGGAAAGCGATCGAATAACCAGTATTGTAGAAGACAATCAGGGTAATATTTGGATAGGTACTTATAATGGTGTTCACCTTTTTGATCCCCGAAAGGAAATTTTTTACCATCAATCTCAGTTTCTTGAGGGTCAGTTACCCAGTGTGATTATTAATAATTTGCTACCCGATACAGATTATTTGTGGCTGGGAACCCCGGGAGGTCTTATTAAAACCAAATACCGGGATAAAAGGCTTCAGATCGTTGAGGAGTATACATCCGATAGAGGTTTAAGCAATGATTTTATAAATGCAATGACCCTTGATGCGCAAGATAATCTCTGGTTTACTAACCAGCTGGAGATTGTACGCTTAAGTCCAAATGGAGAAATCGTTTCTTTCGGAGAACTTAATGGTGTTACAACTACCTCTTTTAATTTACGCTCTTGCTTTAATTTTAATAATGAGACCATTTATTTTGGAGGAAGCGATAACGTGGTTTTTTTCAATCCCGAGACCATCGGAAAAATGCAGGCTACCAGCGAGGTTATTCTCACTAACCTTAAAGTAAACAATAAGCTAGTAACCGCCGGAGAGGTTGTGAATGGGGAAGTTATACTTGATAAAGACTTTAGTTATGTAGATAAAATTGAATTAACCCATAAAGACAAATTGTTTTCGATAGGCTTCGCAAGCAATGATTATCTGGGAAAGTCTAACGTTAAATACCGTTATAAACTAGAAGGGTTTCAATCAGACTGGATCGATCTTCAAAGTACAAATGAGTTGTTTTTTACAGGTCTTGATGCAGGTAGTTATCTGTTAAAGGTACAGGCGACGCGCAATAATATAAACTGGAGCCAACCTAAAACCATTGCGATTAAAATTCTTCCAGCACCCTGGTTTAGTATCTGGGCTTTTATCGCCTATTTTTTAGTGATTCTCGTAATAGCTATAATTCTGATCGATTTCTTCCGAAGACAAAACCGGTTGAAAAATAATCTGGAGATTATTCGCATTGAAAAAGAAAAACAACAGGAACTTAATGAGGCAAAAATAAGTTTCTTCACAAACATCTCTCACGAGTTACGCACTCCGCTTACCCTCATTCTAAGTCCGCTTACCGAATTGCTTGAAGCCAACGATTTTACACCAAAAGTTTCGTATCAGTTAAACGCAATTGAAAAAAATGCAAAACGTTTGCTTAATTTAATCAATCAACTACTTGATTTTAGAAAAGCAGACCACGGACTTTTAAAGCTGCGTGTGGCTCAGGGTAATTTTGTGCGATTTGCAAGTGAGGTTTTTCTTTATTTTAAAGAGTCAGCAGAGCGAAAAGACATTACCTATACTTTTAAAGCAGAGGCTGAAGAAATAGAATTTCTTTTTGACCGAAACAAGATGGAAATCGTCTTGTGCAATTTGCTTTCTAACGCGATTAAATACTGTGAGCCCAAAGACAAGCTCACCCTTAAAATCAGTAAGAACGATGGCTTTTGTATCATTCAGGTAAAAGACACGGGGATGGGTATGGATGCCAGGGAACTCAATAACATCTTTGATAAATTTTACCAGATTCAGACTGCACAAACGGCCAAAGTTGTGGGTAGCGGTCTGGGATTGTCCTTTTCAAAAAATATCGTAAACCTGCATCACGGAGAGATTTCGGTTGCCAGTAAGTTGAATGAGGGTACTGTTTTTACTGTAAAACTTCCGTTAGAAAGCCGCTTGCTGCAAAATGATATTGATACGCAGTTTATGAAGACAGACGATATAGGCGCCTATTCTTCAGACCTTTCAAAGACCTACGTAGATACGCTGCAGGTTAACAGCCAGGAATACACCCTGTTAATTATTGACGATAATGCAGAGATACGCGAATATTTAAAATCCCTGCTTTCTGAAAGCTATACTATTTTGGAAGCTCGTAATGGAGTAGAGGGACTCGAGATCGCAACCAAACAAGTACCAGATCTAATTGTAAGCGACGTAATGATGCCCGAAAAAGATGGGATTTCACTTTGTAAGGAATTAAAATCACAAATCAGTACCTCACACATCCCTGTCATTTTACTTACAGCGCGCAGTTCTACTGTTTTTGAAATCAATGGCTTAAACACAGGAGCAGATGATTACATAACAAAACCCTTTAATGCCAATGTTATTAAAGCCCGTATAAACAGCCTTTTGGAAAACCGAAGAAAACTTCAGGAACATCTGCTTAATAAAGTGCGCTTTGAACCTACAAAGGCAGATGTAGATGCCACCATAAAAGATCCGGAAGATGATTTTATTGAAAAGGCCATCTTACTAGTTGAAGAGAACATTCAAAATCCTGATTTTGGAATTGAAAATATGGTAGATGAGCTGTATATGAGTCAATCTACACTGTATCGAAAAATCAAATCACTCACCGGCTTATCGCTTACTGCTTTCATTCGATCTATACGACTTAAGAAGGCAGCTCAAATCATACTTACTTCAAACACCAAACTGAGTCATATCGCATACGAAGTGGGATTCAACGATTATAAATATTTTAAGAAATCTTTTGTAGATCAGTTTGACTGCCTTCCTTCAGAATACAGGGGTATTAAAAAGCCAAAAATAAAGCAGGGGTAGACTGTAAAGTATTGATTTTATTGAGATTGATTGATTTGTACCCTCTCTTGAATGATATGCCCTGCCTTCAAAATATGTTAATGGAGAGATTTGATGTCATAACTAACTCTTAAGATTTTTAACAAATTGATGAGATTCAAATTTAAGCTTATGAAGTCACGAAAAATTACTAAAAACAGAATGGTCAGTTCCAAATTACTGTTTTTGATTTTGCTGGGTTTTTTAGGAGTCCCCAACCTAAGTCAGGCGATTGCACAGGAGCAATTGCGTGTGACGGGTACCATTACCTCAGAAGAAGATGGGATGCCTCTGCCTGGTGTTACAATTATTGACGCTAAAAATACGACTAATGGTGTCAGTACAGATTTTGATGGTAATTATGAAATCACGGTACCCTCAAACACGTCGCTTATCATAAGTTATGTGGGCTTTCAAACGAAAACGATTGAGGTGTCCGGTCGTAACATGATTAATGTGACCTTATCTACCGATGTTGCTGCATTGGATGAGGTGGTAGTTGTGGGCTATGGCACACAGAAAAAGGTAAACCTCACCGGCGCCGTAGAGACTGTAACCTTTGATGAGGCGGTAAACCAACCGGTAACTCAATCAGGTCAGCTGCTTTACGGAAGATTTTCGGGGGTGCAGCTCACGCAAACCTCAGGTAACCCGGGTGCAGACGCTTCTTCTATAAATATTAGGGGTATTGGAACCTTTGGGAATAGTACGCCTCTAATAGTTATAGACAATATTCAATATGATAATCTTGCAGCTTTTAATAATCTTAACCCATCAGATATTGCAAGCGTTACAGTCTTAAAAGATGCTTCAGCCGCTGCAATTTATGGCGCTAGAGGTGCAAATGGGGTGGTTTTGGTGACTACAAAACGTGGGAAGGCAGATACCTTTGAGATTAGGTATAATGGGTATTATGGAATTCAGGAAGCCACCATTAAACCGGAATTTTTAGGTTCATTAGATTATGCAATTTTAATGAACGAGAAATATAGAAATCAGGATGGTCCCGGTTTTTTACCACGCTATACTGATGAACAATTAGAGGCAATACGAACCGGGTCTTTACCAGATCAATTTTCGGAGACCAACTGGGCTGATGTAGTGTTAACTTCAGCACCAATTATGAATCACAATTTCTCATTTTCCGGCGGTAGTGAAAAAACCACCTACCGGGTTTCATTTGGGTATCTGGGGCAGGAAGCTATAGTACGCAGTAAATTTCGCAGTGACCGCTACAACCTGAGTCTGAATATCAACTCCAAGATGAAGGAGTGGTTTAGCATCAGTAGCGTTACAAATGCTTTCTGGAGACATAATGAAGGCCCTACAGGCGGTCAGAACGCCTTGGATGGAGATAACGGTATTATTTATTCCTTCCAGCGTAGTGCACCTACCATTCCACTATATTATAGTAATGGGGAGTATGGTGTCGTTGATGGTGCATACCTGAATACAAATAATTCCTTTTTAACACAAAACCCGCTGCGAAGAGGCTTTTTAGGGAATAACGAAAGTGATAATATAAATATAAGTCAGCGTATAGGGCTTACATTTCAATTTACCGATAACCTCTCGTTTGAAACCAGTGGAAGTGCCAATATTATTTATGGCCTATCATCAAATTTCGCTCCTAGACAAACCGTAAATGACTGGGAAGGAAATGTAGTCATTAATAATGAATTGAATAATCTCAACAACTCTACAAACTTTGAATACCGACTTCTAAACGAAAATATTCTACGCTACGATAAGACATTTAATGAGGTGCATAACTTTGGAGTTTTACTAGGTCATTCTGTTTCCTATTTCAAAGATGACGGCTTCTCAGGTCAATTGAGTGGTTTCCCAACTGATAATTTGGAGGAATTCAATGCGGGAGGTGTGGTTGACCCCGCTGTTTCCGGCAGCGCTCTTGAAGAGGTGTATCAATCCTTTTTTGGAAGAGTAAACTACAATTATAAAGGTAAATACCTGGCAGAATTCAATTTGAGAAGGGATGCCTCTTCAAAATTTGGCCGGGATTACCGTTACGGAACCTTTCCGTCAGGATCAGTCGGTTGGAGAGTATCTGAAGAAGCATTTATGGAGGATGTTGACTTCATTTCAAACCTGAAACTAAGAGGAAGTTGGGGTATAAGTGGTAATGACCGCATTGGTAATTACATTTTTTCTCAGACCTATAATCCAGGTATAGATTATGTTCTGGGTAATGATAATACGGTAGTTGGGGTGGCTATAACAAGTTTGGCAAACCCATCTATTAGATGGGAAGAAACCGAACAATACGATATAGGTATAGATTTAGGGCTGTTTAATAACAGACTAGAGATTGTTTCTGATTATTTTAAAAGGAATAGTTCAGATATTCTCTACGGCAATTTCCCCATACCCAACACCCTGGGAATTACAAATCTAGCCGCTCAAAATGCTGCTTCGATGGTAAGTGAGGGAATTGAATTAAATCTTAACTACAGAAACAATATTGGCGGTGTTAAGTTTAGTGTAGGAGGAAACCTGACCAAGTTTTTAAATAACGAGGTAACCGGCTTGGGTGACGGAGGAGAAGAAACCATCACTAACATCAATATCATTCGCGTAGGCGAGCCATTTAGAGCTTATTATGGTTATCGGGCGATTGGAGTTTTTCAGAGTCTTGAAGAAATAGCAGATGCTCCTGTTCAATTCAATAATGCACTTACAGGGCCTGGAGATTTACGTTACGCAGATATTTCGGGACCCGATGGAGTTCCTGATGGGGTAGTAGATGCTAATGACCGTACTATTATAGGAAATCCAAATCCAGATTTACTCATCAATTTTAATGCTTCTGTGGAATATGGAGGCTTCGATTTTAATATACTTTTTCAGGGAGTGAATGGTGTAGACAGGCTTTTACAAGGAAATGGTAATTTACCTATGGAAGACGATCGTAGTAATGTTTTAACCTACTGGTTAGGACGATGGACCCCTGAAAATCCAAGCGCTAACTTACCACGCGTGGGAGGCCAGAATAACGGCATCGTATCTTCATTTTACATTCAAGATGCCTCTTACCTAAGACTAAAGAATATCGAATTGGGATATTCATTACCCAACTCTTTAACTAAAAGAATTCTTATAGATGATCTCCGCTTCTTTGTAGGGGGACAAAACCTCATAACCTTTACCGGTCTTGAATATTTTGATCCCGAAGGAGCAAATGGTGCTCAAAGCAATAGAAACGTACCGCTTTACAAAACATTTACGTTCGGCGTTAATTTAAAATTATAACAGCGATGAAAAAGATATTTATAGCATTTATTATAGTTCTCACGACTACAAATTGCAGTCAGGATTACCTCCAGCGAGAGTCCCTCACTCAAATAGCCGAAGGTAACTTCTGGCAATCTGAAGCCGATGCTTTCTTGGCACTCAACGCAGTATATTCAACGCTTCAGTCCAGATCCTTATATGGCGGTAATTTAAATGGATTTCAGGGTATACCTGGCTATGACGGTATTGGGGATAATGCATATACGCAATTTGAATACGAGGGCCCCGCCTTATTTATGGAAGGAACACTAGACCCTACTCACGGAATGATACTTAACCTGTGGAATAACAGCTATCAGGGAATTGCACGAGTAAACTCGGTAATACAAAATGTGGAAATCATTTCTGAAGATTTGGTTCCAGCAGAAACCAAAGAAGGTTTGTTAGGGCAGGCTTATTTTCTAAGAGCACTATTTTACTTTAATCTCGCTGTCTACTTTGAAGATGTTCCATTGATTACAGCTCCACAAACCTTAGAAGACGCCTATGTTTCAAAAAGCACTTTTGAAGAAGTAACTGCTCAAATAGTAGAAGATCTTAAACTGGCAGTTAAATATCTTCCGGAGGCTCAGCCTTCAGGACTAGAAGGCTATGCGACTAAAGGTGCTGCATTAGGCTTATTTTCACGAGTGCAATTATACAATAAAGTATATGAAGGTCCTCTGGGTGTAATTGAGTTGACAGACCAGCTTTTAGGTCTCAATTACGACTTACACCCGAATTACGGAGCGCTTTTCACCCCGGAAAATGAACTATCTCAGGAAGTTGTTTTTGCTGTGCGGTTTTTGAGAGGAGATGACACCTCAAATGGGGAGATTTTTAGCGCCACTTTTGAAGGTACACCTAAAGTAGATCAACGGCCTATGCCAAATTTAGTAAACGATTACTACTGTACAGATGGTCAACCTATTTCCACCTCACCTTTATACAGCTCAGCAAACCCAAAGAATAACAGAGATCCGAGAGCTTTAGCAAGTATCTATTTTAGAGGGGATCAGTTTTTAGATAGCCCTGCCCGCACATTTACAGGAAATAGTCCCACAGGTTATGGTATGCGTAAGTATATAAGACGTGGTCCTGACGCTGAAGGCAATGCGGTTTTTGGTGAGGGTTCACAGGATTTCTACGTCATTCGCTTTGCCGATGTGCTGCTTATGCGAGCGGAAGCTTTAGCAGAAACCGGAGATATTGACGGTGCAGCAGCACTGGTTGACCGGGTTAGGGCACGTGTAAATATGCCCAGCGTAGCAGATGCAGAAGGTACCGTAAATCAAGCCCAAATAATAGAGATTGTTAGACATGAGCGCAGAGTAGAATTGGCTCTAGAAGGCCTGCGTTTTATAGATCTTAAGCGGTGGGGAGAAATTGAAGGTGGTATTCAGCGGGCAAGTTCAGATCCTGTAGGGCCATATGCACCGCAATACTTGGGAAGACGATCAGAGGTATTCCCTATACCACAAACTGAAGTTGATGTAAATAAAAATTTAGTGCAAAATCCTGCATGGCAATAACATAAAATCTAATAGTTATGAAAAATTATTTAGCAATACTAATAGCAACCGTTTTACTGGTTAGTTGTGAACCAAATGTAATTGGAGATTTTGGAGATTCAGCAACTGCAGCTCAAGAAACCGATGCGTCTTTAATTACTAAAAAAGGAGTAGCTTATACTAACAGAGCAAAAGCCTGGTCGCATAGAACCAGTGAGTTAGGAGCGCACTGGATGTATAGCTGGGGTAACGAGTTACGCGAGGAAATACCTGATAATGTAGAGTATGTACCTATGTTTTGGGGGAAAGGCTCTGTAACTGATGACAATATATCTCGTATTAAAGGCTTGATCGCAGAAGGCAAGGTAAAGTATGTTTTAGGATTTAATGAGCCTGATGGTGCTGATCAGGCAAATATGAGTGTTGATGAAGCCATCGCCTTATGGCCCAAAATTGAAGAACTTGGAGTTCCCATCGGATCACCGGCAACAGTAAATCCTGAAAATGCGTGGATGGTAGAGTTTATGCAAAAAGCCGAAGCCGCAAATTTAAGGGTAGATTTTATTACCGTTCATTCCTATGGGGGTTCTAATGTCCTGAACTTTATTAATAAATTGAAAAATACCTACAATGCATACGGTAAGCGACCCATTTGGATTACCGAATTTGCCGTGGCAGACTGGAATGCTACTTCCCCTGAAACAAACCGCTACAGTCAGGAAGAAGTCATATCATTTATGCAGCAAGCCACACAGGCCATGAACAATATTGAATGGGTGCATCGCTATGCCTGGTTTGATGGTAGACAAGCTCCGCTTTATTCTTCATCGCTTTTTGATGAAGATTCAAATATTACAACCGTTGGTCAGGTTTATGCAGCCATCAATCGCAATGAAAACATTGGTTCGGGTCAAGATACCGAGTACACCCCACCGTTAGACGAAAAAGAATTAATGATTAATGGAGGCTTTGAAAGTGGTGAGATCACTCCTTGGGCTGGTTTTAAGAATGGAATCGTTGGAACTGAGGCAGGACCTAGAACAGGTAACTTTGCCGGCAGAATTGAAAATGGAGATGGTTCTCTACTCTATGTTGCAGCTGCTGAACCTGGTAAAACCTATATACTCAAATTTTGGACCAAATGGCTTTCAGAACCTGCAAATACCATTTCAGCCAAAATACGAAACGATGCAGGCAATGCCTTGCTATTTTCTGCACCTGACCTTGCAAAATCTACTGAGTGGACTGAGACTTCGTATGAATTTACAGTACCCGAAGGAGTCACTGCACTACGGTTTGTACTCTTCAAGGCAAATGGCTTTCCTCCCTTATTTTTAGATGACGTTTCTTTTAAACTAAAAGAATAAATCAGATCCAAAGGATTTTACTTAAGGTAGAAGCCTTTTTTAATCCGTTTTAAATGCTTCGTTAGTATATGCGTAAATCATTCTTTTTTTTAAGTCTAACTGCTTTAGGTCTGTTGCTTTTTACACCTAAACTGATTGCTCAGGATGCTGAATCTCACTTATTAAAAACGCAGCCTAATATCATCATCATTCTAGCTGATGATTTAGGTTATGCAGATGTGGGTTTTAATGGCAGTACAGATATCCCTACACCACATATTGACCGTATAGCAAAAGAAGGTGTACAGTTTACTAATGCCTATGTAAGTTATGCGGTTTGTGGCCCTAGTCGTGCCGGTATTTTAACCGGTAGGTATCAGGATCGCTTTGGCTTTAGTAGAAACCCATTACTGGCGCCTAATGATTCCACTATGGGTTTGCCATTGAGTGAAGAAACTTTAGCCGATGCTCTGGGTAGGGCGGGTTACAAATCGATCGCCCTTGGAAAATGGCATATGGGTGCACACGAATCGCTGGTACCCCGCAAAAGAGGTTTTACTGATTTTTTTGGGTTTTTAAGCGGAGGACATCAATACCTTCCAGAGTTGTGGACGCTTAATGATCTTACTGAGGCCCGTAAACAGTATGATGGATATAATACTAAACTATTGCGCAATGAAACCCGTGTTGAAGAAACCGAATATCTTACCGATGCCCTTTCGCGCGAAGCGGTAAATTATATTCAGCACTATAAGGATGCTCCCTTCTTTATGTATCTCGCATATAATGCACCGCACGCTCCATTACAGGCGACTTCGGAGTATCTGGAACGTTTTGATCAGATCAAAGACCCTAAACGCAAAATTTATGCGGCCATGGTAAGCGCAATGGATGATGGCGTGGGCCGCGTTTTGCAAGCTTTAGATTCGCTGAAAATTGCAGACCATACCCTCGTTTTTTTCCTTTCAGATAATGGCGGTCCAGAGAACGCTAATGCTTCAGATAACGGCTTATTGAGAGGAGAGAAAGGAGATTTATTTGAAGGTGGAATTCGTGTGCCCTTTGCCCTGCGCTGGCCGGCTCGCCTTCAAAGTGGAAAAATTTACGAGAAGGCTATAAGTGCTTTAGATATTTTCGCTACGGCAATAAATCAAACCTCAGAAAGAATTCAAACTAAAAATGAACTTGACGGAGTAGATTTAATACCTTTTTTAACGGAGGAAAATTATGGGGATCCACACCCTTATTTATTTTGGAGGAAATTTGATCAGGAGGAGTATGCTGTGCGAGCTGCTGACGGTTTGAAGTTTGAGATTCAGAAAGACAAATCCTATCTCTTCGATCTTCAAATTGATTTGGGAGAAACCACTTCCATTTTAGAGAAGCGTAATGAAGATTCCCGCTCACTAAAAGAACAGTTCAGCATCTGGAATATGAAGATGAAAGATCCTGCCTTTTTGGGCCTTTTACAGGATAAGTTGTATAGCAAACAAAATCCTAACCGGTTCACAACGAATTAATAAGATATATTTATTGACTATGAGAATATCAAAATACCCTCTATTTTATCTGTCAGCCTTTTTTGTAACACTAACTTTCTTCGGTTGTAAAAATGAAGATAAAAAGCATGAAGTAATGCCGGAAACGGCTGCCAAACCCAATATTGTCATCATTTATGCAGATGATTTGGGTTACGGGGATCTTAGTTCTTATGGGGCCAAAGCTCTTCATACTCCTAATATGGATAGATTGGTGAATGGTGGTGTTAAGTTTACTAATGGCTATGCGTCTTCAGCAACCTGCTCACCAAGTCGTTTTGCCCTGTTGACAGGAATGTATCCCTGGCGAAATGCCAATGCTAAAATTCTTCCTGGAACTGCTCCTTTACTTATTGATACCACTCAAATGACACTGCCCAAAATTTTGAAGGAGCAGGGCTATCAAACCGGCATTGTAGGGAAGTGGCATTTGGGATTGGGTAACGGTAATGTTGATTGGAATGGAAAAATAAATCCCGGGCCTAATGAAGTAGGTTTTGACTACAGCTATATCATGGCTGCTACACAGGACCGGGTTCCCACTGTTTACATCAAAAATGGAAGGGTAGAAAACCTCGACCCTAATGATCCTATTCAGGTTGATTATGAAAAAAACTTTGAGGGAGAACCCACCGGCCTTGACAATCCGGAACTGTTGAAGATGAAATGGCATCATGGCCATAATAACTCTATAGTCAATGGAATTCCTCGCATCGGTTTTATGAAAGGCGGTGAGCAGGCAAAATGGATAGATGAGCAAATGGCTGAAAATTTCTTATCGAAAGCTCAGAGCTATGTAAAATCTAACAAAGAAAAGCCCTTCTTCTTATACTACGCGCTACAGCAACCTCACGTACCCAGGACTCCAGCTCCTGAATTTGCAGGCAAGTCAGGGTTGGGACCCCGGGGAGATGTAATTCTGGAAGCCGACTGGTGTGTTGGCGAATTTCTCAAGACGTTAGAAGAAGAAAGACTTTTAGAAAATACACTCATTATTTTGAGCAGCGATAATGGCCCCGTTTTAAATGACGGGTATTATGATGATGCGGTAGAAAAGTTAGGCGACCATAGGCCTGCAGGTGTTTTGCGCGGCGGTAAATACAGCCTGTTTGAAGCCGGTACACGTGTGCCGTTTGCGACCTACTGGCAGGGGAAAATTAAGCCTCAAACCAGTGATGCCGTAGTTTCACAGATAGATTTGTTGAGTTCGCTTGCAGATCTGGTGGGCAGTATGATTGAGGGAGAAGATAGTCAGGATTTATTGAAGACTTTTTTAGGCGAAAGTCAGAAAGGCAGAGACAATCTTATTCTGGAGGCAACAGGCCGCACCGCATTAAGATCAGGTGATTGGATATTTATTCCTCCCTATAATGGATCCTCGATTGCTCAGGAAGTAAATATTGAGTTAGGTAATGCTAAACAATATCAATTGTATAACCTGTCTGAGGATGAAGGGCAGCAAATAAATTTAGCTGAAAGCAATCCTCAAAAGCTGGAAGAGTTGAAAGCGATTCATGAGAGCATACGTGGTAAAACGACGACTGAAATAGAAGAATTGGAGTTAAAATAATTAGTTTACACTTACAGATGAAATACGTTCCCAATCTGTATTTTTTAGTTTTGGTTATTCTTTTTAGCCAAACAATTTATGGTCAGCCAAAGGCCGAAAAACCAAATATCTTATTCATTCTTGTTGATGATTTAGGTTATGGGGATGTCGGAGTTTTTTTTCAAAATGAACGGAGGAAAAGAGGAGACGATTCAGAACCTTGGATGGCAACACCTCATTTAGACCAAATGGCTTACGAAGGTGCAATGCTTACCAATCACTATGTGCCTGCACCGGTTTGTGCGCCATCTCGAGCTTCTCTTCTTAGTGGTTTAAGTCAGGGGCACGCCAATGTCAGAGATAATCAGTTTGATAAGGCACTGGCCAATAATCATACTTTAGGAAGCGTCTTACGGCAGGCGGGATATGCTACCGCATTAATTGGGAAATACGGGTTGCAAGGCAGCGCTAAATGGTCTGAAAATGGAGATGCCTGGCCTGCACAGCCCTTAAGAAGAGGCTTTGATTATTTTTATGGGTATATGCGCCACGGCGATGGTCATGAACATTATCCCAACGAAGGTATTTACAGAGGCCCTAAAACCGTTTATGAAAATACAACAGCAATCAAAACCGGTCTTGATAAATCCTATACTACTGACCTATGGACCGCAAGGGCTAAAAAATGGATTACAGAGCAGGTGAAGGAGGATGACAAACCCTTTTTTATGTTTTTGTCTTACGACACGCCGCATGCAGTACTTGAATTACCCACTCAAAAATATCCTGAAGGAGGTGGACTTGAGGGCGGTTTACAATGGCTGGGCAAAGCGGGTAAAATGATTAATACTGCAAGTGGCACTCCAGATTCGTATATGCACCCTGACTATAAAAGCGCTACTTACGATAATGATAAGAATAAAGACACTCCTGAAGTAGCCTGGCCTGAAACATATAAGCGTTATGCTACAAGTGTCCGTCGAATAGACGATGCTGTTGGAGATATCTTCAAACTCTTAGAAGACCTCAATATTGACGAAAATACATTGGTTGTTTTTGCTTCAGACAATGGTCCTTCAAAAGAATCCTATTTGCCAAAAGGGTATGTTGAAAATACTCCAGATTTCTTTAATAGTTTTGGTCCTTTTGATGGGATTAAACGCGATGTACTTGAAGGAGGCCTTCGAACACCATTAATTGTTAGATGGCCAGCTAAGGTTGCTAGAAATAGAGTAGTAGAATCACCAAGTATATTTTACGATTGGCTACCTACCTTTACTGAGGCTGCAGGCTTGATTCCGCCTGCAAATACAGATGGCACTTCACTTATTCCGGCATTAACAGGTTTGGGAAAACAGCAGGAAAGTATAGTTTATGTTGAATATTTTCAGGGAGGGATCACTCCGGGATACAAAGAATTTGCAAAAAAGAATCAGAACCGACAGCGCGGCCAAATGCAAATGATACGAAAAGGCAGTTATGTCGGCTTGCGTTATGACATTCAATCTGCCGATGATGATTTTGAGATTTATAACATTTCAAAAGATAAACAGGAAGAATACAATTTAGCAGAAGTTGAAACTTTACGGGAGCTTCAGCAACTTATGAAAGACGAGGTATTGCAATTACGAATGCCGGATACATCTGCCATCAGACCTTATGATGATACACCAATCCCTTCTGTAAAAGATTTGGACGTATCTAAGGGTTATACTCTTAAACAATTTGAAGGATTGTTTCCCTGGCTTCCCAAATTGGATCTTATGAGACCAGTATCGGAAAGGAAATTAACAGATGTTAATGAGATGCGCAATTTGGAAGACGGTTTATACCTAATTGAGGCATTTATTCAAGTACCTGAGGATGGAATTTACGTTTTTAAATTTACTGCTAAAGATAAAGGACTCGTTAGGCTACACAACGCACTTCTTTATGATGCAGATTATAAGTACAAGACGAATAAAACTCTAGAAAAATCAGTTCATCTTAAGAAGGGACTACATCCGATTAAAATCTATTTTACTAAATGTAAGGGTGCAGGAGTCCCATATGAATTTAAATGGACGAATGGTAATATTAGAAAGGAAGATTATAATAATAACATTCTTTATAATAAGCGAATATAAAAATGTTCATAATTTAGGATATCTTATAAATGTTACATTTTAAGTATTTAATTAACCAATATTGATTTAAAATCTTCTATAAATGAATTGATCTTTGAATTAAATTCTCAGATAGAAAATATTCCATGAAATTAAAGAATGCATTTGGATTAAAACACTTTATTATAGTCCTATTGCTTTTAGCCGGATCATGTAAGGATAAATCTATCAAGACGAACGAAGTTCCACACGAAATTAAACTGGAACATGCAAAAGAACTAAGTGTAGAACAACCTGGAGATATTAAAACACCTGAGGGTATGGTTTGGGTTTCGGGGGTTCGCTTTACACAAGGTGCACTGGAAGGTGATGCATCAGCCTTACCTCGGGAAAAACCTGAGCATCCCGTTGCAGTTGATGGGTTTTTTATTGATAAGACTGAAGTAACCAATGCTCAGTTCAAGGCTTTTACAGAAGCGTCTGGATACATCACAGTTGCAGAGCGCCCTGTAGATTGGGAAGAAATGAAAAAAGACTTACCTCCCGCAACGCCAAAACCGGCCGACAGCATGCTGCAACCTGGATCTTTAATATTTAACAGAAAGGCTGAAGGAGTAACCGATTTACGAAATTATGCGCAATGGTGGGAGTGGAAAAGCGGAGCAAACTGGAAGCATCCACAGGGGCCAGAATCAACAATTGAAGGATAAGATGATTATCCTGTGGTTCACGTTGCTTATGAAGATGCACTGGCCTATTGTGAGTGGGCCAATCGTAAACTCCCTACCGAAGCGCAATGGGAGGCAGCGGCTCTTGGTAAAATGCACGGGGGAATCTATACTTGGGGAGATGATGAGGGCGAGCTAACTAAAAAGGCCAATACCTGGCAGGGAGATTTTCCCAACAAAAATCAAGCAGAAGATGGTTTTTCCTATATAGCTCCAGTAGGTGCTTTCGAACCCAACTCGCTTGGCATTTATGATATGGCAGGAAATGTCTGGGAGCTCACACAAGATTGGTTTTCTGTAAATTATTACGAGAGCCTTGTGGGTAACGAAGTGCGAAATCCAAAAGGCCCGGCACAGTCCCATAATCCCGTAAATCCGTATCAACAGGAAAAGGTTATTAAAGGAGGCTCGTTTTTATGTGATAAATCCTATTGTGCCAGTTATCGCATTTCTGCAAGAATGGGGCAAACCCTTGATTCTTCTTCAGATCATACAGGTTTTAGAACCGTTGCTATGGTCGAAGATTTAAAAAACAGACCGAATAAAGGCGAGTAGTTTACGACTAAGTTTTCAATTCCACTTCTATAAAGGTGTACTTTTCATCCTTTCTTCGTTTGCTCACTATATCGCTCATCCCATTTCCCTACATTCCGCTAATCTTCATTTCGGCAAATTAGCTTCACTCGAAGTCTTGGACCCATCTGTTGTTTTGACTCTTTCATTCCACTTACCCGCTCGCTGCGCTTATGGGTGCATTACATTCACTTCCAAAAAACAGATGAGTCCGCTTTTAATTAGGAAAGCCGGCATCCTGATTTTCTTAACCGGATTTTACGGCAGGTTCTTCTTGAGCCCCTGCTCGTAAATCCTGAAAAATCACGTGCCGTCTTAGTCATTTTAAGGGGTTTTTAATGGCTAAGGCCTTGCTTGTTTTTCGGGACAGCGAAAAACAGGCAGAACCTAACCAATTCTAGAATAAACCCGACTGCTCCCCTCGCTTAACTTCCCGTACGCTTACTGCGCATCCGGTTTTAAAAGAATTGCTAAGGTCCTTATGGAACTTGTCAAGGATATACGGAGTTTCCAGGAAAAATAAGGTTTCTACTTCCTTGAATCCCGATGACTATCGGGATTACTACGTCGCAGACACTCCTGATTTGTTCCCGGAAAGCCTTGACAAAACCCACCTGATCCATTGTGCTACGCACGTAAGAAGGCAAACAAACACCCCTTAAAGTTTAAGTTCAGTTCCTAAAATCAGGAAGCTTAAAAAACAAAAGGGGGATTTATTAACCGCCTAATTACGGGCATTTAACTCTTTCAATTATGGGAACTTTAAGAAACCATGTACAGTTAATCGGAAATGTTGGTCAGGAGCCAACAATCACCAATCTGGAAAGCGGCCGCAAAGTCGCACGCTTTTCTCTCGCCACCAATGAATTTTATAAGAAGGATAAAGGCGAAAAAGTACAGACTACCGAGTGGCACACCGTTGTCGCCTGGGGCAAAACGGCAGACCTCATTGAAAACTACGTGACCAAAGGCAAAGAACTGGCCTTAAGCGGAAAACTCAAATACGAATTTAGTTCAAGACCTGATGCAATTCTACGGTAGCGAAGTAGTCTATACCTTACCCTTGTTTAATTACAAGTATACCGAAGGGATACACTTTTTGGCGGAGCAGGCTACCTGTTACTGGATGCTTACCGATATCGGAGCCGTGGTAAGACGCCTTCGAGCCAAACACGGATTTATTGTGGTTCTTTTCAAACGCTATAACGAAGCCGAACAACAACGGACCCATCACGAGGCTGTTATCAACTATGGTGACGGAAACGGAATTACTCTTTTTGAGCAGCAGTACACCATCACCGATTTTCCCTTAGATGAACTGCACCTGTTTTTTGTAGACGATACCCTGATGTTACCGAATGAATACTAAGTCGATTGCTATGGAGACACAACTCAACGAAATCAAGCTTCGGTATTCCACCAGACAGAAAGCAGCAGATTGGATTAAAATCAGTTCTTCTGCCAATGCTGCCGAGGCGATTTTTAAGAACTGGGATAAAGACCATATCGCCACTTTTGAATGCTTCAAAATTGTATTGCTCAACAACAGCAACCAGATCAAAGGGGTATTTCAGGTTTCTCAGGGGGGGATTACCGGAACGGTTGTAGATGTTCGGTTAATATTTGCCGTTGCTTTAAAATCACTGACGGTGGGGATGATCTTAACTCACAACCACCCCAGCGGAACTTTAAAGCCCAGTGAAGCCGATAAGAGCATCACCCGTAAGATCAAAAGTGCAGGAGCGATTCTGGACATCAAAGTTCTAGATCACATCATTTTAACGCCAACAGGTCAATACTTCAGTTTTGCAGATGAAGGACTGCTTTAAATTTTAAGACTATGATTTATTTAAATTTTACCGATTTAAATGAGGAAGCACAAGAACGGGTTTTGGCAAATTCCAAAGAAGATGTCAAGAAAAAATACGGCAGGGAGCTGATGAATTACGCTTTAAAGCATCATATCGAAATTGACCAGATGCTGGATGAAGAAGAGATGCGGAATTTATATTCTTATACTTATGTATTCAACATTTAATCACTCAAAATTAAAACCGAAAAACGCTCTAAAAAATGGGGCGTTTTTTGTTTTTCATAAGTCCTAAATTTTAAAAATAACGTATCTTTAAAATGCTGAAAAACAGCACACATTTTTAAAGTAGGGGTATCCAATTTTTTGACTTTCGCTGATAAACCTACCCGGCAAATACTAACATATCGGAAATTTTTCCCGATAAAAAGCAATGGGTTCAGATGATAATCTGGTAATCAAATTGTAGGGATTTTTGTTCGCCTGCGGCGAACGAAAAGGAATAGCAAGAGGGTAACACGCTGCGCGATGTTACGTATTCCTTTTCGTTTTCAACGTATTGAAAATCAACGCTTTAAAATGCAATTAATATGTTGATTTTCAATAATTTGCGACAAATGCCCAGAAAGCGCCCATTTTTCGGGAAGGATTTGCGACAAAGCATCAGAATGACGAACCAATCAGGTTATTGAGAGTGAGTGATTAATCAAAGTAATTTTTAATGTTATTAAAAGGTACAATACTGTGGAGAAAGTGAATTACATTACGCATCTCAATATCGTATTTGAGCAATTCAATATGGATGACCGTATCAAGCAAGGTCACATCACATTATATCTGGCGTTCTTTCAAAAATGGAATCGGAAGTTTTTTAAAAAAACCATAACCATAAATAGAGAAAGGATTATGGAGAGAGCAAAATTCAAATCTAAAACAACCTATCATAGCTATATAAAAGACCTTAATGACTGGGGCTACTTAAGATACTTTCCATCATATAGTCCTGCAAAGGGTTCAAAAGTACAGATGACCATTTTTTTTGCCTTAGATGGTCAGAAATTGGTTAACAGCGTCCCGGAACAAGGCCAAAATTTGGTACATTATAAAAAACATAAAACAACAGAGAAATTATATAAACTGACAAGGCCAAAAAATGAACAAGTTGTTTTAGAATTTTTTGAAGAAAATAAGTGGCCAGCGTTTGAAGGAAAAAAATTCTATGCGTATTACAAAGCTAGAAACTGGGAACTTAGTAGAGGTCTCAAAATTAAAAACTGGAAGACAGCTGCGACTAATTACATTGATAAAGGCCTCAACATAAAGGAGGAAAAAGCTTTTACAGATTCTGGACTGGAAGATAATTTAAGAAAATACGATAATAAAAATAAAGATTATACGATACCTCTATAAATCACAACTAAAATTTATTTCTCAGAATTGCCATATCCCTACTCACTTTCATATCTAAAATCTTTGCATAATGCTGAGTCGTTTTAAGATTAGTATGACCAAGCATTTTGCTTACAGATTCAATGGGGACACCATTAGTGAGGGTAACCGTAGTTGCGAACGTGTGGCGCGCCAAATGAAAAGTTAGATTTTTTGTTATCCCAGCTAATGTCGCGATCTCCTTGATGTACGCATTCATTTTTTGATTACTTAAAACGGGGAGCACAAGATCTTTTTCTTTCAACAGCTCGTTGTCTTTGTTCTTATCAATAATCGTTTTGGCAATAGGTAAAATTGGGATATTACTTCTGGTATCGGTTTTAGAACGTTTTGTCTTGATCCATTCCTCACCATCTGCACCAACACTAATATCACTTCTATTTAATTTTTTAACATCGGCGTAGGCTAGACCCGTAAAACAGCAAAAGATGAAAATATCGCGGACCTGATTAAGCCGTTCCATTTTCAAATCAAGATTAATGATTTTTTGAATTTCATCTTCAGTTAAAAATTCACGTTCTACAATTTTGAGCTTCGCTTTCCAGTGTAAAAAAGGGTCTTTGTCAATCCAATCATTAGCATGTGCAATGCGAATGATCTTTTTAAAATTGGTGATATATTTAACGGCTGAGTTGTGCGCACATTTACGTGTGGTTTTCAGATAGTATTCAAGACCCGTTATGAATTTATGATCTACTTCCTGAACGGGAATATCATTTCTCTTATATTTCTGTTTTATGAAAGCCTCCACATGTTTTTTACAGGTGCGATAGCGCTCTGCAGTTCCTGCGGCAAAATCTTTACCTATGAGACTTTCTACCTTGTCATTGTGCTCCTGGAAGATCTCGAGCAACATTTTTTGTGTTTTGTCCTTACCTAAGTACGCATCTCGAAGATTCAAAGCAGTATAAGATTTTCCTTCACGCTGAAACTGATGCTGAATAGCATATATTTTGTCTGTAATTATACTTATTTCTCTATTAATTTCTTGTGAGTTTTGAGAATTACCTAAAGCCCGTTGAGTTTTGGAATGCCAATCGTCAACTTTGACTTTTCTATGAATACTGCATTCAGCCCTCCGGCCATCGAGCGTAATACGAAGGTAAATAACAGCTTTGCCGTATTCATCGGCTTTACTTTTTTTAATGTAGAACAGAAGAGAAAGAGAATGTGACACCGAATAGTTTTTTTAATTCTCTTCAAGGTAATCAAAAAATCCTAATCAAATATGAAATTAAAACACTGAAATACAATATATTAACTCTAATTCGGTGTCAGTTGGTGGAGGTAAAAAAGTGACACCGAATTGGCCACCTTTTCTTTGCATTTATTTGATATCAAATGAAATCAATAAAAATAAAAAACCCTGTAAATCAACGATTTACAGGGTTTTTATTGCCTATTTTAGGGCTTTCCGCGGAGAAAGAGGGATTCGAACCCCCGGAGGTGTGACCCTCAACAGTTTTCAAGACTGCCGCATTCGACCACTCTGCCATTTCTCCTGAGTGTCTCATCAACTATTTGCTGATTGCGGGTGCAAATATAGAAAGTTTTTTCAATTTACTACTAAAAAATCAAACGGATTTTTAGACTAATTATTCTTTCCGGTTATAGGAATCTTATCTCCTTTAAAATGAGGCTCTTTGTTGATGAGTAATTCACCCCAGGCCTTTAAATTAGCTGCAATTTCGCGATAGCGGTTACGCGATTCCAGTTCATAAGCTCTTCGGTCTCCGATGTAACCGTAGTAATCGAGACCCATACTGCGGGCGATGTAAATGGCTCTGGGCAGGTGAAAATGTTGCGTGACCACTATCGCTTTATCCACATCAAAGATGTACGACGCTCTGTACACCGAGTCATAGGTGTCAAAGCCGGCAAAATCCATAAAAATAGCCTCTTCAGGTACACCGCGCTCGCGCAGGTATTTTTTCATAGCAACCGGTTCGTTATACTGTGTAGTACCATTATCCCCGGAGAGTAAAAAGCGCTTTACTTTTCCCTGCGAATAGAGCAGGAGGGCAGATTCAACGCGGTCGCGCAATATTGTTGAGAGTTGGCCATTACTGCGTACGCTGGCTCCCAATACCAAAACAGTATAGGCCTCGGGCAGCGCTTCCGTGCGTTCAAAAATATAATCTTTAGTGGTGTGTTTAATGTAAAGTGACAATCCGGAAGTAACCAGCAAAACAAGAAGAAACGCAACGACCAGCCAACGCAGCAGTTTTAAGAATACCAGATTGTTTTTAAACATAAATGGATCAAGGTTTTGGTAGGTTTGATAGGTCTTTTGGTGCTAACGCTTTTTGCATACTTATTGGTATCAGGACGTGCCTTAAAATTACTAAGCTTTTTGCAATAAAAGATTATAAAGAACATTTAAAAGGCATTTTAAAAGAATATAACTGCATAATCCCGCGAAGGTCTTAACTTTGGAAAAAATCTGTCTTATGAATGTTCTCAAAAGCCTCAACTGGCGCTATGCCGTAAAAAAGTTTGATCCAAATCAAAAACTTACCGCATCCAAGCTTGAGGTACTTACGGAAGCATTTAATCTTACCGCGACTTCATATGGTCTTCAGCCTTTGCGACTGGTGGTGGTTTCAGATAAAGATATGCAGGAACAACTGGTAGAAGCTTCTATGAATCAAACTCAGGTGCGAGACGCTTCTCATGTTTTGGTTATTTGTGTAGAAAAGGAGGTTAGGGCTCCCTATGTAGATACGTATTTTGACCGGGTACGCGAGGTGAGGGACACACCCGAAACAATACTGAAACCTTTTCGCGAGACTTTAAAAAAGCAATTTCATACTCAGGATGCTGAAAAAACCCGGCAGTGGGCGATCAATCAGGCTTATCTGGCTTTGGGGAATTTGCTCACCGTTTGCGCGCTTGAAGCAATTGATGCCTGCCCAATGGAAGGTTTTGTGCCTGAAAAATATGATGAATTGCTCAAGCTGGATAAATTGGGAATCACAAGTACCTTGGTTTTACCTGTAGGTTACCGCGCTGCAGACGATATGTTTGCCGATTTTGAAAAGGTACGCCGTTCGACCGAAGACACGATAATCAGACTTTAATCTAGGATTGATCACGTTGCGAGTTCTGAACCGGCTGATCGATGATACGCATTTTATATTCGTAAGCTTTGCTTGGTTTTAAGATGCGCATAGAATGATTGTAGATCTCATCAGGCCTATAGATAGGCATGGAGTATTCAATAGCAGGTGCTACAACACTATTTTCTTTAAAGTTTAAAAGCTCAGGATCTAATGGAAAAGCCTTAAAAGGTTTATTGATCGAAGGAAAACCGGGCTGCTGCAATTTTTGTAAAATGCTGTCCTGCTGTTTTTGCGGAAGAATTTGATTTTTTTGAGCAAGTACCGATACTGATCCGCTAAGAAGCAGAAGGCCTAAGAAGTATATTTGTTTCATAATGCGATGGATATATGTCTAATTACTTCAAAATAAGACCTTTGTTGCAGCCGGAAGCGAAAAAGATTTACTTAGTAGGTCACGCGCTCCATAATTTCAAGGCCATATCCTATCATCCCCACACGTTTATGGTCTTCGCTATTTGAAAGCAATCTTATTTTTGAAATTCCCAAATCGTGTAGGATTTGCGCTCCAATACCAAAATCTTTTAAATCCATTTTTGGCGAAGAATCCGCAGGTCTTCCGGTGGTTTGACGCTCTTTGAGATCTGATAAACGCGAAAGCAATTTGCTGGCAATATTTTCCTGATTGATAAAGACTACAGCTCCTTTTTCGGTTTTATTGATGAGCTCAAAGATTTTTTCCAACTTTTTATCGCTTTCCTGAGTAAGTGTGCTGAGGATGTCATTATTTACAAAAGACGAATTCACGCGTACCAAAACCGGCTCATCTATACCCCAGGTTCCTTTAGTGAGCGCGATATGCACCTGGTTATTGGTAGTTTGTTGGTAAGCCCTAATCCTAAAACTGCCATAACGGGTTTGCAGCTCAAAATCTTCTTTTTTGATAATCAGCGAGTCGTGTTGCATACGGTAAGCCACCAGATCTGCAATGGAAACGATCTTTAAATCAAACTTTTTAGCGACTTCTAAAAGTTGGGGCAGGCGAGCCATCGTGCCGTCTTCATTCATAATCTCAACGATCACACCTGCAGGAGCAAAGCCCGCAAGTCTTGCAAAATCTATAGCAGCCTCGGTGTGCCCGGTACGACGTAGAACACCACCTTCTTTCGCTTTAAGTGGAAAAATGTGACCCGGTTTTGAAAAATCCCAGGGTTTTATATCGGGATTGATGAGTGCACGCACCGCTTTTGCACGATCTGAAGCACTAATTCCCGTTGTAACCCCATGTCCCTTAAGATCTACTGAAACCGTAAAAGCAGTTTCCATGGGATCACTATTGGTACCCACCATCATCTCCAGTTTCAGCTCTTTACAACGATCTTCGGTTATGGGAGCGCAGATGAGTCCACGGCCGTGTTTGGCCATAAAATTGATGGTTTCGGGAGTAACCGTTTCTGAAGCGGCCAAAAAATCACCTTCATTTTCCCGGTCTTCGTCATCTACCACAATGATTACTTTGCCATTTTTAATGTCTTCAATGGCTTCTTCAATGGTATTCAGCTGAATATTTTGTGGACGGGTTTGCACGTGCATAAATTATCTTTAGGGAAACAAAGGTACAATTTAGCCTTCTTATTAAACTTTCAGCTTTGTAAAAAACAGGAATTGTTACTTAAAGGTTTTAAGCAGGGTTTCTGCTGCTTCTTTAAATTTTTCAGAATAACCATACTGCTCGTAATTGGCAACAATATCCTCAAGTTCCCGCTGGTTTTTAGTCTTAAGAATAGCTTTTTCCGAATTGGTAAGGTCAAAATCAGCAAGGGGCTGCTCAGGGTCAACGGCGTCCGGGTCTTTTTTATTAAATAATTTTTTGATGGGATCAAGAAATCCTTCAAGATCAAATAAGCCCTGATCTGTGGTAGCACGATAGGTTAAATAAACACCTAACGGAAATAAAATCAAAGTACTGAGCCAGCTTGCAAGCCAGGCCGAAACACTCCCGTCTTCGGCACTGTTTTTAGCAAAAATCCCGATGAAGTGATAGGTTAGGAATAGCGCCACCCCAATAACGATAGGTAGTCCTAATCCACCTTTGCGAATAATAGCACCCAAAGGTGCTCCTACAAAGAAAAGGATGACGCAGCCAAAGGCCAATACAAATTTTTCGTGAAGAGCAATTTCGTATTTACTGAGGGTTTTAATCTTTACCTGATTGTTGGTTTTTTGTCCTTTTATAGCCGTAATGTTGTTTTTTACACTGGTTTCTGCACCGCGTAAAACCTGAGCCTGAGACGAGAGGCTGAAGTTTTTAATAAGTTCGTCTTCTACTACTCGGGTTGTGTCTACCGGAATATTTGACAAATATGAAGTGTCTAGCGGGCGCAATTGCATCTCCCGGAGTTCTGTAGTACCACGTGACTTCAGGTAATTGCTGTAGTTTTTTGAAATATCTACCAGCGTATCGTTAAGTTGCGCTACCGTGAGCATGGTATACGCATTGTCGATACTCTTCTCATCCATATCTACATTGTCGAGTTCGCTAAGGTCAATATTGATGGTATAGGTCTCAAAATAACTTTTGACAAAAGGTTCACGGCGTTGCTTGCTGTAATCCTTTTGCTCAACTTCATCATAGTAGTTTCCATCTATGAGTTTCAGGGAGAGTACATTATCCCCTTCTGCACTAATCAGTTCGGCTTCACGTGCTTTTATTACCGTAAAATTCCCGGTGCGTGAAGGGTCTTTCTGGTAGATGATTACGTCTTTTAAAAACTGACCGTTTTCTCCTTCCTTATCGGCGATTTTCATCACATAGCTTTCACCAATGGTATTATACTGTCCTTTGGTAATCGCCATTGCAGGTTTTACCTGAGCGATATTTCGTCTTAAATTTAGGGATTCAAATTCTGCCGCCGGAATCACATAATTGGCAAAAAGAAAAGAGGTGCCGGCTAAGATTAAAATGAAAACGGTAAGGCTTCGCATAGCGCGTTGCAGCGAAATACCGGTTGATTTCATTGCGGCAAACTCGTAGTTTTCGGCGAAATTACCGAAGGTCATAATGCTCGTAAGCAACACGGTTAACGGCAGCACCAGAGTAACCAGGCGGGGCGAAAAATACAATAGGAATTTTACAATAATAACCAGATCAAGATCTTTCCCAGCAAGCTCTTTAATATAGAGCCATACCGTTTGCAGTACGAATATGAACATCAAAATGATGAACGTACTGAGAAAGTTCTTGATAAAGGTTATTAGTATATAACGATCCAGTATTTTCAATACCTGTCTAGTCTAAGCGGTTGATGTAATAATCGCCGTATTTTGATTCATCAAAGACAAAAAGATTGCCGGGAAGCGGCTGATTGGTCTTAAATGAATTTACGGTAATAGTAATTTTACTTCCATTTTTCTGAGTCATAATCAAACGGTAGATGTGCTTGGTTTGTACATCAACGCCCAGTAGCGCAGACTTCAGTTCGCTGTTAGAGTCAATAGGAGTAAGCTTGATGTACTGAATTTTACGACCGCTTACATTTTGCTCAATATCCCATTTATACGAATATCCCTTATTGAAAAAGGTCAGCATTTTTGAAGGGGTAATGGCATCATCATCCCCGGGGTCCTGAGTAGAAATGGTGATTTCTTCATCTTCGGGCACAATGGTATATAATTTTTTACCGTCATACATCTGGGTAGTACCCATCAGATTCAGCTTATATTTATCTCCATCTAAAGTGACATCTCCACGAGTTTCCTGGTTTATTCCGGCAGCATCGTTAGACAATCCATATTTGAAATCGATAAACATATTATCATAGCTTTTCACTTTAGCCGAAACCTGGTCTAAAAGTGTTTTTGCTTTGGTATCCTGAGCAAAACCCGTTGAAAAGGCTGCAAAACAAAATAGAAGGGCAGCGATTAAAGGTTTTTTATAAAAATTCATATTATTCATTATTTAGTTGTTGATGTAATGCATTTAAATCTGAAACGAGAACCTGTCTGGCTTTACTACCTTCAAAAGGACCTACAATACCTGCAGCCTCCAGTTGATCGATTATTCGGCCTGCACGATTATAGCCCAGTTTGAGTTTGCGTTGCAATAAAGACGCGCTTCCCTGTTGTGCGGTCACTATAACTTCAGCAGCTTCCATAAACAAAGCATCTCGGTCGCTTGCATCTATATCAAGACTTGTGCCACCTTCTTCCCCTACATATTCTGGCAGCAGGTGAGCGTCAGGATAAGCTTTTTGCGAACCAATGAAGTCCGTTATCTTTTCGACCTCGGGAGTGTCAACAAAGGCACATTGTACACGCACCAGTTCGTTACCCTGTGTAAAAAGCATATCTCCACGTCCTATAAGCTGATCTGCCCCCTGACTGTCAAGAATGGTACGGGAGTCAATTTTTGAGGTAACCCTAAAGGCAATACGAGCCGGGAAGTTGGCTTTAATAATACCGGTAATTACGTTAACCGAAGGTCTTTGCGTGGCCACAATAAGGTGAATTCCGATAGCACGTGCCAGCTGTGCCAGTCGCGCAATAGGAGTTTCCACCTCTTTTCCTGCGGTCATAATCAAATCTGCAAACTCATCAATTACCAGTACGATGTAGGGTAAAAACTTATGGCCATCATTGGGATTCAGCTTGCGCTTTTTAAATTTTGCGTTGTATTCTTTAATGTTACGTGCCATCGCATCTTTTAGCAGATCGTAGCGGTTGTCCATCTCAATACACAGGGAATTCAAGGTGTTAATCACCTTGGCATTATCGGTAATGATGGCTTCTTCTGTATCGGGAAGCTTAGCCAGATAGTGCCTTTCGATTTTATTAAAAAGCGTAAGCTCAACTTTTTTGGGGTCTACCAGAACAAACTTAACTTCAGCAGGATGTTTCTTGTATAACAGGGAAGTAAGGATCGCATTTAGCCCAACCGATTTACCCTGTCCGGTCGCACCGGCCATAAGCAGGTGGGGCATTTTGGCGAGGTCTACTACAAATGTTTCATTTGAGATGGTTTTTCCTAAAGTCAGTGGGAGTTCCATCTCGGCATTTTGAAATTTTGGCGAGGCAATTGCCGAGCGCATCGAGACAATGCGGGCATTTTTATTGGGTACTTCAATACCAATGGTTCCCTTTCCGGGAATGGGGGCAATGATACGTATTCCCAAAGCTGAAAGCGAAAGCGCAATATCATCTTCCAGGTTTTTGATTTTAGAGATACGAACCCCAGCTTCGGGCACAATCTCATAAAGCGTTACTGTAGGACCTACCGTTGCTTTGATATGCGCAATATCGATCTTGTAGTTTTTTAAGGTGTCTACAATTCGATTCTTATTTTCTTCGAGTTCTTCCTGGTCTATGGTTATGCTTTGACCCTGGGTGTAGTCTTTAAGCAACTCTATTGACGGAAATTTGTAATTGCTGAGTTCAAGAGTAGGGTCAAACTCACCAAAATCCTGAACCAGTTTGGTACTCAGGTTTTCTTCGACTTCCTCTTCTTCAATAGTTTCCTCAATTTCAATCTCAAAATTTTCATCTGAAGCCGGTTTTACGGCTTCAGTCTCAACAGGTTTGGGTGGGGTAGAAGTGGGGGCAGTTTTGAGAACAGGCTCTTCAACAGCTTCTTCCTCGACTTCAACCGGAAGTTCGATATTGTCTTTCTCAAAGGCGGTATCTTCAAAAGAAACTTCGTCGTCTGAATCCTCAAATTCAGTTTTAAAATCATTACGCTTTCGCGAAAGATATTGTCCTACCAGCTCTGGAGTAAGCTTGAGCCTTACGACCAGATAAACGATGGCTACAAAAGCAAGAACAAGTATTGTACCTATCAGACCCAGATAATCCTGAAGGAAATCATTGAGTTCAAAACCTACCATACCACCCAACAGCGCATTGCTTTCTGAGAAAAAACCAAAGAAAACCGAAAACCAGAGCATTACAATGATTCCCCAAAACCAATAGGCCTGAAGGCTTTTTTTAGGCCGGTCAAAAAAGTAGTAAAACCCGGTAAGGGTTACCAAGACTGCCAGCGCAAAGGCTGCAACACCAAATCCCTGATAGATGAAAAAATCACCCAGAGTTGCTCCAAATTTGTTAAGCCAGTTTTGAGCTTCTATACTGCGGTCGTCCAGACTGTTTAAGGTACTTTGATCTGCTTGCCAGGTAAAAAAATAGGATATAAACGAAAACATCAGCGCGATCCCGAGGAGGAATAGAAAACTGCCCAATACAATCTTCTGCTGCTTGGTCAGTTTAAAACTGATTTTTACAGGCTGTTTCTTGGAGGTAGTAGATTTTGTTTTCGCTTTTTTTCGGGCCATTAGTAAAACTAAGCTTAGTAGGTCTGCTTAAAATAGAGCTCACACAGGAGCTATTGTTAAATGAGTATTTTTATTCGGGCGTAAAAATACAAATATCAAACGGTACTCTGCCGATAAAATTTTAGAAGAGGTAAGGTATATAAATTAGCAAACCGATTATACCTGCAATCACCGCGGCAAAGGTCACCGCACCTGCCGATACATCTTTGATAATGCCTATTTTTTTATGGTAATCGGGATGCACAAAATCCGCTATTTTTTCAATGGCGCTGTTGAGCCCCTCAACTGCAAGCACTAAAGCGATTGCCAGCAATTGTATGCACCACTCGATAGTTGTGATTTCAAAATAAAACCCCAGTATACAAACTACTAAAGCACAGAAGACCTGCACTTTAATGCTGGCTTCTGTGCGTAAAAGATAAAAGGCCCCTTTAAAAGCATACTTAAATGCTTTAAGGCGATTAATGATGAATGGTTCTTTGGGTTGTTGCATCAGGCAATAGCGCTAAGAGCCGCTTCATAATCAGGTTCCTGGCCTATTTCGGGCACCTGCTCGGTATAAATAATTTTATGATCTTCATCAAGTACGATTACCACTCGACTGTGTAAGCCGGCAAAAGCCCCATCAGCTATTAAGAGTCCGTAGTCTTTACCAAATTTTCCTTCCTTAAAATCAGAAAGCACCTGAACCTGTTCTAAACCTTCCGCTCCACAAAAACGGGCCTGCGCAAAGGGAAGATCGCGGGAGATACACAATACCACAGTATTTTCAAGATCAGAGGCTTTTTCATTAAACTTGCGTACGGAAGCGGCACAGACCCCGGTATCTACACTGGGAAATATATTCATCACCACTTTCTTGCCTTTAAAATCTTCAAGTGTACTTTCCTGAAGATCGGTTCTTGAAAGTTTAAAATCTGGTGCCTGCGTCCCGTTTTCAGGAAGCTCGCCAAGGGTATGCGTAGGGTTTCCACCCAGAGTTATATTTGCCATGATTTTCGGTTTTGTTAGTGGTAAAAGTAGGTATATAAACAACTAACGCCAATTAAAGGAATGCCAATTTCTAGTACAAGGATCAACCAGTACTAAAAAAGCTTCCGCGATATGCGGAAGCTTTAGAGATATTAACTTTATTTAGCGAGATCTTGTCTGGAGAAACATCCTTAGCGATCAATGGAGCCCAAAACCTTTTGGGCAAAACCATTAGCAGCATCGCGCTCAGACATTCCGCTGGCAATCATCTCGTGCATTTCAACAGCACCACACAGATTGGTAATCAGTTCGCCTACCACATCCATATCGGCATCAGTTACAGAACGGTGTTCGGTAAATGATTCAAGTACTTCAATCGTGTTCTGAAGCGCCTCAGGGCTGTTGTTCTTTTGTAAATGCTTAATTACTGGTAATTTCATCAACGAGTTCTTTTAGATTATCAAACTTATTTGTCTGTACCTGATTTACAAAGTTTCCGTTTTTAAAAGTCGCAAAAGTAGGCAGATTATCTACGGTTGCCAGCTTTCGGCTTTCCGGAAACTTTTCGGCATCAACCAGTAAGAATGCAGTATCCTCGTGTTCTGTAGCCAGTTTTTTAAACTTCGGCTTCATCACACGGCAGTTACCACACCAGCTGGCCATATATTGCACCACCACAGTGTCGTTAGACGATACCCATTCTGCCAGATTATCCTGATCGAGTTGCTTTAACATAGCTATAGATTTTAAGGATTATACAATTTAGTTAGTAGCGAGGTAAGAAGCTACTCCGTCACGGTTGGCATGCATTGCCTGTTTACCTTCTTCCCAGTTTGCCGGGCATACTTCACCGTTTTTCTGCACGTGCGCGTAAGCATCGATAAGGCGTAAAAATTCATTTACATTACGGCCTACCGGCATATGATTTACACCTTCGTGAAATACAGTACCTTCTTCATCAATAAGATAGGTTGCACGATAGGTTACATTATCACCGTCTACAGTTAGCATACCGGTTTCTTCATCATAACGCTCGTTTGTAATATCAAGGATACCCAAACGATTGGCCAGATTACGGTTGGTGTCTGCAAGAATGGGATAGGTAACACCTTCTATACCACCATCATCTTTTGGTGTATTTAACCAGGCAAAGTGTACTTCAGGAGTGTCGCACGAAGCACCAATTACTATTGTATTGCGTTTTTCAAATTCGGCCATTGCCGCTTCAAATGCGTGAAGTTCGGTTGGGCAAACAAAGGTGAAATCTTTTGGATACCAGAATAAAACTACTTTCTTATTGTTCTTTTTGGCTTCTTCTAAAACGTTTAGTTTAAAAGTATCGCCCATTTCATTCATAGCATCTACTGCAAGATTTGGAAATTGTTTTCCTACTAATGTCATTGTTGTTTGTTTTTAAATTTGGTGCAAAGCTAACCTGCTACCTGTGCAAAAAAAACATTCAGAAATGTGTAGATGTTATTAGGGTATAAGCATTGTCTATAAGGCAATCTGCTGCTTAAGAGGATTGATGTATTGTCAATTTACACCCGAAAAACCTTAGGAATTATAAGTAAAGCAATCGGTATTTTAGCAGTTTCTCAGGGTGAAACTAGAAGCGTAAAAAGTGTTAAGGTAATTTTAACAACTTTAAAAAGAAACTTATGCACAGCTATACCGTTTTCGCCGGGCTTTGGGTAAAACTACAGACTCGTAATATAATTAAGTTACTGCTTTCCGGCCTCGGCAAGACTGCGAATTTTAATGCGGAAGGCTGCAAAAATCAGTGTCATAAAAGGACTAAGCCAGTTAAAAATAGCGTACACAAAATAATCTGCAACCGATACCCCGAGGACGCCGCTCTGATAAGCACCGCAGGTATTGTAGGGCACAAGTACCGAAGTTACCGTACCGCTATCTTCAAGCGTGCGACTCAGATTTTCTGGTGCAAGACCCTTGTCGCGGTAGGCTTTGGCATACATTTTACCGGGGACTACAATGGCCAGGTATTGATCACTTGCGGTTGCATTGAGACCTATACAGGTAGCAACCGTGCTGGCAAACAGACCAAAAACACTGTCAAAAAGCCCCAACATAAAACGGCTGATACGCGCTAAAGCTCCTATAGCATCCATAACACCTCCAAAGGTCATAGCGCAAATGATTAACCAGATGGTGCCCAGCATACCTGCCATTCCACTTGAAGCAAACAGGTCGTTAAGGTTTGTATTGGTCGTTTCAATCGCAGTATCTACGGTGATGGCATTCATAATCCCCTTATAGCCACTTTCAAGACTTAAAACAGAGCTTCCGCCTAATCCTGCAACAATTTCGGGTTGTACGATCAGGGCCGCAATGCCTCCCAGCAATGTTCCGGCTAATAAGGCGATAAGTGGCGGTGTTTTTTTGATAATTAGGAAGATTACAAGTGCCGGAACGATAAACAACCAGGGTGTAATTGTAAAGGCTTCATCAATTGAAGCTAAAATGGCACTGCTGTCTGCCGGGCCGGTCGTTTCAATATTGAGTCCAATAATGATAAAAACGATAAGTGTAACAGTTATGGAGGGCACGGTAGTGTATAACATATATTGAATGTGCGTAAACAAATCGGTTCCTGCCATAGCAGGCGCCAGGTTTGTCGTGTCACTTAACGGCGAAAGTTTATCTCCAAAATAGGCCCCTGATAATATGGCACCGGCGGTCATTCCCAACGAAATTCCCAAGGCATTGGCAATGCCTATCAGTGCTATTCCCACCGTTGCAGAGGTTGTCCAGCTACTTCCGGTAGCTACCGAAATAACCGCACAGATTACAACACAGGCAGCCAGAAATATTGATGGACTTAGGATTTGCATACCGTAATAAATCATCGTGGGTATGATACCACTCACAAGCCAGGTTCCGGCCAATGCTCCTACCAGCAAAAGAATGAGTATAGCACCTGCTGTAGATTTGATATTTTGCGCAACTTCTTCCATCATAAGCTCAAAAGAAGTCTTATTGAAAAAGCCTACTATGGCAGCAACTGCTGCTCCCAGTAAAAGAATAAACTGGTTGGAGCCGCTAAGCGCATCGTCTCCAAAGACAAAAACATTATAGGCCAGCATGCCTATCAACGCAATTATAGGTATGAGAGCCTCAAAAATGTTGAGTTCTCTGTTTTCTACAATTTGCTCATTTTTCTCTTCGGCTTCCTTTTCGGTCATGATAGTTTATATAACGTTGCTACAAGTTTAAGGATTATGGATGAATTAAAAACAGGCTGCTGCTGAATAGCTTACTTTTTCCTTATCCACCGTCTTCTTAATAGACTCTTTTCTGTGGTCGGAGCCGGAGTTTGGTTTCGATTTCAGTGTCCCTACGAGTGACTTTTGAGGGCGGGGCTTGAAAAGATAGTATCGAGAAGACCGGCAAAGCAGAAAGCTCTTACTAAGAAGACTTCTCGATACACTGGTCTCTACTGAGGTTGCGACCGTCACTCGCTTTTCGACTGCACTTCGACTGCGCTTGGTGTAGCGCTTGATGCGACAGTTATAGCAATATAGAAACTATAATTTCTATTCACATTCCTGTTCATTTTTTCCATCGATGAAAAAACGAACCAACCCGTCTATCCAGCCGGGCAGGAAGATCAAGGCTCACAAGACGGTATCTAAATTTATCATTCGCTGAGCTACTTGCGCTTAACTCGGCCGCTCTGGCGGCCTCAAACAGAACCGCCTGCCACGCTCCGCTCACGTCAAATTTCACGAGAACCTCCTGATAGGCCGGTACTTTCCCATTAATTGACTTTTCTGCACTTAATTATATAAGGTCATAAAATTTATAAAGGAACATAAAAAAATTAAGTCCTAAAAACCTTTAGCACCTGTGTAGGATTAAAAGCTTTTGAATTCATACATACTTTCCCCAGACGAATATCTATCGTATAGTATAGTACTCCCGCAGTAACCAAAAGCAGGGCCTCTGCAGGCAATGCAGTTGCGGTATAACGGGTAGCAGGGATAGTTTGCGTTTTATGGGGAATGGGAATACTAAAGAATTCGTGTCGCAGCACCTGGTAGGTTTTGGAATCGTAAACGCTGATCCAATACCCCAGTTCGGCTTCACTAGCCTTTACCGGCCAGTATAGATGGATATCGGCTTTAAATTCAGGTATGCTGATTTCCAAAGTTCCCGCTTCGAGGCTGAGTTGCAGCCCGGGCATTTGCACGTACTGCGGATACTGATGTTTCAGGTCGGTTTCCAGACCTTCCAATACAGTGGGCTCGCCCTGCCAGAGATCCAGACTTCCCTGGGGGAGGGTATCATTCATTTTCATCCCCTGATACACCGCCGTGCGAAAGCGGTTAAAAAACTGGGAATCATACATGTTGCCTATAAAAGGGCGCAATCCTATGGTGATGCTTCTGGTGGTTTGTGAGGCGCGGCCAAAATCGGTAGCCGTCTGTTTGCCCCGGCCCTTACGGCGTCTGCGTACGGTATCAGGCCGGGACTGTACGATGGTTTTTCCATTCACATTTCTAAATACGAGATTGCCGATGTTGCCCTTAAGGCCGGTCTTAGGATTGAGTTCTGCCATAGCTTAGACGTGTTAAGTTATACATGCTACAAGAATGCTACCGTATTCTAACCAATCTCACCCACATAAAATGTGGTAAACTGTGGTTGCAGTGTGGTAGGAGTGTGGTTGCAGTGTGGTAGCAGTGTGGTAGCACCTGCACTATGACTAAAGTAATACAATAATCAATATGCCAGCTGGTTAGGGTTATTTTTATGCTTAATAAAGTACCTGTTCGAGTCAAAATTTTGCAAATACAGGTGGTAGGGTGCTGTTCTATCGCAGTTATTCTGTTTAAGAAAATAGTATTGAAAATAGAGCGTACTCGTATTATCCTCCAGTCCTAAGGATGAGGTATTTAACGGCCGGGACGGAATATTAGGCTGTTAATAGTTCAGAATCTAACTATTAAGCTTCGTCACAGACCAGTTTTTTAGAAAATTTCTACTGACACTCTTTTGCAATGCCTAAAGATTCAGACAAAACATAAAGCGGAGGTGGGATGCAGCTTTGAAAATTTAAGTTATAAATAAGCTATAATGCAGAAATGCTAAAGCAAAGGTTGGTGATTTACGACATTTAAAAAAGGTTAAGCTGAAAAAGCGATGATTTCAAACAGTATTTAATAGATATAAGACTGTATTTAACTAAAAAAAATACGAATACTGTAATTTTTGCGATAATCATGATATTTAATTGCTAATTCTGCGTTTTCCTAAATCAAACAGGTATTGTGTTAAACATTATTAGTAAAAGTGAGTTTTTCTTATAATTTTTTGGATAGCTAAAGTACATGTATTGAAGGCTTTAGGGGTTTGCTTTAACGATTTAGTTAGAGCATATAGCGATTTAGTTGTATAATTGCATTTGTTAAAACATAACCTAAGGTAGGAAATCTACTTAGTTCCCCAAACCAACCCTCTATGAGAACGTATCTATTCCTTAAAGATAGTCGTTTAAGAAGTCTATTCGGTTTTTACAATGCCGAAAAGAAGCTTATTCCTAATCTTATCCATCCGGCAGAAGCCTTTGTTGTACTAATCCTTTCAAGTTTTAAGCATTTCGTTTCTCACGAGAAGCTCAATTCCTTTATACCCCAGCGTATACCTATTATAAATTTTTAAATGACTGGAATACTTACAACGTGCTTAAGATTTAAGACGTTGGAGCTGCTTTAATTTTTTATAAGGGCTTTGCAGCTGTAGGATTTGTTGATTCCTGAACATACTAAACGTTTATGAAGTCAGTACAGATCCGCCCAAGCTGAAATGCCTATGCATTTCAGCCTAATACAATTATAAAGAAATCCTTAAAGTCCCTAAACCCTTTTTATATGATGAAAAAATTACTTTTTGTATGCATTGCTTTTTTGATGTCTTTGGTTCTTCATGCCCAGGTAGGTATTGGTACCACCGCTCCTGATCCGGCGGCCATTTTAGATATACAATCTGATCATGGCGGATTGCTTATACCTCGTATTGCGCTTACCGGAGCAGACGATGCTGCTACAATTGTAAACCCGGTAAAAGGACTCATCATTTACAATACAGCTGCTACCGGTACCATCTCTGAAGGTTTTGTATTTTATGACGGTTCAGCCTGGGTTGATCTGGGTTGGCAATTGCAGGGCAACTATGCAGGAACAACTAGTTTTATAGGGACCCTAAATGATGTACCCCTCGTATTTAAAGCAGAAAACAGAACCGTAGCTACTCTCAGGCCTAATGGAGCTGTGGGCTTTGGGCTGAACAACACGGCTGTAGCAGCAAATGCTTTTGCTTTGGGTAATGGGGCAAATGCAGGTGGGGCACGAAGTTTTGCCTTAGGCTTCGATTCCAATGCCAATGCTGCAGATGCTTTCGCAATAGGGACTAATGCCCTGGCTAACAGGTCAAACACCATCATTTTGGGTGGTGCCAGTCAAAACGTGGGTATAGGCACAAGCGATCCCCTTGCTAAATTTCATCTTTCCGGTAGTTTTCGATTTGAAGACGGGAATCAGGCAGCCGGTAGGGTTTTGACCTCAGATGCTAATGGTAATGTGAGCTGGCAAACACCGGCCGCAACTTCCGGTTCGGGATGGGAACTGACTGGTAATTCAATTGCTAGTAGCGCATTTTTGGGAACAACAAATTATCAGTCATTAAATTTAAGAGTAAATAATACTCAAATAGGTCGGTTTCATCCGCAAGGCGGAGTGGGATTAGGATTTCAATCTGTTGCCACTGCAAATAACTCGGTAGCTTTGGGCTATAGCGCGAACGCGATCGGAAATCAGTCATTAGCATTGGGATATAATTCAGAAGCAAATCAGGATGCAGTTGCTCTGGGGTATAATGCCGATGCCAACGGTAATGAATCTATTGCCATAGGTAAAAATGCGATTTCCAGTTTTCAGAATATAGCGGTTGGTTTTGCAGCACAAAGCTCAGCAAACAATGCTATTGCTTTAGGTAATAATACGACTGCGACAAGTCAGAACTCCGTAGCTATTGGCAATAATGCGGGTACGCAGCAAAATGAGTCGATAGCAGTTGGTGCAGATTCTGATGCCACGGGTTATCGAAGTTTAGCTGTTGGGTATAATGCACAGGCAACTAATAACGAAAGCAGTGCTTTTGGCAGTGGATCAACAGCCAGTGCTGCGAGTAGTTTAGCTCTAGGAACCGGAGCCAATGCCCGGGGAAATTCGTCTGTAGCCATTGGTGTGAATGCCGCTGCGCGAAATCAGAGCTCCATTGCTTTTGGGGTTGGTGCTGACTCAAATGGAGATAATTCGATTGCGATAGGGGTATCAGCAACTATTGCTGCTGGAAGGCGCAATGCTATCGCTATAGGTAACACGGCCAGTGTAAACAACAACTCTGCAACAGCTATTGGTCAAAATTCAACCGCAACTGGAGAGCGATCTATGGCTCTGGGGAACGGGGCAAGAGCTTCAGGTTTAAATGCAACTGCTGTAGGTTATAATAGTAATGCCACTCAAGACAATACTGTTATACTTGGTAATAACGCCAACGTGGGCGTTGGAACCAGTACCCCTACTGCAAAACTTCAAGTAAATGGAACTTTCAGATATGTAGATGCAAGTCCTGGAGATGATAATGGTAAAGTGCTTACTTCAGATGCCAATGGGAATGCAAGTTGGCAGGCTCCTAGTACCGCCGTTGAGGCATATGGAGAAATGTATGGTGATGTTTTGGGAGGAGTTAGCGAATCGGGTACTTTTACCAGGAGTTTAAATGCATCTACAGTTTTGAAGAACGTCACACATGATGATACTGATTATTATTTACAGGTAGCTATTGCAGGAAACTACAGGATTAGTTATTCAGTTAGCGTAACTGCTGGAAGTAATACCGATCGCGATTTCGAATTTTTTGTAGAGAGAGCACCAAATAATAACACGTATACCAAAATTGATCAAAGTTCAAGTGAGGTTTCCCATGAAAACAATGGTCAAAAAGTTAATACCGCCAAGACGTTTTATATTTCGCTTAATGTTAATGATAGGTTGCGGTTGAGATATAATGTTACTGCTAACAATGGCGATTCTGATTTTCCTGCCAATACCTGTAACCTTTCAGTATATAGACTCGGATCTAACTAGCATATTTTTTGATTAAGCCTGAGCTTTTCAAATGTTTTAATATGAACTATTTCTATAGAATAATACAATTTATAAAATTTGAAAGTTGGATCCTAATATCCTGAATGGTCTTTATTATTTTAAAAAATATACAGTGTTAAATAAAGCTTAAATTATATTTATTTTTAATCCGCACCCGGGGTTACTACGTAGGTACGCGCGGAGTGTCTTTTCAGGCACCGCTAACACAATCAAACTTAGAACCCCAAAACATGATTAAAAAATTACAAGGCTTAAGTATTTTCTTAGTATTCCTTTTTCCAATCTTTTCATTCTCACAGGTAGGTATAGGTACCACCTCTCCGAATAATTCCAGTATCCTGGATTTATCTTCCTCAAATCGTGGATTATTAATTCCACGATTAAATTTGACTGCCACAACAAATCCTAATCCGGTTGATAACCCGGCAGAAGGTTTAATGATTTACAACCTGGCCACCGCCAACGACGTGACTCCCGGTTTATACTATTGGAACGGTAGTCTTTGGGTTAGTGCAAAGGCAAATTCAGGTACAGGTAGTACCGCGGGTTGGGCTCTAACAGGAAATACCATTAATGGAGGAAATTTTTTAGGAACGCTCAATTATCAGGCTCTTAATTTTCGCGTAAATAACAGCCCAATCGGAAGTTTTCATCCAAATGGAGGTGTTACTTTGGGATTAGGAGCATCAGCTAGTGTCAATCAGGCTTTTGCTTTTGGTGAAAATGCCTCGGCCGGTAATACGAGTAATTATGCTTTGGGTAAAGCAGCCAATGCATCAGGCAGTAATGCCTATGCCCTGGGGGAAAGCGCTGTTTCTTCTCAGAATAAAAGTTATGCTATAGGACAAAGTTCGAACGCTTCAGGTACCAGCGCCTACGCCATCGGTGAATCTTCCCGAGCCCAGGGAACCAATTCGTATGCAATAGGTGCTGCCGCAAGATCTGCAGCCACAGGCTCATTTGCTTTAGGTAATGGCGCTGTATCTACTTCCAATAATACCCTGGCTTTAGGGAACCAGAGTCAGGCGACCAGTAATAATTCGACAGCCCTGGGTTATCAGGCGGTATCCAATCATCAGAATGCAGTAGCCATAGGTCCTGCTCAAACCGCAGTTGATAACACCATCATCTTAGGAAATACCATCAATACGGCGACTAACGCTTATGCAGCTACTAAAGTAGGAATTGGGACTTCTAGTCCAACTGCAAAGCTTCAGGTTAACGGGAGTTTACGATACGTTGATGGCAGTCAGGATACGGGTAAAGTTTTAACCTCAGATGCTAATGGTAACGCTACCTGGCAAACGCCATCCGGTAGCTCAGGAGGAATAGATGTTTATGGTGAAGTTTATAGAAGTAATTCTTACGAGCCTTCAGATATTGATGTTAAGGGTCGCATTATAACTTTCAATCAAATAAGTCCAAATAATGGATTAAATTCCCTTAACACAACAGGTTTTCAAACAGCGAATGCTACAGGTGTATATAAATTCACTTATACTGTGAATATACAGCGAACCTCAGGTACTAGATTTCTTAAGTTTACGGTAAGAGAAAATAGCAGTACACTCGCTAATAGCGCGTCTTTTGTAGATCAAAATGGCGATTCAGATTATGTTACCATTACAAAATCATTTTTGGTGAATATTACGGGTACTTTTAGAGGTTTTGATCTATATATGGAAACCCTTGATAATAGTGACAACGACGAATGGGATAATCTTAGAATTCTTGAAGGTACCTCATTGCGTATTGAATTAATTGATTAAAGAAATTATTTCTCAAAGCATTTCTACATCGTACCTTTGATACTCAAATTTTGAAATTAAAATTATGAGTACATACGACGTTGCAGTCATCGGTTCCGGTCCCGGAGGTTATGTGGCTGCTATTCGCTGCGCGCAATTGGGCCTTAAGACAGCAATAATCGAAAAATACGCCACTATGGGCGGTACCTGTCTTAATGTAGGTTGTATTCCTTCAAAAGCACTATTAGATTCTTCACACCACTATGAAGATGCGATTAAGCATTTTGAAGAACACGGTATAGAAATTCCGGGTGAGGTAAAAATCAATCTCGAGAAAATGATGTCCCGTAAAGCTTCAGTAGTGGAGCAAACTACTAAAGGGATCGAATTTTTGATGAGCAAGAACGAAATTGACACCTTTCAGGGTGTTGGTTCCTTTAAAGATAAAACCCATATAAATATAGCTATAGAAGACGGTGATGATGTGGAAATTGAAGCAAAGAACATCATTATAGCTACCGGAAGTAAGCCTTCAAGCCTTCCGTTTATTGAAATTGATAAAGAACGCATCATTACGTCCACCGAAGCGCTTAAACTTACTGAAATACCTAAGCATATGATTATCATAGGTGGTGGGGTTATCGGTTTGGAATTAGGTCAGGTTTACAAACGCCTTGGTGCCGATGTGACTGTAGTGGAGTATATGGATCGTATTATTCCTACAATGGATTCGGCTCAAAGTAAAGAGTTGATGAAGGTGATGAAAAAACAGGGTGTTAAGTTTAATCTTTCACACAAAGTAAATGGAGTTTCCCGCAATGGAGATGAAGTAACCGTAACAGCAACCGATAAAAAAGATCAGGAGGTTGAATTTAAAGGAGACTACGTGTTGGTTTCTGTAGGACGTAAAGCTTTTACCGAAGGTCTTAATCTCGAAGCAGCCGGACTTAAAACCGACGATCGCGGCAGAGTGGCCGTTAATGATCATTTGCAAACCGAAGTATCCAATATCTACGCCATTGGTGATGTGGTGCGCGGTGCTATGCTTGCCCACAAAGCGGAAGAAGAAGGGGTGTTTGTAGCCGAAACGATTGCCGGTCAAAAACCACATATCGATTATAATCTAATCCCGGGTGTGGTGTATACCTGGCCCGAGGTTGCATCTGTAGGTAAAACCGAAGAGCAACTTAAAGAAGAAGGGGTAGCTTACAAATCAGGCCAATTCCCAATGCGTGCGCTGGGACGTTCCAGAGCTTCAGGGGATATTGACGGCTTTGTAAAAATTCTTGCCGATAAAGAAACCGATGAGGTTTTGGGTGTACATATGGTTGGTGCACGTGTGGCCGATTTAATTGCAGAAGCGGTAACCGCGATGGAATTCCGAGCCAGTGCCGAAGATATCGCACGTATGTCGCATTCGCATCCTACCTATGCCGAAGCGGTTAAGGAGGCAGCCCTTGCTGCAACCGCAGACCGGGCCCTACACGTTTAGAGAGCCTAAATAAATATTAAAAAGCCCTTCTTCAATCCTGATTAAGGGCTTTTTTTATAATCGCGAATCTTTTAGTAATGGTTTTTTCAGCACTGCAGGAAGGCCCTTTAAAAATGTTGAAGTTCCAAAGTATATTTATGAGCTTCAAATAGCAATACTAATAGCAATACTAATAGCAATACTAATAGCAATACTAATAGCAATAGCAATAAAAATAAACCAATTTGAAAGCCATTCACATCACCAAAGCCGGAGGCCCCGAAGTACTAGAACTCAAAGAAGCCGACTCAGAACCCCTTAAACCGGGTCAGGTACGTATTGCAATAAAAGCAGCAGGGGTAAACCGAAGCGACCTATTAACCCGTAAAAACCCAGATGCTTATGGGGCTGATGCTGCGAAAGCAGTTATCCCTGGCTTAGAAGTTTCGGGAGAGATTATCGAAGTAGCTTCAGATGTAACACAATTTCAGCTGAATGATAAGGTTTGTGCTCTGGTTGCTGGTGGTGGCTATGCTACCGAAATAGCTGTTGATGCGCGCTTATGTCTTCCTATTCCTAATGAATTGACTTTTATAGAGGCGGCTTCCTTACCAGAGGTCCTGTTTACGGTGTGGTTTAATGTATTTATGCAGGCAGATGCTAAGCGAGGCGAGGGGCTGCTTATACACGGAGGTACCAGTGGGATAGGGATTATGGGTTTGCAAATGGCAAAAGCTTTGGGCTTAATGACCTATACAACTGTAGGTTCTGAGGAAAAAGTCCATTTCATTAAGGAACATAACCTGGCTCAGGTCATTAATTATAAGAAAAAGGATTTTGAAGAAGTTTTTAAGGAGGAAAAGATCGATGTGATCCTAGATATGATTGGCGGCGATTATACCCTTAAAAATATGAACCTCCTTGCTCCTAAAGGGCGTTTGGCACACATAAACGGAATGAATGGCTTAAAGCCGCAAATTGATTTATGGATGCTCATGAGTAAACAATTAACCCTTATCGGAAGCCTGCTAAAGCCACAATCGGTTGAAGTTAAACATCAAATCGCAAAAGATTTACAGCAGCATATATGGCCTTTACTGGAATCTGGCTCCATACGGGTGTTTATCGATAAGACCTTCGCTTTGGCAGATGCTGCCGAGGCGCATCGTTTAATGGAGAGCAGTGAACACATCGGTAAAATTGTATTAGAAGTATAAATAATAATGATTGTAAAAAACCATTACGCATTTGATAGCACTAAACAAAACCTTAAACAAGCAGAGCTGGTTCGGCTTTTGGAAGAAGAATGGCTACTCCGGGAAGCAGGTAAGTCGGGATATTTGTTTTCAGAATATACCTTAAAAAAATATCTGGATTTAGAATTTCGACTAGGCGAAAAAGTCCTGACTTCTGGTGAGGATAGCCTGCTTACCAAATCTACCGGCGAGCGCAAGAAGTTACTTTTAAACTATCAGTTGGCTCAGAAACCTGATTTTCTGATACTCGATCATCCTTTTGACGGCCTGGATTCTGATACTGTGGCCCGGTTTAAAGAGCAATTTAAAGCTTTGGCTGAGACCACCACTTTTATTCAGTTTTTCACCAGAAGCGAAGATAGGTTGGCCTTTTGCAATACGGCTCTCGATTTTCAGGACGGTCATTTTGTGAAAAGTGGTGCTTTAGAACTAGCAGACGCCACTCAAAACACCATTACCGAACAAAAAATCCCAAGGACCCTAGTAACCTATCCTGATGTACCTGAAGTGCTTATTGATTTTCGCGATGTTTCAGTTGCATTTGGAGACAAACCGGTTTTGCAAAATATTGTCTGGCAGATACGAAAATCAGAGTCCTGGCAACTTACCGGAGTTAACGGTTCCGGCAAAACGACTTTGTTATCTATGATAACCGGTGATAGTGTAAAAGGCTATGGCAAAGAGCTTTATATTTTTGGTTCTAAAAAGGGGAGTGGAGAAAGCGTTTGGGAAATCAAAAAGAGAATCGGCTACGTTACTCCGGTTCTTACCGAACGTTTTGACGGGATGCATAGCGTTTCTGATATGATTACCGGCGGTATCTACGATAGTGTAGGTCTATATAGGCGCCCCACAACTCTGGAGCGTAAAATCGCTGAGGAATGGATACAACTTATAGGCCTTGAGGATAAGGCTCAAATGCGATTCAGAGATTTGAGTGAAGTAGATAAGCGTCTGGTGCTCATTGCCAGAGCGATGATTAAAAATCCACCGCTTCTTATTTTAGATGAACCTACATTTGCTCTGGGTGACGCTGATGCCGCTTTGGTGGTAAGTCTTATCAACACCCTAAGTAAAGGATCTGATGTGGCTATAATTTTTGTGTCGCATCGCAGAGAACCAGGTCTTCAGGTATCTAAAGTGTATCGCCTTCTAAAAGGCGATGAGGGATCATTAGGTACAGAATACGATCAGGAAGTACGTTGAAATGGTAAATATTCCGCTTAAGAGTGTTAAAATATCCGTATAATCGATGAAATGCATTTTTTTATGGATTAAATGTTTATCTTCGTGAATCCCAACTTTAAGAGTTTAGCGATGTCTAAAATCACCCTTAGGAAATCATTTCAAAGCCTTATAGGTTCTGACGAAACGGTTTTTCAATGGCTTAACGATACTCCTTATCACGGCATTTATTACTGCCGCTTAGATGATCCCGGTGATTTTTATATTACCCAAAGTCTTTTTTCCATTCTTAAATACGATTCTGTTTCTGATGATGAACTAGCTGGTAAATGGAGTACCATTCTGGGCGTACCCGGGCGACATACCCTAACAGAAATCATCACGACCATAAAAGAAGGTGGGAAACTTAAAAAGAGGTATTTGTTTTCTTTTTTAAGGGCAGATGGTACACTTCTGGTAGTCAGGGGCAAAGCTCTGGTAGTTAAGGTTGAGAACGAATCTCCTCATCTCCTACTGAAATTCACGCGTAAGTTTAGTAAAAATGCACAGATTGATCTTTATGAAGGCAAAATCAAGCGTTTGCGTTCATTTTCTGAAATTTATGAGGAAAGCAACGATTTGGCCCGTGTGGGAGGCTGGGAAGTAGACTTAATCAAACAAAAAATTACCTGGACTCCATACATCAATAAGATCCACGGGATGCCTGCAGATTATAAGCCAAAACTCGACGAAGCAATTAATTTTTATAAAGAGGGCTGGAGCAGAGATAAAATTACCCGGTGTTTTCAGAATGCAGTTGAGAAAGGAGAGCCTTATGATGATGAGTTTCTCATTGTGGCTGCAGACGGTTCGGAAAAATGGGTGCGTGGTGTCGCTAAGTCTGAAATGAGAGCTGGCAATTGTCTAAGGGTTTATGGCGCTCTACAGGATATAACGGAGGCAAAGACTCAGGAATTTGCAAGACGTGATGCAGAGCACCGTTTTAAAGAGATCTTTGATAACTCGGCTGTTGGGATTATTCTGGTCAAAAATGCTACCGAAGTTTTTATGGTTAACAAAGCAGCAGTTAACATATTCGGTTTACAGAATCGTACCCAGGAAGAAATGCTTAATATCACTTTTTCAGAGGTTATTAAACCGGAATATTTGGATGAGGCCAGAGAAAAGCGTAGAGCGCTTATTGCCGGGGAGATAGAAAGCTATAAAATGGAGGCAGAATTCTATCATTCTTCAGGGCGTGTCATTTGGTGCAGCATGTCAAGTTCCAGCGTAAGAGATACCCATTTAGAAACTGATTTTGTTATTACCCAGGTTGAAGATATTACCCAGCAGAAAAAATTAGAGATTCTGGCCCAGAAAAGTGCCGCCCGGTTTAAGCGTGTTTTTGAAAATTCACCGAACGGAATGGCTGTGGTGGATCTACATGGGGATTGGGTTTTGGTAAATAATAATTTGGCCCAGATGGTGGGCTACACCCAGGATGAATTACTGGATTTAAGTTTAGCTCAAATCACACATAAAGAAGATCGTGAGAATGATATTTTACTTTTCTCAGAGATTCTCAATAAAAAGATAGACTCGTATCAGATCGAGAAACGCTATGTGCATAAAGATGGACGATTAGTACACTGTTTTCTTACAGTTTCGGCTTTGTATGATGAAAATGGGCACATCTCTTCACTAATAGGTCAGGTGGTTGATATAACCGAAAACATCAAGGCCAAGAAAGAATTGCAGCGTAGTTTAAACGATATGCAGGTTTTACTTGATGCTACTACCGAAGTGATTATTATTGAAACCGACAGTAATCACGTCATTAGAAAGTTCAATAAAGGGGCTGAGAATCTCCTGGGATATTCCGCAGAAGAGGTAGTGGGTAAGCAGACGCCTAAGCTCTTTCATCTTGAAGAAGAAGTTGTTAATTATAAGAAAAGCCTGGAAAGCAGGTATAATACCCATCTGAATACCAATCAGATATTTACCTACGCTTACCGAATGGGAGATCGCAATCCAACTGAATGGACTTATGTAGGCAAGGATGGCAGGAAGTTTACCGGACAACTTATAACTTCAGGTGTTTATGATGAAAATGGGCGTTTGAAAGGATATCTGGGGATAACCACAGATATTACTGGTCTCAAAGAGATGGAAGAGTCCCTAAGACATTCAAAACTCAAAGCGGAAGCAGCAAGTAAATCAAAATCCGAGTTTTTGGCTAATATGAGCCATGAAATACGCACTCCACTCAATGGGGTAATTGGTTTTACAGATTTGCTTCTCAAAACCCCATTAAATGAAAGTCAGGCACAGTATGCGGAAACAGCTTACTCTTCTGCTGTATCGTTATTGGATCTGATTAACGATATACTCGATTTCTCAAAAATTGAAGCGGGTAAATTGGAGCTAAGCCTTGAACGCATTGACATCATCGATATATGTGGGCGTACGGTAGAAATGGTTAAACAGGCAGCGCATCAAAAAGGCCTTGAAATACTACTCAACCTGCCCAATGCGTTTGATAATTATGTAATTGCAGATGGTCTTCGTCTCCGTCAAATTCTCATAAACCTGATCAGTAATGCAGTGAAATTCACCCACAAAGGTGAGATTGAACTCCGGGTAAAACAGTTGGGAAAAATAGATAAGACGGGCAAAATGCGGTATTTATTTTCGCTTCGCGATACTGGTATTGGTATTGCACCACAAAACCTTAAAAAGATTTTTAAGGCCTTTGGTCAGGAAGATTCCTCGACCACACGAAAATACGGAGGTACCGGTTTGGGACTTACCATAAGCAATAAACTGCTTGGGTTGATGAATAGCAATCTTAGGGTTACAAGTGAACTGGGCGTGGGTACAACTTTCTCTTTTGAAGTTGATTTCGATTCGGTGGAGAATGTTGAGATTAAGCCTGCGGTTAAACGTTCGCTCAAGCGGGTGTTAGTGGTAGATGATAATAAAAACAACCGCATCATTCTTGAAGAAATGCTTAAAGATCGGGATATTGAAACCACACTGATCTCAAATGGAATCGACGCCATAGAAATACTGGAGCGCGATACGCAATTTGACCTGGCAATTGTTGATTTTAATATGCCGTATCTGAATGGTCTTGATCTGATAAATCATTTGCGCAATGATTTGAAAATAAGTAAATCACAACTATCTATTATTGTAATGCACAGCTCAGAACATGACCAGGAACTGGCAGAGAAAAGTAAAGACCTGGATATTGATCATAAAATTGTTAAGCCCGTGTTGCGAGATCAGCTCATGGAATATTTGGATTCTTTGGAGCAGGTTGAGAAAACCATACCTGCTGTCAGGGAGGAGCAACTGGAAGAAGTTGATCTAACCACTTTAGATATAACAGTGCTTTTTGCAGAAGACAATCCGGTTAACAAGTTTTTAACCCGCACCATTCTTGCTAAAGTCATCCCTTTGGCAAAAATAATAGAGGCCAATAATGGTCAGGAAGCTGTAGAAGCTTTTAAAGAAAATACAATAGATTTTATACTTATGGATATTCAGATGCCGGTTATGAGCGGTTTTGAGGCTACTGCAGAAATACGAAAATTAGAGCAGGATACCCACCGTACCCCAATTATTGCGCTTACGGCGCGGGCGATTAAAGGAGAACGGGAACGATGCCTGGATCAGGATATGGACGATTATATCGCAAAGCCCATTATACTTGATGATCTTAAAAAATGTCTGGTAAAAGCCGTATCAACAAAGAAGCCGGAGGGGCAAAAAAGTATTCCATCAACTTAACAGGCTTAATTTATTTTAAAGCCGCTAAAAACTTAATCGAAACCAACTTGAATTCAAATCACAAACATATACTTTTTGTTGATGCAGACCGGGAAGCCCAAATCAGGTTCAATGCGTATTTTGACCGGGATAATTTTTTGGTATTCAACTTCAATTCGGCTATTGGAGCCATTCAACATATAAAAGAAAGCAAGCCGGTAGATGTACTGGTGATCGATGAGCAGATTAAACCTATGGGAGCGGCTCAAACGCTTCATTATTTAATTGACGAATTGCAGTTTAAAGGCAAGGTATTTGTATGTTCTGAAGCTAAAGAGCATTTTGAAACCGATTACGGTATTTGTGAAGTGTTAAAAAAGCCTTTCGATAAAAGGGAATTTCAAAAATTAGAAGCCCTTTTAATAGAAAAAAATGCAGCTGAAGCGTCTTTGTATGCCCTTGACTATTTGAAAGAACTTTCAGACGGAGATATGGTTTTTATCGCGCAGAGTATTCAGATTTTTATGGATACGGTTGCAGAAAGGATTCAGGAGATGAAAAAATTACTTGCTTCCAGAGATTATCAGAGTATTGCAGCTGTTGCACACAACATAAAGCCATCTTTTGAAATGATTTTAAATAAACGCGGTGTAGCACTTTGTGATTTTTTAGCTCATCATGCCAGCGCCTCAGATTTTAAGAGCTATGTAGAAGATTTGGAAGAAGAATACCTTCAGGTTGAGAATCAACTTAAAACGGATTTTTCACAGGAACAGAATTTATCATGAAAAGCAAAATACTTGTAATTGAAGATAATCCTATGGTAGTTAAGTCTCTTGAGTTTAAGCTTAAGAAAGACGGATATGAAGTTGTGGTAGCTCAGGACGGCCGAACGGCTATGAAGTTATTGGGCGAAACTCACTTTGATTTGATTCTTACAGATTTAATGCTTCCGTTTATTTCGGGAAATGAGATTATTGAGTTTATTAAAACGGAGTATCCTCTTATTCCTGTAATCGTTTTATCTACTTCAACTCAGGAAGATATCATCACTGAAGCATTTACGCTGGGAGTAGACGATTTTATAACCAAACCTTTTAGTCCCAATGAATTATCCCTACGCGTAAAGCGTACCCTGGCCAAAGTTTAATTTAAAAATTTGAAATAAGTAGATACAAACGAATTCTAGAAATAAAACCGACTTCCCCCAAGTCTTAATGTATTACAATTATGCAACTTAACTCACTCAACGAGTTAGAGAACTGGCCTTATATCTTAAAGGTTAATCTCATACTCAGTATATTCTTTTTAATCCTTACATTTTTATTTGTAGGGCTTGTAATTGCTTTACGCATTCTAAAGAATCGAAGAGAGGCGCACCGGGCAAAGTTTGATGCCAAACTCATCGATTTTTTTAATCACTTTATGTTTGATGACGATTTCGAGAAGGCGCCAGAACTGGGTGATTTTAAATTTAATCACTTAAGGTCCTCTTATGATCACAAGCTTGCCATTAAGCAGGTATTGATTTTTGACGAAAATTTAAAAGGGGAATCCTCTGCGGCTTTACGGGAATTATTTTACGGTCTGGGCCTGTACACCTTTTTAGTGGGGGATTTAAAGAAAAAAGCATGGTTTAAAAAAGCCCGGGCGCTGTATGCATTTTCCAGACTAGGTATTAGCGTACCCCAGGAACTTGTATTACCACTTATAAAATCAAAGAAAGCAGAGGTAAGACAACAGGCCATGTTGTATTTTCTCAATACCTCTAAAGAAAATCCGCTTAGTTTTTTGGATGAGCTGGATGTTGAGCTCAGCTTATGGCAGCAGGTTTTTATTGAAAACAGTCTCGTTAATTTTGATTTGGAAGTTCCTGATTTTGCAAGATGGTTTAACCACGATAAAAGCAGTGTGGTAATTTTCTGTGCAAAAATGGTGGTAAGTTTTAATCAGTTCCAAAACATTCCGTTGTTGATTGATGCGCTAGATCACACCGATGCAGCAGTACGAGAGCAGGCTATAAACTCGCTTAAAATTATGGAAGTCCCGGATGCGCTTCAACTGATGTCTGCCAATTTTCCTTATGAAAGTCCTTCAAACAAACGAGCGATTCTTTATGCTATAAAAAAGATTGGCACAGTCAAAGACTTGCGTACCCTGGCAGGTTATATACATAAAGAGGAAGAAAACCTGCAAATTGATTATTACAAGGTCGCATCGGGCTTTGATAGTGAGATACCGGTACATAAACTTTTAAATCTAGACACCATTACTCAAGACTGGCCTGATTACCAGAATTATGCACAGCGCCTGCTTCAGGGTGCCTAAAATAGGTGGGTGCATTTAAGGTTTTACACCGTATGGTTATAGCAGCGACTTATGTTAAATCTTGATCTTATACCAAGCTTAGCGAAGCTAGGAACCTGGTTTTTCACTGGAGTTAGTTATCTTTCTTTTTAAAAAAGCGATTGGAGTTGAGTATAAACATTCAGGATATCATACATGTTTTAAGTGTTTTGTTTCTGGTCTACGGATTGGTCATCATCTCGGGCTATATCTTTTCGGCTTTTTTTTCCATTATTGAGATTCGGGATTACAAACGGAAGAACAACTTTCAGGATGAAGTCGCGCTTTTACAATCGGCTAATCTGCCTTCCATCTCGGTTCTTGCGCCGGCATACAATGAAGAAGCTAATGTGGTTGAAAACATTAGATCGCTACTCACCTTAAACTATCCTTCTTTTGAAATTGTAATCATAAACGACGGGAGTAAAGATGGATCGCTACAGAAAATGATAGATACCTTTAAGCTGGAGCCCGAAGAATTGGTGCATTACCATCACATTCCCACACAAAAAGTTAGGGGCATCTATAGATCAAAAGTTAAGGCTTACCGTAATCTTAGGGTTATAGATAAGGAGAATGGAGGCAAGGCCGATGCGCTAAACACCGGGATAAACTGCTGCAATCATGATCTTATTTGTTGCATAGATGTAGACTGTATTTTAGAACGAAACGCACTTTTAAAACTCATCAGGCCTTTTTTAAACGACACCAAACGCGTTATTGCCAGCGGTGGTATTATACGGGTTGCAAATAACTGCGTAATTGAAGACGGGCGTATTCTTGAAGTACGACTTCCCGGAACCTTTATCGCTCGCGCGCAGATTCTCGAATATTTTAGGGCTTTTTTAATGGGCAGGATGGCCTGGTCCCGGGTTGATGGACTGTTGTTGATCTCAGGCGCTTTTGGGATGTTTGATAAGGAAACGGTAATTGAGGCCGGGGGTTACGATCATTCAACCGTGGGAGAAGATATGGAACTGCTGGTGCGTATGCGACGCATAATGCGGGAGCAAAATATTCCCTACAGCGTAGGTTTTGTGCCCGATCCGCTTTGCTGGACCGAAGTGCCCGAAAATAAAGAAATTTTACTGCGCCAGCGCAACCGCTGGGCGCGAGGGACCGTAGAAACCCTGATGAAGCACAAAAAAATGCTTTTCAACCCCAGGTATGGTGTCCTTGGTTTACTCAGCACACCGTATTGGATGTTTTTTGAATGGCTGGCGCCTATTTTTGAATTTATAGGAATCCTGTTCTTTGCTTTGCTTTTAGTATTGGGGTTGGTAAACCTTCAGGTATTTGCGATTTTTTTTATGGTCATATATTCTTTCTCGGTTTTATTTTCTATAACCGCCATATTCTTTGAAGAATATTCATTTCAGCAGTATAAAAAACCAAAATATATGTTTCAACTCATGCGAACCGCTTTACTGGAACCTTTGCTTTATCATCCTATTGTAATGTGGGCCGCTGTAAAAGGTAATATAGATCTGTTACGCGGCAAAAAATCCTGGGGTCAGATGACGCGTACCGGCCTTGGAAGTACAACAAAAAAATAATTATGCTCATGACTTCTAAATTTCGTACACGATTAGTTTTCCTGGTATTCATGCTCTTCACTTCCTTGAACTATGGGCAAAATGAAAATCTTACCTCGGACGAACTCTATACTTTGGGACGTAACGCGGCTTTTGAAGAAGATGATTATCCCAAGGCGATAGACCTATTGAAAAGGGCTATTGCCAAAAGTCCCGATTATCTGGAAATACAGGTGTTTTTAGGGCGTATTTATACATTCTCAGACAGTTTAAGTCTGGCCCGAACCACATTTAAACATGTGTTAGAAAAGGATCCATCCCGTGAGGATGCCAGTTTCGCTTATGGAAATCTGGAGTACTGGAATGACAACCCTAACGCATCTCTTAAAATTGTAAATGCCGGTCTGGAGTATAGCCCGGATTCTGAAGATCTTGGTCTCTTAAAGGCTAAGGTTTTAAAAGATCTACAAAACTACAAGGAGTCAGCACAAGTACTGGAGCGTCTCTTAGACCAAAATCCTAAACTTACTCAGGCCAGAAGCCTCTTGCGAGCATTGAATACGGTATCTGCCCGAAATAGTGTTGGGATTAGTTACGAGTATGTTTACTTTGATAAGCGTTTTGATGATCCCTGGCATTTGGCTGGTATTGATTATACACGTCAAACCGGCATAGGCTCTGTAGCCGCAAGAATTAATTATGCCAATCGCTTTAGAAATGATGCGCTTCAGGCAGAGCTTGATGCCTATCCGCGCATTTCTGATCTGTTTTATACCTATGTAAATATAGGGATCTCCAATAACAGTGGTATTTTCCCCAAACTGAGAGGTGGCTTTTCGTTATTTGCAAACCTTCCTGCTGCCTTTGAAGCCGATGCAGGTTTCCGGTATCTCAGTTTTGACGAAGACACCTTTATCTATACACTGGGAGTAGGGAAGTATTATAAAAATTACTGGTTTAACCTGCGTACCTACCTTACCCCAACAGATGACGAACTTTCGAGGTCACTTGCTCTGACTGTGCGGTATTATCTGGGTGGAGCCGATGATTTTATAGGTGTTCGTGCCGGGGTTGGGATCTCACCCGATAGCAATGCAAACAGTGTTCTTTTTGCAGGTAACGGGCAAAACCGATTGCGGTCAAACAATCTGTTTCTCACTTACAGAAAATTGCTGGGAGGTACTAATGTAGTGCTTTTTGAGACCGGAATCGAGGATCAGGAATACGCAACAGATACACGGGGAATTCAGTTCTCGGCCGGTATATCCTATATAAAACGCTTTTAATGATGTGGAGAAAACTAGCTTATGGATTACTTCTAACGATTGTAATGGCTCCGCTTTTATCATTTGCGGCGTGGTACTTTTCAACAAAAAAGCAGTATACGGTTGCAATTGTAGACAAAACCGTTTTAAATACCGAAGGGCAGGAGCACAGTTCGCTACATTGGGTTTTGAATCACAATCGTTTTGTAAAAACAGCAGATTCCCGCTATCAAATTGACCGGGATTATTTTGGTTTTTTTCCGAAAGAAGATACCCTTTACGACCTCAAAGGTCTGGAGCGTTTTTCTTCTGAAGGCCTAAATGCTTTAAGTGATGATGCAGATTTATTGTACCTCACCGATGCTTACGGAATATACAAACAGGAGTGGTACGCGCAATATACCGCTGAGCGAAAAGGAATTCTCTATGGTGGACTAAGTGAGCAGGATATGGCGTTTGTCAAACTGATGAAGCGCAAACATAAGCCAGTAATCACCGAGTTTAATTGCCTGGCAAGTCCTACCCCTCAGACTATTCGCACCGAGTTTGAATTCTTGTACAAGATTAGATTTACAGGCTGGACGGGCAGATATTTTGATTCGCTTGATGAAACAAAAAATAAAGAATTACCAAAATGGATGCTTAGTAATTATAAAGCGCAAAATAACGGGGAGTGGGATTTTAAGCAGGATGGTTTGGTTTTGGTTCACGAATCTGGAACCATAGTGATTCTCGAAAACGGTCGTGATCTTAATGAGGTTTTACCCGTTATAACCGCTTCAGAAAAAGGCATTGAAGAACTTAATTTGCCCAAAAAAGAGGTCTACCCGTTTTGGTTTGAAGTTATTGAAAACGATTCTCAGGTAAATAGAAATTATGCCTCATTTAACCTTGATGTTAATCCGTCTGGTAAAAGCAAACTTGAGACATATCAGATTCCATCAGTATTTCCTGCAGTAGTAGGACACCACGGACCCGATTATACGTTTTATTATATGGCAGGTGATTTTAGCGATAACCCGATAGGTTTTACAACTTCCTATTTTAGGGGTGTAAGTTTAATTAAGGGCTATTTCTACAATGCAGATGAACCCTCAGACCGGGGTGGTTTTTTCTTCAATTTTTACAAACCCATGCTCACTAAAATCCTGAAGAAAGCCTATCATTCTTCCGCAGTCAACTAATTATTTTCGACTACTGGGCGTATTTCAGTACAAGACTGTCAGGAACCAGCTTTTGACCCTCAGCAATTTCCCGGTTTCGGCGTTTAAATGCATTGAAAGCGGCCTTTAACTCGTCCTTTTTAATCTCATCAGTGATGAGTTCTTCATAAAGATTGGGATAAATCTGAAAGAGCTGATCACCGTTAAGGTGGTAATTGCCCATCACAAAGTCAACAAAATCTGTTTTGGTTTGCATCAGCGGAATTTGATGCGTATTTCTAAAAGACTCCACCGTATCCAGACCTTTACCTAAGAATGCATTTTGTTTGGGCAGAGCAAGGTTATAAGAATGGTTTAAATAGTTTAAAACACTCGGGGCAACGTCCATATGAGAAGAAATAGCCTGAACTTCTTTGGTGCGGGTCAGCATTGGTGAATATACGATAAGCGGTACATGATAGCGGTCAATCTTTGTGCTTAAGGGGATTTCAGGAATACGGTGATCACCAGTAATAAAAAAGATGGTGTTTTGATAGTCAGAACGCTTCTGATACTCTTTAAAAAAACGCTGTAGCGCATCATCAGCATATAATACCGTTGCAAACTGGTCTGCAAACTTTTTGCGTTGGGCGCTTTCTTCAGGCTTTAAATTCAGGCTTTCGAGATACGTATCAAAGCGTTTTAAATAGGCTTCCTGCTGGTTAAACCTAAAGGGGCTGTGTGTAGTCACGGTAAGCAAAACATCAAGTCTTGGGGCCTGCGTGGTATCGCTTACAGTACTTTCAAGATAGTAGTCGTATAATTCTTTATCGCCATAGCCCCAGGTGTACCCCGCATATTCAGGAAGTTTTGAATATCCCGAAGGAAATGAGGGCTCATCTGCAATGCGATCTATCTTGTTGAGTTTCAGATAAGCATCCATATTATCAAAAGAGGCATTACCGCCATAATAAAAACGGGTGGTGTATCCATTCTTCTCCAGAATATTTAGTAGCGATAATTGTGCGGGCATTTTATCCTGCAGTGCTAAAAAGCCGTTTTCAGCAAAGGGTTGTGAACCCAATAATGAAGGCAGTACCGCAAAGGTGCGTCCACCATTACTAAGCATATTTTTAAAATAGAGACTTTGCCTGCTAAGACTGTCTAAAAATGGAGTGAAGTTTCCTAAAATAGCTCCCTCATTAGTAAATCCTCTTCCCAAACCTTCTACTACAATAAAGACCAGATTAGGTGGTGAAGCCTTTTTCTTAAAAAAGCTACTCAGTACATCGGTAGTGTCTGCTGCGTGTAAAAAAGGATATTCAGGATAAGTGTATTCAAAAGTATTTTGCTGTGCCAATCTTCTTTCTAAAATGGCTAAATAGTTATTAGCGTAAATATCGGGCCTTACGTCTTCTTCAAAATAATAATCGAGCGCTGCGGCATAAAAATGCCGGGATTTGTTAGTTACCAGATTGTTGCCAAAATCATCGGAATATACCCTTGTTGTTGAATCGGTTACCCGAAATAAGCTTAGAACAAAAGCAAGAAGGAGTATTCCGGTAGTATAAGTCCATTTTAATCGTAGTTTGGGCAATACGTAAATAACACCTGAAACTAAAAGTCCGAGGCCAATAAGAAACATGGCTAGACTTGTTAAGGACAGGACTCCAGAGGCTCCCACGGTTTGAGCCACATCATCATAGCTGTACCCAAAAACATCAGAACCCAGGAGTAGCAAAGACTCTTTATGGTAGTATATAAACAGGACGTGTAGGGCAAAGAATACGATTAGGAGGATTGCATAGAGTACTTTAGCAAATCGGGAACTAAAAAGGCTTAATGCCAAAAAAAGAATCCCGGTAGCTGGTAGCAGCGAGAGCCAGAATAGTAAATCTTGTTTTAGCGCTTGAAACAGTAAAATCCAGAACCCGTGGGGTAGTCCTAAATTAACCTGAACGAGTATCAATTCCACCAGGCGGAATACAAAAAGGCTCAATAAAAAGAATAGGGCATAACCCGAAAAGTTTCTTAAACCTGTATGAAGTTTAACAACAAACGGGTTTTGAGCTTTGAGATTAGGATCGTCATTCATAATCAAAATGTATTCAACTGATTTGGGCTGCAATTTAACTCTAAAATACAACAATCAATCTTAAGCAAAGTAAGGGTGCTATTTGAAAATGAAACGCCGATTTTAGCAGTGCTTTACCCTAATTTCTAATCATTAGGTGAACATGGCAACGCTTTATCCCAACTTAGACAACTCTTTAAAGCTATCGAATTGTGAAACAACGAGAATATAGGTCATTTGTAGATGTTACGGGTTAATAATCAGAAATAAAAATTACCTTCGAATACTAATGCAGTGAACTTGTTTTTAAGGTTTACGCTCCCCCCTGATCATAGTGCTAATACCAGATTTTATGAAAGAGCGAATATTAGTGATCGAGGATAATCCTCAGGTAGCAAATTCCTTGCGCTATTTGCTCAAAAAGGAAGGGTATAGCGTTACGACCTGTTTTGACGGTTTATCAGCTCTTAATCTGATGGAGCAGGAAGAGTATGATCTTATTATTACTGATCTTTTAATTCCTTTTGTATCTGGACTTAAAATCATAAGACATATTCGCCTAAAAAAACCTTTATTGCCTGTTTTTGTAATTTCTTCAGTGATTGAAGATAAAGTTATTGAACACATCAGATTGTTGGGTGTTCAGGATTTCCTCCAAAAACCGTTTAATGCACAGACCTTATGCTCAAGTATTAAGAAGCGTTTGCTCGCAGCCTAATTAGGCTTTAAGAAAAGCTTACCACAAGGTTACAAACAAATACCAGTTTTAACTCCTAATTTTGAATAAAACCGGAGTTATGAATACTGCAATACACTTACAAAACCGACCAACAGGAAGACCAGATCTTTCAGATTTTAAATTTGTAGAAGAAGAAAAACCTTCTCCTAGCGATGGGGAAGTTCTACTGGAGACCAAATACATTTCGGTTGACCCGTATTTACGGGGACGTATGGTTGATGCAAAATCCTATATTCCTCCATTTAAACTTAATGAGCCCATAACTTCCGGCATCATTGCTGAGGTCAAAGAATCGATGCACCCTGATTTTAAGGAAGGGGATTTTGTAAACGGTATGCTGGCCTGGAAAGAATTTCAGGTTTCTGATGGAAAAGGCCTTACCAAAGTAGACCCTGATCAGGCTCCACTTTCGGCTTATTTGGGAATTCTAGGAATGACCGGTTTAACGGCTTACTTTGGCCTGACAGATATTGGCAAACCCAAAGCCGGAGAAACGATTCTGGTTACGGGTGCCGCCGGCGCCGTAGGCAGTGTTGTGGGGCAGCTGGGTAAAATCTTCGAATGTAAAGTTGTGGGTATTGCCGGAAGCGATGATAAGATAGACTTAATTACTTCAAATTTTGGCTTTGATGCCGGTATCAACTACAAAACGACAGATGATATGAAAACTGCCGTTGCAAAGGCTTGCTCAGATGGAGTAGATGTATTTTTCGACAATGTGGGCGGAAGTATTTTTGATGCCGTAATGGCCAATACCAATCGCGGAGCCCGCGTGGTACTATGCGGTGCAATCGCAGACTATAACAAAACGGAAACGCCTACAGGACCACGGGTAAATACTACTTTAATCAAAAACAGTATTTTAATGCAGGGTTTTACCGTAGGAAATTATCAAAGTGAATTTCAGACAGGCATTAAAAAACTTGCTGGTTGGTTGCAGGAAGGTAAACTGGAATATGAAGAAACCATGGTTGAAGGTTTTAAGAATACTCCGCAAGCCTTTCTAGATCTTTTTGACGGTAAAAATACCGGTAAAATGGTGGTTAGAGTATGATCTTTTTTAGCTTACTCAAAAAATCATAAAGCATGGACTCATTTGGTATAAAACAGATTTGATGTAACTTTACAACTTTATGAAACAGAAGTCTTTCCAAATATTTGTAATTCTGATGGCGGTTGTCGTGATGTTCTCGACGATGTCCTTCAACGTGAGTATGCATTATTGTGGAGAGCAGTTTGTGGATTATTCGCTTACCCAAACCGCAAAAACCTGCGGGATGGAAATCCAAAAACAGAGCGATTGTGATACAGGCATTACTCAAAAATCCTGTTGCTCTGATAAAACATTAAGCGCAAAAGGTCACGACGATCTTAAACCGGCTTTTCATTCAGTAGATCTGGATCAACAGCTTTTTATAACTTCGTTTATTTATACCTACGCGCTGCTTTTTGAACCTCAGGAAGCAGACTCCAATGCATTTTTGGCCTATTCGCCACCACCACTGATACGGGACGTGCAAACACTCGATCAGGTCTTTCGTATTTGATTCTTTTTTTGAACTGAAACCAGTTTTGGTTTTAGCTTGTTTTCGCATACGCGAAAGCATTCCGGCATTGTTTTATACGGTGCTTATTTCAATCAAAGTAATCAATACATCAATTTATGCCCAATAAAAGCATCAAATTTTTTATCGAAAACAAGTTGGTCGCTTTCCTGCTTCTCGCCCTTTTTGTAGGCTGGGGGGTTGCCAATGCACCTTTTGACTGGGATACTGGCCTTATCCCCAGAGATCCTGTTGCTGTAGACGCCATCCCTGATATTGGAGAAAATCAGCAAATCGTTTTCACCAAATGGCCCGGCCGTTCCCCGCAGGATATGGAAGACCAGGTGAGCTATCCGCTTACCACCGCGCTTTTGGGAATTCCCGGAGTAAAAACCATACGCTCTTCTTCGATGTTTGGTTTTTCCAGTATCTATATCATCTTTGAAGAAGATGTGGAATTCTACTGGAGTCGTAGCCGCATTCTCGAAAAACTCAATTCGCTGCCTGCGGGCTTGCTTCCCGATGGCGTGAATCCTACTTTGGGACCTGATGCCACCGGTCTGGGACAGATTTTTTGGTATACCCTTGAAGGGCGTGATCCTCAGGGCAAAGTAACCGGGGGTTGGGATTTGCAGGAGTTGCGCAGCATTCAGGATTACTATGTGAAATATGGACTTTCTGCTGCAAGTGGAGTTTCGGAAGTTGCTTCCATTGGCGGCTACGTGCAGGAATACCAGATTGATGTAAACCCAGAACTGCTCCGGCAATACAATATAGGTCTTGACGCTTTGGTAAAAGCAGTAATGGAAAGCAACAAGGAGATTGGAGCCCAAACCCTCGAAATCAACAAAGCCGAATATCTGGTACGCGGTCTTGGCTATATCAAATCGGTAGCTGATCTTGAAAATGCCGTGGTCGCGTCTTCAGATTTTACTTCAATCCGAATCAAAGATATTGCGACGGTTTCCCTGGGTCCTGCGCCCCGTCGGGGCATACTCGATAAAGAAGGAGCTGAGGTGGTTGGTGGCGTGGTAGTGGCACGTTACGGAGCCAACCCGATGGAGGTGATTACAAACGTAAAAGAAAAAATTGCCGAACTCAGCAGCGGTCTACCCTCAAAAACTCTCGCCGAAGGTACAAAATCCCAGCTAACAATCGTTCCGTTTTACGATCGTACACAACTCATTCAGGAAACACTGGGCACCCTGGATGAAGCCCTAACGATGGAAATACTCATCACTATTCTCGTGATCATTGTGATGGTGTTTAACCTCAGGGCCTCGGCTTTGATTTCCGGTTTATTACCGGTTGCGGTGTTGATGGTATTTATTGCGATGAAATTATTTGAGGTAGATGCTAATATTGTGGCACTATCGGGTATTGCCATCGCTATTGGGACTATGGTCGATGTGGGAGTCATTCTTACCGAAAATATGATCAGGCATCTGGATGAGCAGAAAAATCAGTCGGAAAAACTCCAGCTGAACACGCTGATTTACAATGCCACCGTAGAAGTTTCGGGTGCGATTGTGACGGCCGTACTTACGACCATCATCAGTTTTATTCCGGTGTTTACGCTTATTGGTGCCGAAGGTAAACTCTTCCGGCCGCTCGCGTTTACTAAAACCGTAGCCTTGGCTGCTTCGCTTGTGATTGCGTTATTTCTCATTCCGCCTTTTGCGGCTTTGATATTCCGTAGAAAACAACTTCGAAGACCGCTTGCAAACGCGGTTCAGGTGCTTTTAATCGCATTAGGAGTACTGGCGTTGGTGTTGGGGTATGGGTTAGGACTGGTCTTGATTGCTTTTGGCGTGCTTTATTTTTTACGCAAAGCGAAAAAGCTGCCTTACAACGGACTTCCAAAAGCGGAAGTCATAATAATTAGTACAGCTATAGTGTTTTTGCTGGCAACCTACTGGCGTCCTCTGGGTTTTGACCGAAGCATTGGGATCAACCTGATCTTTGTTATTTTTATCTGTACCGTGTTTTTTGGAGCTTTCTGGCTCTTGCGGCATTTTTACGAGCGTATCCTGCGCTGGGCTCTTGCAAATCGCTTGTTGTTTCTGTGTATTCCGGTGACATTATTGATTTGTGGTGGCTTTATTTTATCAAATACCGGTAAAGAATTTATGCCTTCGCTTAATGAAGGAACATTTTTACTGATGCCCACATCGCTGCCTCATGCCGGAGTTGAAGAAAACAAGCGCGTACTGCAACAACTGGATATGGCGGTGGCCAGTATTCCTGAAATTGAAACCGTGGTAGGCAAAGCCGGGCGAACCGAATCAGCTCTTGATCCGGCTCCGCTGTCTATGTATGAAAACATCATTCAGTACAAACCTGAATATATGCTTAATGAGGCCGGGAAACGCCAGCGTTATCGGGTAGATGAAGACGGTTTTTTTGTACTTAAGAATGGCGGAAGGACATTCAACCCCAATTATACGGAAGAAGAAGCCGAAGATGCGGTTTCTTTCCCGGTTAAAGCAGAGCAACTGGTAGCCGATGAGGATGGAGAATACTACCGCAACTGGCGGCCTGAGATTGAATCGCCAGACGATATCTGGAATGAAATCGCACGGGTCACAAAACTGCCCGGAGTGACTTCGGCCCCAAAACTACAGCCTATTGAAACAAGGCTCGTGATGCTGCAAACCGGTATGCGCGCCCCGATGGGAATCAAAGTCAAAGGACCCGATTTACGACAGATTGAAGATTTTGGCCTGCAACTGGAATCCATTTTGAAAAAGGCTGAAGGTGTCAAGGAAGAAGCTGTTTTTGCAGACCGTATTGTTGGCAAACCTTATTTACTCATCGACATTGACCGGGAGCATCTGGTACGTTACGGCATCAGTATCGGGCAGGTGCAGCAGGTGCTTGAAGTAGCCGTTGGCGGAATGCCCATTACCCAAACCGTAGAAGGCCGCGAGCGTTATGCGGTACGCGTACGCTATCCCCGAGAACTCCGTGATACCCCTGAAGATTTAAAGTCGATTTACGTTCCCGTTGAAAAAGGGAGTCCGGTACCGCTAAGTGAACTCGTTACGATCAAGTATGAGCAGGGACCGCAGGTAATTAAAAGTGAAGATACCTTTCTGGTAGGTTATGTGTTGTTTGACAAACAGGACGGTTATGCCGAGGTTGATGTGGTCGAAAATGGCCAGCGCCTCATTCAGTCTAAAATTGATTCCGGCGAACTCGTCGTACCCCAGGGAATCAGCTATCAGTTCACGGGAACCTATGAAAATCAACTTCGGGCAGAAAAAACACTAAGCTTTGTGGTGCCACTCTGTTTGCTCATCATTTTCCTGATTTTGTATTTCCAATTCCGGTCGGTTTCTACCTCACTAATGGTATTTACGGGAATTGCGGTGGCTTTTGCCGGAGGCTTTATTATGATCTGGCTCTACGGGCAGGATTGGTTTTTAAATTTCAGTTTTTTGGGCGAAAACGTCCGCGATCTGTTCCATATGAAAACCATTAATCTGAGTGTTGCAGTCTGGGTAGGCTTTATCGCCCTCTTTGGGATTGCCACAGATGACGGTGTGGTGATGGCAACCTATCTGACGCAAACTTTTAAAAAGGAAACTCCTGCAGATCGTAAGGAAATTCAGGAGGCTACGCTTTTGGCAGCCGGGAAACGTATCAGACCCTGTTTAATGACGACGGTAACAACCATTCTGGCCTTGTTGCCGATATTGACTTCAACGGGGCGGGGGAGTGATATTATGATCCCGATGGCCATCCCGGTTTTCGGTGGAATGATCATAGACGTGACTTCTTATTTTATCGTGCCAGTGTTGTACAGCTGGAAGAAAGAACGGGAGCTGGCGAGTTTAGAGGTAAAAAGTTTTAAGTGAAAAGTTAAACGTAAAAACTATGATGTAGTTTGAGAATGTCACGCTGAGCCTGTCGAAGCGCAATTGATGCGGAATTAGTATCGAAGCCAGAGGTTTTAAATATTGAAAATATTAAACAAATAACAAATAACGAACAACGAATAACACAGAATAATGAACAGCCTTAAAACATACAAGATTATCCTGTCTTTAAGTGTACTACCGGCCATAGCAGGGATTAACAACACAACTGCCCAGGAACTAAGTACTTATCTCGAGCAGGCTGTAGCAAACAACCCCGAGATTAAAGCCTACGAACTGCGGTATAATTTGGCTCAGGAAAAGTCAGCTGAGGTCAATACGTTTCCGGATACCGAGTTTGCAGCGGGTTATTTTGTGAGTACGCCCGAGACCCGTACCGGTGCGCAGCGTGCTCGATTTTCGGTGAAGCAAATGTTGCCCTGGTTTGGTACGGTTGACGCGCGAATCGCCGCTCAAAATGCAATGGCGGAGGCAGAATATGCAGATTATGTGATCGCGAAGCGCAAGCTGGAACTCAAGGTCGCTCAAAGTTATTATGTGATGTATGGACTAAAAGCGAAGATGATCGTACTACAGCAAAACAAAGAACTTTTAAAGTCGTACGAAGAATTGGCTTTGAGCGCTGTTGAAGTAGGGAAAGCTTCGGCGGTAGATTTTTTGAAAATCCAGATCAGGCAGAACGAACTTGAGGCACAACGCCAGATGCTTGATCAGGAACTCACGGCTGCAGAGATTCAGTTTTACACTTTGTTGAATACCGAAGAGTCAGCGCCCATACGTATTGTTGACAGTCTAATAATCCCATTTTCAGATCCTGAAGTTTCTTTGGAGGCGTTGTTACAAAATCCCGAGTTGCTCAAGTACGACCGAATCTACGAAAGCATTGCCAGCGCCGAAGCGCTCAATCAGCGTGAGGCGGCTCCAAAATTTGGAGTAGGTCTGGACTACATTCCGGTTTCAGAACGCACAGATGTGATGCTTCCCGATAACGGTAAAGATATTGTGATGCCTATGCTTTCGGTTTCGGTGCCTATTTTCAATAACAAATACAAATCGGTTACCCGGCAAAATGAATTGAGACAGCAGGAGTTAGCTGCCCGGCGGTCGCAACGCTTAAATCTGTTGCGGAGTCTTTTCGCGGAAGCGCAAAAAAATAGAAATACCGCGCGCATACAGTATGACACTCAGGAGCAAAACTTAAAACAGGCTCGAGATGCCGAGTCTATTCTGCTTAAAAATTACGAGACCGGAACTATAGATTTTAGTGAAGTGCTCGATATACAGGAAATGCAATTAAGTATTCAAACCAAACAAATCGAAGCGGTACAGCGCTATTATGAGCAGGCCGCAGTAATCAATTATCTAACTTTATTTTAAAAACAACTATCATGAAAAACACCGTTAAATTTATAATGATCGCAGCAACCACGCTTAGCCTGACTTCCTGCGGAAACGACAAAAAAAATGACAAGGACACCGAAGAGGTACTGGTCGAAGAACGTATGGTAGACGAGGAGGAAATGCAAGAGATGGACCATATGGACGGCACGGATATGGATCATTCCAAAACCAGTGAAGCCAAAATGAAAACCGATGATGCCGCTTTAAGCTTTGAGGATGAGAATGCAGCAGCCGTATGGAAAGCCTACAACGATGTGCGCCTGGCGCTTATAGCTTCAGACGCCGGTAAAGCAAAGCAGGAAGCTGCAAACCTGGCGATGATTTTTGATGAAAGCAACGCCAAACTCAAGTCGGCTGCAAGTGCAATCGCCGCAAGCGAGGATTTACAGGTGCAACGTACCGCATTTTCACAGTTTTCTAATGCAGCCGAAGCCTATTTTAAAAGAACTTTAAACAGCGGGACCCTCTATAAACAGCATTGCCCGATGGCATTTGATGGTAAAGGTGCAGACTGGTTTTCTAACGAAGCCGCGATCAAAAATCCGTATTACGGAGACAAAATGTTGAATTGCGGATCGGTTACCGCGACGATTACAAACTAGCTGATTTTTATCAGCCTGAGCGTTTTTTTAGTTCGTTTTTTCATCAATAAAAAAATGAACACCTAAGCAAAAAGATTTTTTATGAATGATTTTTTAATACAATGGGGCGAGGCGGCCTACACCACAACCGGATTTTTCTGGATGGCACTTTGGGCATTTGCTCTGGGGTACGTCATCAGCAGTATGATTCAGATTTTTGTAACCGAAAAGAAAATGCAGGAAACCATGGGAGGTAAGGAGTCAAAGGGAGTGCTTTTAGGTACGTTCTTTGGGTTTATCAGCAGTTCGTGCAGTTTTGCAGCTCTGGCTTCTACAAAATCCCTGTTTAAAAAAGGAGCGAGTTTTATATCGAGTATCGCGTTTTTACTCGCTTCAACAAATCTGGTGATCGAATTGGGAATCATTATTTCCATATTTTTGGGTTGGCAGTTTGTAGTTGGGGAATATGTCGGGGGAGTTTTGTTGATTTTAATCAGCTGGTTATTGATTCGTCTTATTAATCCGAAGAAATTAATCGAAAAAGCCCGGAAAAATCTAGGGAATAACGAGGAAGATGAGGACGATAGCTCCAAATCCTGGAAAGAAAAAATGAAGTCTGAAGAAAGTTGGGCAAAAGTTGCCAAACAGTATGGGATGGAGTGGAAGATGGTCTGGAAAGACGTGACCGTTGGTTTTACGATTGCGGGTATTGTCGCAGCTTTTGTACCTAACTCCTGGTTTCAAACCCTGTTTATAGGCACTGGTAATGGCAATACCGATTTCACATTTCTGGAAATACTGGAACATATTCTCGTAGGTCCGGTGGCTGCTTTTATCACGTTTATTGGTTCGATGGGGAATATTCCTTTGGCGGCTTTGCTGTTTGGTAAAGGAGTGAGTTTTGCCGGGGTAATGGCTTTTATTTTTAGTGATCTGGTGGTTTTTCCCATATTACGAATAAACGCCAAATACTATGGTTGGAAGATGTCGCTATTTATACTTTTCCTGCTCTTTACGGCTTTAGTAGGTGCTTCACTAATCCTGCATTATTCCTTTGATCTCTTAAGTATTTTACCTAATCCTTCGCAAGTAACCGTGCAGGATTCCGACTATTTTAAAATCGATTATACGTTCTTCCTGAATCTGGCTTTTTTGGCGGTTTCTGGCTATTTAATTTACCTGGGCTTTTTTAAACGAAAGGATATTATGCATATGAAAGAAATGGCACCTAAAAGTAAAACCCTCGAGAACACGTTGAAGTATGCAGCTTTGATCTGCTATGTTTGGCTTGCCGGGGGACTGATCGTGAAGTTTTTTGTTTAACAAATTTGAGACTTTAGATATTAGATGTTAGAAGTAAAATGTAAAAAATAGAAGGAAGTACGATTCAACAATTCTTTAAAGCTTAAAAAAAACCGAACAAAGAAAAGCTCAAATCTCAATATTAAAAAATGACACATACCTATACAGTTACCGGAATGACCTGCAATGGGTGCAGAACGGGAGTAGAACAAAAGCTTAATGCGGTTTCAGGAGTTGATAGCGCTGCTGTTAATCTTGAAAAAGAAGAGGCAGTTATTACGATGAACACGCATATTGATACGGAAACCCTTCAGCAGGCCTTGCCGGCAAAATATACCATCACTGAAAAATCTGGAGCACATTCAGCTCATCAGGCAAAAGAAACCAATGTTTTTTCGCAAAGCGAAACGGTAGAAGAATCTAAGGTACAGCAATTAAAACCCTTGTTTTTAATTTTTGCTTTTATAGGTGCTGCAGCAGTTTTACTGCATAAGGACGACTGGGACTGGCAGGAGATGATGCTTGATTTTATGGGACTTTTTTATGTGGTGTTTAGCTTTTTTAAGCTTCTCGATTTAAAAGGGTTCCCACAAAGCTTCCGCATGTATGATCCGTTGGCAAAAGCGGTTCCGGCCTATGGCTGGGTATATCCGTTTATCGAACTGGCCTTGGGACTGTGTTTCTTGATGCGTTTTCAATTAACTGCTGCATTAATCATCACGCTTGTAATCTTAGGAATTACCACAATTGGTGTTACCCGCACCTTGCTTGATAAAAAAGCGATTCAATGTGCGTGTTTGGGAACTGCATTAAAGCTGCCGATGACCGAAGCTACGTTTATTGAAAATGCGATTATGATCGTTATGGCACTCGTAATGCTCCTGGTCTGATGAATTTCATTTTAAGTGAAAAACGAAATAGGTACTATGAATAAAACTTTTCTTTATATAGCGATAGCACTTCTTGGCGGTCTGGGAATCGGGTATTTGATTTTTGGAAGATCAACCGTAGGAACCGAAAACAACCCCTTGCACAACCATGCCGAAGAAGCAGCTGCTGAATTGTGGACCTGTGCTATGCATCCGCAGATTTTACGGGAAGAGCCCGGCGATTGTCCCATTTGTGGGATGGATTTGATTGTTGCCGAAAGCAATGCTTCAGGTTTGATGGCCAATCAGTTTAAGATGAGTGAAAATGCGCTTGCGCTCGCAGATATTCAAACAACTGTTGTGGGTAACGGAAGCAACACCGCTTCCGGTACGCTTACTTTATCGGGAAAAATTGCGGTAAACGAAAATGAAACAGCAACGCAACCGGCGCATTTTGACGGTAGGATTGAAGCCCTATACGTCAATTCGATAGGGCAAAAAGTAAATCGGGGGCAGCTTGTCGCCCGTGTCTATTCGCCGGAACTGGTCGCAGCTCAACAGGAGTTGATTACGGCTTCAAAAATGAAAACGTCACAACCCAGACTGTACGAAGCGGTACGAAGCAAATTTAAGAACTGGATGATTAGCGGGAGTGTTTTAGATCAGATCGAAAATAGTGGAAAGCTTATCAGTCAGTTTCCTGTTTACGCGCGTGTAACAGGTGTGGTTACTGATATTACCGTAAATGAAGGCGGTCATATTATGGACGGTATGCCTATTTTTAAAGTAAGCAATTTGAGCAACGTCTGGGCCGAATTTGATGTTTATGAAAGTCAGTTAGGTTTAGTGAAAAAAGGTCAGAAATTGGATATCACCACCAATGCCTACCCGGATACCGTTTTAAAAGGCAGGATTTCATTTATTGATCCTATTTTAAATACCGGTACACGTACAGCAATCGTCAGAGCAACTTTACCCAATCAAGACGATTTATTAAAACCCGGGATGTTTGTTTCGGCCCAGTTGGAAGGGGCCGCAGAGACTCCGGATGAGCTTGCTATCCCGGCTTCGGCGGTTATGTGGACGGGTGAACGGTCTCTGGTTTATGTGAAACCTAATCCTATAGAACCTGTTTTTGAAATGCGCGAAGTTACTCTGGGCCCGAAACAGGGAGATACCTATACGATTCTTAATGGACTCGCTTCAGGAGAGGAGATTGTGGTAAACGGTACCTTTACCGTTGATGCTGCTGCCCAGCTCAATGGAAAAAAATCGATGATGAGCAGGAATGAAACAGGTCAAACTCAGAAACCTGAGATGAACGGGAGTCTGCCGGCAAGTTTTGAAGTCGGACTTAAGAATGCTATTCCTGCTTATTTGAAACTTAAAGATGCATTCGTAGCTTCAGATGCTGCGGGGGTTAGTGCTTCCGCGAAAAAATTCCGGGAGCAGTTACAGAAGGCTTCGGCAGGAGATTTAGAAGAAATGATGAAAAACCATTATTCAAAGTTGCTTCAAATGCTGAATGCATTAATAGACAATACAAAGCTTGAAAATCAGCGGGAACATTTTGTGATTTTAAATGAAAACCTGGCAGCTCTGGTTAGTGCTGCTTCCACTTTAAATCAAAAGCTGTTTTTACAACGTTGCCCAATGGCTAATGAAAATAAAGGAGCGGTGTGGCTGAGTGATTCAGAACAAATCAAAAATCCCTATTATGGTGATGCCATGCCAGGATGTGGCAGTGTGATTGAAACTTTTGGCAAATAAAGCAAAGATTGAAAATAGAGCTGAATGGGTATTTAAACGCTGTAATTCAGGTATTTATATTAGGCTATTTTCAATTGGGTAGTGTAAAATACAATTACATATTCGGCATATATAAAATTAAGATTGTATTTTACCCGGCAAAACAGCCTTGAGCCATATACGGGAAAGGTAAAACCGAAATGTGGTTTTCGGTTTTAGCATAACTAAACTCAATTTTCAATATATTTTTTATGAGTGTAAATCGTTACAGTGTCATTGCCGGAACCGGAAGCTATCTCCCTGAAAATCGGGTTCCTAATGAAGATTTTTTAAACTTTGAGTTTTATGAATCTAACGGTTCCCGAATTGACAAGGATAACGGCTATATCATTGATAAATTTAAGGAGATTACGACCATTGAAGAGCGCAGGTACGTTACAGACGATTTAGTCACCTCTGATATTGCCTATTTTGCTGCAAAAGCGGCTATTAAAAATGCAGGCATTGATGCCGAAACATTAGATTATATCATTGTTGCGCATAATTTTGGAGATGTTAAAGCAGGGTCTAACCGTAGTGATCTGGTACCGGCTTTGGCTTCCCGGGTTAAGCACAAACTCAAGATCAAAAATCCGGACTGTGTAGCTTATGACTTACCCTTTGGTTGCCCCGGTTGGTTACAGGGCGTTATACAGGCAGATTACTTTTTAAAATCTGGCGATGCTAATAGGGTATTGGTAATTGGTGCCGAAACTATTTCCCGGGTGATTGATTTACACGATCGCGATAGTATGATTTATGCTGATGGTGCCGGAGCAACTATTCTAGAGGCTCGTGAAAGCTCAGATCCAGTTGGAATACTTACCCATAAAACCCGTTCAGATACCTATCGCTATGCAGAAATGCTCACTATGGGTTGCTCCTATAATGTGACTCCAGAAAACGAGAACGATTTGTATCTAAAAATGAATGGTCGTCGTTTATACCAATATGCCCTTGAGACCGTACCGCTTTCTATAAAAGCCTGTTTGGATAAAGCAGGTATAGCTATAGAAAAGGTAAGTAAGGTGCTCATTCATCAGGCTAATGGTAAGATGGATGATGCGATCATTGCTCGTCTGTATAAACTCTATGATAAAGATGAGGTCCCAGAAGGTGTAATGCCAATGATTATCTCCTGGATTGGGAATTCTTCGGTAGCCACGGTACCTACTCTATTAGACCTAATACTTAAAGGTTCGGTAGAAAATCAGGAAATCAATCCAGGCGACGTGATTGTTTTTGCTTCCGTAGGTGCGGGAATGAACATTAATGCGGTGGTCTATCAGTATTAAATTATCCCTTTGCTACAATATGGATCAATCATATAAAATTTATATTATTACCAGTAATTGCAAATATTAAGATTTTCTTAAATCTTAACATAATACAGCTATTATTCCTTATAATAAATTATTTTTGAGTCTTTGGCAGTAAGGGTATTATTATTGGTAATACCACATTCTGGTCAAATCATTTTAACCCTTAATCTAAGTAGGTGACCTCAAACAATAACATAAAAAAAGCTGTTCAAGTAATTGTTGGCCTTGGGGCCAGTGCTGGAGGATTGCAGGCCCTTAACGATTTTTTTGATAATGTCCCCACGGCATCTCTATACAGCTATATCGTAGTTCAACATTTGTCTCCTGACCATAAAAGTCTTATGGCTGAGCTGTTGAGAAAAAATACGAAAATTCCTATTGAAGTTATTGAAGACGGTGGAGAGATCAAGTCCAATTGTATTTATTTAATTCCACCAACCAACAATCTGATTATTGAGGACGGTCTTTTTAAGTTACTGCCTAAACCCAAAGACAAGACTTTAAATTTACCCATAGATTTGTTTTTCGAATCCCTGGCCAATCATGCCAAAGAACATTGTGCCGGTATTATTTTAAGTGGCACGGGCAGTGATGGTTCACGTGGTGTTCGCGCGATAAAGGAAAAAGGTGGAGTGGTTATGGTGCAGCAGCCCGAGCAGGCAAAATTTGACGGGATGCCTCGCAATGCAATTAAAACCAGCCTGGCTGATTATATTGTTCCTGTGGAACGCATAAGTGACGAACTCTCCAATTATTTTGAGGCACAAAGCAGTATAGGTTTTGATGCAGAATTGTTTCAGTATGATGAGAAACTGCTGAAGAATATATTATTGGTTTTAAAAACCCAGACAGCTCTTGACTTCAGTTTATATAAGCGTCCTACCTTGTTGCGCAGAATAGGCAGGCGCGTTCGGGTTTTGAAGCTTGATTCTCTGGAAGGCTATTTCAAATATCTGAAAGAGAATAAAGAAGAAGTACAAATTCTTTACAAGGAGTTTCTTATTGGGGTGACCAAATTTTTCAGGGATTTTAAAGTTTGGGAAATCCTAGAAACAAAAGTGATCCCAGAGCTTGTAGCTGAAAAGCAATCGGGAGATACCATTAAAATTTGGGATGTAGGTTGCAGTACAGGAGAGGAGCCTTACTCTTTGGGAATTCTTTTTTTAGACGAAATAGCCAAACAGGGCAAAGACATCAAACTCAAGATATTTGCAACCGATATATCTCAGGATCATTTAGACATTGCCAGTAAAGGGGTTTATTCTGAAAACGTACTGAGTGACCTCACTAAAGAGCGGGTTAATAAATACTTTAGGAAGCAAACCGATAGCTTCAGCATTAAAGAGAACCTGCGTAAGTGTATTATTTTTTCAAATCACGATATTACTAACGACCCACCTTTCAAAAATATGGATATGGTGATGTGTCGTAATCTCCTTATCTATCTGCAAAATGATGTACAGTCTAAAGTCATACACGTATTGCATTATGCATTGGTTGATCAGGGAGTTTTAACCCTGGGTTCTAGCGAATCACTGGGTCCACATCGGGATTCTTTTGAAGAGATTGACCGTAAATGGAATATATATCGAAATATAGATCCTTCAGACCGATTGAAAACAGAAATATTAAGTTCTACATCAGAACGTTACAGCGCGACCAAATCTGACCAAAGCGGACGAAAGTTGAAAGTAAAAGGGAGTGACCAGTCCACCCGTCTACGGGAAGAAATAAGCAAGGCTATTATTCAGCAGTATGGCGCAGCCAGTGTTTATATAGATAGTAACTACAGAATACTTGAGGCGATGGGGGCGTTTAAGAAATTTGCCCAGATGCCCGATGAGGGTTTTACGACAAACCTAATCGATATGATACCCAAAGAACTGGGTACAGCTATAAAAGGTTCGATTACCAAGGCTAAACGCAAGAACAGTCAGATACTGTACAAAGATGTGGAGCTTTTAGATCAAAACGATAACATTAGAACGCGTTTGGATGTTTTGGTCAAACCACTCGTTAGCACGAGCAACGAAAATGAAAATAATTATATCATTACCTTATTAGAACAGGATAGAGAATCTAATAAGTCTTTGATAATAGAGCGCTCAGACCTTCATAAGTCTGCTCAGGAACGTATTGCAGATCTGGAAGAAGAACTTAAGGAGACGCAATACGAACTTAGTAATGCCCTTGAGGAAGCCGAAACAAGTAATGAGGAGCTTCAGGCTTCGAACGAAGAATTGCTGGCCTCTAATGAGGAATTGCAGAGCACCAATGAGGAGCTGCAAAGTGTAAATGAAGAATTACACACTGTAAATGCAGAGCATATTGAGAAAATGGAAGATCTGGCCATGCTCAATGCAGATATGGACAACCTTCTTGACAGCACCCGTATTGGTACGGTGTTTCTGGATCGCAATCTGATTATTCGAAAATTTACGCCCGCGGTTAGGGAGCATTTTCACCTTGTCAAACAGGACATAGGTCGTTCTATTGAAAACTTTGTGGCCAATTTTGGAATAAAAAAGCGTGAAACCATAGTTGATAATTCGCGTAAAGTAATGCAAACCGGTCAGGTTTTTGAAAAGCGGATTAAAAGTAAAAGTGGGCGCTACTTTTTGCAGCGTATATCTCCCTTTGTAACCAATCAGGATAGCATAGATGGCGTGGTCATTACATTTATTGACATTCATAAGGTAGAGCAGTCTCAGGAACGTTTGCGTAAGAGTGAAGAAAAGTTCAAAGCGTTTTATGAAGATGACCCGGTAATGCACGTAACCATAAATTCACATACCGGTAAGATAACGGAGTGTAACAAACTCTTTGTTCAAACATTAGGGTTTACAGCAAAAGATGAAGTGCTGGAGCGCTCAATCTTTGAATTTTATCCCAAGCGAACTAAGGTAAAGGCAATAGCCCTGCTTGAAGAATTAGAAAAAAAAGGAAGCATCTCAAATATAGAGTTGGCTTTGGAGACCAATACCGGTGAGCATATTGATATTTTATTCAATGCAGACTTATTGCCCGATCAAAACGGGGGTAAAGGCAAGCAGTGGCGTTGTACACTTATGGGTATAACCGATTTGAAAAATGCTCAAAAAGCACTGCAGAAGCAAAAAGAAGACCTGCAGCGTATTAATGCCGATCTGGAGCAGTTTGTATCGATTTGCTCGCATGACCTGCAGGAACCCCTTTCAACCATACGATTTAGCAGTGATTTCTTAAGCAAGAAATTTAGTAGCGAACTGAGTGAGAAAGGTAAAGAATACCTGGGTTATATTCACGAGGCATCAGGTCGTATGGCCGAACAAATTAAGGCCCTTTTAGAGCATAGCCGTATTGGCGAAGACCTGGACAAATCAAAAGTAGATGTTGCAGAACTCATAGAAGTAGTTAAGTACGACCTTAACCGTAGTATACGTGAGGCACAGGCAACCATAAGCGTTGGTAAAATGCCTAAAGTAATGGCTTTTGAGACCGAACTGCGTTTGTTATTTCAAAACCTGATAAGTAATGCTCTAAAGTATAGACAAAAAGAGACCAATCCGTTGATACGTATTTCTTCGTTTTCAGATGAAGAGTTTCATACTTTTTCGATTCAGGATAATGGTATAGGTATTAAGGAGGATGATTTGGAGGCAATATTTAAAATTTTTGGTAGAGTACCCACCGAGGAAAAATATGAAGGTACCGGAGTAGGGCTCGCTCACTGTAAAAAGATTGTAAAACTACACGAAGGTAAAATCTGGGTTGACTCACAATTTGGTCAGGGTAGCACGTTTTACTTTAAGATTAAGCGCTAAGATTCTATGGGGAATTCTTCCTTATATCCTAAAGAAGTAACACTAACTAATTGTGATAAAGAACCTATACATATTCTGGGCAAACTGCAATCCTGCGGTTATCTGCTTGCGGTAGATGCCGAGTCTCATGACATAAAATATTGTAGCGAGAATATTCGCGAACTGATTGGTAAAGGCTGTAAGGATGTTTTAGGTGAAAATCTTTCTGTTTTTTTTGATGCTGAGACTGTAAAGGTTTGTATAGCACTTGAAGATGAAGAAAAAGCCATTCCGCAAAAGGTGGTTTTTAATGCCCGTAATTTTTTACTGATAGCCCATAAACACGCGGGCAATATAGTTGTCGAACTTGAGGCATTACAAACCGAAGAAAACCCGTATAAACACCAGATATACCTTTCAACGATAGTTTCAGAGCTCAATGCCGCAGAGAGTGAGCAGGAAATGTGTAATCTTACGGCAAGTCTAATTAAAGAATATTATGATTACGACCGGGTAATGGTCTATCGTTTTGATGAAAATTGGGATGGAATTGTGGTTTCTGAAGAGAAAGAGTCCGAGATGGAGTCCTGGCTGGGCCTGAGGTATCCGGCTTCAGATATTCCGCAACAGGCGCGTAAACTGTTTTTGAAACAAGGCGTGCGTATTATAGCTGATGTAAAAAGCAAACCGGTAGCCATACAGGCGTTATCGGGGAATGAGCAGGAAAATCCAATCGATCTCACACATAGCGAGTACCGGGCATCTTCACCCATTCATATAGAATATCTGGAGAATATGGGAGTAGGCGCTTCGCTTACCGCGGCCATTATTTCTAAAGGGAATTTATGGGGACTAATCGCCTGCCATCACAATACGCCTAAGTTTATAAGCTATTATAAAAGACAATCCTGTAAATACCTTACACAGGTACTCTCTAGCCGTATCATTTTGTCTTCGGCAAATAAGGCTTTACTTAAAGTAAATGAGAGTGCCGTTTTGCGCAATAAATTACTCGAAAAGATTAGTAAAGACTGGGATGTCTTAAACGGTCTGGTTACCGGAGATTATACTATGTTACAGGTAACCGATGCTCACGGAGCAGCAGTATTGCTCGATGGGCAACTTCGAACCACAGGGCAGACACCCGAAGAAGAGGAGATCAAAAGCCTGATTCAAACGCTGTCTCAAGCAGAGCTTGAAGATAATTTTTATTACTCCAATGCACTAGGCAAAGATTTTCAGGAGTTTGAAACCCTTAAAACAAAAGCTTCCGGAGTGTTTTGCATTTTTCTGTCATCTGCACGAAAGGATGCGTTACTTTGGTTTAAGGCGGAAAAGCTTGAAACGGTGAATTGGGCCGGTAATCCTGAAAAGCCGGTAACTCTCGAAGATAATATGCGGTTATCACCGCGAAAATCTTTTGATAAATGGTCTGTTTTACAAAATGGGCAAGCAGAACCCTGGGCTGATTATGAGATTGCAGCAGGAAAGGCGCTAAAGCAGGATATTTCAGAAATCATTTTAGAAAAATATGAAGAAGTTAAAGCGCTTAACCGAAAGCTACAAAGCGCTTATGAAGATCTGGAAACCTTCAGTTACAGCGTGGCTCATGACTTAAGGGCTCCGTTACGGGGTATTGATGGTTTCGCTCAAATCATAAAAGACGATTACAGCGAACTTATGGATGAGTTTGGAAGATCTTCAGTAGACACGATTATTGAATCTGCAGACCGCATGAATCATCTTATTGATGATATTCTTGAATTTTCCCGGGTTACTCAGGCAACTTTATCGCGTACCCATTTTTCATTGAAAGCTTTAACTGAGGAGTTGGTACGCTTTTTAAATGTCTCAAGAGATTTTCCTAACACTAAAATCGTAATAAGTGATGCGCTTCCTGTGGTTAACGGTGACCCTAAAATGATAACCCAGGTTATGCAGAATCTGCTTACCAATGCTTTAAAATATTCTGCAGCGGCCGAAAAACCATTGATTAAGATCGGTGTTGAAAGTATAAATGGAAAAATTTTCTATTTTGTAAAAGATAACGGAATAGGTTTTGATGCAGAGCGACACCGCACCCGTATCTTTAAGCTTTTTAGCAGATTGGTAGGAAAAGAATATGCAGGGTCTGGAGTAGGACTCACAATTGTAAAGCGCATTATTAAAAAACACAACGGAAAACTCAAAGTAAGAAGTACGCCCGGTAATGGAAGTGCGTTTTTATTTACTTTGGATTAAAAGTTTACCATGAGGTCAAATTACATTTTAGCGGTTGAGGATGATGAGAATGATATAACGCTGATGAAGCGTATTTTTCAAAAGCAAATGCCCGATTATTCGATCAAATATATTTCGGATGGAGAAGAAGCTTTGGAGTATTTAAGGAGTACCAAATTTAGGGAAGAACCTCCCAGACTTATTCTTTTGGATATTAAAATACCTAAAGTAAGTGGGTTAGAACTTTTGAAAAGCATCAGATTAATGGATGAATACAAATCTATACCTGTAGTAATGCTAAGTTCGTCAGACCGGGAAGATGAAATTCAGCTTTCCTATCATTTAGGTGCAAATAGTTATATAGAAAAACCAAAAACATTCACAGACCTATGCAAGACCTTGCCGGCTATGATGGATTACTGGATTGTTTACAATAGATAAAATGGCACAAGAAAACCTTAAAATACTACTGGTTGAAGACAACTCGGCAGATGTAACGCTTATTAAGCGTGAAATTTTTAAAGCAAATCCTAATGCAGATGTTGAGGTGTGTAAAAACCTGAATGAATTTAGAAGCTCGGTTTCAGCAAGAACTCCAGATCTTATTCTTTCAGATTATAAGTTGCCCACCTGTTCAGGCCTCGAAATACTTGAGGAAGCTCAGGAGATTGCTCCATCGGTAACTTTTCTGTTTGTAACCGGTGCGATTAATGACGAAGAACTGGCTGCAGATACCATTTTAAATGGAGCTTCAGGCTTTATACTTAAAAAGAACATCAGCAATTTGCATAAGCGATTGGAGCCGTATTTTAATGCAATTACCAACAATGGTCATTTGGTGCACCCCGTACGTAAAAAGATTTTAGAAAGTAAGCGTCTGGTAAAGGATATCGAAATTTTTCTCGAAAACTTTTCTAAAGAAAATATGTCTCACCGGGAAGGAATGCTTAAAATACAGGAAGATTTAAAACGACTTAAAACCGGTTATGATTTTAAACCACTTAAAGACGCAAACAACAGCACTTCATAAAGAAACTGAACAGGATAACCTCGCCCGGTTTATACTAGATCATTCTATAACAACCACTCAATATGCCGCTTTACTTAAGCAAAACTGGTATGCCTATGCAAGGGTAGAACAGGTGTTAAATTATAATGCTTCCGCAATTCCTGACTATTTAAAACCTTTTGCAGATGGTGCAAAATCTAAGGCCCTGGAGAACGATTTGGCACAGCTCAATTATAAACATCAGAGTAATCATACTTCAGAAGTACAAGAAATGACCCCTGCAGAACTTTTAGGGATGCTTTATGTAACTGAAGGTTCTATGCTGGGCGGTTTGCTTATTCGCAAAAACCTGGAATCCTGCTCTGAACTTGATGCGGATTTTGAGCATCATTTCTTTGGTAAAAGTGCACCTGAAGTTATGCAGCGTTGGCAGGCATTTAAAGAAGCGGTGTCTGAAAAGGATTTCTCAAGCGAGGAATATGATGAGGCGATAGCAGGAGCAAATTATGCCTTCAGAATTTTCAAGGAATCTTACAGTCTGGTTTAAGTCTTAAGACATTCAATTATTATGGTTTCACCGTTTTCTAATGTGGTAAAAAATAAATAAAGATCTCCACCATCTTTTATCCTGAATTTAGACCGAATCTGAGCTACACTTTCTTTAAAGTTACGCGTGGTGATGTGTGCTTTTTGATTTTTAAACTCTTTAGTCAGAAGCTTTTTAGAATAGGGTAGAACCCGTTTAATCTTAAATCGTCTTCCCGGAAAGTCAATTTGTACTGTGGAGGTATATAAATGGCTATTAGCGGCCAATTTGTATAGGTTGTACTTCGCGGCTATCCAATTGAAAACCCCAAGTTTCATTAGGGCTGCATTGGGTTCATATAGGTAGGTAAGGGGTTCATCAAATAAAGCAACAGCATCCTGTTCTTCCTGAGCATCTATGCGTACCGTCTTTGTATAATCACTATTCAGGTTGGTTGCAAATTTTGTAGCATTTTTAAAGTTTGCGTTTGGCTCAAGTATAAAAAGCAATTCTTTAACTTCATTTTTTAGGGCCACTACGTGTACGGCAGCTACGTATTTTAGCTCATTAACAGCTGCCTGAATATCGAGTAATGGGCTGGTTTTTACCATCACGCGTTTTGATTTTTTGAAAAGCAGATCTAAATGTTGCGGGATATTTGGTTCACAATCAGCAAGCATAAACACTTTTCCTTTACTTTCGTGCCGGCGCGAAGGATCTGCATAGAGCAGGTCAAAATGAGCAGATGTTTCATTTAAGAAATCCATACTGTCTGTAGCTGCTACTTCTATCTCCGAAGCTCCAAGTTGTTTAAAATTATGTTGGGCGACTTGCGCAAGTGCGTGATTGCGTTCGCAATAAAATACTTTTTCAAAGGATTTTGAAAAAGCTAAAGAATCTACGCCGTAACCACCAGTAAGATCTGCCAGGAAATCTCCTTTGTAAAGGGCAGCTTTATAAGCCGCAGTTTCTTCAGAGGAAGTTTGCTCTAGATTCAATTTGGGCGGATAGTAAACGCCCCTAGTTTTAAACCAGGATGGGAGTTTTTTTTGGGATTTCTGCAGGCCTGTAAGTTGTTGAGCAAGTTCTGAGGCGCTGACTTCATCAAAAGGACTTCCTTTTAAAGCCAAAGTGGCCGTATCCAAATTTAAATTTTCCCTGAGATACTTCTGCAATTCCGGTTTTAGTAGCAGGGGATTCAAGATTACAGGTTTTTAGTAAGCTTTTGTACAATTTTATATTCCGAAAGAAACTCGCTGGCAATTACCTTAAGCGCGGTGTAGACCGGTACGGCGATTACCATTCCAAATATCCCGAAAAGAAGACCAGCGATGACAATAACCAGGAAAATCTCGAGCGGGTGTGATTTAACACTGCTGCCAAAAATAAGGGGTTGGAGTATAAAATTGTCAATGAGCTGAGCGATTACATACCCAATTAAAACATAGAGCATTTTGGGCAAAATGACTTCCTGAAAATCTGCAGTAAAGTATCCACTAATTACCAGTAGCATCATAACTAAACTTCCTACTACCGGACCTATGTAGGGCACCACATTTAGCATCGCGCAAAATAGTGCAATTGCGAAGGGATTTGGAATCTGAAAGCTCACAAGTAAAATGGAGTAGAAACAGAATAGAATCGATAGCTGCAACAGGATTCCCAGGAAATACCTTGAAAGCAGCAATTTGGTTTTATGAAACACCCGTCTAAAACGGGTTTCTTCTCCATAATTCGCAAAAACCAAAATACTGTCTAAGAGTAAATGGCTGTCTTTCAATAAGAAAAACGAGATAAATATTACCGAAAGGAGCCCGACAATCAACGAACTAAAATTCCCTAGTATCCCATTAATAAATGCCGGAATTACCGAAATATCGAAGTTTTTGATAAAATCAGATTGTTTAAAACCTTCTATAAGCGTCACCTGGTCCACCCCCAGGGTTCGACTAAACTCAACATTAAGTCGGTTTACATTGTGTTTAACCTCTTCAAAGTTAATACGACTAATGTGATCACTTTGGTCAATAAGAATAGGAATAAACAACGCTAAAATCCCGGAAATTAATAAAACCACCAGAAGGAGGGTTGTGATTGAGGCTGCGGTAGCACTGAATTTCAAATTGTATTTCAGAAAGTTAACGATGGGTCTGCCAATTAATGAAATCACTGCAGCGATACAGATAAACATAATCACGGCCTGTATCTGATACAAAAACCACAGGACCAGCACGATCCCTCCCAGGATGCCCAGAGCTCTTAGAATTCCGTAGGCGATGGTTTTTGATTTATTTTCATCCATGATTCAGGTGATTTATAAGTTGATATGCAGCGATGGCAGCAGCGTGGCTTACATTCATACTGCTGTTTTGTCCCCGCATTGGGATGTGTACTAATTGATCGGCAAGTTGCAATAGTGCTGTTGAAATGCCATTGCGTTCATTTCCAATCATTAAAGCGATCTTCTTTGATTTTATGTTTAAATCTTTTAAAGGTATACTGCTTGTTGTAAGTTCTAACCCAAGGATGCTGTAATTGTCCTTTTTCAGCTGAAGAATTAACTCCGCCGGATTTTCAACACTCGAAAATGAAATACGTTTTTCACAGGTTCTTGATGTGCGCTTTAATCGATTACTATTTAAATCAGGAGCACCATTTAGAAAGTAGAGGTGCTCAATACCCAAAGCATCTGCAAGTCTGAACAGGCTGCCGGTATTTGCAGGACTACTCAGGCCATCGCAAAGCAAAACAACCGGAAGCGTCGCTTTCTGACGCGGAGTATTATCGTGGGTGAGTTGCTCAGTTTTCAAATGCATATTTTATAATGTTTGCGCCCATTTTCAAAGCCTTTTCACGTACTTCGGGCGGGTCATTATGCACAGCTGCACTTTCCCAGCCGTCGCCAAGATCAGATTCTAAGGTATACAGCAAAACGAGTCTGCCCTCTTTATAGAGTCCAAACGCCTGTGGGCGCTGGCCATCGTGTTCGTGTATTTTTGGCAATCCTTCATTAAATACATAGGCACTGCTAAAGAGTGGATGGTCTGCCGGAAGCTCTTTGAGTTCTTCTTCCGGAAAAAGACGTTTTAATTGTGGCTGTAAATAGGTATCTATTCCATAATTATCATCAATATGTAAAAAACCGCCGGCAATCAGGTAATCGCGCAAATTTTGAAGGGCTTCATCAGAAAAATACACATTCCCGTGCCCGGTCATATGCACAAAAGGATATTGATGAATAGCAGGGTCTGTTGCTTTTACTGTCGCTGTTTTAGTATTAAGATTTGTATTGATATTTGCATTACAAAAAGTAACCAGATTTGGCAATGAGGTAGGGTTCGCATACCAGTCACCACCACCTTCATACTGTAACACTGCAATTTCCTGGGCACAGACAGGTGTACAAAGTGTTAAGAATAAGAGTAGTATAAGAGTAAAACGTATGCTCACAGCTGCTGTATTGTTTTGAACGAAAATACTTATTTTTCAAGCAATACCCTATGATTTAAACAATACATTAGTATTTCTATAAAATATTATTTAAAATTATTCTATTGGCATTTCATCGGAGTGAACGTATCAAAAAAGAAGCCTCTAGATATATTCTAAAGGCTTCTTCTTTCAGATTGCTATTTCGGTGTGCTCTTTAGATATTAAGAATCTTGGGAAGAGCAGGAAATTAGGCTTTAACGGTCTTTTTTAGAGGTATTTGATGTTTTAGTAAATCGTCAAAAGTTTCGCGTTCGCGAATGAGCTGCGCTTCTCCATCTATAAATAAAACCTCTGCGGGACGATATCGGGAATTGTAATTGCTAGCCATACTAAAACAATACGCCCCTGCATTACTAAAAGCCAAAATATCACCTTCTGCAATCTCGGCAATACGCCTGTTTGTAGCAAAAGTGTCGGTCTCGCAGATATAGCCCACAACCGAATAAAAGCGCTCGCGCCCTTCAGGATTACTAATATTTGTGATCTCGTGGCGGCTTCCGTAAAACATAGGTCTGATCAGGTGGTTAAACCCACTATCTACCTGAGCAAAAACAGTTGAAGTGGTTTGTTTAATCACATTTACATTTACAAGAAATTTTCCGGCTTCGCTCACTAAAAATTTTCCGGGTTCAAAAACGAGGGTTAAGGACTTACCGTATGATTTTTCAAATGTCTTGAAACGTGTAGTGAGTTTACTACCCAGTTCTTCAATATTGGTTTCAATATCTCCTTCTTTGTAAGGCACTTTAAAACCACTTCCAAAATCAAGAAAATCAAGATTTTTAAAGTTTTTAGCGGTATCAAAAAGGATTTCAGCTGCATGAAGAAACACATCGATATCGAGAATATCACTTCCGGTGTGCATGTGAATCCCATTGATGTGCATTCCTGTATTTTCAACAATGCGCAACAGGTGTGGTATTTGATGTATGCTGATACCAAATTTGCTATCAATATGCCCCACCGAAATATTGGTGTTTCCACCGGCCATTACATGCGGATTGATGCGCACACAAACCGGAGTTTTAGGATGGCGGGTTCCAAACTGTTCTAAGATTGAAAGGTTGTCAATATTAATTTGCACCCCCATTTTTGCAACAGCCTCAAGCTCACCCAGAGAGACTCCATTAGGAGTAAACATGATTCTGGAAGGATCTATGCCTGCAGCTATACCCAGGCGTACCTCCTGAATACTTACCGTATCAAGCCCGGCTCCAAGCCCGTGAATAAACTGCAATACAGCCAAATTAGATAATGCCTTTACCGCATAATTAACACGCAGGTGATCAACCCCTTTAAAAGCATCGGTTAGTCTTTTATATTGAGATTCAATTTTGTCTGCGTCATAAACATAAACAGGACTTCCATATTCCTGAGCAATGTCAAGGAGATTTTGATGGGTCATAATCTTAAAACTTTAAGCGTACAAAACTAATATAGATTAGTCAGTTATACGTTTAACCTGAGTACAATTTGTAGAAAGTAGCCTAAAATTGAGAAAAAAACACTTTTTAACCCGTATTTGATTAAATTCACTTAAAAACAACAGTACGATGACCATTACTTTGGCAATGTTTCCATTAGAACTTGTGGTGTTTCCGGGAGAATCTTTGCCGCTTCATATTTTTGAAAACCGCTATCAGCAACTAATTGCAGATTGTGAAACCAATCATATAAACTTTGGGATCCCCGCCTATATTAACGGTAACTTGAGTTACGGAACTGAAGTAAGGCTTGAGTTGGTTAAAAAGCGCTATCCTTCGGGAGCCAGTGATGTGATTTGCCGGGGACTCAAGGTTTTTAAGATTGCGGAATTTTATCCCAATTATTCTGAAAAACTGTATGCAGGAGCTACAGTAGATTTTCTTAAGAATACAAATGATGCCTTGCCTGGGCAGGCTCGTACTTTTTACAATCTGGTACGGCGTTTTTATGAAGTGCTGGCCACTGCCGGACCACAAATTGATCTCAATGAGGTGAACAGCTATAGTTTTGCTCACAAATTGGGTTTGTCTATGGAACAGGAACTTCATTTACTTCAAATAACCCGGGAGTCTGATCGCTATAGTTATTTGATAGATCATCTTACAGCAACAATCCCGGTGGTAGAGCAGATTGACCGTACCCGCCGGTTAATTGAACTCAATGGTCATTTTAAAAATTTTGATCCGCTAGATTTTACAGAATATCGATTAGGAGGCTCAGATGATTAGGAAGCTATTAAATCAAATTCAAATTATTGGCAGGGTTAAGGCTAAATACCTATTTTTGCACAGCAAATTTCAAACAAAAAGAAACGCCTGATTATGAATCTACACGAATATCAAGGAAAAGAAATATTAAGCAGTTTTGGAGTGCGCATTCAGCGCGGTATTGTTGCTACAACACCTGCTGAAGCGGTAGCAGCTGCAAAAAAGCTTACCGAAGAAACCGGTACAGGATGGCATGTAATCAAAGCTCAGGTTCACGCCGGGGGTAGAGGAAAAGGCGGTGGCGTTAAGCTTGCTAAAAATCTTCAGGAAGTAGAGCAAATTGCAGGAGATATCATTGGGATGAATCTTGTGACTCCTCAAACTTCGGCAGAAGGTAAAAAAGTACATCAGGTTTTAATCGCTGAAGATGTTTATTATCCGGGAGATAGCGAGCCTAATGAGTTTTATATGTCTGTATTGCTTAACCGTGCAACGGGACGCAATATGATTATGTATTCTACTGAAGGTGGGATGGACATTGAGGAAGTTGCCGAAAAGACTCCACATTTAATCTTTACAGAAGAGATAGATCCTGCAACAGGATTGCTGGGATTTCAGGCGCGACGCATTGCGTTTAACCTGGGCTTGAGTGGTACTGCATTTAAAGAAATGGTAAAATTTGTTGCAGCACTTTATAAGGCCTATTCAGAATCTGATTCTTCTTTATTTGAAATCAATCCGGTTCTAAAGACCAGCGATGATAAAATCATGGCTGTAGATGCTAAAGTGTCTTTAGATGATAATGCACTTTTCCGTCATAAAGATTATGCAGCAATGCGTGATAAGCGTGAAGAAAATCCGGTTGAGGTTGAAGCTAAAGAAGTGGGCCTTAACTATGTAGACCTTGACGGTAACGTAGGTTGTATGGTTAATGGAGCTGGTCTTGCAATGGCAACTATGGATTTAATTAAACAAGCCGGTGGTGAGCCTGCAAACTTTTTAGACGTGGGAGGTACTGCAGATGCAGAGCGTGTAGAAACCGCTTTTAACCTGATTCTTAAAGACCCTAATGTAAAAGCAATTCTGGTAAATATTTTTGGAGGTATTGTACGTTGCGATCGTGTAGCGCAGGGTATTGTAGATGCTTACAAGAATATGGGAACTATCAATGTGCCTATAATCGTACGTTTACAGGGAACCAATGCTGATATCGCCAAAGAATTGATTGATAATAGCGGACTTGATGTACAAAGTGCGATAGAATTTAAAGAAGCTGCAGATAAAGTACAAAAAGTACTGGCTTAGTTTTGTAAAATATAGAAATCACCACCTAGTGATTATTTAAAACTCCCGATTTTAAATCGGGAGTTTTTTTGTTCAGAGTGTTATCAAGTGTTAAACCGAATAAAGCTGTAAAATTTGAAAATCTTAAAAACGGTGTTAGGCTAATTAATTGATTTATAGAATACTGTATTTAAGTTAATGGATTTAGTTTAGACGCTAACTGATTGATTTTGAATGTTTAAAAAAGTTAATAATATGTTAAATATAATTTTGAAGTGTAACCAGGGCTTCTTTGGGGCGTCTTTTTAGTACATCATTCAAAAATCAAACATTATGAAAACTTTTAAAACAATGGTACTTGCAGTAGCTATTATCTGCGGTACAGCGTTAAACGCAAACACCACCGAACCAACTTCTAAAACTACCAGTAAAGCGGTTAAGGTTGAAATGAAAAAAGAGTTAGCCGCTCATTTGGCAATGCCCGATTTTGAGGTTAACAATGACACCACTGTTATGGTATCTTTCACAGTAAACGATGATAACGAGATGGTTGTGATTTCTGTAGATTCTAAAGACGCTTCAATTAAGCGATTTATTCAGGGGCGTTTGAACTATAAGAAATTTGAAACCAAGCCTATCGTAGGGCAAACCTACCATGTGCCGGTTACTTTAGAGGCCAGCAAATAAGGTTTCAATTAAATTTTAGTTAGTAGGAAAACCCGGGAGCATCTTGTTTCCGGGTTTTTTTAGCTATAGTTTTTTGACAAAATGTCATCAAATTAACTGTTAATCAAGACAAAATGTCTTTCAAAATGAAATGGTACTAGAATTGCCAATGACTAAACAAATTGTACTAATAAATTAAAAATTTTAGATATGAGCTTAGTAAAAAGAACAAACGACAACTGGTTACCTTCTATTTTTGATGATATGTTCAAAACCGATTGGTTAGGAGGAACCACTAATGTAAACAGTATTGGTGTAAGCATTCCTGCTGTAAACATTTTGGAAAACGAAGAAAGTTTTGAAGTGGCTGTTGCTGCTCCGGGTAAGACTAAAGCTGATTTCAATATTGAACTGGATAACGATGTGCTTACCATATCGGCAGAAGCAAAATCGGAGTCTGAAACTACTGAGAAATCCGGAAAATTTACCCGTAAAGAGTTTAATTACAGCACATTTAAAAGAGCTTTTAGCCTGCCAGATACCGTAGATAGTGCAAAGATTAGCGCGAACTATGAAAATGGTGTCTTAAATATTATGCTTCCGAAAAAAGAAGAAGCAAAAGTACAGGCTAAACGTATGATTGAAATCTCATAATTTGGTTTAGTTTTTTTGGTTAGTTTGTGAGAGAGTCCCGGTTCAACAATGAGTCGGGATTTTTTATTGGAAAACTTATCGTTCTGGAAATTATTTTCTTGGGTGAAAGCGATTAACCATTTCGGCAAGATGACTTCGGTCTACGTGCATATAAATCTCTGTGGTAGTGATGCTTTCGTGACCCAGCATTTGCTGTATAGCGCGTAAATCGGCACCATTTTCTAAAAGATGTGTGGCAAAAGAATGTCTAAAGGTATGCGGACTGATCTTTTTTTTAATGCCGGCTTCCCGGGTTTGATTGCGTACGATTGTAAATATCATCGCTCTTGTAAGTGAGCTGCCTCTGCGGTTGAGAAAAAGGATATCGCTATGGCCGGGTTGTGGTTTTTGATGTACTCTGATCTCGTCCTTATATGTAGTAATGTATTTCTGAGTACTTGTAGCAATAGGTACAAAACGTTGCTTGTTCCCTTTGCCGGTTACCAAGATATAACCTTCCTTAAAATACAGGTCAGAAAGTTTTAGACTTAACAATTCAGAAACCCGCAGGCCGCAGGCATAGAGTGTTTCGAGAATGGCCCGGTTACGCTCCCCCTGAGGCGTACTCAAATCAATGCTACTTATAATTCTGTCAATTTCATCTTCAGAAAGCGTGTCTGGTAATTTTCGCCCTATTTTGGGTGACTCCATTAAATCTGTAGGATTGTCTTTGCGATAATCTTCAAAAATCAAATATTCAAAGAATCCTTTAAGACCTGAAATAAGCCTGGCCTGTGAGCGGGCAGAGAGTTCTTTGGCCGAATGATAGATGAAATCCTGAAGTGTTTCACGGTCAATTGAAACCGGTGTTTGGCTTACTTTATTTTCATCAATCCATTTAATGAGTTTTTCAATATCCAGGCTGTAGTTAATCACTGAATTTTCAGAAAGGCCTCGCTCTAGTTTTAGATAAATGCTGTAATCTGTTAAGGTTTTTTGCCAATTCATAAATTCTTCAAGACAATTTTAGAATATTTTAAACAATATTTAATTAGGCGTTGGGAAAAAGGCGAGACAAGCGCACGTAGCTTTGTTTCAAATTTAAAACTTTAAAACGATGAAAAAATTATTTTTAGCAGCAATACTTGTGATTAGTGGTTCATCTGCAATGATGGCGCAAAGTGATCTTGCCTTTGGTATTAAGGGTGGTGTAAACTTTTCAAATTTAACCGGTGATGGTTTTGGTGAATACGACGACGACAGTGCTCGTACTTCTTTTAACCTGGGTGCAGTTTTAGAAATTCCGGTTTCTGAAAAATTTGCAATTCAACCCGAGGTATTTTATTCAGGACAGGGTTTTGATATAGCTCAAAACGAAGATGGTCAAGATTTAGAATTTCAATTAGACTATATTAACGTACCTGTTTTAGCTAAAATTTATTTAGTACAGGGGCTTTATCTTGAGGCAGGTCCTCAGGTAGGATTTTTAGTAGAAAGCAAAATAGACGGTCCTAACGGCGAATTCAATTTTAATGAAGATAACTTTAATGATATCGATTTTGCAGGTGCTGTAGGTGTGGGTTACAAATTCAACGGAGGACTTTATTTAAATGCCCGTTACACACAAGGTTTTACCGATATTATTGATGGTGATACCGGAGATAATTCAACAACAAATGGCGTATTTGCCGCTTCACTAGGATTTATCTTTAACTAAGAGATTTAAATCTGGAAAATACTAACCCCGCATTTGCGGGGTTTTTTATGCTTAAGCCTGATTTATTTTAACACATTTTCACATTTAAGATCGGGGATACTCGTAAGAATTATAATAGTAATTTGTTGATTTTCATAGTGCTTTAAATAGGTCAGATTTTCTATGTAGCTCCTAACCTTCAGCAGGTCAAATACTTCTCAAAACAATACAGGAGCACTTGCCAATTGTGATTTTGTTAGACAAACATTAGGGCTTCATTAGCACCTGTAAGCCCTTGTCATTGCTAGTTTTGTTCAAAATTCTAAAAACAAAAAAACATGAAAAAATTAATTTTAATGGCGAGTTTTATCGCTTTAGGGACCACAGCTACTTTTGCACAAAGTGCATTTAAATTTGGAGTAAAAGCAGGTGTAAACGTTTCAAATATCACCGGGAGTGACTCAAGAGATCAGGACTCTCGTTTAAGCTTTAATGGAGGTTTTGTGGCAGAATTGCCTATAAGCGAGAAATTCTCGTTGCAACCCGAAGTTATTTATTCTGCTCAGGGGTCAACCATAGCTGCAATTGATGAAGATAATTTTCTGGATATTGACGAAAATATAGAATATCAACTAGACTATATTCAGGTACCCTTACTTGCAAAAATCTATTTGGCAGACGGGTTTAGCCTGCAGGGAGGTCCTTCAATCAACTTTTTGGTTAATGAAGAGATCGATTCTCAACCGGTAAGTAATGGAGGGGATATTAATATTGTAGACGGTGCCAATAAATTTGAGTTTGGTACAGCAGCCGGTTTAGAATATCAGTTTGATAACGGCTTCTTTATTCAGGGACGCTATACCCGTGGCTTTACACGTATCTATGATAATGTAAATGCCTATAACTACGCAATACAGGCCGGAGTAGGTTATGTATTTTAGTAGTAGAAGAAACTAACCAATCAACCAGTAGAAAGCTCCGCCACGCGGGGCTTTTTTATGTTTATGTAACTATAAGCAAATAACTATATATTTTACGGATTTCCTCAGCTCGTCTTGATTTAAAGTTTCTATTTTTAGCAGCTAATTCTAAAAGTGCTATAATGAAACAATTTTTACTTTTTCTTTTTTTGATTTTTTCAAGTTCATCAATTTCTGCACAGGAATTTAAATGGGATGTCAATGCTGGTTATTTACACACAAATGCCCGTTTTAAAGTTGATTATGCTAATTTAGATATCTATACTCCAGACGATCCCTTTCTAACAGGATCTTTTACTGATACAGAAACAGCAAATGGTTTTTATATAGGTGTTGGTGGTCAGTATAGATTGGAAAGTGCACTGGCTTTATCAGGGCATGTTAACTATGCGAGATACACTGAGTCGGGTTTTTTACAGGTTCCGTTGGCACTACACTATTATATTGCTGATAGCGGGTTTAATATTTTTGCCGGACCTCAGTTTACCTACGATATTGAAGATGCAGCTATTTACGACTCAGGAGATGTGACTCGTTTAAACATTGGTGCCGGAGGGGGAGTCGGTTATGAATTTTCTAATAATTTGTTTCTGGAAGCCCGTTATACTTTCCAGCTTAATAATTTTTTTCAAAATGAGACAACTGCAACTTTACGAACCAATTATTTAAATATTGGTCTCGGGTATCGGTTTTAGATTTTTTATAAACTACTATCTTTAAGCCGCAAATCAGAAATCCATGGCTCAGGAACTCAAAATACTTATCCTAAACGGTCCTAATTTAAACCTGTTAGGTAAACGCGAACCCGATGTGTACGGCAATCAATCTTTTGGGGATTATTTTTCTACCCTTCAGTTTCAATTTAAAGAGACCGAGCTTTCGTATTTTCAATCCAATTCTGAAGGGGATTTGATTACCAAAATTCAGGAAGCTGACGGCATTTTTGATGGGATTGTGCTTAATGCAGCGGCCTATACGCATACTTCAGTTGGAATTGGCGATGCTATCGCTGCCGTTGATGTGCCCGTAGTTGAAGTGCATATCTCTAATACCTTTGCACGAGAAGCGTTTCGGCATCAATCCTATGTATCAAAACATGCTAAAGGCATTATCGTAGGTTTTGGTTTACAGAGTTATGAGCTGGCAATTAAATCTTTTTTATAGAATAGAAACTGGTGGAATCTTGACTACTTTCGATGGGACAATCTATTCTGGCTGCGATACGAATATAATTATGCTCAATTCGTGCTCATTGTCCCAGCCAAAATCTAAGTACTCTCAATAAAAAATCCTGTAACTCAATGACGAGTTACAGGATTTTTAAATTTGTCTAAAGTCTAAAGTCTAAAGTCTAAAGTCTAAAGTCTAAAGTCTATAAGTGAATCACTTCATCGTAGGCAGCAGCAACAGCTTCCATCACAGCCTCACTCATTGTAGGGTGCGGGTGAACTGCTTTTAATACTTCGTGACCGGTAGTTTCAAGCTTCCGGCCTAAAACAGCCTCGGCGATCATATCGGTAACGCCGGCACCAATCATATGGCAACCTAACCACTCCCCGTATTTTGCATCAAAAATAACTTTCACAAATCCGTCTTTGTTTCCTGAAGCACTTGCTTTACCCGAAGCAGAAAATGGGAACTTTCCAATTTTGAGTTCGTAACCAGCTTCTTTAGCTTGCTTTTCAGTCATACCTACAGAGGCAATCTCAGGAGATGCATAGGTACATCCGGGGATGTTACCATAATCAAGTTTTTCAACGTGCATTCCTGCAATTTTTTCCACACAAATAATACCTTCTGCAGAAGCTACGTGGGCAAGTGCAGGACCGGGAGTGATATCACCAATGGCATAATAACCCGGCATATTGGTCTGATACCAATCATTCACAATAACTTTATCCTTGTCGGTAATGATACCCACATCTTCAAGGCCAATTCCTTCGATATTGGTTTTGATACCTACTGCGGAAAGCACGATATCTGCTTCTAATTTTTCTTCTCCTTTTTTGGTCTTAACAGTCGCAACAACACCATCACCAGAAGTATCTACAGATTCTACTGAAGCGTTGGTCATTATTTTAATACCGGCTTTTTTAAGACTGCGCTCAAATTGCTTGGATACTTCTTCATCTTCAACCGGAACGATATTCGGCATATATTCTACAATGGTCACATCGGTCCCCATAGAATTGTAAAAGCTACCAAATTCACAACCTATCGCTCCAGATCCTACTACAATCATACTTTTAGGTTGCTTGTCAAGCGTCATAGCTTTACGATATCCTATAATTTTTTCTCCATCTTGTGGTAAGCTGGGTAGCTCACGTGAGCGAGCTCCGGTAGCGATAATGATGTTGTCGGCTGAATATTCTTTACCGTCAACCTCAATTTTTTTACCGGGTTTTAGTTTTCCAAAACCATCAATAACATCGATTTTATTTTTCTTCATCAGGAATTGAACGCCTTTGCTCATCCCTTCAGCCACATTTCGACTACGCTTAACCACGGCATCAAAATCTTTATCGGCACCTTCAACCTTAAGACCGTAATCTTCAGCGTGCTTTAGGTATTCAAATACCTGAGCACTTTTTAAAAGGGCTTTTGTGGGAATACATCCCCAGTTTAAGCAAACGCCACCAAGGCTTTCCTTTTCTACAATAGCGGTTTTAAAACCTAACTGTGAAGCTCTGATAGCCGTTACGTAACCACCGGGTCCACTTCCTAAGACAATAATATCGTATTTACTCATAGTTTTCAGTGAATTTTGAAGCTGCAAATTTACATATAAAAAGCCTAAAAAACGAAAGCGATCGTTCTACAGATACGTTCAATCTTTAGGATTGTAACCGTTTTTGAATTTCGTTTTGAAGTATGGGGATTACATCGGTAAGAAACCATTTGTTTTTATTGATCCAGAAATGATTTACTGGCGATGGGTGAGGAAGCACAAAGTACTTTGGTAAGTAGGTTTCAAAATTTTGAATTCGTCGCGTTAGCGTAAGGTTATCGTTAAGATAGAATTGCTGAGAATGATTACCGATTAAAATATACAGCGGATCGTTCTCAAATTGATCAGTCACCTGTTTATGCCAAAGCGGAGCACACTCGGGTCTGGGAGGGAGATCTCCGGTCTTGCCTTTACCGGGATAGCAAAAGCCTAAAGGTAAAATTGCAAAATTATCGGGGTTGTAAAAGGTGCTTTCGTCTACATTAAGCCATTCGCGTAATCGGCGGCCACTGGGATCATCCCAGGCTATTGATTTCTCGTGAGCGATGCGACCCGGAGCCTGACTGGCCAAAACAATTTTGCTTTTTGGCGAAGCCGAAATAATTGGGTTAGGGCCTAAAGGTAAAAAAGGCTTACAAACGGAACATTGTCGTATTTCCGTGAGTAAGCCTTTCATGTTATTTGAATGATTCAAACAGAATTACTTCATTTGTTGAACGTCTGATTCTTTAAGGTTTAAGGCTGACATAACTGCCTTCAGATTTGAAAAATCACCGTTAAAATTTTCAGCAAATTCAGCAGGTACAAATACGATTCTAAAGTTTTGATTATCTGTAAAACCTATATCAAGATTTGATAAATCAAAATTTCCATCAATTATAAATTGGATATCGATGTCCGTGAATGTAAATAGGTACTGAATAGTTCCTTGATCTAAGAAAAAGTTCTGTGGTAATTGAGACCAAATTGGATTACCATCAACATCACCTTCCTGACGATAAGCTAAAACCACATCCTGTGGTTGAGGTACGACACCATATTTATCATTAAAATCAACAAAAGCAGATTCCCATAAACCGTTTTCATTATTGAAAGAAAAGGTAATATTATCATCAAATACCAGTGCGGGGGGAGCGCCATCTTCACCATTTATACCATCTAAACCATCAATCCCATCGCGTCCAGGAGGTCCCGGATCACCGGTACAGGAAGTTAATATTACAGCAAAAAGGGCGAGTAGTGAGAGTATTTTTTTCATATATCTTGTTTTAATATGTTATTTAATTAAGTAGTATCAAGAGTCGTTCCAAAAAGTGGATCTACTCTTTTTCGAAATCAATTGAAGCCGAATTTACGCAATAGCGCTGGCCGGTTTCGGTAGGGCCGTCGTCAAAAACGTGACCCAAATGGCTGCCGCAATTGGCGCATAGAATTTCGGTACGCATCATCCCAAAAGTGGTATCGCGAACATATTCTACAGCTCCTTCAATAGACTCATCAAAACTTGGCCATCCGCAGCCGCTTTCAAATTTGCTGTCGGCCTCAAAAAGTTTGGCATCACAGGCGCCACAGTGGTAGGTGCCGTCTTTTTCAAAATGCAGATTGTATTTTCCGGTATGTGGCCTTTCGGTTCCTTTACCGCGTAATATATGATAACGCTCGGGGCCCAATTCTTCTTTCCATTGGGCTTCGGATTTCTTAACAGGATATTCTTTCATAAACAGTATTCTTTTTTTTCATTTCCGCGAAGGCAGAAATCCTTTCAACTCCGACGCACTCAACACGTGCTTCGGCAGAAATCTTTAAATCGGTTTGATAATAATTCCTTCTTTTAAGAATATAAATTTACTTAGCAGGAACAAAATTAAGAGCGACACCATTAATACAATGTCTTTTTCCGGTTGGTTTGGGTCCGTCATCAAAAACGTGACCTAAATGACCCCCACAGTTTGCGCAATGTTCTTCGGTACGGGTATAACCCAATTTGTTATCTGAAGAAAAGGCAACATTTCCCTCAATATAATCGTAAAAAGATGGCCAGCCGGTACCACTATCAAATTTGGTTTCACTCTTAAAAACAGGTGTTTGGCAGGCTGCACATACATAGGTGCCTTTTTGCTTATTATTGAGTAAATCGCTGGTAAACGCGCGCTCTGTACCTTCTTCCCGCATAACGTAAAATTCTTCGGGAGTTAGCTCAGCTTTCCACTCAGCTTCAGTCTTACTAACCGGAAAGTTATCTTGTTTCTCTTTTTGAGCGGTGCCTTTGCAAGCGGTAAAACCAACCAAAAGGCTTAAAAACACTAATCGTTTCATATTTTTTCTTTTCGTTTAAAATTAGCCAAAGTATAAGGCTCAGGGCTCGTTTAGTCGTGTTTTTAACAAAAGACTAACGCTTAAGCATTTTAACACTATTGTCAAATTTGTATTTTAAAGACAGTTATCATTAATAATTGCTACTTTTAAAGAGCATTATTTATTCAATCTAAAATTAAAACCGACTAACCTTGACTAGAGAACGCATTGTTATAGAGAATATAGAGCCCCAACTTCAAGGTGGGGATTTTTTTATCAAACGAGTGACCGGAGAGCTGGTACACGTAACTGCAGATGTATTGGGAGATGGGCACGATGTACTGGAGGCCGAAGTTTGTTATAAACGAAAAACAGATAAAACCTGGCAAACAATGCGCATGCATCCTCTTGTAAATGATGCATATGCTGCCAATTTTAGGGTAGAACATCAGGGTTTTTATGAATATAAAATTCGCGGATGGATTGATCATCCGCTTAACTGGCAACATGGTATAGAAGCTAAATTGAAAGACGCTCAGTATGTAAAGAGTGAATTGCTTGACGGAATTCAGCATTTAGATGCCGTTGCCGAAAAACTGGATGACGACGGAAAGCACTATGTTGCTAATGTCAAAAAATTGTTTGCAGATGAGAACCGTTACGACGAGGCCTGCAAATATGCTATTTCAGAAGATTTACACCGTATATTTAAAGATCACCCTACCCGAAACCTGGCTCACGAAAGTAAAACCCTTGAAGTTTATGTAGATCGTTACAAGGCGCGTTTTAGTACGTGGTATGAGTTCTTTCCGCGTTCTGCAAGTCAGGAACCCGGTAAACACGGTACGTTCAAAGATTGTGAACGGCTGTTGCCCAGAGTGGCATCGATGGGGTTTGATACTCTGTATTTTCCACCCATTCATCCCATTGGTGAAGTAAATCGCAAGGGGCGTAATAATGCAACTAATGCTGAACCGGGTGATAGTGGAGTGCCGTGGGGAATAGGTTCAAAATTTGGGGGTCATAAGGCTATTCATCCTGAGCTAGGAACCGAAACCGATTTTAAAAATTTAATCAATCACGCCGAAAGTCTGGGGATCGAAGTAGCTATGGATCTCGCATTTCAGGCCGCTCCAGACCATCCCTATCTTACTGAGCATCCTTCTTGGTTTAGAAAACGACCTGATGGCACTATGCAGTATGCAGAGAATCCACCTAAGAAATATCAGGATATCGTAAACTTTTATTGGGAAACCGAAGACTATAAATCCCTATGGGAAGAATTGCTTAGCGTGGCTTTGCATTGGGTAGATATGGGGATTAAAATTTTTAGAGTAGACAATCCGCATACCAAGCCTTTCTATTTTTGGAACTGGTTTATCGCAGAAATTAAAAAGGAGCACCCTGATGTGTTGTTCTTAGCTGAAGCCTTTTCGAGACCTAAAATTATGCAACAGTTGGCCAAGCAAGGCTATAGTCAGTCATATACGTATTTCACATGGCGAACGAGCAAACAAGAACTCATCGAATATATGACCGAACTTACGCAAACGAAACAAAAAGAATATTACCGCCCTAACTTTTGGCCCAATACACCGGATATTAATCCCTGGCATTTGCAGGGCGCCAATGAGGCGCAGCATTTAATACGATATGCCCTGGCAGCGACTTTAAGTTCTAATATAGGACTCTATGGGCCGGTCTATGAGTTTATGGAGAGTGAACCCGTACCCGGTAAAGAAGAATATATGAATTCTGAAAAATACCAGATACGTCACTGGGACTGGAACACTGATAACAAGCTTATACGACTTATTAGTAAAATAAATTCGGCTCGTAAACAACATACCGCGCTTCAACAAACCAATAATATTCGTTTCTGTGACATTCACAACGAAGGTTTAATTGCTTTTTATAAGTGGGATGAAGGCTTTAAAAATGAAATTTTGGTTGTCATCAGTCTCGACCCCTATTACAAACAAGCCGGTAGCTTGAGATTGCCCTACGAGCTTATGAATCTTGCTCCGGGCTCTGAACTCACATTAAAAGATGTAATTACTGAGAGCACCTATACCTGGAATGACGAATGGAATTATGTAGAGCTACACCCCACATTACCTTTTCACATTTTTCAGGTTTTTAAATAGAATAGAAGAAACGGAAAACTAACGAACTAAACCAAAACCATGGCCGAGGAGAACCAAATTGATGGCAGATTAGACTTTAAATACGAGTCGAGCTGGGATGATTTGCTCGAAAACGAGCGTTTTAACCGTGAACTTTGTAATGATATTTTACAGCCCTATATCGTCAAGCAGCGATGGTATGGTGGTAAGGCCAGTGCTTTAAAATACCTTGAGATTATAGATAGTTTTCCTATCGAGGATGAAAAGGATCGCTTTTATGGGATTGTTCTCGAAGTGAATTTTCAGGAAGCTTTTGTTCAAAATTATTTTTTACCCATTGCTTTTATAAAAGATCAAAGTCTGGTTGGTGATAAAATAATTGCCAGATTGAGGCTTGAAGGTGAGGAGGGTTTTCTGGTAGACGCTTTGCTTTTGGAATCTTTCCGTAAACAAATATTCTTAAAAATTCTCGAGGGCGAAAAATACCGCTACAAGGAAATTGCCTATCGCAGAGGAAGATCAAATACTCTTGCCGGTTATGAGAGCAGCAGATTGATGGGAGTCGAGCAGAGTAACACCTCAATTATTTACAATGATTCGTGTATTCTAAAAATCTTTAGAAGAGTCTACGTTGATGAAAATCCGGATTATGAGATTAGTAAATACCTCACGATGAAGGGTTTTTTCAAAAACACACCTAAATATCTGGGTAGTATTACCCTTAAGTTTAGTGATAAAAACGTCATTACGCTGGGGCTGATGCAGGAGCTGGTTCCCAATGAAGGGGATGCCTGGGAATATTTCACCCATTATTTGAAACATATTTTCAAAGAATTATCAGATCAAAAACCAAAGCTTGAAACGCTGAGGTCCACAAAATACCTGGAGCAACTTGCAGTAACTGATGTTTCAGCGGCTATTCTGGCCTGGTGTCCGCTCGGTTTTTTTGAAGATGTGTCTAACCTGGCTATGCGTACCGCACAAATGCATATAGGTCTGGGGCAGGAACGTATCAACACTGCATTTACACCGCAAGCATTTGGCAATGATTATTCGGTATGGCTTAAAAACAGATTGATTTATCAGTTTGAAAACCGAATTAACCTGGTTGAAAATAATTTACATAAACTTGACGGTTTACAGCGGGAGCTGGCCAATGAGTTTTTAAGTAACAAAAAGGTAATCAGAAAGCAGTTGCTTGATTTTGATGAAGACAAACTTAAGAGTGAGCGCCTGCGTATTCACGGGGATTATCATTTGGGTCAGGTCTTGGTAAATGAACGTGATTTTTACATTATCGATTTTGAAGGAGAGCCAGAAAGCACTATTCGCGATCGTAAGGTCAAACAACCTCCCATTAAGGATGTGGCGGGCATGTTTAGATCGTTTAATTATGCGATCTATGCCACCATTTTCAATAATCATGAGGAATACGACTACGAACTGGAAGAGTTATTTGAAATAGCCGAAGTCCTTTATAGTAATATCGTGGGCGTATTTCTACGCACCTACATACAGGAAGTGCAACAGGCAAATCTTAATATAGGATACATTAAAGAAATTGAATTTTTATTACAATATTGCCTGCTGGAGAAGGCGGTCTATGAATTGGGGTATGAACTTAACGCAAGACCCCGCTGGGCCATAATCCCGCTTAAAGGAATCTCCAATATACTTAACCAACAAAAATATGAGTAACGTACAAGCATACAGTTTATTTTCAGATTTTGATATTGAACTTTTCAAAGCCGGAAAGCATTTTAGACTTTACGAAAAGCTGGGGTCACACCCGGTTACCGTAGATGGTAAAAAAGGAACCTACTTTGCAGTCTGGGCTCCCAGCGCCAAATCGGTTTCAGTAGTAGGTGATTTTAATTATTGGCTTGAGGGTGATCATAAACTTAACGTACGCTGGGATGGCAGTGGGATATGGGAAGGTTTTATCCCCGAGATTGGCCACGGTACGATCTACAAATATAAAATTCAGTCGCACATTAATGATGTAAAAACCGAAAAAGCAGATCCCTTTGCGCGCAGGGCTGAGCATCCTCCCAAGACGGCCTCAGCAGTTTATGATACAAACTACAAGTGGAAAGACAGTAAGTGGATGAAAAACCGCTCAAAGCATAATGCACTTGACACTCCTTTTTCGGTGTATGAAGTGCATTTGGGTTCCTGGAAAAAAACCGGAGATGAGAATCGAAGCCTGAGTTATACCGAGATGGCTGATGATTTGGTAGACTATGTGAAAAAAATGGAATTTACCCATGTGGAGTTTATGCCCATAATGGAATATCCTTATGATCCTAGCTGGGGTTATCAGTTGACCGGATATTTTGCACCAACTTCACGTTTTGGATATCCCGAAGAATTTATGCTGTTGGTTGATAAGTTCCACCAGGCGGGTATTGGAGTTATTCTGGACTGGGTGCCTTCTCATTTTCCGGAAGATGCTCACGGACTCGGAAATTTTGATGGATCGCATTTGTATGAACACCCGGATCCACGTAAAGGTTGGCACCCGGATTGGAAGTCTTTAATTTTTAATTACGGGCGCAATGAAGTGCGTGCTTTCTTAATTAGTAATGCCCTTTTTTGGCTTGATCAATATCATATTGATGGTCTGCGTGTTGATGCTGTAGCCTCTATGCTATATCTCGATTATTCTCGTGAAGACGGGGAGTGGGAGCCTAATCAATATGGTGGGCGTGAAAACCTGGATGCCATTGCATTCCTGGAAGAGCTTAACGTAACGGTATTTAAAAATTATCCTGATGTACAGACCATTGCCGAAGAATCTACCAGTTATACCGGGGTGTCAAAGCCGGTTTTTTTAGGCGGACTGGGTTTTGGTATGAAATGGATGATGGGTTGGATGCACGATACGCTGGAATATTTTAAGAAAGAATCCGTATACCGCAAATACCATCAGAATGATATTACATTCTCGATGACTTATGCGTTCTCAGAGAATTTTATGTTGCCACTTTCTCACGATGAGGTGGTTTACGGTAAAAAATCCCTTTTTGATCGTATGCCGGGTACCGAATGGCAGCGCTTTGCAAATTTAAGGCTGATGTTTGGCTACATGTTTACACATCCTGGTACCAATCTGATTTTTCAGGGTGGTGAATTTGCACAAAGTTCAGAATGGAATTTTCAACAAAGCCTGGATTGGCACTTGCTGGAATATGATTTCCATAAAGGAATACAAGCTTGTGTGACTGATCTAAATAAGCTTTACAAATCACATCCGGCACTGTATGAAAAGCAGTTTAGTAACGAAGGTTTTGAATGGATTGAGTGGTCAGACTCCGAAAACAGTGTATTATCCTATCTGCGGAAAGGTAATAAGCCAAAAGAATCTTTATTGGTGATCTGTAACTTTACCCCGGTACCCAGAGAAAACTACCGGGTAGGTATACCTTCAGAATTATTTAATGCAAAATCAAAACTTACCGAAGTACTCAACACAAATAAGAAGGAATATGGCGGGAGTGGTGATTATCTAGCTGAGGAGGTTACCGTCGAGGCAGTACCGTGGAATTCCAGAGATAACAGTATTAAACTGGATCTGGCACCTTTAGCAACAATGGTCTTTGCGTTGTAAGAAAAATAGAGCATATATGAATTACTTTAAAAAGGAGCCTAAAACAGCTCCTTTTCAAATTTTTTATAAGTGATAAACGATGAAAGCGATATATTTCTGTTTACTAGTTCGTTGATATCTTTTTAAATCAGATTCAGGATATTTCAGTGAAACCAGTAATTTAGAGTTTTCCCAACATTAAGCTTGATGGTGATGATTAAGTTTATAAAACCACTCAAGACTAGGAAGTTTTCCTTCCGTTAAATCCCCATAAACTGCATTTGATTATAACGTAAAAACGTCTGTAACGCATGATTACAAATACCGAATTAGAACAGAAAGGAAATCAATTTCCGAATGCGATAAAAGATATACGTCAGGAAGTTGACACCCTGTTTTTTACCACCGAAAATAATATCATTCTTGAGCTTACTATTTTGCGCGACAGTGTTGTGCGTTTTCGCTACGGCACCCGGGGTATCCTTGAAGAGGATTTCTCCTATGCGATAGATCCTGATAACCATATTGGTTACAATCATTTAGAGCTTAGCGAGAATAAAAATTTTCACATTGTTACTACTACAAAACTTATTATTAAGATTGAAAAGATAAGTCTCCAAACAAAAATCCTGGACACCGAAGGTAATTTGATAAATGAAGATGAACTTGGTTTTCATTATGAAGAAAGCTTTACTCTAGGCGGTAATATTGTAAAGATGAGTAAGCGCTCCCACCCGGGAGAGGCTTTTTATGGTCTGGGAGACAAACCGGTACACCTGAATATGAGGGGAAGACGCTTTTCAAATTGGGCAACAGACTCTTATGCATTTGGTAAAGAAACAGATCCTATTTACAAATCGGTTCCTTTTTACATAGGCTTAAAAGACAAAAGGGCCTACGGGATCTTTTTTGACAATACATTCAAATCAACCTTTGATTTTTGTCAGGAAAGGCTTGATGTAACCAGTTTTTGGGCACCGGGAGGGGAGATGAATTATTATTTTATTTACGGTCCTGAGATGAATGAGGTGGTGCAAAACTACACACATCTCACCGGTAAACCCGAACTTCCTCCGCTATGGACCTTGGGTTTCCAGCAGTGTAAATGGAGTTACTATCCTGAAAGTACAGTAAAGGGCATAGCAAAAAAGTTCAGAGACTTAAAAATACCGTGCGACGGTATTTATCTGGATATCGATTATATGGAAGGCTTTAGGTGTTTTACCTGGAATAAAGAATATTTTCCGGATCCTAAACGTATGGTCAAAGAACTGCTGAATGATGGCTTTAAAACCATTGTGATTATTGATCCGGGTATTAAAATCGATCAGGATTATTGGGTGTATAAAGAAGCGTTAGAAAATGACTATTTCTGCAAGCGCGCAGATGGGCCTGATATGATTGGTAAAGTCTGGCCGGGAGAATGTGCTTTTCCTGATTATACAAATCCTGAAGTGCGTGACTGGTGGGCGGGTTTATTTAAGGAGTTAGTCGGAGAGATTGGCGTACGTGGGGTATGGAATGATATGAACGAACCCGCCGTGATGGAAGTCCCCGGAAAAACATTTCCAGATGATGTGCGTCACGATTTTGACGGGCATCCCTGTAGCCATCGTAAGGCCCATAATGTGTATGGTACCCAAATGGCACGAGCAACCTACGAGGGTGTTAAAAAATATGTATACCCTAAAAGACCCTTGGTTATTACTCGAAGCGCATACAGCGGTGCCCAACGATTTACCTCTTCCTGGACGGGAGATAATGTTGCTACCTGGGAACATTTGTGGGTAGCAAACAATCAGGTACAACGTATGTGCCTCAGCGGTATGTCCTTTACCGGAACAGATATAGGTGGTTTTGCTGAACAGCCTACGGGAGAGTTGTTTGCAAGATGGATTCAGCTTGGGGTGTTTCATCCCTTTTGCAGAGTGCATTCATCAGGGCATCACGGGGATCAGGAACCCTGGTCTTTTGACGATGAGGTTACTGATATTGCCCGAAAATTCATTGAATTGCGCTACACGTTTTTACCCTATATCTATACCACATTCTATGAATATTCCACAGAGGGCATTCCTATGCTGAAACCACTGGTTTATTTTGATCAGGATGATCCGCATACGCATTATCGTACTGATGAATTTATCTTTGGAAATAACATTTTGGTTTGTCCAATTTTGGAGCCCAATTCCAAGGGACGCAGAATGTATTTGGCAAGAGGTCACTGGTATAATTTCTGGACTGAGGAGTATCTTGAAGGCGGTCGTGAACTATGGGTAGACGCAGATATAGATAGCATTCCGATGTTTGTACAGGAAGGAGCCATTATTCCCAGATATCCCGTACAGCAATACGTTGGCGAACTAACGATTGAAGAATTAAAGCTTGATGTTTATTACGCAGAAGATACTGTAGATTCGCAGGTTTATGAGGATGCCAATGACGGTTATGATTACAAAAAGGGCAGGTACAGTTTACGTAATTTTAAACTAAGAGGAAAAGCAACAGATCTCACTATACAGCAACATAAAGGGGGAAGCTTTGAGACTGAATACGACACCATAAAATTGAATTTGATCGGTTTGCCGTTTCGTATTAAGAAGATAAAAGTTGATAACGTGGCATATGATTTGAATAATCTGGATAAGGAGGATAAATTTTTAAAACTACCCGAGGATTTTTCTGTAGTTCAGATAATAGGATAATTTTCACAAGTATTATTAAAGTTAAGCTAATTGTTAAAAAACAGGAAGTTAGAATTTGTAATTTGAGCCTGCTAAATTTTAATACTATACCATGAAACTCAAACAACTTTTAATCGTTTTTCTGACGTTTACGTTGGTTTTAAGCTGTAAAACCAGTCCGTTTACGGGTAAAAAAACATTCAATGCCTATAGCAATGAGCAAATTTTTCCCGCCTCTTTTCAGCAATACAACCAGTTCTTATCAGAAAATAACGTGGTTCGCGGTACTTCGGAAGCCGCCGAGGTCAAGCGAGTAGGTGACCGTATCGCAGTTGCAGCAGAACGCTATATGACTGCCTTAGGATACCCCAATTATCTTGATGATTACCAGTGGGAATATAATCTGATAAAGGATGACGCCGTTAATGCATTTTGTATGCCCGGTGGTAAGATTGTCGTATTTACCGGTTTGCTTCCGGTTGCCGAAACCGAAGCCGGCCTTGCAATGGTAATGGGGCACGAGCTTGCTCACGCAATGGCTAATCACGGTGCCCAGCGTATGACTGCTTCACAGGCCCAAGGTTTAGGTGCTGTTGCAGGTTCAATACTTATAGGTAACGATCCGCAAAAACAACAGATCTTTAACCAGGCTTATGGATTAAGTACTACCGTGGGTGGAATGCTGCCATTTAGCCGGAGTCACGAGAACCAGGCAGATGAGATAGGCACTATAATCGCAGCAATTGCCGGTTACGATCCCTATGCAGCAATCAGTCTTTGGGAACGTATGCGCGCTGCTTCTGGAGGACAGGCTCCGCCGGAGTTTTTAAGTACTCACCCGTCCGCAGATACACGTATTGCTCGTCTTAAAGAAATCGCGCCAAGAGCAGTTGCTGAAGCTAAGAAATTTGGAGTAAATCCTACTCAGGACTAACCACGTTTAAAAAATAATTGAAAAGCTGCTTCCATTGAAGCGGCTTTCTTATTTTAGTCCTTTCTTAAACTGAACCATTTGCTTATGGAAGCTTTACCGAAAGGAAGTAAAAAACTTTTGAATGCCTGGGCCTTTTACGACTGGGCTAACTCGGTCTACAGCCTGGTAATCGCCTCAGCCATTTTCCCGATTTTCTATGGGGCAATAACGATTGTCAAAGATGCAGATGGGAATAAACTAAACGATACTGTAAACTTTTTAGGCAGAGATTTTAATAACGACACACTTATCAGTTACGTGACTGCAGCCGCGTTTTTGATGGTATCATTTCTAAGCCCCTTGTTAAGTGGAATAGCAGATTATGTTGGGAATAAGAAATTTTTCATGAAGTTTTTCTGTTATCTGGGAGCCCTTTCCTGCATTGGCTTATATTGGTTTGATACTGACTTCCTTTGGTTCGGGTTACTCTGCTATTTTCTGGCACTGATAGGGTTTTGGGGAAGCCTTGTTTTTTACAATTCGTATTTGCCCGATATCGCATTTCCTGATCAGCAGGATCGTATTAGTGCCAAAGGCTACTCGCTGGGATATATTGGTAGCGTGATTTTACTCTGCGTATGCCTGGCCATGATTTTGATGCACAAGACTTTTGGTTTTGAAAATGAAGATTTTCCTACCCGTTTTTCTTTTATACTTACCGGCTTGTGGTGGATAGGCTTTAGCCAGTACACCTACTATTACCTTCCAAAAGGCAATAAAAAGGAAAAACTCACCAATGATGTTCTTTTTAATGGGTTTAAAGAGCTGAAGAAAATCTGGAAAAAGCTGAAACATGATAAGCCTATGCGCACATATCTGACCGCTTTCTTTGTGTACAGCATGGCGGTACAAACTATTATGCTTATCGCCACCTATTTTGGGATTGAGGAGTTAGACTGGGGAGAAACTGACAGCACCACGGGACTCATCGTTAGTATTTTGCTTATTCAACTGGTGGCGGTAGGTGGTGCGTGGTTTACCTCAAAAGCTTCGGCCCGCTATGGTAATATTCAAACGCTTATTGTGATAAACATCATTTGGATTGGGATTTGCGTGTATGCCTATTTTATCACAACACCGATTCAGTTTTATGTGACGGCAGCTTTTGTAGGTTTGGTAATGGGGGGTATTCAATCGTTATCCCGTTCTACCTATTCCAAACTAATTCCGGAAGGAGAGAAAGATACGGCTTCGTATTTCAGCTTTTATGATGTTTCAGAAAAAATAGGAATTGTTATCGGCATGTCAACCTATGGTTTTATTGCGGAACAAACCAGTATTCGCTATGCGATTCTCTTTTTCATCGCCTTTTTCGTTGTGGGAGTAATTTTATTATTTTTTGTTCCGCGGAAGCGAATTATTGAGCAGGCAGAATAAGAGATTACTGAAATTTTAAATTCAAAAAGGCTGCCTCTAATGAGACAGCCTTTTCTATTGATTGATGAATTTATACGCTTAGTTGCTCACGCTTCCGGAGCCTACTACATTGGAGTTTACTTTTTCAGGTTTGCCGGTGTATCTGATATCACCGCTGCCAGCAACATTGGCCTTTAAGGTACCACCATCGCAATTGAGGTTGATATCTCCTGATCCTGAAACGCGTGCCGTGGCATCTTTGCTTTTGAGATCTGAAGCATCCAAGTCACCACTGCCTGCAACTTCCAGTTCAACTTGCTGCGTGCTTCCCTTTACAACGAGATCACCAGATCCTGCTAGTGATGCTCTTACATCCTGAGCATTTACTTCAAGTACCATATCACCGCTTCCTGCAAGGGCGCATCTAAAGTTTTGTGCATTGATGGGATCTTTGGTCATGATATCGCCAGAACCTGCAAGACTCACCTTTTCGATATCTCTAAAAGGCACCGTAATAACAATACCTTTGTTGCGAGAGGTGCGCAGGCTGTACCCATCTTTGGTGTGAATTTTCAGCTTATCACCTTTAACTTCGGTGATGATATATTCCTGAAGGTTTTCCTCGGCCTCTACGCTTACGGTTCCCTCTGAACCGGCTACCAAATAGACGTCGAAACTCCCAGCGACATCAATTTCGTTAAAACTACCTACCTGGCGCTCGCGGGTAACTTCATTGCCGTTACCCTCTATTTTTTTTCCGCCCCACCATTGCGCCTGAGCGAGTGCTGTGGTGAGTACTAATGCTATAAATGCTAGTTGTTTTTTCATGATTTTGATTGATTTAATATTAATTGACTTTATAAAGTGAAACGCCACCGTACTCTGATGTAATGCTTAGGTTGTTGGCTGCAGATTTTGAGCCGTGATAACCTTCATAGTATTTGCTGAATGATTCAACCTGTTTTCTAGAAAACTCTAAATCATCTTCACCTTTAAGACCTGCATAGCTCAGTTTAATGGTAAAGTTGAAGTTATAATCGCTGCTGTAACCCATTTTAACGCTGGCATAATCTGTATTGATACGTACATTACCGGCTTTAGCTGTTACTTCTTCTATTCGTACAGAACCGTAATCCAGATTAAGCGAGAGATTACCTGTAACTTTTCCGATCTCTACACCTAGATAATCTGAGCTGCCTTCAATATTGCCGGCGTTTCCAATGTCAATGCTGCCGTAATCACAATTGTAGAGTAGTTTGCTTACATCCTCGAAATTAGACTTGGTGTAATCTGCATTGAGCACTACATTTTGCGCTTTTTCCAGTGTAAAACTGCTATAGTCTGCGCTTATTTTTCCACTTTTCATATATGCGATTCGGGTGTTGTTGGTGTAATCAAAACGCAGTTCGTTGTTGTCAGCAAGTAACTCACCCAGATCCATATGGCCGTAATCGCAGGAGATTTTGGCAACGCCCTTAAGCTTATCTAAAGAAATACCCCCATAATCGTTACTGATGTCAACGGTGTTGGTGATGGGAACGCGTATTTTATAATTGATTTCCATCTTGACATTGTCATTGCCGTTTATCCAGCTGCTCCACCAGGAATTGTTGCTTTCCTTGATTTTGGTGCGTGCAGAAACCATACTTGCGTCAGCTTCAAAGTTTACATCTATTTCTTCAAGCTTTTTGATCACCTTCTCTTCATCATTACCATTGGTGCGCACGATTACTTCGATAGTGATGCGATTTTGATCCCAGGCAATGAGGTCAACATTACCATAGCTGTTGTTTATTTTTAGCAGGGCATCTGCTTTCACATTATAGTCTTTGGTAATCTTTTTTTCTTTGGTATACCGGCCGTTAAAACGATCAGGATCGTTATTTGCTGTTGCCAACAAAGGCATCAGCAGTAAAAACGCGATAAGTCTAGAGTAATGCATCTTCATAATTTTTTAGGGTGTTAAGTTTTTTGATTGATTCAATTTTTTCAAGAACGGTATTCAACAAATCAATGCGGGCCTGAAAATTGGCGATCATAGCGTAGATCACCCGTTTGTCTTCTCCGCTTGTACTGAGGTCGTCTGCCAGTTTCTGATAATCCTTTTCCAGGATTTCCAGTTGCTTAAGGGCATCATCTACCAGTTTTTGGGTTTCGGGAGTGCGCGCTTCATTGATGTTATACAGTTCTTCTTCGATGGTTTTTGTAAAAAAGTCTTTGGTTTTTGCCATTTCGGGTGAAACGGCTGCCAGATCAGTGGGCTTCTCTTTTGCAGTGCCCAGGTATCCCATAAAAATGAGAAGCACCACGGCTGCAGCAGAAAGTAATGGTTTCCACCAATCTAAGTTTTTATGTTTTTTCGGCTGCTGCTTCTGCAGTTTCTCTAAAAAGCGAAGCTGATGATCTTCGGCAGGATCAGCGATATCAAAACAATCGCGCTGTTCTTTAAACCAGTCTTCTAAATTTGTTTTCATAGTTTTTCTCTTTAAGCAAAGCTTTCGCTCAATTTTTTACGTAAACTTTCTTTCGCTCGGGAAACCGTGGTTCTGCAATTGGCATAACTTATTCCCAGTATTTCGCTCATTTCGTCATAATCGTAGCCTTCAACAAGGTTTAAAGTGAGTGCTACCCGATAGTTTTCCTTAAGTTCATCCATAGTTTTAAGAACACGTTTAATCTCTAAACTATCTGCGTCGCATTCGGTGATTCCGTTTTCATCCTCCAGTTTGTAAAGGGTATCTTCCAGATCATCTTCTTTGCGTCTTACACGCTTGTTGTAGCTGCTTATACTGTTATTGACAACAATGCGTTTTAGCCAGCTCCCAAAGGTTGCATCACCGCTATAACTGTCAAGCTTGGTAAATGCACTCAGAAAGGATTCCTGCATGACATCTTCAGCTTCGGCAGTGTCTTTAACGATACGCAGGGCGGTATTGTACATCGCTTTATAATAGCGTTTGTACACTTCGAGCTGCGCTTTTTGATTGCCGTCTTTGCAAAGCGAAAGCAATAATTCTATTTCCTGGTTAGTTGTGTTCAACGGGTTAGTGCTTCGTTATAAAGATACACGCATCACAGCATTGTTACAGTTTTGACATTTTTTTTCTGAAGACGCTGGCACAACAATTGAATTATAGATAGTGAAAAGAGCTCTAAACCCCCGTTGTTATTGATTTTTAGGGCCTTAACAGGAATTATAAAAAAAAGCACAAAATCACAATATCTATTTTTTGTGACAAAGTGTCAAACTATGCTATGGCTAATACAAAATTTACAAATCTAGACAATCTGTCATTACAGGACTTTGAAGGCGATGCTGAATTAATCCCATTAATGACCCCTGAAGATGAAGATGAGATAAATCGTGAGGAGTTACCCCAAACCTTGCCCATCTTACCCTTGCGCAACACGGTGCTTTTTCCGGGTGTGGTAATCCCTATTACTGCAGGGCGCGATATGTCTATAGATCTGATTAATGAATCGAATAAAGGTTCAAAGATCATTGGGGTGGTTTCTCAGAAAGACGAAAAGGTTGAGAATCCGGGATCTGATGATATCAATACTACCGGAGTGGTTGCCCGCATCTTACGGGTTTTAAAAATGCCTGACGGAAACGTTACGGTTATCATACAGGGTAAAAAACGCTTTAATGTGGCTGAGGTAATTACTGAGAAGCCGTATCTCGTTGCAACTGTGCGTGAAGTTCCCGAAACACGACCCGAACCGGACAGCGCCGAGTTTAAGGCAATTATAGATTCGACAAAAGAAAAAGCCCTGCAGATTATTAAGCAGTCGCCTAATATCCCAAGCGAGGCCGGTTTTGCAATTAAGAATATTGAAAGCGATTCGTTTCTCATCAACTTCGTGAGTTCTAATATGAACCTTACGGTTGAAGAGAAGCAAAGTCTTTTAGAGATTAACGATTTGCAGGAGCGAGCGTTGCAAACCTTGCGACATATGAATACTGAAATGCAAAAACTCGAACTGAAAAACGACATTCAGAGTCGGGTGCATAACGATATGAGTCAGCAGCAACGCGAATATTTCCTGCATCAGCAAATGAAAACCATTCAGGAAGAACTGGGTGGTGTTTCTCAGGAAGACGAACTGGAAGAAATGCGCCAGCGTGCCAAAAAGAAAAAATGGGATGAAAAGGTAGGTAAGCATTTTGACAAGGAATTGTCTAAGATGCAGCGTATGAATCCGCAGGTTGCGGAGTACAGCATACAACGTAACTATTTGGATTTGTTTTTAGACCTCCCATGGAATAAATTCAGTAAAGATAAATTTGACCTGAAGCGTGCTAAAAAGATATTAGACCGCGATCATTACGGACTCGATGACGTTAAAAAACGAATTATCGAATATCTGGCAGTACTCAAACTGCGTAACGATATGAAGTCGCCTATTCTTTGTCTTTACGGACCTCCGGGAGTGGGTAAAACATCCTTAGGTAAATCGGTTGCCGAAGCTCTAGGCCGGGAGTACGTGCGTATGAGTTTGGGTGGTTTGCGTGATGAAGCCGAAATTCGCGGACACCGTAAAACCTACATCGGGGCGATGCCGGGTAGGATTCTTCAGAATTTGAAAAAGGCGGGAACCAGTAATCCGGTGTTTGTATTGGATGAGATTGATAAGCTGAGCAACAGCAATCAGGGAGATCCTTCTTCCGCTTTGCTTGAGGTTTTAGATCCCGAGCAAAATGCTGAGTTTCATGATAACTTCCTAGAGTTAGGTTTTGACCTTTCAAAAGTGATGTTTATCGCGACCGCAAACAATCTGGGAAGTATTCAGCCCGCATTGCGCGACCGTATGGAAATCATCAACGTAACCGGGTATACCATTGAAGAGAAAGTTGAAATTGGTAAACGGCATTTACTTCCAAAGCAACTAAAAGAGCACGGTGTAAAATCCGATCAGCTTAAAATCGGCAAGCCTCAACTTGAAAAAATTGTGGAAGGCTACACTCGTGAGTCTGGTGTGCGGGGTCTGGAAAAGCAAATCGCTAAAATGGTACGATACGCGGCCAAGAATATTGCGATGGAAGAAGAATACAAGGTAAAAGTCGATACCGAGACGGTGATTGATGTTCTGGGAGCTCCTAAACTGGAGCGTAATAAATACGAAAATAACGAGGTTGCCGGTGTGGTAACCGGTCTGGCGTGGACGCAGGTAGGTGGTGATATTCTTTTTATAGAGTCGATTCTATCTAAAGGAAAAGGGAATCTTACCGTTACCGGAAATCTGGGTAAAGTGATGAAAGAGAGTGCAACTCTTGCGATGGAATACATTAAGTCTAACGCAGATGCCCTGGAGCTGAATCCTTCTGTTTTTGAAAATTACAATGTACATATTCACGTGCCGGAAGGAGCAACGCCCAAAGACGGACCAAGTGCAGGTATTACGATGCTAACTTCTCTAGTGTCGCTATTCACCCAGCGCAAAGTGAAGAAAAACATTGCTATGACCGGTGAGATAACCCTGCGCGGTAAAGTGCTTCCGGTGGGTGGAATCAAAGAGAAAATCCTTGCAGCAAAACGGGCACACATCAAAGAAATTATTATGTGTGCAGAGAATGAGCGCGATATTAAAGAGATTAATGCAGAATATCTTAAAGGTCTTACATTTCACTACGTGCACGATATGAGTGAAGTTTTGGAACTTGCTCTTACTAAAGATCAGGTAAAAAATGCCAAGATTCTTTAATACTTAATATAAATTGGAAAACCCGCATTCTTTGGAATGCGGGTTTTTTTGTGCTCTGAAAATAAAGTATCATTGTAAACCGTTTAACCGGGAAGCCATCCCTTTATTATGCTGAGACCGCTTACACTACTTGTGTTTCTTATATGTTGTGCCAAAAGCTTACAGGCGCAGTTGGGAGGGCGCGATACCTATCAGTTTTTAAATCTGGTTTCTTCACCCAAGCAGGCTGCGCTAGGCGGAAAATTACTTACCGATTATAGTTATGACTCCGCTCTGGCGCTGTTTAACCCGGCAGTGATTAACGCAGAGATGGACAATCAGTTTGCTATAAACTATGTGAATTATCTGGCAGACGTTAATTACGGCACAGCAAGTTATGCGTATTTGATTGACCGGCGCAGACAGGTTATACAAGCCGGGGTTACCTACATCAACTACGGAAACTTTGCAGGATATGATGAGCAGGGTAATGAAACAGGAGATTTTAGTGGGGGAGAAGTGGCTTTTTCGGTGGGTTATGCGTACAACATTCCGCGTACCGACTTGTTTGTAGGTGCCAATGTGAAACTGATTTCGTCAAAACTGGAGCAATACACCTCGCTAGGAGGAGCGGTAGACCTGGGGTTTATTTATGTAAACGAAGAGCTTCGGCTTAATGTCGCCGGGGTTGTACGCAATTTAGGCAACCAATTTACGCCTTACGATGTGAATTATGAGTCGTTACCTTTGGAAGTCGATTTGGGTATTTCCCAAAAATTGGAACACGTACCGTTACGCTGGCATTTCACCTTAGAAAACGTTCAAAACTGGAATCTGGCCTTTGAAAATCCGGCCAGGGCTACCAGTGATTTAAATGGAAACACCACGCCTGAAAAGATTAATTTTTTTGACGAAGCACTTCGGCATATGATTTTTGGGGCCGAATTATTCCCGGACAAAGGCTTTAATATTAGATTGGGTTATAGCGTGCGCAGGGGTGAAGAATTACGCGTTGCCGACCAGCGTAGTTTTGCGGGTTTAAGTGCCGGTTTTTCTGTGAAGTTTAATAAATTGCGGCTTAGCTACAGCTACGCCCGTTACAACAGCGCGGCGAGTTCGGGATTTTTTGGTTTAAACCTCGATTTACAGTAAGCTACAACTTTAAAAATCAGACTTCTTGAAAAAAATAACCATTGCTATTGACGGGTATTCTTCCACAGGTAAAAGCACGGTAGCAAAAATGCTGGCTAAAGAACTGAATTACATTTATGTGGATACCGGTGCGATGTACCGTGCAGTTACGTTATACGCCATGCGTAAATTGTTTATACGAGAAGGTTATTTTGATAAGGAAGCACTCGTACGTCATCTGTTTATGGTTAACGTCAAGTTTGCCTTAAATGCCGATACAGGCCAGGGTGAGGTAATCCTCAATAGCGAGAACGTCGAACGCGAGATACGCACCTTAGAAGTCTCCAACTTTGTAAGTCAGGTCGCGGCAGTACCCGAAGTGCGTAAGTTACTTGTAAAGCAGCAGCACGAGATGGGTAAGGATAAAGGCATTGTGATGGATGGTCGCGATATAGGTACCGTGGTTTTTCCCGATGCCGAACTCAAGGTGTTTATGACGGCATCTGCTGAAGAGCGGGCACGAAGACGCTTTGAAGAACTTCAACAAAAAGGAGAAGACGTGACGTATGAGGCCGTGCTCGAAAATGTTGAAAAACGGGATAAGCTTGATGCCTCTCGTGAAGATTCTCCGCTAAAACAGGCAGAAGACGCGATTCTGCTTGATAATACCCACACCAATATTGAAGATCAGTTTCATATTTTGTTGCAACTCGCCAAAGACCGTATTTACGGCAGGTGCTAGGCTACTTTAATACAAAATGGCTCAGCATATAGAAACTACTCATCTTAGCAAATCTCTGCTTTACCTTATGGCCGTTGGTGCCGGTCTGGTTGTGGCTAATAATTATTACAATCAGCCGCTACTTAATCTAATGGTGCAGACTTTTGAGGTTACCGAAGCTCAGGTAAGCAAGATTCCGCTGGCGACGCAGCTAGGTTATGCTGCGGGACTTTTGTTTATTATTCCACTAGGCGATAAATTTTCACGGAGAAAAATAATTCTGATAGACTTTATCGCTATTGTCGCTTCACTAATTGTAACAGCTTTGGCACCCAACTTGTGGATGCTGACCATTTCTAGTTTTTGCGTGGGTTTTGCTTCTGTAGTTCCGCAACTGTTTGTGCCTATGGCTGCTCAACTGGCCAGTGCAGAAAACCGGGGCAAGGCTATTGGGATTGTGATGAGCGGCCTGCTCATAGGTATTTTGGGAAGCCGTTTTATAAGCGGGATGATCGGTGACTATTTTGGCTGGCGATTTATGTATTATCTGGCAGCGGGATTGATGATCGCTTATGGGGTTATTCTGTATTTCAAATTACCCGATGTGGCCACAGACTTTAAAGGAAGCTATGCACAATTGATGCGCTCTTTGGTAGACATTATTAAAACAAAGCCCGAAGTGCGTATCGCTGCCTTGCGAGGGGGTTTTGGTTTTGCAGGTTTTAGCGCGTTTTGGACCACGCTCGTTTTTCTTATGGAAACTAATTTTGGTTACGGTAGCAGTGCTGCAGGATTGTTTGGTGTTTTAGGAATCATCGGTGCTTTGGGGGCTACACTTTCGGGGAAACTTAATGATAAATACGACTCCCGAAAATTGATTTATGCTTTCACGGGTATCCTGATGCTATCCTGGATTGTTTTTGAGTTTTCGGCCCATTCCATTCTTGGTCTGGTTATAGGCGTATTGTTGGTTGATTTTGGCTTGCAAAGCCTGCACGTTACCAATCAGAATATCATTTTTACAAAAAATCCCGAAGCCCGCAATCGGGTTAATACTATTTATATGGTAGGCTATTTTATAGGTGGAGCTTTGGGAACGATCACAGGAGCCTATGCCTGGCAGCATTTCAAATGGCAGGGAGTAGCAACAACCGGATTTGCTTTTTCCCTCTTGATTCTTGTTTTTCAGATTTTATCAAATCGGTCAGGCCGCTAAGATTAGGCAGTTTTACATCAATTGGCGTTTAAACCCATTTAGATAACGCGAAAATAATTTTAGTTCAAAAATTCATCAGGCTGCTCTGCTGCACTCTATTAAATTATACCCAAGACTCACTTAAGGCTTTCCCAATTGGCGGACTAAATCGACACCTGTTTTTTAACTTTAAAGTAAATGAAAACGGAAGAACTATCAATTCTCCAATTTTAAAGCTAAAAAAAGAAAAATTATGAGTACAGCAACAGCAGAAAAACCAATCGCGAAGCCAACCGCTTCAGACGATTCTATATTAAAAACAATTAACCCTGCAACGGGTAAAGAACTTAAACGCTATAAATTAATGACCGATGATGAGGCAAGTCAGGCCGTTGAAGCATCGCATCAGGCATTCCTAAACTGGAAGAACGAATCGCTTGAAACTCGGGCGAAACATATTAAAAATATAGGAAAGAGTCTCGCTAACCGTAAAGGCGATCTTGTAGAACTAATGACCGAAGAGATGGGGAAAATGCTCAGCCAGGGAGAGCAGGAAGTTGATCTCTGTGTAGGCATCTGCGATTATACGGCAGAAAATGGACCTAAAGAATTGCAGGATAATGAGCGTACCCTGCCAGAAGGAGGTAAAGGTTTAATTACCTATTCACCTTTGGGAGTAATTTACGGAATACAGCCTTGGAATTTCCCAACTTACCAGGTTATGCGTTACACGATAGCCAATCTTATGGCAGGAAATAGTATACTGCTCAAACACGCCGAGAATGTTACCGGTTGTGCTCTTTTGATCCAGGAAATTATTGAAGAAGCCGGATTGCCTGAAAATCTATTTACCGTATTGCGAATTTCTCACGATCAGTCAGATGCAATTATTGAGAATGACCACGTGAGAGGAGTTACCCTAACAGGTAGTGGTGATGCCGGAAAAATAATTGGAGAGAAAGCCGGTAAAGCACTTAAAAAAACTGTTCTTGAATTGGGTTCCAATGATGCTTACCTGGTATTGGAAGATGCCGACGTGGATCTGGCAGTGGAATGGAGTATTAAAGGACGTACCTACAATAATGGGGAAACCTGTGTTGCTGCGAAACGATTTGTAGTTACTGAGAAAGTATACGACGAATTCAAAGAAAAATTTGTAGCCGGGATGAGTGCTTTAAAAGCTGGTGACCCTACCGACGATTCTAATGATATGGGACCAATGGCACGTAAAGACTTGCGTGAGCAATTGCATGATCAGGTAAAAGAAAGCGTTAAAAACGGAGCGGAAATACTTTGTGGAGGTGAGTTACCTGAAGGCGATGGGTATTTTTATCCCGCCACCATTCTAGGTAACGTAAAACCCGGTCAACCGGCTTATGATGACGAACTTTTCGGTCCTGTAGCTTCACTTATTAAAGCTAAGGACAATGAAGACGCTATGCGTATCGCCAACGATAGTCGCTTTGGATTGGGTGGCGGTATCTTCTCTAAAGATGAGGATAAGGCTTTTGAATTGGCTAAAAAACATTTTGATACCGGCATGGTTTTCATCAACAGTTTTGGCTTAGCGCAACCCAATATGCCATTTGGTGGAGTTAAAAACTCAGGTTATGGGCGTGAACATGGAGGATTTGGCCTCAAGGAATTTGTAAACGAAAAAGCAATTATGAGACTGAACTCTTAATCTCAAAAATTAAATCTAATCAAAGCCTGCTTTAAGCAGGCTTTTTTGTTTGGTCTAAAATCCATTGCGTATAAAACTGAAGCACTTCATCTTTATTTAGTTCATTGTGCGTTTCGTGTCGCAAGTCACTCCAGGACTTAAACTGTATTTGTGACTGATGACTTTCGGCCAGTTTTACTGAGGCATCATATTGTGTAATCTTATCGGCTGTGCCGTGCGCCAACAAGACAGGTGTTCTAAAGTCAAATTCCTTGTGCATCAAATATGTACCGTTGTCACCTAAGTCAAAATAGAGGCGGAGAGAAGCTTTGTGATGCACCAGTGCATCCTGATTATAAGCTTTACCTACCCGAGTGTCTCTGGATAAATCATCAGGATTGAGTTTGGTATTCCGCACTGGATTCAACCCGAAGTTTAATGCGATTCTTCCCAATACTATAGCCGCAGCATTCGGATTTTTTACCAGTCTAAGCCAGGGAGAGGTGATCAGAGCTCCTGCAGGAGGATTAGCGGTTAGCAATAAATACCGTAGGACAATGCCACCACCCATACTGTGACCATAAAGAAAGATTGGAACGTCCGGGTTTTCCTCCAGGGTTCTTTCATAAAGTAAATCTACAGCAAGTATAAAATCCTGAAGCGATCGAATTACACCTCGTTTTCCTGAAGATTTTCCGTGACCCGGTAAATCTAGCGCATAAGAACTGATGCCGTTTTGAGCTAAAAACTGAGCAACGTGCGTATACCTGCCCAGATGCTCTCCAAAACCGTGAATAATGCATATTACAGCCCGTTGGTTTGAAGCCTTCCAACTGCGGCCAAATAGTTTATAATGAGGTATTTCGGCTGTAAAATCAGAGCTGTTTGGTTCTTGCGACATATTTTTGAATAGTAGGTGTAGAAAATAAGAAAACTTTCCGTAATTTTGCACTCCTTTTGACAACGTAAGAGAGCACAAAAGGCGCTATTTTGGTTTTAAAACCGTAATAGTTTGAAAAACAGATATTTTAAACCTCTTTTATGGTTTGGTTTTGTTAAGCTTTCGCCAGAACATAAAATACAAATTAGTTATCAGCAATGGCTGAAGAAAACAAAAAACCGGAAGTTCAGGAAGAAGTTGAACTTAAAACCAACGTTGCGGCTGCAGAAGAACTTGCTACTCCAGATTCTATTGAGGAGCCAAAAGGTTACGCAAGTCCTGCACAGGCAAATCCTGAAAAATTCCTAAAAGAATTTAACTGGCACAACTACGAAGAAGGTATTGACCCGATCGATGATGACAAGCTGGATGAGTTTGAGAAATTAGTAGCCGAGAACTTCGTAGATACGCTAGACGATGAAGTAGTAGAAGGTACCGTAATCAACATCACCGACCGTGATGCTATTATTGATATCAATGCGAAGTCAGAAGGGGTTATCTCTTTAAACGAATTCCGTTACAATCCTGATCTTAAAGTAGGAGACAAGGTAGAAGTATTGATTGACGTACGTGAAGATGCTACTGGTCAGTTGATTCTTTCGCACCGAAAGGCTCGTGTAATTAAGGCTTGGGATCGTGTGAACAAAGCTCACGAAGACGGTACTATCGTTACAGGTTTTGTAAAAGCGCGTACTAAAGGAGGTATGATCGTTGACGTATTTGGTATCGAGGCGTTCTTGCCAGGTTCTCAAATCGACGTGAAGCCTATCCGTGATTACGATGCGTATGTAAACAAGACTATGGAATTCAAAGTGGTTAAAATCAACCAGGAATTCAAAAACGTAGTTGTTTCTCACAAAGCGCTTATCGAGGCCGATATCGAAGAGCAGAAAAAAGAAATCATCGGGCAGCTTGAAAAAGGTCAGGTACTTGAAGGTACCGTTAAAAACATCACCTCTTACGGGGTATTCGTTGACCTTGGTGGCGTAGATGGATTGGTACACATTACAGATCTTTCTTGGTCTCGTATTAACCATCCTAATGAGATCGTTGATCTTGATCAAAAACTTAACGTTGTTATCCTTGA
>PAPI01000028.1 GCA_002708845.1 Leeuwenhoekiella sp.
AAGAGAATTTCAACCAATAAAAAACCCCCACCGTTTGTACGATGAGGGTTATTTCAGTTATCTAATTTCTTTCCCGTCTTTATCTGTAAAACGGTACTCGAGATACGTGTAAGCATCTCTGGGCATTATTTTAACCCATTTTTTGTGTTCTATAAACCATTTAGAACGTACTGAAGGGAAGCCTTTTGTCAGGAAGGCCGCTATAAAGGGATGCGTGTGTAACGTGATCTTTTTATAGTCTTTTTTGAATAGTTTGATCAAATCTGCCTGTATGCGATTGACAACACTTATAGGAGCCTCAATCTCACCATCACCATTAGGATCTTTTTCCCGGGTTTTGATGTTCATCTCAGGGCGCACGCGCTGGCGTGTGATCTGGATGAGACCAAATTTACTTGGGGGTAGGATTTTATGTTTGGCGCGGTCGTCGCTCATCTCATCGCGAAGATGATTGAAGAGCTTCTTACGATTTTCGGCTTTACCCATATCGATAAAGTCTATCACAATGATACCACCCATATCCCGCAGACGCAATTGTCTGGCGATCTCGGTGGCGGCGATTAAATTGACCTCGAGGGCCGTTTCTTCCTGGCTTTTGGCCTTGTTAGACCTGTTACCACTGTTTACATCAATGACGTGGAGTGCTTCGGTATGTTCAATAACCAAATACGCACCGCGGCTCATCGAAACAGTCTTGCCAAATGAAGTCTTTATTTGACGCTCAATCCCATGTTTTTCATAGATGGGAACCGAATTTTGATAGAGTTTTACGATATTTTCTTTATTAGGTGCAATCTCTTGCAGGTATTCTTTGATTTGATAATACAATGTCTCATCATCCACGCAAATATTGGTGTACGAGTCGTTAAAAAGGTCTCTTAACATAGAAGAGGCCCGGTTCATCTCGCCCAGTACTTTACTGGGAAGGTGAGCATTGTGTAATTTTTTACACATGGCGGTCCAACGGTCCACCAGGTTTTGTAGATCTTTGTCTAGTTCTGCAACCAGTTTTCCTTCAGCTACAGTGCGTACGATTACCCCAAATCCTTTGGGACGTATGCTCTGCATAAGGCGTTTAAGCCTGGCTTTTTCTTCGCGCGATTCGATTTTTTGTGAGATCGAAATTCGGTCTGAAAAAGGAACAAGAACCACATATCTTCCGGCAATAGAAAGCTCACTGCTTATTCTGGGGCCTTTGGTAGAAATAGGTTCTTTTACTACTTGCACAAGGATAGATTGATTGGATTTTAAAGCATCTGCTATTTTTCCGTTTTTATCGATATCCTTATCTGCAGGAAATTTTTTTAAGGAATAATCCTTGAGTTTACCTGTGCTTACACGTTTTACAAATTTCAAGAGGGTGGGAAGTTGAGGCCCGAGATCGTGATAGTGTAAAAACCCATCTTTCTCATAACCTACGTTGACAAACGCAGCGTTAAGACCTGAAACCGTCTTGCGTATTTTGGCAATAAAAATATCACCTACGCTAAACTGGTTATCTTCTTCATCCTTATGTAATTCTATTAGTTTACCATCTTTTAAAAGGGCAAAATCAACTGAAGTGGAACTGGATCGAATTATTAATTCATTATTCACGCTTCATTAAATTATATCCGCCCCGTAGGTACGGGACAAAAGATTAAACATTATTATTTTTCACAGGATTTTGTGTACCGGCAGGAGTTTACGGCTAAAGCATAGTTGCTCAGCTTAAAAGTAATCTCCAGATGTCAATGAACGCAATGGTATACCCTAAAGGTATATTAAAAGAAAAAGTAGTGCTAGACTACTTTTTCTTCTTGTGACGGTTAGCGCGACGACGTTTTTTACGTTTGTGCGTAGCTACCTTGTGTCTTTTTCTTTTCTTACCACTTGGCATAAGAGCTCAGTTTAAAATTAATAGTTAGTTTTCGTCTACAGATACATTAGACTTAACACCTTCTACAAAAACCTTAGCAGGCTTAAATGCAGGAATGTTATGTGCAGGTATCTTAATTGTAGTATTCTTTGAGATGTTGCGACCAGTTTTCTCAGCACGGGTTTTAATGATAAAACTACCAAAACCTCTAAGATATACATTGTCACCACCTTCGAGTGAGTTCTTAACTTCATCCATAAAAGTCTCTACAGTAGCCTGTACATCATTTTTCTCAATTCCTAATTTCTCAGAAATTTTCGCAACAATATCTGCTTTTGTCATTACGTATTATTTTAGGGGGTTAAAATTTAAGGGTGCAAATATACACATTAAAAAATCAATATTTCAAACGTAAAAGATTAAAATATAACTAGATAAACGGTTAATTTGAAGAAAAGGTATTTTTTGTGTTCAATTTTTCTAAAAAACTCATAGACTGGTATTTACAAAACAAACGCGAACTCCCATGGCGCAAGACACGAGACCCCTATCGCATCTGGTTGTCTGAAATTATCCTACAACAAACACGTGTGGAGCAGGGAATGCCCTACTATTTTAGGTTTGTGGAAGCCTATCCCGATATCAGGGCGCTAGCAAATGCTGCTGAAGATGAAGTCCTAAAATTATGGCAGGGACTGGGGTATTATTCGCGTGCGCGAAATTTACATGCAACAGCCAAAAAAGTGGCTTTTGATCTGGATGCCAGGTTCCCAAATACCTATGCCGAAATTAAAAAGCTTAAAGGGGTTGGTGACTATACCGCAAGCGCTATTGCATCGATATGTTTTGATGAGGCTGAAGCTGTAGTTGATGGTAATGTATACAGGGTGCTTTCCCGGGTTTTTGGGATTGATACGCCCATAGATAGTACTTCCGGAAAAAAAGAGTTTAAAGCCCTTGCGCAGCAATTGATAGATCCTAAAGATCCTGCGACCTTTAATCAGGCGTTGATGGAATTTGGTGCTACCCAATGCAAACCCAAAAATCCTTATTGTCTGCACTGCCCATTTCAACAGGATTGTCTGGCTTATGCCAGTGGTAAAATAAATGAATTACCCGTAAAGCAGGGAAAAACTAAGGTTAGAGACCGGTATTTTAATTACCTGATTGTGTTGGGGCCTTCGGGTGAAACGATTTTAAGGCAACGGGATAAAAAAGGAATCTGGGGCGGACTTTTTGAATTTCCGCTTCTGGAAACCGAAAAGCCTTTAAAAGAGACACGCTTTCGCGAAAGCGTAAAAAAGCTAAAATTACCGGGAGCACAGTCTGATGTCGCGATTGAAGATTTAAATGAGCAAAGTCTCATCGCGTTAACTTCTGAAGCGATAATACATAAACTATCACACCAAAAGCTTCATGTTCACTTTTGGTTACTCAAACTAAAGGAAGTTTCAGGTTTGCAAACCATTCATTATACAGAGTTTGAAACCTATGCTGTACCTCGCGTGATAGACCGTTTTATGGAAGACTTTGATTTTAAGCAGTATTTGTAACTTCCTGTCAATTCTACACCGTTCAAAAGGATAAAGTATAGTTGAGCGACTGCTTAATTTTAGTTACTTTTGATCTTTAAAAATTACAGATTATGTCAGGTACGTTAAATAAAGTTATGCTTATAGGTCACACGGGAGATGATGTGAAGATGCACTATTTTGAAGGAGGCGGTGCAATAGGTCGTTTTCCTTTGGCAACTAACGAAACCTATACCAATCGTACCACCGGAGAGCGTGTGAGTAATACCGAGTGGCATAATATTGTAGTGCGTAATAAAGGCGCTGAGATTTGTGAGAAGTATTTGAAAAAGGGCGACAAAGTTTATGTGGAAGGACGTATCAAAACCCGTAAATGGCAGGATGAGTCTGGTAATGAGCGGTACAGCACCGAAATACAGTGCACTGATTTTACATTTTTAACGCCTAAAGATGCTAGTGGAATGCCCCAACAAGGCAGCACTCAGCCACAAGCTGCTCAAACACGATCTGCGGCTCCTTCTGCACCGGCAGTTTCACCGGGTTATGAAGACGATGATGAAGATGATTTGCCATTCTAATAGCCATTTGGAAGTTAGATTTCACGAGATAAAACAGTTAAGCATTGGATCCTGACCCCCCAAGTTTATTCCTAATTCAAAATAGTTTTTCAGCTACAACTGTTGTTGAAATCGTTGCAGTGCTTATACTTTTGGTCTGCTCAGCATTGATAAGTGGTACCGAAGTAGCCTTCTTCTCGCTCACTGCTGCAGATCTGGAACTCGACCCTGAAAAACAGACCCGAAAAGATCAACTTGTTGTTCGCCTGCTCGAAAAGCCGAAAAAACTTTTGGCTACCATACTTGTGGCCAACAACTTTATCAACATTGCAATCGTACTCATTTTTGCCAGTCTTGGAGAAACACTCTTTGCAGGTCTTGAGTCGGTACAAATTGGGTTTATAAACCTTCGGTTTTTTGTTGAAGTTGTAGCGATTACTTTTCTGATTTTGATGTTTGGTGAAATTTTGCCAAAGGTATATGCCAGTCGTAATAAGGTAGCTTTTTCAGGTCAGATGGCTTATCCCATGGTGGTTTTAGACTTTATCATTTCGCCATTAAGTACGCCTATGCGTGCCGTAACCTTATTCTTACAGGATCGTTTTGGTAAACAAAAAGGAAACATCAGTATTGATCAGTTGGGGCAGGCGCTCGAACTTACCAGTGAAGAAGATACATCGCTCGAAGAGCAGAAAATTTTACGAGGTATTGTAAGTTTCGGGAATACTGATACCAAACAGGTGATGAAACCCCGAATGGATATTTTTGCCCTCAATATGGAATGGTCGTATGCCGAGATTATTCCTTTGGTGATTGAAAACGGATACTCGCGTATTCCTGTTTTTGATGAGAATATAGACAACATCACCGGGATTTTATACGTCAAAGATCTTCTACCTCATATTGATGAAGAAGATTTTGACTGGGTTAGTCTGTTGCGTGAGCCTTATTTTGTGCCCGAAAATAAAAAGCTTGACGATTTACTTAATGAGTTTAAAGACAAGCGTAATCACCTGGCTATTGTAGTTGATGAATATGGCGGCACCAGCGGACTCATCTCGCTTGAAGATATTATTGAAGAAATTGTGGGAGACATCAGCGATGAGTTTGATGATGAAGATATTGTCTTCTCTAAGCTTGATGACAACAACTATATTTTTGAAGGAAAGACTTCGCTTAAAGATTTTTATAAAGTAATAAGGCTTGAAGATCCGCAGGCATTTGAAGACAACAAAGGGGAAGCCGAAACTTTAGCCGGTTTTATTTTGGAAATTTCAAAAGGTTTTCCGCGTAAAAATGAGATAATAAACTTTGAGCATTATGCGTTCACCATCGAGGTGATCGATCAAAAGCGCATTAAACAAATTAAACTTACCATCAGGGATCTTGACTAAGTCTGCCTCGTATATCATTAAATGCTTATCGGTTACAGGACTCCTGTTTATTCTGAGTATGCAATCCTGTAAAGAGGAAGTACTGCCCAAACCTAACGGATTTTTAGCTTTGGATTATAAGGCACCTGAATATGTAAATTATTTAGGGGATGATTGTCCGTACAGTTTTATGAAGAACACTGAAGCACGAGTAAAATATAAAGAAGATTGTTCTGCCGTTTTAGAATATCCCGGCCTTGATGGAGCTTTATATCTTACTTACCGCAAAGTAGATGGGAATATAAGACAATTGCTTACTGATGCTCAAAAACTCACCTATGAGCATGTGGTTAAAGCAGATAACATCATTGAGGAAAAATATATTAATCCTGAACATAACGTGTATGGGATGTTTTATGATGTAACCGGTAATGCGGCTTCACAATCCCAATTCTACGTAACTGACAGTACCGCACATTTCATCACGGGCTCAATTTATTTTAACGTGACACCCAACTACGACAGCATTCTCCCAGCCGCCGCATACCTCAAGACAGACATCAGGCATTTGATGGAAAGTCTACGCTGGAAACAGGAATAACACCATCTCTTACCTCCTCTTAATTTGTGCTTAGAACTGATGCAGCGGGTTTAAAAAAAGCTAGTTTTGCGCAATGCAAAACGATCAAAAAAAGTGGATATATCTCATTATTCTTTCAGTAGTTTGGGGAAGCTCTTATATACTGATCAAGAAATCACTTGAAGGTTTCAGTCCGTTTCAACTTGGCGCCATTCGTATCATTTTTTCTACGACTTTTCTTTTTGCTATTGGTTTTAACTCGTTAAAAACGATAACCCGGGCGCAATGGCCTTGGGTGGCTTTAAGTGCTTTATGCGGGACGTTCCTGCCGGTATTTCTGTTCTCTTTTGCAGAAACTCAAATTGACAGCAGCATCGTTTCGATACTGAACTCCCTGGTGCCGCTCTTTACCATTTTAATTGGTTATTTCGCTTTTCGACTGCGTTTTACAGGGCTTCAGTTTACCGGTGTTTTGCTGGGACTGGCGGGAGCCGCTCTGCTTATTTTTAATGGGGCATCTGTAAACCCCAACCAAAATTACTGGTTTGCGGGTCTGGTAGTCTTTGCGGCTTTGTGCTACGGAGCGAATGCAAATATTATCAAAGCTAAACTGCAGGAAGTGTCTTCAACAGCTATTGCTGTAGGTAATTTTGCTGTGATGATTCTTCCGGCATTGGTTTTGGGTTTTTTTGCAGGCTTGCCGGAAAAGGATTTTTCAGATGATGTGATTTTTGAAGCTTTGCTCTACGTAGCCTTACTTTCGGTTGTGGGAACCGGGATTGCAAAAATCCTTTTTAATAGACTCATTCAAATCTCTTCACCGGTGTTTTCGACCAGTGTGACTTATTTGATACCCATAGTTGGTATTTTTTGGGGAGTTCTCGACGGCGAACGTTTTACAGCAACTCACGGGGTGGGAGCTCTGGTGATTTTAGCTGGAGTCTATCTCGTAAACCGCAGCCGTAGTAAACAAAAAAAAACCGACAGTTAAGTCGGTCTTTTTGTTGAGAATCAGGAGATTTTTTATTCAAAATCTGCGTCGCTCACGCCTTCATTCACGTTGATTTCAGAAAAGGTGAATTCAATATTCTGAGGTCCTACAGACTGGGATAATTTATGCGGAAAAAGAACACCCTGCACCGGCTTGTAATCGCTATACATTACCGTTTGTACCATACTCTGTCCCTGCATCTCCCGAGTGGTTTCCTCTTTTAATTTCAAGCCACTTTCTGTGGCGTAAAATACTTTTTTAGAATCACTCAAATTGAGAACATACGCATTTTTACCATCTACCTTCTCTATTTTGTTTAGGGTGATAGACGGGTCATTCATCATATCAAGTTCAGGAACAATAGCGGCTTCTTTTTTAAGAGCAGCAGTTTGTTCTTCATTAGGAGTCATTGTTTGTCCCTGAGCAGAGATTGAAGCCTTGTCGCCATTAAGCACCTGCTTGGACATCACATTACCCATCACTGAGATTTCCTGTAAGAACTGGCCTTTACTGGTTTTCTTAATGGTGAGTTTAAGAGGTGTGCCCTGCACGCTTCCTTCACCCATCATCACAATAGAATTGATTCCTTCAATAGCATCTTTACCGCCTATTGCTTTGATGTAATTTTCAAATACGGTTTTTGCCGTTACACCTTCAGGCAGTACTACTTCAAAAGTTGGCTTTTCAACAGCGTTAGCCTCTTTGTCATAATACTTTACAGGAATGGTTTTTCCTTTGAATTGTACTTTTTCAAGGTTTTCAATGACATCACTTCCTTTGCCGGCAACAATGATGCGTGAATTATCAGTAAGAAAATACTTTTTAGCGACACGCTGTACATCTTCAATGGTCACCGCATTGATCTTGCTTAGATAATTTTGGTAAAAATCCTCTGGAAGATTTTCGGTTTCCGTATTCAATGCAAATCGGGCTACAGTAGAAGGCTGCTCTAAGGAACGTACAAAACTACCTACATATTTAGCCTTAGCGTTTTTAAGGTCTTTTTCAGATACGGGTTCCTGGCGTATTCTATCAATCTCTTCAAGAAAAGCAACAACCGAGCTGTCTGTAACCATATTACGCACACTGGCTGAAGCGCTAAATGAGGTTTTGCCAAATTTATCATTGCCGATACCGGAATAGGCGCCATAAGTATACCCTTTATCTTCTCTCAGATTAAGAAAAAGTCGGCCTTCACCACCGCCACCTAAAATTTGATTAGCAATCAATACCGGGAAGTAATCTGGATCACTCATTTTAAGTTCAGCAAGATTCTCTACTATTACCTGTGACTGCACCGCATTTGGCATATCAACAAAATTAATTTCGGTGGTAGCAACGTTTTCAGGTGTTTTAAAATCATTAGTAAGTTCTGCGCCTGGTTTCCAGTCCTTGAAGTTTTTTGTGATTTCCTTCTTGATGTTTTTGTAATCTACATCACCTACTACAACTAAATACGCGTTATTCGGAATAAAGGCTTTATCATAAAAAGCTTTAGCGTCTGCAAGAGTAACCTGTTCTACCATTTCAGGCGTTTCAAATTCACCTTTTGGATGGTCTTTTCCATAAAGCAGTGCGCGACTTACCGTTGAAGCTGCTGCCTCAACGCTTTTCTCATTTGTTTTTAAACCTTCAATAAGAAGTTCCTGCTCTTTTTTAAATTCTTCTTCGGTAAAATTTGGATTAATAGCTGCGTCGGCCAGTAATTCCAAAATACGATCAGCATATTGCGAAAGTCCACTGGCAGATGCATATTGCGAGCCAAAATTTATGCGGGCTCCCATATAATCTACTTCTTCGTTGAAGTCATCTTTGCTTATGCTTGTCGAGCCTTTACCCAGAAGCGCCCCTGAAAGTGATGCGGCTCCCACTTTTTTGCCTTCGGCAATTGGAGGATTGTCTAGCGTAAGTGTGTAAGATACTCGTGGTAATTTGTGGTTTTCTACAACTATGACGCTAAGGCCGTTTTTAAGTTTGAACGTTTGTGGTTTACTCAAGTTTATTTCAGGAGCTGGTCCGGCTTTCGGCTGGGTGCTGCGATCTACCTGAGCTACAGCGCTAAGGCCGCATATGAGGAGTAAGCTTAATACTAATTTTTTCATCTAAATAATCTTTATATAATTACTGTTGGAGTTTCAAAATTTGTCCTTCAGTCTATTGTTGGTTTTCTTTAGGCAGGTATTCAACTTCTACACGTTGATTGGGCTTTAAATATTTATTAGCCACTTCTTTAATTTCTTCGCGTGTAATTGAACGGTAAATATCAATCTCAGTGTTGATGAGGTTGGTGTTGTCATAAAGCATATAATTTGTGGCAAGTGTGCTGGCTATACCTTCTACGCTCGAGTTTGAGTTAACAAAGTTAGTTTCCGCTTTATTTTGAAGTTTCTCGTAATCGCTCTCAGAAATAAGGGAATTGCGCAGTTTTGCTATTTCCTCTTCCATACCTTCTAATAGAGTATCCAGGCTGGTTTCACCTAAGGGCAGACCGTAAATAATGTACATCCCGTAATCTTCCTGCTCCAAATTAATTGCGCCTATCTGCAGCGCTTTCTTTTCTTCATCTACCATTTTCTTATAAAGCTTAGAACTTTTTCCATCGCTTAAATAAGAAGAGATCATATTAAGTACATAAGCATCGCGGCTACCGTAGCCAGGAGTGCGGTAAGCAGTAAGTATCGCTGGTACCTGAATGTTAGAGTCGTAAAACTGACTTCTTTTAGCTTCAGTTATAGGAGCTTCCTGAGGATAGCTGCGTTCAAGAGCAGGGCCACTTGGAATGGGACCAAAATAATCCTGAATCATCATTTTGGTATTTGCGATATCAATATCGCCGGCAACTACCAATGCGGCATTACTCGGTTTGTAATATTTGTCAAAATATGCCTGAAATTCTTCAAGAGATGCTGCATCCAAATCTTCCATATAGCCTACGTTGGGATCTTTGTAGGGATGGTTTTCAAAAAGCTGCTCGCTAATTGCAAATAAAAACTGACCGTATGGGGAATTATCATAACGTAGGCGGCGCTCTTCTTTAACCACTTCATTCTGAGTATCTACACCTTCCTGTTTGATCACAGGGTGCAGCATACGCTCAGATTCCATCCATAAGCCGAGTTCCAAATTATTTGATGGGAAAACCTCGTAATAATAGGTACGATCTTGCGATGTGTTTGCATTGTTAGTACCTCCGTTGGCGCTTACTATCTCAAACCATTTTCCTTTTTCGATATTCTCGGTGCCTTCAAATAACAGGTGCTCAAAAAAGTGCGCAAATCCTGTGCGGCCATCTTCACGATCTTTACCTCCTACGTGATACATAACCGCTGTGGTTACAACTGGTGCGGTGTTATCCTGATGTAGAATAACGTGAAGGCCGTTATCTAAATCGTATTCTTCAAATGCCACTTCCTGGGCGCAAAGCGAAAAACCAAGCGTTGCAATTGAAGCAATTGATAAAAGCGTCTTTTTCATAAATAAAGTTTTAGAATTTGAATATGTAATAAGTAGGGCTTATGTCTTTTGTGTTACAGGTGGGTTGAGGGGATTATTGATTATCAAAAGCAATAGCCATAGCATTATAGGCAATAAGCTGATGTTGACAAATTTTTTTAACAGGTTTTTAGCTGATTTTGCATAAGAAATACTGAAATTTAAGAGGAACAATAAAAATCTCAATTTATCAATGTTAAAAGTTGCCCTACCCATCCGTTTTGGAGTTGCTATTACCGCCGGTCTTATAGCCTATTTTTTAGTGCTGGCATTATTTGGTCTTCACACCAACCCAATCTACAGTCTTTTTAATGGGGTCATTACCGGCTTTGGAATTTACGAAGCTATAAAATATTATAAGCTGAGCAAAGGAAAAGATTTTGAGTATGGAGATGGCTTTGCAGTAGGTATTGTAACGGGTTTTGTTTCTACCATTTTGTTTACGGCGTTTTTTGCCCTGTATGCTGCAAATTTAAACCCTGACTTTTTAAGTATAATGATAGACAAGTGGGAAACCACCTATAACACCAGTTTGGGTAGTGTAGTATTTGTAGTGGCGATAATGGGCTTCGCAACAAGTGCAGTGCTCACACTCAGCTTTATGCAATTATTTAAGCAGAGCTGGAATCCCAAAAAGAAGTCTTCAAAAAACATCTCCTGATTTTATATTTATAGGTTTGTATTATAAGTAAATAGCCGTATATTTGCGCCCTCTTAAACCGGAAGGTTTAGATTTTAACTTATTTTATAAACACAAAGCTATGTATGCAATTGTAGAGATAGCAGGGCAGCAATTTAAAGTTGCGAAAGATCAGAAGGTATTTGTAAACCGTCTGTCAGGAGAAGAAGGAGACGAGGTTTCCTTCGATAAAGTTCTTCTTACAGGAGATGGTGACAACATCACTTTAGGCGCCCCGGCTATAGAAGGAGCTCTTGTTGGAGCTAAGATTTCACGTCATTTAAAAGGAGACAAAGTAATTGTTTTCAAAAAGAAAAGACGTAAAGGCTATCAAAAGAAAAATGGTCACCGTCAATCTCTTACCGAGATTGTAATTGGTGATATTTCTCTTAAAGGTGGTAAAAAGGCTGCTCCAAAAGCAGAGAAAAAAGAAGAAGCTAAAGCTGAAGCCCCAAAGGCAGAAAAGAAAGCTAAAGCTTCATCAAAAGGAGATGATCTTAAGAAGATCGAGGGAGCAGGTCCTAAGGCCGCAGAAGCACTTGTAGCAGCAGGTATTGATACCTTTGATAAAGTTGCAGCTTCAACTCCGGAAAAATTGAGCGAGGTTCTTACTGAAGCCAGCTCAAGATTAAGCCACATCGTTACTGAAACTTGGCCAAAGCAAGCTGCTTTAGCTGCAGAAGGTAAGTGGGATGAGCTTAAAGAATTACAAGATAAATTAGACGGCGGGATCGAAAAATAATCCTGTTAAAGTATAACCTTAAAACTAGAATAAGATGGCTCATAAAAAAGGAGTAGGTAGTTCTAAGAACGGTAGAGAATCAGAATCGAAACGTCTAGGTGTTAAGATATTTGGTGGTCAGGCTGCTGTTGCTGGTAACATCATCGTAAGACAACGTGGTAACACGCATCACCCAGGTGAGAATGTTTATGGTGGTAAAGATCACACTCTTCACGCTAAAGTTGATGGTGTGGTGAAGTTTACCAAGAAGAAAGACAACAAATCTTATGTTTCTGTAGTTCCTAACGCAGAAGCTTAAGAATATAAGTTTTACAATTTAACACCTGCTTCTTAGAGAAGCAGGTGTTTTTTTATGGATCAACCTTACTTTTTAGGCACAAAAAAACCCTGCTTCAGCAGGGTTTTAATTAGAATGTTTTCTTCTAATTAAAGACCGGGATAGTTTCCGGTGATGATGTCAATAAGGTCAACAATCGCCCAGATACCTAGACCTCCAAAAGTAAGGATGAATAAAATGTTCCATCCGATTGGACTTTTTAAGTACCAGCGGTGTGCTGCAAATGGCCATAAGAAAACCCATAATAGCAGGGCTGTCATTTGGCTGTCAAGCGCATAAGCGGCTGGGCTTACAAGTTCATCTGCATTGTCATCAGCAGAAAGTTCAGTAGTTGTTTCTACTGCCACGCGGCGCTCCACAGGAAATCCTGCGAATGCCGGAATGCTTACCATAAGTAGCAGTGCAAAAAGAAAAGTAATTCTTAAGTTCATAGTTAATGTATTAAATTAGTTGCCTAAAAGTACGAGTAAAAAGTATGACTCTTAAAAATAAATTCCCCTTTTTCTTAATTTTTCTTTTTTCATCAATTAGCCTTTTCGCTCAAAGCTATGATTATCTTGGGGTTATAAAACTAAATGATTCGTCCTTCATCAGTTATCGCCTAACTTTTGACAAAGTAAACGATTCCATCCGCGGTTATTCATTAACTGATTACACAGGTAAACACGAGACTAAATCGAATATTAAAGGCTATTACGACAAAAAGAATAACCGGCTTACATTTTCAGAATACGATATTGTGTACACCAAGTCTCCAGTTGTGCAAAAGGACTTTTGCTTTGTTCATTTTGAAGGAAAGGTGCGTAATTTAGATCGTACTGGCGCATTTAGTGGAGAATTCAAGGGGAAGTATGCTGACGGAAGCAAGTGTCTTGATGGGGAAATTTTACTCAATGATCAGGGTAAAATTGCAGAACGTCTTGCAAAACTAGATCGTAAAATACAGCGCACCGGTCGCATTGCAGACTCTGTAAAACAGAAAGTAAGCGTAGGTAGAGTGCTTGATACCATCAGCCGCAATATCATAGCCAAAAACGAAAACCTCAATATTTATACTCGGGATCAAAAGATTAAATTGGTTATTTACGACGCCGGAAAGGAAGACGGTGATCAGGTTAATTTATTTATTGATGGTAAACCGGTGTTAGAAAATTATACGGTTTTACACGCCAAAAAATATCTGGAAGTGCCTTTGAGTAAAGCTCAGACCGTTATCCGCGTTGAGGCGGTGAGCGAAGGCTCTTCAGCTCCAAATACGGTGCGTCTTGAAGTAGAAGATACAAGAAACTTCGTTCGGACCATTACAAACCTCAAGCAAGGAGAAAAGGCTCAGATGACCATTGTGAAAAAATAAACCCCCGCATCACTGCGAGGGTTTTATCTAATATCTCAGATATTAAATTAGTATCTGTAGTATTCTGGCTTAAATGGACCTTCTACTTCTACGCCTATGTATTCAGCCTGGTCTTCATTAAGTTTGGTCAACTCAACACCTATTTTCTCTAAGTGCAAAGCAGCAACTTTCTCATCTAAATGCTTAGGAAGCATATAGACCTCATTTTTATAATTGTCGCTGTTCTTCCACAGCTCAATTTGAGCTAAAGTCTGATTTGTAAACGAGTTGCTCATAACAAAACTTGGGTGGCCGGTCGCGCAGCCTAAATTTACAAGGCGCCCTTCAGCAAGCAAAATGATGTCTTTACCATCAACGGTATATTTATCTACCTGAGGTTTGATCTCATCTTTGGTATCCCCAAAATTTTCGTTTAACCAGGCAACCTGAATCTCATTATCAAAGTGGCCTATATTACATACAATGGTTTTATCTTTCATCGCCTTGAAGTGTTCGCCACGTACGATGTCTTTATTTCCGGTAGTAGTAATCACGATATCTGCATTGGCAACAACTGTTTCCAATCGTTTTACTTCAAAACCGTCCATTGCAGCCTGCAGTGCACAAATAGGATCAATCTCGGTAACGGTAACTATAGAACCTGCACCTTTAAAAGAAGCTGCGGTACCTTTACCTACATCACCATAACCACATACTACTACGCGCTTGCCGGCAAGCATAACGTCTGTTGCGCGACGCACGGCATCAACAGCACTCTCACGACAACCAAATTTGTTATCAAATTTAGATTTGGTTACACTGTCGTTAACATTGATTGCAGGCATAGGAAGTGTGCCTTTTTTCATACGCTCGTACAGACGATGAACACCTGTAGTGGTTTCTTCAGAAAGACCTTTAATACCCGCACCTAATTCCGGATATTGATCCAGAACCATATTGGTCAAATCACCACCGTCGTCAAGAATCATATTTAATGGCTTACGATCTTCCCCAAAAAATAGGGTTTGTTCAATACACCAGTTAAATTCTTCTTCGTTCATTCCTTTCCACGCATAAACCGGAACTCCTGCTGCTGCAATAGCTGCTGCTGCGTGATCCTGAGTAGAAAAGATATTACAAGAGCTCCAGGTAACGTCAGCCCCTAAAGCAACCAAAGTTTCAATCAAAACTGCGGTTTGTATGGTCATATGTAAACAACCAGCAATGCGCGCTCCTTTAAGAGGTTGCTCTGCACCATATTCTTCACGTAAAGCCATAAGGCCCGGCATCTCTGCTTCGGCCAATTCTATTTCTTTTCTTCCCCAGGCGGCCAAAGAAATATCTCTGACTTTATAAGGAACGTACTGCACTGTTTTCGTTGACATAGTCTTATATTTACAATTCTTATTTTTTGCAAAAATACGTAATATCCACTAGTTAACGTGCCACTTTTCAAAACAATAACGCCAAATCCTACTACTACGGTTTACATCTGGAAGGTAGAAGAAAGCCTTGATGATTTGAACCACAATGTGAATCTTACCCAGCATTGTAAGGTCCGTTTAAATAGTATGAAATCAGAACTCCACTGTCGGGGATTTTTGAGTATTAGACACCTGTTGCATGTTGCGGGATACACCGACCAGGATCTGTATTACACAGACAACGGGAAGCCACACTTAATCGATGGCAAACACATTTCAATCACCCACTCTTATAATTTTACGGCAATCATTGTAAGTGAAAGTACTGAGGTAGGTATTGATATTGAAATGCAGCGCGATAAAATTCTGCGTATTGCCTCACGCTTTACGCCGCTCAAGGAGTATCATACGCTGGCTAATGAAGATGCATTGATACGAAAACTAACGATTGTTTGGGGTGCTAAAGAATCCCTATATAAAATTTACGGCGTCAAAGGACTTAGCTTTCTTCAGCACATCTATGTAGAAGATTTTGATTTTGAGGATTATAAAACCACGGCAAGTATTAATTACGAAGGCAATAAAAGTAATTATGCTATTGATTTTTTGGAGTTTGAAGGCTTTACCTGTGTTTATGCCCTGGCGATATGATCAGCAATTTTACGCATAGCGAAAGTGTCATCTACTCACAAATTGAACAGGCAGCAGCAATTGGGCAGCGCTGTTTTGCTATTCTTTTTGACCCTGAAGAAGTGACGGAAGAAGCTCTTATAAAACAGATAGAAGACTTACCGGATTATACCACTCATCTTTTTGTTGGGGGAAGCACAGCTACCGAAGCACAAACTCAACTTACGGTGCGGGAGATTAAAAAGAAGACCGATTTGCCAGTAGTTCTTTTTCCGGGAGATCATAATCAGATAACCGCTGAAGCAGATGCCCTTCTCTTTTTAAGTTTGATTTCGGGTGAAAATCCCGAGTATCTCATTCGGCAACAAATTAAATCGGTGCAAAAGCTTAAAGATTCAACTTTAGAAATTATTCCTACTGGCTACATACTTATAGATGGCGGTGTTGAGACCGCAGTGCAACGCGTGAGTAAGACAGAACCGCTTGCACAGGATGATATTGAGCACATTGTAGCCGTGGCGCTGGCAGGCCAATATTCGGGTAAAAAACTGTTGTATCTGGAGGCTGGAAGTGGAGCTGTAAATCCGGTTTCTGTAGCTGTTATCAAAGCCGTGAAGCAGTATATTAGCATTCCACTTATTGTAGGTGGTGGTATCAGAACCCGCGAACAATTGCAACGCGCATACGAGGCCGGGGCAGACCTTGTGGTTGTAGGCACCGCATTTGAAAATGGAAATTTCAGAACCTAAGCTATGGCCGAAACACTCGATTTCCTTTTTGGGCAATACGCTGATTATGAGATGTCTTCCATTGTACTTGAGATTTTGGGCGTTATTTTCGGCTTACTCTCAGTCTGGTTTTCAAAGCAAAATAATATTTGGGTGTATCCTACTGGGATGATTAGCACTTCATTTTATGTTTATTTATGTTTAAAATGGGGTTTTTTGGGCGATATGATGATCAATGCTTATTATTTTTCGATGAGTGTTTACGGCTGTTACATCTGGACGCGCAAGGTAGATGCAGAGCACGTAACACCCATTACCAGAACTACGGTAAAAGAGCATCAGATTTCAGCAATCCTATTTATCGCCACTATCGTTTTTGTCTTTATCGTGTATACGACTTTTGATAAGTGGAATGACTGGACGGCTTATGTAGATACGCTTACCACAGCTATCTTCTTTGTAGGAATGTGGCTTATGGCACGCCGTAAGGTAGAAAATTGGATCTATTGGATTATTGGAGATGTGATTTCAGTACCGCTGTATTTTTACAAAGGTTTCACATTTACCAGTTTACAATATCTTATTTTTACTGTGCTTGCTATTTACGGCTATATCTCTTGGAAAAAATACCTGAACAACAAACCGGTAATTGCATAAAAGTCGTACTCTTCGGTCCGGAGAGTACGGGCAAGACTACGCTTTCCCAAAAACTTTCAGAACATTACAACGGCACCTGGGTACCCGAATTTGCACGGGAGTACCTTCAGCAAAAATGGGATGAAGAGCAAAAAATCTGTGAACCCAAGGATATCTTTCCTATTGCGACAGGACAAATGAAATTGGAGAACACTGCTGTCAATTCCGAAGAAAAAATAGTATTTTGTGATACAGACCTCTTGGAAACAATGGTTTACAGTGAGGCCTATTTTGACGGTTGGTGCGATGAGCGCGTACGGGAGGCAGCTTTGAATTCAAGATACGATCTGTATATTCTTACCTATATAGATGTACCCTGGCAAGCTGATGATCTTAGAGATCGACCGGGACAACGCGAAGAAATGTTCAGGCTTTTTGAACAGGCCCTAATTCAACACGACCGTCCTTATATGCTCGTTAAAGGTAATCTGGAGGAGCGCATAAAGCAAATTACAAATCAACTAAACACCAGACTCAATTGAACTTTACAGACCAGGAAATCAACGAAATTAAAAATCACGGATTAACCCTAGACCAGGTTAAATCGCAGATTGAATTATTTGTCAACGGGGTGCCTAATGTCAAACTTGTGGCGCCGGCCACCGTTTCTGATGGTATATTTAAATTGACAGACGATGCAGAGCTTCAGTACCTTGATGCTTATGAAAGAAAGAAGCAGGAACTTGACTTGCTAAAATTTACACCTGCTTCGGGCGCAGCCAGCCGTATGTTTAAAAAAATCTATCAGTTTCTGGAAGAATACAATCCCGAAAAAGAATCTATCGATGCCTTTTTAGAGCGCACAGGCGATAAACATATGCAGACATTTTTTGATGGTTACGAAAAGTTCCCGTTTTACCATCATATAATAGATAAGCTTGATAAATCGGTTTTGGAAGATGAAAACTCAAAGAAATACGCTTTTATCAAAACTATGATGGCTGCTGACGGTGAAGATTACGGCAGTTTGCCCAAAGGCTTGATTCCTTTTCACTATTACGGCTGTTATAAAGCCACCGCCTTTGAAGAGCACCTGCACGAAGCTGCGGCTTACGCGGCCAAAAATGATCATGCCGCACTACATTTTACGGTTTCGCCAGAACATAAAGAAGCTTTTAAAAAAGAATACGATACCATTCATGCTTCGGTAAGCAATACCACAGGAGTAAATTTTGAAGTAAGCTATTCATTTCAGAAAGCGGAAACCGACACGGTAGCAGTCACGATGGATAATAAATTGTACCGCCAGGAAAACGGCGAGTTGTTATTTAGACCAGGTGGTCACGGTGCACTTATTGAAAATCTCAACGATGTGGATGCTGATTTGATCTTTATCAAAAATATTGACAATGTTTTGGTACAGGATCAGATTCAGGCACTTGCACGCTCCAAGCGTATTTTGGCAGGATTACTTCTTGAGAAACAGGAGCAGGTTTTTAAATACGCCAAACTTCTTGATGAAGACAGCATCACAGATGCGCAGCTTGATGAGCTTGTAACATTTCTAAAAGAAGATTTTAGTACGCGTATTGATGAGGCCTATGCTGGTTTTTCGCAAAGCGAAAAGAAAACCTATTTGACTGAATTGCTTGATCGTCCTATTCGTGTTTGCGGAATGGTCAAAAATGAAGGCGAACCCGGTGGCGGTCCGTTTTGGGTTGAAGATGAAAGCGGAAAAGTGGCACTTCAGATCATCGAAAGTGCACAGGTAAACGATAAAGATGCAGATCAACAGGAGATTTTTAAGCAATCCACACACTTCAATCCGGTTGATATTGTTGCCGGAGTGCGTAATTACAAAGGTGAAAAGTACAATCTGCTCGATTATGTAAATCCGGATTTGGCCTTTATCGCTTATAAAACCGACGGCAGCAACGAGATAAAAGCCCTCGAACTTCCCGGTTTGTGGAATGGTGCCATGGCCCGATGGAACACCCTGTTTGTTGAGGTGCCTTTAGAAACCTTTAACCCGGTTAAAACCGTGAATGATTTATTAAAACCGGCTCATCAGGCGCAGTCTTAATGAATAAAGAAATCCTGCAGTTTGAATGTGAGTTTAAAGCGGTGCGTAGTAGTGGTCCCGGAGGGCAGCACGTAAATAAAACCTCGACCAAGGTTATGCTGCACTGGGACCTTGAAGCTTCAGCTGTTTTTACAGAAGATCAAAAAGAGCGTTTGCGGCATCGTTTGGCTTCAAAACTCACTACAGAGAACCAGTTGGTATTGTCTTATGATCAAAGCCGCAGTCAGCATAAAAACAAGGAAGAAGTTTTTAAAAATTTAGTTCAGCTGCTGGAAAAGGCTTTGGTAAAACCCAAAAAGCGAAAAAAGACCCGGCCTACTTTAGCTTCTAAGAAACGCCGGCTCGATTCTAAAAAGCGTAATGCGCAGAAAAAAGCAAATCGCAAGCCACCTGATTTTTGAGGTGGTTTCTTTTTTTAAGAAGAATTTATTGCCTTACATTTGCCGCCTAATCTCAAAGGGGTGCTTAAACTTCCGGTAAAACGGAAAGCGAGCTGAGATCATACCCAATGAACCTGGGCGGATAATGCCGCCAAGGGAATGCTTAAAAACGGTGACGACCGTATTTAAGCAACATTGCATTTATTAACTAATAGTAACACAGAATAATTGCCCCTTTTATTCGTAAAAATCATTTTACGAATGAAAACTCTTTTATTCGCCTGTGCTGCCAGCCTAACAACTTTTGGCGCACTCGCACAACAAAAACCGGTCATAGACACGACCGAAGTCAACAAACTCGATGAGGTTCTGGTGCAATCCATACGGGTTGATGCCGACTCTCCAATTACCTACAGCAATCTTTCCAAGCAGGAAATCGAAGAGCGTAACCTGGGTCAGGATTTACCCATTTTACTCAATTACCTGCCTAGTGTGGTGACTACATCAGACGCCGGAGCAGGTGTTGGATATACGGGCTTTCGCGTCCGCGGAACCGGGAATCAGGGTATTAATGTGACCATTAACGGTATTCCCTATAATGACGCTGAAAGTCTGGGAAGCTTTTTTGTAAACCTGCAGGATTTTAGCAGTTCTATTCAAAGTGTGCAATTGCAGCGTGGGGTGGGAACTTCAACCAACGGAGCCGGGGCATTTGGTGCCAGCTTGAACATTTTGACCGATGCTTCAGACGATAAAGCCTATGCTGAAGTGAATGCTTCCGGAGGTTCGTTCAACACCCGCAGGGCTAATGTGAAATTTGGAACCGGTCTGATTAATGAGCATTTCAGTTTTTCCGGAAGGCTTTCGGCTATAAAATCAGACGGCTACGTAGATCGCGCCAGTTCTGATCTTAAATCCTATTTTTTACAGGGATCTTACCGCGATGAAAACACCCTACTTAAAGCCATCGTTTTTGGCGGGCACGAGATTACGTATCAAAGCTGGAATGGCATTGATGCCGAAACCTTAGCAACAGACCGCACCTTTAATCCTATTGGGTTTGAGTATGATGATGAAGGCAATTTTGAGGGTTTTTACAACAATCAGGTAGATAATTACAAGCAGGATCACGTTCAATTACTGTGGAACCAAAAATACGGCGGCGGCTGGTCTACCAATCTGGCCCTGAACTATACTATGGGTCGCGGCTATTTCGAGGAATATGTAGATTCCTGGTATTATGCAAATGTCAATTTTTCGGATGACGCCACTTTTGAATACATTGGCTGGGAGCCGTATGAAGTAGATGGCGAGCTGCAAACCGATACCGATCTCATTCGCCGTCGTTGGCTCGACAACCGCTATTACGTAGCCAATTTGACTACCAATTATTCCGACGAGAACATCGATTTTGATGCTGGGGTTTTTGGAAGTATTTATAGTGGGGATCATTATGGTGAAATCACCTGGGCCCGTTATTTTTCACAGACCGAAGAAGCCGGGTACCGTTATTATTTTGGTACAGCAGATAAAGACGAGTTTACCACGTTTGCCAAAGCTACCTGGAGAATTGACGAGACCTGGAGTATTTTTGGAGATATACAGGGACGTTTCATTGACTACAGTACCGACGGTTTAGGAGATGATGTGACTGAGTTTGTGGTTGATGAAAACTATGCGTTTTTTAATCCTAAAGCCGGCGTGACCATCACCTTAGATGAATCAAACAAAATATATGCTTCCTATGCCCGTGCAAACCGGGAGCCCAACCGTACTGATTTTGAAAACGGAAATCCCATACCTGAAAGCCTTAACGATTTTGAGCTGGGATATCGTTTTACTCAGGATCGGGCTCGTGTGTATGCAAATGTGTATTATATGGATTACCGCAACCAACTCGTGCTTACCGGTGCTATAGACGATGTAGGCGCACCTATACGTCAAAACAGCGGGTCAAGTTACAGACTGGGTCTCGAGATTGAAGCCGGAGTCGAACTGATACCTGGTCTTCTGGCTACCACGCCCAATATCGCTTTGAGTACCAATAAAAACCGGGATTTTTTCTTTGAGCGCGATGGTGAATTGCGGAATTTGGGCAATACCAATATCTCGTATTCGCCTAATGTGGTTGCCGCAAACCGCTTTGATGTTTTTCCTATGGAAGGTTTACGTCTCTCTTTATTATCTAAATATGTTGGAGAACAATACCTGGGGAATATCGATGCAGAAAGCTCAAAACTGGATGCCTATTTTGTAAACGACTTCAATGCGCAATATGAATTAGGCGAATTGGGTTTTGCAAAATCGGTTACATTAACCCTGTTAGTCAATAATTTCTTGTGTGAAGAATACGTATCAAACGGCTATTTTTTCACCTATGATGATGACTTTACCGATCCGGGAACGATTACAACCATTGAGGGGACGGGCTATTATCCGCAGGCGAAAATCAACTTTTTAATAGGAGCATCGGTACGATTTTAGGGGATTGTACTGTTGCTTTACGGGCTGTTTGAAATCTATTTCAAGCAGCCTTTTTTATGTCTAAAACCTAATTTGAAACAATAATCAAATTGCCTTCCTGAGCCACCCGATACGGAAGTAAGGTATACGGCAGGCTTTGTGTTTTGTCCTGACCATTATAGAGGTTATAAGTGTTGTCTTCACAAGGGCAGGTCACTTCAACCCCACTTAAAGTCATCGCTGAGCAATCATTTGGTAAATGGTTAGGGTCTGAAGCTTCCCAGGCGAGTATTCCAGCCCCGGTATTGATCACAACAATACCCCGTATTCCTGCGTTTTCGACAGAAACGGCATTACCTGGAAATTGTAAAACACTGTATTCCGGCAGGTTGGTGTTTATGCTTATGCTAAAGGATATGGGTCTGAGATTGGGATTGTTAATGCGGCCATCGTCAGAACTACAAGACATCAAAATTAGGGTGCAAGCCAGAGCACAGATGATTTTTTTAAGGGAAACCGATGAAAACGACATTGTCAATTTGCGATATTTTAGAACTAAGAATTAATAATTTCGTATATTAGCAATACAAATCCCGTTTATAATGGGATTTTTTGTGTTTATACCTCTGGGCTTTTCCATTTTGGAGTAAATACACCTGAAAAACGAAAATACACCACACACATTGTGCATAAAGAAACGAAGTTATGAGTAAAGTATCATACTATACTGCGGAAGGATTAAAAAAATTGAAGGATGAGCTTAATCAGTTAAAAGATGTAGAGCGTCCTAAAGCATCTCAGGCAATAGCCGATGCTCGTGATAAAGGAGATTTGAGTGAAAATGCCGAATATGATGCGGCTAAGGAAGCACAGGGAATGCTGGAGATGCGTATTTCTAAAATGGAAGAGATTGTAGCCAATGCGCGTATAATCGATGAATCTCAATTAGATACCTCAAAGGTCTTAGTGCATTCTACAGTAAAAATCAAGAATCAGACTAATGGAGCTGTAATGACTTATAAGTTGGTTGCACAAAGTGAAGCCGACCTTAAAAGCGGAAAAATTTCAGTTGATTCTCCTATAGGTAAAGGCCTGTTGGGCAAAAGAGAAGGCGAGGTAGCCGAAGTAAGTGTACCTAACGGTACCATGAAGTTCGATATTCTTGAAATTAGTAGAGACTAGCTGAAAATTAGGAAGTAGAAATTCAAAATACTTTTAACCGTTAAAATCCACCCACAATGGATTCAATTTTTACCAAAATAATCAATCGGGAAATCCCGGGTCACATTGTAGCAGAAGACGATAAACATATCGCCATTCTAGATATTAATCCCAATGCTAAAGGACACACGCTGTGCATTCCTAAAAAGGAAGTGAATAAAATCTTTGACCTGCCTGAAGAAGATTATATGGCACTTATGGCATTTAGCCGAAAAGTAGCTTTGGGATTAGAAAAAGTGGTTGATTGTCAACGCATTGGTGTTTCAGTCATTGGTCTTGAAGTGCCACACGTACACGTGCATTTGATTCCGCTCACAACTATGGAAGATGCGCGTTTTCTCAATAAAACGGCAATGTCTTCTGAAGAACTAGCGGCTTTGGCCCATGAGATTAATGAGGCTATCTAGTCTTTAAGTAATAAATTCCGAAAGCTGCCGCAGCGCCGGCAAGTACAATACCAACCAGAATAAAAATAGCAAGAGGCTTAAAGCGTTGATAGGTTTGCGGGTTACCGATGCGCTTCAGATTATAGAGGTAGATTCGGTCTATTTCATCCGTCCATAAAGCGGGATAAATCTGTGAGTCACAATGACTGCAGTTGAGCTCTGCTTTAACCTCTTTAGTAGCACGAGTATAGAGTTTAGTGTTTTCAATTTTATTGTAAAAACTAAACTTCAATCCGTCTTGAGCATAGCATTTAGGACAGTTATTGCGTAGTTTTGATTCCCCAAATTTCACGTAGTTTTCGGCCATAAATCAAGCTTAGGTTGGTACTGCGAAAATAAATTATTTGAGCAGATCTTCCAGATTTATTTGGGCATATTGTAAAAGCATTATCGTTTTTGCATCTTTAATTTTGCCGGTTTTAACCAGCCTGAGCGCTTCTTGAAAATCGTACTCGAGCACTTCAATATTTTCGGTTTCGTCTTCAGAACCACCGCCTTCAGATACCTTTTGATCATCGGTATAAGAAGCGATAAAAAAGTAGAGAATTTCGGTAACCGAACCGGGAGACATATATGACTCAAAAATCTTTTCGACGTTTTTTATTCGGTAACCAGTTTCTTCTTCAATCTCTTTGATAATTGCTGTCTTGGGGTCATTCTCATCGAGCAGACCGGCGCAGGCTTCTATCATCATCCCATCTGGATTTTTATTGAGATAGGTAGGCATTCTAAATTGCCGGGTAAGAATCACGCTTTTTTTGTGAGTATTGTAAAGCAGCACCACCGCACCGTTACCGCGGTCATAGGCTTCCCGGGATTGGTGCTCCCAAACCTCGTTTCGGTTTAAATATTCAAAATCTACTTTTTTTAGGGTATACCAGTTATCTGAAAGTATACTTACGTTCATGTTTCGCAGTCGGTCATTCATTAATTTATCAATTTAAGGGCGATTTGAAAGGTGGTACCTTTGTTGATTTCACTGTGTAAAACCCGTACTTGGCCATCGTGGTATTCTTCAATGATGCGCTTGGTGAGCGACAGTCCCAATCCCCAACCTCGTGTTTTTGTCGTATAGCCCGGTTCAAAAATGGTTGAAAAGTTCATTTTTGGAATGCCCTTACCGGTGTCTTTGATGAGAATTTTGGCGTAGCGGGTGTCCCGTTTAATCATCAAAGTGAGCGTTCCTTTACCCTTCATCGCGTCGATGGCATTTTTTACCAAGTTTTCAATACTCCAGGCAAAAAGCTCTTCGTTAAGCATCACAAAAAGCTGACCTTGAGGAACATCAATCTGAAAATCGATGAGTTTTGAGCTTCTTTTAGAGAGGTATTCAAAAGCCTCTTCGGTTACGGTGATGATGTTTTTGGCTTCCAGCTTCGGAATACTGCCTATCTTTGAAAACCTTCCGGTTATAGTTTCGAGCCGGGCAATGTCTTTGTTGATTTCTTCAATATATTCCGGGTTTACATTTTCGGTCTTTAAAATTTCGGTCCATCCTACAAGCGAAGACAGGGGTGTCCCGATTTGATGCGCGGTTTCTTTAGCCATACCGGCCCAGAGCAGGTTTTGTTCAGAAGCTTTGGAGGTCGCATAAAAAAAGTAAATCACGGCGATAAACAGGATTATAATGATAACCAGCACTACCGGGAAATACTTAAGCTGGTTGATTACCGGCGAATGACTGTAATAGGCATACCACAACTCGCCACCTAGAATGTCTATGCGTATAGGTTCATTTTCGGCGGCCATCTCCCGAAGCATTTCCTGAGAGCGCTGCTTATTGTCTAAAACACCTTCAGGAATATTTATGCTGTTTACAATACTGTCCTTGTAATCGGTGATGATGATTGGGATGTACTGGTTACGGCTGTTTATTTTTTGGCTTAAGGCATAATACTGGTTGATGTCTTCAGTATTAAAAGCTTCCATAGACGAAGCCCATATTTCCATACGATCCCGTTCGGCCTGTTTCAGCTGATCAAAAAACAGCGAAACATTCCATAAAATAAGCGCTGTGATAACAAACGCGGCAAAAATGATAAACCAGCGGACAAAGCGCTGATCTGTGTTAAACTTCATAAAGTGAGGTCTTAAAAAGGCGATATAATTTTAAGCGAGGCTAACTTTTAGCAAGGCTTAAGGATTATAGACATCGATTAAATATAAAGCATTTCATAAAGAATTATTGTCTGCAAAACGGTTTTAAGTGTACGGGTGTATGCCTACCTTTGCACGATGCAATTTAAGACTCAAACACTTGATCCGGCTGCGAGCGATAATGCGACGGTTTATGGTATTCTTGCGGGGGCTGTGAGTCCGCGGCCTATCGCTTTTGCCAGCACACTTGATGCTCAGGGCAAACCCAATCTCGCACCTTATAGCTTTTTTAATGTGTTTAGCTCCAATCCGCCTATCGTGGTATTTTCTCCCGTACGCCGGGGTCGTGACAATACTACTAAGCATACCTTAGATAACATTCTGGAGACCAAAGAGGTGGTGATTAACATCGTAAATTATGCAATGGTGCAGCAGATGTCGCTGGCCAGTACCGAGTATGATGCCGGGGTAGATGAGTTTATTAAAGCCGGTTTTACCAAGGTAGAATCTGAAGCGGTAAAACCTTTTCGGGTAAAAGAATCACCGGTTCAACTGGAGTGCAAAGTGAAAGAAGTAGTAGCTATGGGCGATGATGGTGGCGCCGGCAACCTGGTGATTTGTGAAGTGCTGCGGATGCATCTGCACGAGGAAATCCTTGACGAAGCAGGACGAATTGACGACCACAAAATCGATCTCGTAGCGCGTATGGGAGGCAACTGGTACACGCGTGCGATTGACGGGATGTTTGAAGTGCCAAAACCTTTGCGTAACTTAGGGGTAGGTGTAGATCAAATTCCGGAAGCCTTTAGAAACAGCAGCATTCTTACCGGAAATGATTTGGGACGTTTGGGCAATGTTGATGTATTACCGCAAGCGGAAGAAATACGTGCTTATTTAAGCGAAGACGAGCAATTACAGCATCTGGCGACTGATAAAGACAACCCGGATTTACATCTTAGAATAAAAGAATTGATCAGCAACAATAAAATACTCGAAGCCTGGAAACTGATTTTGGCTTAAAAATTTGAATATTAAAGAAGAACAGAAGAATAATGGAAGTACAAGGAAAAGTAAAACTTATAGGAGACGTGCAAACCTTTGGTAGCGGCTTCAAAAAGCGGGAAATAGTTGTAATTACCGAAGAACAATATCCACAAACCATCATGGTAGAGTTTGTTCAGGATAAAACCGATTTGCTCAACAATTTTAAACCCGGGCAAAACGTAAAAATCAGTATCAATTTGCGCGGTCGCGAATGGGTAAGTCCGCAAGGGGAGACTAAATATTTCAACAGTCTCAATGGCTGGCGTATTGAAAACGTAGACCAATCTGCACCATCAGGTAGCGTGCCACCGGTACCACCTGCAGATCAGTTTGAGCCGGCATCAGACTTTGATGATGACGATCACGACGATTTACCGTTCTAAAATCGCGTTAAAACAAACCGAAACCCCCGATACTTTTACTAAGTTTCGGGGGTTTCTAGTTTACACCCTTTTAATTCTATCGTTATCATTTATATAACCACAGACCAACCCTTCCCCGATTACCATTATGCCGATGAAGATGGCCTGCTCGCGGTTGGCGCAGACTTGTCGTTAGATCGACTGAATGATGCCTATGCTAAAGGGATTTTTCCCTGGTATAATGACGGGCAACCCGTCTTATGGTGGTCACCAGACCCACGTATGGTACTGTTTCCTGAGGAAGTGCATGTTTCAAAATCTATGCGTAATGTCTTCAACAAAGGGAATTTTAAAGTCACCTACAACACCTGCTTTACCGATGTCATTTTAAACTGCAAACGCATAAAACGGGACGGGCAACACGGCACCTGGATTACAAACCAGATGGTAGAGGCCTATATAGCATTACACGAAGAAGACATAGCAGAATCGGTTGAGGTCTGGGAAGACGGCACACTTGTGGGTGGGTTGTATGGAATTAACCTGAAAGAAAAGAAGGTGTTTTGTGGTGAGAGCATGTTTAGCTACGTGAGCAACGCCAGTAAAGTTGCTTTGATTACGCTGGCGCGGAAACTACAAAGACTCGATTACAAATTAATAGATTGCCAGGTGTATAACGAGCATCTGGATCGTATGGGTGCCCGGGAAATTCCGCGTAAAAAGTTTCTGGAATATCTTAGGTAATGCGTGTTCTTATATCTAAAGCTTAATCTTTGCCGCGGTATAAAAAAACACCCGGTTTTCCTGATCGAGCGTCAAATCTTCCTTTCGGTATTCAGCCGCGATCTGAAGCTTAAGCGTACCGCTGATCTGATTTCCTAAAGTTACGGTCAGCCGCTGATTGAGATCGGGCTTTTCGAGTGCAGAAATGCTGTACAGGGTCTCCAGTCCTACAGCCGTGTAAAATTCACCATCATCCAGTCGTAATCCCTGCAACGGAAAATCCAGATTGAGGCGATAGCGAGCCCGGTAAACCGTTTCATGATCATAAAAGCGTTGCTCCACCCGCAACCGATGTCCTAAGCGGTATTGATTGTAAGTACGAGCATAGTTATACTGCTGGGTAAGTCGCACCTCGTTGCTGCGTCCGGGCTCAAACCAGTCCCTGTTGCGATAGCGTAATCCTAAACTGACACTGCCATAAAACCCGCTCTCATAAGTCGTAAAATGAGAAAACTCCAGATGCTGTACTGAGTAGGGTTTGTCTTCTTCCGGAAAAGTATTGCGGTTGGTAATTTCAAAATTGTAACTCCAGCGTGAGGGCGGACTGTAATTTAGAGCAATCTCATGCTGACTTAGATAGCGCGTGTCCTGACCAAAAAAGCTGAAAGGAACTAATAAGATTAGAAGAAATCTAAAAAAGTAGGAACTCATAGGACCGGCGTACAACTTTACGAGAGTTTAGATATTTTCCTGCAGCGTCAAAAGTCATCTCAAACCGCTCCAGCTTGTTTTCTGTGTTTTTTGTCGCTACAATGAGTTCCCAGGCATCGGGTACTCCTGGCGTGACTGCGTTAAATGTAGGTTTTGGTTCATAATGCGCCTGTATTTTTTCAATGCGATGACGCTCGAATTGGGTTTCGAGATAGTTTGTAACCCGGGCCAGGGCAGCGCCCATTTCTCTTTCGTCCTGTATAATTTCAATATCTTCTAGTTTTCCGTTCTGATCAAATTCTACACTGTATTTTGAGCCTCTAAGTTTAAACTTAGCCTCATAACTGCGGCTTTCTCCATCTTGCTCGCGATAGTACTTTATGCGTTTTTTGTTGCCGGTGAGGGTTTTTAAATAGCGCAAAGCTTCAGATGGCATTTGGTCGACCACTACACGTTGTTCCTGTTCCTGTTTTACTTCCTGGGCCAGCAAACCGGTGCCAGACAAACAGAGTAATATGCATAGGTATAATTTCATTTGTTACTGTTTTTAATCTCTTTGTATCTAAAACAAGTTACCTCGTGATCATTTACCATCCCGGTAGCCTGCATATGCGCATACACTACAGTCGAACCTGTAAATTTGAATCCGCGTTTTTTGAGATCTTTTGATAAGGCATCACTTATAGCAGTGGTCGCCGGGGCCTGTTTGTAGTTTTGTATACTGTTTTGAATTGGTTTATGATCTACGAATTTCCAGATGTATTTAGAAAAAGTACCAAACTCTTCCTGAATTTTCATAAAAGCCTGCGCGTTGGTCACCGTCGCGTATACCTTCAGTTTATTGCGAATGATTCCGGGATTGTTGAGGAGCTCTTCGAGCTTTTCTTCACCATATTTAGCAATCTTCTTATAGTCAAAGTCATCCAGCGCTTCGCGAAAGTTTTCGCGCTTGCGCAAAATGGTAATCCAGCTTAACCCAGCCTGAAAGGTTTCTAAAATCAAAAATTCAAAAATAGTGGCGTCGTCGTAAACGGGCACGCCCCATTCGGTATCGTGATAGGCCTCGTATAGCGCATCACCTGCACACCAGCCACACCTGTGCTTATTCATAGTTCTGTATTTAGACCTTAAAGATATTCAATCTATTTGCTGAAAGCATGCGTGAGGCTGTAAGTTTGTTAAAAAATGGCCGACTTCTGATCTATGCAAATAACTACTTTAGAACGCCAGGATTTGGTCACCCAATCTTTTAAAGTTGGAATGACCTACGCAGATTACCGCGTGTTGGTGGGCTCGCATGCCCAATCGTTTACCAGTACCGGCCATACGCAAACCGAAGCTTTATCAAATTATACCCTGCTCAACGACCGTCGTATGAAGCGCTGGGATAAAACCTTTAAATTAACGGAAACCCAACAGGAGCTGATTCGCGGTTTTGACCGTCCGCTCAACTGGTTGTTGCTCACCGAAAGTTGGTGTGGCGATGCGCCGCCGGCAACGGCCGTAATGCAAAAAATAGATGAGTTGCAACCGGCCATTGACTTTAGGGTGGTATTACGCGACGAGCATCCACAGCTTATGGATGCATTTCTCTCTAATGGTGCCCGGGCAATTCCAAAATTGATTATTCAGGATCCGGAAACCAAAGAAGTTCTGGCCTCGTGGGGTTCGCGTTCTGCGGCAGCAAAAAAGCTTGTTGAGGATTTTAAGACCCAACATGGTGAGATCACGGCTGAATTTAGAGAATCGCTGCAGCTTTGGTACAATAAAGATAAGGGAGCATCGATTGTAAGCGAATTGATCGAAATTCTTCGGGTACTTAACCTTGAAACTCGAATGTAATCGAGCCCAGTTGGGTAGCGCGATCGCTTTTGTTAAAAATAGCATTTTCTGCATATTCTAAAGCCTGATCTACCAGACAGCCGTTTGAGGTGCTTGAAGCGCTTTTGTTGAAATACGCCCGGATTATTCCACCTGAGCCATTTACTTCGATGTTGATCACCACTTTACCTGTAGCATCACAGGTGTAAACGGGATTTGGGATTTGAATGGCATTGCGATCTTTAAGCTGATACGTAACTGTGCTGCGACGATAGTTTGAAGTATTTACCTTAGAAATTTTTTCAGAGGATTTAGAATCTCCGGCAGATTGTTGTTCTTTCCGTTTTTGACGCAATAATGCGATACGCTGCTGGTAATCGGGGAAGTTTTCATCGTCTCCCTCAGTGTCTTCAGAGGGTTCAAGCGTTTCCGAATCGGTTTTTAAAGCATTATCCTGCCGGTTTTGTTGACTAAAATACCTGTTGGCCTCACGGATTTCCCGGTTGCTGCTCTGCGCCTGATTGGTGATTTGCTGAGACTGCAACTGTTTTTCTTCCTCAATTTCTTCAGGAGTTAGTTCTTCTTCTGGCTCATCCTGAATGATGGGAATGGGTATAAATTCTTCTAATTGTGAAGTGTCGTAAGGTTTTATCGTAAGAAATAAAAAAACCACAAAAAGAAAAGCTGCACCGCTAAAGGTGATCAACATAGCTTTATCCTGAGAGGTCATTTTCATGGCTGTAAAAATACAAAAAGAGGCGTTGGTTTGCTGTTAAACAAAACGCAAGAGCCGTGCCCGAATTGCCTTTACGAAACAGACGCGTTCAAAGCTGCTTCAAATGCTTCCAGATCGGTCGCGTTTTTTACCTGAAAATCACCAATTTTTGTACGTCGCAAAGCGGAAAGATGCCCGCCGCTGTTTAAGGCTTTACCAAAATCGTGAGCCAGCGAGCGGATGTAGGTGCCCTTACTACAGCTGATGCGAAAATCAACTTCCGGAAGCGCGATACGCGTGATTTCAAAAGCCGAAACCTGCACTTCCCGACTGGGGATATCTACATTTTTTCCTTCCCGGGCGAACTCGTACAGGCGTTTCCCATCTTTTTTTAAGGCCGAAAAGATAGGAGGTTGCTGCATAATACTTCCGGTAAATTGGGCAGTCGCCTTGTGAATGGCTTCCTCGCTGAGGTGGTCTGTTGGGAAAGTGGCGTCAATTTCGGTTTCCAAATCGTAAGAAGGGGTGGTGGCGCCCACTACAATGGTGCCTGTGTATTCTTTTTCCTGCCCCATAAATTCTTCAATACGCTTGGTGAACTTTCCGGTGCAGATGATCATAAGACCGGTCGCCAGTGGGTCTAAAGTTCCGGCATGACCAACCTTAATTTTCTTGATGTTATAGGTTTTGCGTATGAGCCAGCGTACTTTGTTTACCAGTTGAAAGGAAGTCCAGTTTAGCGGTTTGTCAAAAAGTAAAACCTGCCCCTCTTTAAAATCTGCTTCGGAAAATTGCATAAATGATGTGTATGATCTTGTTCTTTGGGGTTACAAGTTGTAATAGCCAAAGCCCACCGCAATCACACCTACAATAAGGCAGTAGATTGCAAACCACGATAACTTGCTTTTTTTGACCAGTTTGATCATCCAGGTACAGGCTACAAGTCCGCTTATAAATGCCGCAATAAAACCAATGGAAAGTGTTGTGAAGTTCCCCGATTCAGTTGTGATGTCACCACTTAAAATGTCTTTAGCAATCTTGCCAAAAATTAGCGGTACGACCATCAGAAAGGAAAAACGAGCCGCTTTAGCTTTATCGTTTCCTAATAATACCGAAGTCGAAATCGTTGCTCCGCTTCGTGAGATTCCAGGAAGCATAGCGATAGCCTGGGCAATACCAATGGTAAAAGCATTTTGAAAACTTACAGGCTTCTGGGTGTCTTTAGCTTTATCGGCAAGCCAAAGTAATAATGCAGTAATAATAAGCATCATACCAACGAACAAAATATTTCCGCCAAAAAGGGATTCTAATTGCTCTTCGAAAAATAACCCGATGAGTACCGCAGGAATCATAGAAAGCACAATTTTTACCGAAAACTGGGTTTCTTCATTCCATTTAAACTGAAAAAGACCTTTTACGATCTCAAAAATGTCTTTTCTAAAGACTACGATGGTGCTGAGCGCCGTTGCAAAATGAAGTACTACAGTAAAAAGCAGGCTTTCTTCGGGAAGGGTGCTGTCACCCAGAATAGCTTTCCCCAGTTCCAGGTGACCACTTGAAGATACCGGTAAAAACTCAGTCAGCCCTTGTATAATACCCAGTATTATCGCGTCGATTATATCCATTTATTTGGTGCGATTATCTTTAGGAAAGGTTTCAGTATCCCCTTGAACTTTAGATGAAGTATGGCTATCAGGATTCAATAAAATAGCATACACTTCAATCCCAAACCCAATTAACACCAAAGCCGGAGCCAGGCGTATACGCCTCCAGTTGTAGATCTCAGGGTTAAAGATATTGGGATCGTCACTACCACCGCCAGACATCAATATAAAACCAAGTGCAATTACACCGAGTCCTATCAACATTACCTGATAGTTTTTCTTTTTAAAGATAAAACTGCTCCGATGCAGTTCGTTTTGTTTTTTTCGTTTCTGTTCTCCCATTTGTAAAGGGTTATAGGTTAAAAGAGTCTATTTTCTCTTGTCTTTAGTCTAAAATCTATCGTCTAGTAATACAGTTCGTCTGTTCTCAAATTCAGGAACCGTTGCGTAGCCAGGAACGTGCTAAACCAGGTAATCACAATACTTGCCGCAAACACGCCCACAAACAGAATAGCCAGGATCACAGGATCTGCCAGTAATTCGAGCTCCGGAAACGTTTCGTTGAGGTAGTACAAAACCGCTGCCATTCCGGCCAGAGCGATCACCGCCCCAACCATACCGAGTTTCATACTCAGCCAGATAAACGGCCGGCGTATAAAGCCTTTGGTAGCGCCTACCATTTGCATGGTTTTAATGGTAAAACGTTTAGAATATACCGAAAGTCGAATGGCGCTGTTTATAAGCAAGACTGCAATCAGGGTAAACACCCCGCTGATAATCACAATCCACAGACTTATTTTTTTGATGTTATCGTTAAGCAGGGAAATGAGTGGCTGGTCATAGTTCACTTCGTCTACAAAGTCCTTTGCAGTCAGTTCGTCTGCAATTTCCTTAACCCGGTTTGCGTCGACAAAATCAGCTTTCAGGTACACATCAATGGAGTTTTGCAGCGGATTGTACCCCAGAAAATCCATAAAATTCTCACCGATCTCCTT
>PAPI01000029.1 GCA_002708845.1 Leeuwenhoekiella sp.
GTAAATACGCATTAAATCTTCTTTAGCGGTATTGCTAAGCCGGTAATTCATTTTAAAGAAGACTTGGCCTGAGCTAAAATTTCTTCTTTGCTTTCGCTTGTAAAACCACTTTGTTCGGCATCGTCGAGTTTTGTGCGTATCCAGTCTATCTCCGCCTGCTGTTTGCGGGCTTGCCTAACAAGGTCATTGATCAATTCACTTTTACTGGTGTATTCTTGAGAGTCTACCTGTTCTTTTAACCAATCATCATTGGGTTTTGTAAAGGAAATACTTTGACGTGCCATAAGATACTATTTGGTGTAAATATACACCAAATCTGCATCAATTAATTGAAGTTTTTTTATGCGATACAATTCCCTATATGCATTGGGACAGGCAGCTCGGTAAGATAGGAATCTAACCAAAGTTTAGATTTGGTAAAAGGATGATTTTTGGTTTTACCACGCGATACAATCGCGCGGCAACTGGGCTATCTTTCTTTTCCGAGAGGCAGCGCGGTAACGGTATTTATTATTTAAAGCTAGTTTTTTTTTAGTTTTTGTGCTCCTGCGCGATTGTATCGCGCAACAACAAAAACAACGCCTACATCAAAAGATATAGGCGTTGCTGCGTTTTGGCTGGTTGTTAGAAATTCTCTGAAATTTTGAAGACTAACTTTCTTCTTCCCCAACTTCTTCGGCTTGTGTGGTGACCGAGCCGGTGCTGGCGTTACCATAAACCGGCGTTTCGTTTCTAAGGATGTCGATGACGCGGGCAAAATTTTCTGCGGTCATATACGGGGTTTCTTCGCGTTTTCCTTGAAAGGTGGTAAAATAGAATTTACCAAGATCGATCTTAGGATCCCAAAGCGCCTGATAGCCGTTTAATTTGGTCCATCCTGAAGTTCCTTGTGCATAATGTGGCATAACTTAAGTTTTTTTAGATTCGTTGGTTACAAACTTAACCAGGCTATACTTCACATTATCAGAGCGAACCGATGTTGGCAACTGGCATTTAGTTCTTTTTCCTATTTTCAACTAGCAGTTTTCTAGATGAAAGATTTAATTCTTTCTCGATTTTTTTTAACTCTTTATAACCCATTTTATGTAGGCGAACATGTTCAACAATTTTATATTTGATTAGCGATTCCGCTGTTTTTGAAAAATTGTTTTTTTCAATTCTTTCTGCAATTTCGTTTATCCTTAAATTTTTGCCGTACCACATTCGAATGCCATGATTTACAATAAAAGAGGATGGCGTTCCTTCTTTTATACTCACATTCTCCGCTATCGTTAAAAGATTACTTGAACCTAGAGAATGAATTGCCTTTGTTATTATACCATGAACCACTCCAAAATTTAAGTTCCAAAAAATTTTTCTTGCTAATTTCTCAACTTCTTCTGGTTTTAGTTCTTTCTCATTTTCCTCACGGTCTTCTTTTATACTATCTAATCTTTCTTTTAGAAATTCTACCATTCCTTTCTCAGCATCTTCATCTTTAATTACATTTAGAAATGATGAAAGGATACGTAAATGCACTTTCATCCCTTCATTAAAAATATTTTCTAGACTTTCTAGATTAAGTGATCCAGATCTATTTTTTATAATAGTACCCATAACCTCCACCGTTTTCATACTTAATCTGAGATTAGTATCTAGCATCTCAATCTCGTCCATTTCTTCATCGTTCCATTTTCTATTTTCAAATTTTGGTTTAGTACGAGAATTATCAACTTCCTCAATTTCGTCTTCCTCTAGCTCGGCTTTTCTTTGTAAAATCTTTTTTCTCTCATGATCTGTATCATGATTGTATTCAGGAAGAAGAGCTTTAATTATTTTATCTTCATTTTTATCGAAGAAAGATAATTCTTCGGAATTCAAAGTGGATGGTTCAAATTCTTCGAAAAGTATTTGGGCATTTAATAATAATTCATCTAGTATATAACTTGATTTTGTATGATGAGCTATAAAAATTGTGATATAGGCATTTTCATCCTTATGTAAATTAGCAGTTAAGTAGTCAATAGTTGATTTATTCTGATCAATATTTTCAGATATGTATTTAGCGATGAAGAAGTAGAAAATATATTCATATGAAAATCCAAACTGGTTAAAGCTATCAAATTTACATATGCTCACATTAGCTAAAGTCTGAACAATTTTTGATACTGAAATTGGCAAATTAAATTTTCCAGTATAATAATTAAGAAATTCGTCAAATTGTTCTTCTGTTATTTCATTTGATTTCTTGCTGTAAATAAAAAATGCTAATTCTGTTAGAAAGTTAGAATAGATATCAATTTGTTCATTTGTAACTGCTTCCTTTCTTAGATAGAGATAAATAAGAGCTTGATAACAATGACCTTGAGATGTGATTTCTTGATCTAAAGGTTTCTGTATATCTTGGGCTGCTAACAATGATAAGATAAAGAAAGGGTATGATGGCATAATGCCTTTTCCTAGAATTTTACCTAAAGAGCGTTCTATCAATTCTGTCTTATCATCAACACTTTTTTGAAGATGATTTGGATTAATTTGAATTTTACTTTCTTCTGTAATTTTAATCCATTTTTTGATTAATTCATCTCTTTCTATTGCAGTAAATTCTCTTATTTTAAACTTTTGGTAGTCTATTATTAAGTTCTGGTTATTAAAATTTAATCCGAAAATATCATCTACAATGATTAATTGAGTTTTATATTTATCTAAAGAGGATATAATTTTCTCTTGATGTTTGGCGAAATGGAAATCATCAATAATAGGAACAATTCTAGATGGATTAAAATCCTTTAATTCTCTATCGGAATACTGTTCTGAATACGCCTTATTAATAAGATTTTCGGGATTTCCCAAAAATTTGTTTTTATCACGAATGTAAATTGGTACGAAATTTAATTTTCTTAAATGAGAAAAAAGAATTTTGCAGATTGCGGTTTTTCCTGATTGCTTTTCACCAGCGATAATCACTTTACCAAAATCTAAAATTTCATCGGGCAGATCTATAGAGTTGTATCTTTTCCTACTTTCTTTGTCATCATATGTACTCAAAATAGGATATGTGAAAATATCTTCCAACTTTAATAAATCCTTTGATTTGTGCGATTTGGAAAGGATATCTGTGCTTTCTAAAAAAATTGAAAATTCTTCTTTTAATTCTAAGCCTTGAATTTTTTTATGTTCTTCTATTACTTTTTCCAACCATTCTAAAACATCTAACCACCCAGAATTGACATCATCGAATTTTGTTATAGGTTTACCATCAGTAGGTACTGCCAACAATTCCGATAATTCTTTATGTTTATACCACAAACATGGGCTTAGTATTACTGGAATAACTCTTATTCCTTTTTTCTTATATAGCTCCAATGCTCTATCCTTCTCTTCAATGCACGCAGGAGAAGCTAAAAAGTTATCTGAAATTGCTAGTAAAATAAAATCTGCTTCATCAAGATTGTGATCAATACTATTCTGGAAATTTTCACCAGTTAGAATTTTTCTATCATACCATTCATCGATTATTCCATTGTTTTTCAATGGAGCTAAATGATTTAGAAATTTGTCTATATGATCTTCATCTTTGTGGGAATAGCTAATAAAAAGTTTTAACATCTATTTTGAAAATTTTTAATTCGGATTCATGATTAATTCTTGTTGCCAACTAATTATATCATTAAAAATATAATTGATATCCCATTTTTTAAACGGTTTACCACATTATTTAAAATTATAAAACTAGTCTTTTTAGAATCTCAAACTTCACTAAATCAAGGTTTTTCAGAGTAAACTTATCAACGATTGAGATATTAACAAAAAAAGCGACATCACTACGATGTCGCTTTGGGTTTATACGAGCAATGCTCTTCAGTCATTCTCTACCAGATCGCTTTGATTGCGAAATACGAGTTCGTCATCAAATGCATCGAGTAAAATGATACTGTCTGTGGTGACTTTTCCGCCTAAGATTTCTTTAGACAGTTTGTTCAACACTTCTTTCTGTATGGTACGTTTTACAGGACGTGCCCCAAACTCCGGTTGAAAACCGCGGTCTGCCAAAAACTTGATGGCTTCGGCCGTAGCATCTAGCGTGATGCCTTGTTTTGCCAGCATACGGGTCACGCCTTTGAGTTGCAAACTCACGACCTGCTCGATGTCTTTTCGCGTAAGCGGGGTAAACATCACGATATCGTCGATACGGTTTATAAACTCAGGGCGTATGGTTTGTTTCAACATCCCCAGCACTTCGGTTTTTGCACCTTCCATCGCGGTCTCAGGATCTTTGATGGTCTCAAATTTCTCCTGTATGATATGACTTCCCATATTTGAGGTCATAATGATGATGGTGTTCTTAAAGTCGGCTAGACGGCCTTTGTTGTCTGTAAGTCTACCTTCATCAAGCACCTGTAACAAGATATTAAAGGTGTCTGGGTGCGCTTTCTCGATCTCGTCGAGCAAGATCACACTGTACGGCTTGCGACGTACGGCTTCGGTCAACTGCCCGCCTTCATCATAACCCACATATCCCGGAGGCGCACCTACCAGACGGCTCACGCTGTGGCGCTCCTGATATTCACTCATATCTATACGAGTGATGTTGTTCTCATCATCAAACAGGTATTCTGCCAGCGCTTTTGCGAGTTCGGTTTTACCCACCCCGGTGGTCCCGAGGAATAAGAACGAACCTATAGGGCGTTTTTGATCCTGCAGGCCGGCGCGGCTTCTGCGCACCGCATCACTCACGGCGATGATGGCTTCTTCCTGACCTACCACACGTTTGTGCAGTTCGCCCTCCAGGTGCAGTAATTTTTCGCGCTCGCTTTGCAGCATTTTGGTTACGGGGATTCCTGTCCATTTAGCTACCACTTCGGCGATGTCTTCGCTGGTTACTTCCTCTTTAATAAGGCTGTTATCGGCTTGTGCGGCCAGTTGCTCCTGCAATTTCTCCAACTCTTCCTGAGCTTGCTTGATCTTTCCGTAGCGTAACTCGGCTACCAGACCATAATTGCCTTCGCGCTCGGCACGCTCGGCTTCCAGCTTAAAGTTTTCGATATCCTGCTTGGCATTCTGGATGTTATCTACCACATCTTTCTCGCTCTTCCATTTGGCGTTGATCTCGTTGCGCTCTTCTTTTAAGTTCGCCAGATCTGCGTGTAGGGACTTGAGTTTAGTCTCGTCTTTTTCACGTTTGATGGCTTCAATCTCGATTTCCAGCTGCATAATTTTACGATCCAACACGTCAAGTTCTTCGGGCTTGGAATTGATTTCCATACGCATCTTAGAAGCCGCTTCATCCATCAGGTCAATCGCCTTATCGGGTAAAAAGCGGTTGGTGATGTAGCGTTGCGAAAGCTCCACAGCCGCGATGATTGCGTTGTCTTTGATACGCACTTTATGATGTGTCTCATACTTTTCTTTGATACCACGTAAAATGGAAATCGCAGATTCGGTATCCGGTTCAAAGACATTTACTTTCTGAAAACGACGCTCCAAAGCCTTATCCTGCTCAAAATATTTTTGATACTCGTCTAAAGTCGTGGCACCAATCGCACGTAACTCACCTCGAGCCAATGCGGGTTTGAGGATGTTTGCAGCATCCATCGCGCCCTGACCGCCACCGGCACCTATCAGGGTGTGGATTTCGTCTATAAAGAGTACGATATCTCCTGCGGCAGTGGTGACTTCTTTGATTACCGCTTTGAGGCGTTCTTCAAACTCCCCTTTGTATTTTGCTCCGGCAATTAATGCACCCATATCGAGCGCCCAGATTTGCTTTTCCTGAAGGTTTTCGGGCACGTCGCCGTCTATGATTCGGTGCGCAAGGCCCTCGGCGATTGCCGTTTTACCGGTACCGGGTTCACCCACAAGAATCGGGTTGTTCTTGGTACGTCTGGATAAAATCTGAAGGATTCGGCGAATCTCCTCATCGCGACCAATAACCGGATCCAGCTTGCCGTCACGGGCCAGCTGATTGAGGTTTTTGGCATATTTACTTAGTGAATTGTAGGTTTCTTCAGCGCTTTGCGAAGTCACCCGGTCGCCTTTACGCAATTCTTCAATAGCTGCTTTCAGGTGTTTTTCGGTAACGCCCTGATCTTTTAAAATCTGTGCAATCTTGCTGCTTGATTTGAAGATAGCCAAGAAGAGATGCTCTAGGGAAACATACTCATCATTCATTTTTTTGGCGATGTTCCCGGCTTCGGTTACCGTTTTACCGGCTTCACGAGACAGCATAATATCGCCACCGCTTACCTTGGGAAAGCTGGTAAGCGTACTTTCTAAAATCTGCTTGAGCAGATTGACATTTACATCCAGTTTCTGAAGCAGAAACGGAGTTACGTTCTCATCAACTTCAAGAATGGCTTTAAAAATATGCTCATTCTCAATCTGCTGATGGCCATACCCCTGAGCAAGCGCCTGGGCCTGCTGTATGGCTTCCTGTGATTTTATAGTAAAATTATTAAAGTTCATCGTATTTCTAATTTTCCCTGTTCGGGATTGATTTCAGTTGTTTGAGTATGCATTGGCAATTAACATACCAGTAAAAATAACCGACGTTTCGTCAGGTTAAATTGGGTTTTCAGCTGTCTTTTCGTCAGTAATTCCTTGGGATTCTCTTAATACAAAAGCCTGTATTCTTTTATTAAATTTACGCCGGCCTGATTAGAACAGGCGTTAAATGAATTTTAAAAAAGAAGTGAATGGGATTTTTTGACAAGTTTAAAAGTGCGCGTGATGTAGCCAAAGAGGAAATAAAAGAGATGCAATGGAACCAATTGGAGCGTATGGACCAGCTTGATGAGCTAACCGAACTTTCTAAAAGCACGCCGGTGGTGATTTTTAAACACAGTACGACTTGCGGCATAAGCCGTATGGCTTTGCGCGGTTTTGAAAAGAACTACGATTATAAAGAAGGGCAGTTAAAAGCCTATTTTCTGGACTTGAAACAGTATCGTGAAATCAGCAATGCGATTGCTGAGCGTTTTAACGTACAGCACGAGAGTCCGCAATTGCTGTTGATCAAAAACGGAACGGTAACCTATCATACTTCGCACTCAGGCATTGATGCTGCTGCTCTGGGCGATAAGATTTAAATACCTCCACATACAAAATGAAAAAGGCCGAAGTGAAAACTTCGGCCTTTTGTTTTGATTGTTTTTTGATAGATGTTTAAAAAAAGGCTAATTCAAATAAACAAAATGAATAAAAGACAATCTTAAAACGCAATTATTCAAAGCGTTAGGACAAAATTAAGAAAATTTGTTTATTAAATGTAAATTTTACATTAAAAATATGAACATTTAACATTAAAACATTCCACCTCCAGACGCCTCATTATCATCACGTTGCTTGCGACGCTTCGCGCGATACTTGCTGTCACCAAAACGGTAGTTAAAGCCGGCGTAAATGGTATTGCTTTCCCAATTAAACTGTCCCTGAATCAAATAGGGGCTGCTACCGGTAAAACGAGCTTTCATCGTATTAAAAATGTCATTATAGTTTAAACTGATGGTGCCTTTGCCTTCCCAAATAGAGTAGCGTGCGCCCACATTAGTCATAAACATCGATTTATTTCTAAACTGAATACCTGCCTGCGGACCGCGGAACATCGCAAAGGCAGTAAAGGTCAATTGCTTGGTCGCGTTAAAATTGTTGATTACCCGTGCGTTATAAGCTGTGTTTTCTACTTCTTCAGAAGTTTGAATGATATCTGCTGCAGTAGGATTTTCAATATCGGGGTCCAGCATTTCGGTAATACCGGTTTGGGTTTGGTTAAACAGATCAAAACTCGCGTTGATGCTCCACCATTCAAAAGCTTTAAAATTACTGCTCAACTCAAAACCGTAAGCCGTGGTAGAGTCAAAGTTGTCCTGTGTCAATACCATACGGTCCAGATTAAAACGATCTACATACACCGCCTGATTGATCTGATCTTCAATAATACGGTAGAATACGCCTGCTGTAAAGCTTCCTTTCTCAAAGCTTCGGGTGTAGTTGGCCTCCAGCGAATTGGTAAATTGCGGTCTCAGGTTTACATTTCCGTACTCAGTAACTAATGGCGAACTCCATTCCCGTATCGGGTTTACCTGTCCTACACCGGGGCGATCAATACGACGGCTGTAGCTTACCTGATACTGGTTTTTTTCCGAAGGATTAAAAGTCACATACGCCGAAGGATACACTTCAAAATAGTCATTGGTAAAAGCACGAACACTGTTTGTATCTGCTTCCACATTGACCTGCTCGGCACGCAAACCGGCCTGGTAGGACCATTTTTCATAGTTCTTCCCGTAGGTCACATAGGCTGAATAAATATTTCGGCTGTAGTCAAATTGGGTGTTAGGAGTAGGTACCAGATTTCCTTCAGCATTAAAAGACTGTCCGGTGCTGCTATACCCTATATCGGTATTAAAAAGGATGGCCTGCAGTCCCAATTCAAGCTTTTCGCTTTCGCTCAACGGATTCACATAATCCAGATTTAACGTGGTACGGTCTCTTTCGGTATCTACAAAATCTTCATAGTCTGATAGGGGAGTAGTTCCCGTAAAATCAAAAAAGGTATCTTCCTCTGCGTCAAAGGTGTTGTAGTCGGCCTCAAACTCAATGTTGTGTCCTTCCTTTTCAAAGTCCAGTTTATAGTCAAAGTTGTACTGCTGCGAGTAGTTGTCCATATCTGCGCCAAAATCCTGCATCAGGTTACGGCTCATATCATCTGCATAAACAATATTGATGTTACCGCCGGGTTCTCCTTTAAAACTGTTTTGTGAGGTGAAAACAGACAAGGTGTTTTTGTCATTGAGGTATACATCAAGACCAACTTTAAGTAAGTGTGATTTGCGGTCATTCAACATATCAAAAAACTGGGTTGAGTTATCGCCTTCGCGAAAAATAGTCCCGTAGTTAGCATTCTTAGCGATGGTATTGCTGTAATTGGAATACAGGTTGAATTTACCGTTGCGGTAATTCAAATTCAAACCGCTGTTAAACTGAGCGTTTTTCTCATAGGAAACGCCGGCACTCACGTCCCCGTTAAAGCCCACATTAGCGTTTTTGTGGAGTACAATATTGATGATTCCGCTCATTCCATCGGGATTGTATTTAGCCGAAGGATTGGTGATCAGCTCGATTTTTTTGATCGAATTAGATGGAAGCTGCTTCAGCAATTGGTCTGGCGCGATATTAGATAATTTTCCGTCTACCATTACCTGTACATTGCTGTTGCCACGCAGGGTAAGTGCTCCCGATTGCTGATCAAGACTTACTGAAGGGATGTTGTTCATAATATCAGCTGCAGTCGCTCCTGCTGTAGTAAGATCTTTCCCGATGTTGATGACTTTTCGGTCGATCTTTTGTTCAATCGTGGTGCGTTCAGCAACTACATTAACGGCGTCGAGTTCCGCGGCTACTGCTTCTAAAGCAATTTTACCAAAATCCGTTTCTTTATGATCGCGGTCTACCAGCAGGTCGCGGGTGACGGGCTCATATCCTATAAACTGAATTTTTAAGGTGTAGGAGCCTTCCGGAATTTTTTTAATTTCAAAAACCCCGTCATCATTGGTGATGCCTCCCGTGAGGGTTTCCCCATTGGGATTTACAATGACCACTGTGGCATAGGGAATGGGCTGGTTGAGCTGATTGTCCATCACGACTCCGGAAACAGATCCGGTGACAACTTCAGTGGGTTTGGGTTGGGCGAATGCCGCAAAACTGAATAATACAAAGAGTAGGCTAAGAAGCCTTTGGTTAGATTTCATAACTGTTCGATTTTTGATTGATTGAAAACATAATACTTTGTATTGCATAATAGCTAAAACAAAGTATCCCGTGATTAGCGGTTTATTAAAAGACGAACGTGTTGGATTTCTGTTACAGTAAAAGTTACATTTATTCGGTAATCAGAATTTTAAAGTTTATAAGTGTTTGATTTTAAATTGGTTAATTGAATAAAAAATAAAGCTGAACTAGTTGTGTTTTTAGAAAATAAAAACCCGGGACCGCTAAATCCCGGGTTTTCAAGCTTGAACGCTAGAAATTAACACTAACCATCAAAACTAATTTATAAACAGTTCAAACTTGGAAGTCGACTTCTATTAAAAGGACTAATGAAGAAAAGTATTGTTACACCAGGTCGAATCATTTAACGCGGTTTTATGATAGACAGCGGGCTTCTTCCATCTATTTACTTTTAAATTGAACTTATAAAAATGAAAAATTGAGACCCGATGAAAAAGAAAACCCTTGTCCTGGGAGCTTCCCTGAATCCTTCACGTTATTCGCATATGGCAATCAAGCGCCTGGTTCAAAATGAGCAACCTGTCGTGGCGCTTGGTTTACGCGAAGGTAGTGTTGCCGGTGTAGCTATAGATACCGGAAAGCCGGCTTATGAAGGCGTGCATACGGTGACGCTTTACCTCAATCCACAACGGCAGGAGGAGTACTATGAGTATATAATGGGCTTAAATCCGCAGCGCGTCATTTTCAATCCGGGAACCGAGAATCCGTATTTCGCCAAAAAGCTCAAGGCGGCAGGAGTAGAACCCGATTATGCCTGTACTTTAGTGCTTCTGGGTACGAATAGCTACTAGCCCCATAAAGGTGAGCAAACCATTCAGGATTAAAATAAAGAAACCAAATTCAAAATTTAGATACTTCAAAGAAAGCAGGCTTAATACATACCCTGTTATTGGAGTAAGTATTGCCACTACCGGCACGAGATAATCCCGCACCTGCCATTTGGTGAACAAACCAAAGGCATAAAGTCCGAGTAAAGGTCCGTAGGTATAGCCGGCGAAAACAAAGAGTTTGGCGATTACACTTTCATCGGCAATCAGGTATTTAAAACCAATAATTACCAGAACCAGTACAATCGAAAAAATGATGTGTATCTTTTTACGCATCGCGATTTGTTTGGCTTTTTCGTATTTTTTTTCAATCTCTAAAATATCGATACTAAAGGATGTGGTAAGTGCGGTTAAAGCACTGTCTGCGCTGGAGTAGGCTGCAGCAATTAATCCCAGAATAAAGCAAATGGCAATGCCAAATCCCATTCCGGCTTTAGTCGCGATAAAGGGGAAGAGGTCGTCTTTTGAAGCTTCAATCCCGTTGTTGCGTGCATAAACCGTAAGTAATACCCCAAGCGCCAGAAAGATCAGGTTAACGATGGTAAGCACTATAGTAAACCAAAACATGTTTTTCTGAGCATCCTTGAGCGTACGGCAGGTAAGGTTTTTTTGCATCATATCCTGATCGAGACCTGTCATCACAATCGCGATAAAAGCACCGCTAATAAATTGTTTGAAAAAGAAATCGGCACTCTTCCAGTCGTCAAAGAAAAACATTTGAGAGAGGTTGCTATCGGCAATGAACGTAAAAATAGTGCCGGCGTCCAGGCCTAAATCAGCCGAGACGAAATAAATCGCTACGCCCAGCGCAATAAGCATAAACAGGGTTTGCAGGGTGTCTGTCCATACAATGGTTTTGATACCGCTTTTAAAGGTGTAGAGCCAGATAAGTAGAATGGTAATGGTAACGGTCACCCAAAACGGCACGCCCATGCTGTCAAAAACCAGTAACTGCAGTACATTAGCTACAAGATACAATCTGAAACTTGCGCCTACCACGCGACTCAGGATAAAAAAGGAGGCTCCGGTTTTATAGGAGGCGGGACCAAAACGCCCCTCCAGATAGGTATAAATTGAAGTCAGGTTGAGGCGGTAATAGAGAGGGAGCAGCACTAAACCTATCACGGCATAGCCCACCGTGTAGCCCAAAACCACCTGAAAGTAACTGAACTGTGAGGCTTCAACCCAACCCGGAACCGAAATAAAGGTCACGCCCGAAAGGGAGGCGCCTATCATCCCAAATGCCACCAGATACCAGGGAGATTGCTTACTGGCTTTAAAAAAGTCTTCATTAGAACCACCCTTTCCGGTAAAATAGGAAACCAAAACAAGGGCGATAAAATAACCTGCAATGAGTAAAAGTATGGTTGTGGGCTGCATATTTTCCTGCGTTTTCTCTGGGCCACGAAGATAAGGTATAAAACTTCAATCTGCCGAAGTCGCATAATCTGTAAAGTAAACTTACCTTTGTGCCACTTTTTGATCCGGGAGGTTTACTAAACAGGCAAACAGCCGGGATGTTTAATTGAAACTTATGGAACTTCCAAAATTTATACTGGGCGATAATACCGATTATCCCGAATCAATCTTTGTAATTCATACTGATTTTCCCCGTTTTATAATCGATTTAAAAAACGATGAGGTCGAGTGGCTGGAGGATTTTGACAAAAATGACGAGGATGAGTTGGCGTCTGAAGCGGAGAACCTCATTCAGGCAGCAACTGATTTTTACGATCGGGAAGTGGCCCGCTATGAAGAAGAGTAGATGAACGAGCTTAAGCAACTGGATTATGAACTTTATCTCTTCCTCAATAATTTGGGGTCAGAGACATGGGATCCTTTTTGGCTTGTGCTCACCAATAAATGGAGCAGCATCCCGCTATATGCGGTTTTGCTGTTTTTGATTTTCAAACGTTTTGGCCTTAAAGGCACATTGTATACACTGGTATTTGTAGTGCTGCTTATTACGGCTACAGATCAGCTGGCTAACGTGTTTAAGCACGGGTTTGAGCGTTTAAGACCCTGTCGTCAGGAAGGTATTATGGAACAGGCCCGTTTCATTGCGGTACGTTGTGGGAGTTATGGGTATTTCTCGGCTCACGCAGCCAGTTCGATGGCTTTAGCGGTTTTTGTAGGTTTGTTGTTGAAATCCCGTTTTAAATGGGTGCTGCCCCTGTTGTTGATTTGGGCATTTTTAGTAGGCTATAGCCGTATTTATGTAGGAGTGCATTATCCGGGCGATGTGCTTACCGGTTTTATAATTGGTGCTCTTATCGCACTGTTTTTGGTTGCCCTGCATCGTTTTGGCTATGCCAGAATTGTTAAAGAATAATGAGTTTTAAGGAGCAAGAATTTGACTAAATGAGCTCCCTGTAAAATATAAGAAGATGAAAGCATTAGTTACCGGTGCTGCCGGTTTTATAGGTTCGCATTGTGCCGAAAGACTGAAAGAAATGAATTTTGATGTGGTGGGTATTGATAATTTTTCGCCTTACTACAGTCCTGATCTTAAAGATCGAAACGCTAAGTACCTAGAGGAGGCCGGTATACCGGTTAAAATTGTGGATTTACGAGAGCCTAAGGATTTTAAAATTCTCGCCACCGACTTCGATTATATTTTTCACTTTGCGGCGCAGCCGGGTATTGCTTCTTCTTCCAGTTTTGAAGATTATTTGCTCAACAACCTCGTTGCTACCAAAAACCTGATCGATTTTGCGCTGACCTGTAAAAACCTGAAGTTATTTACCAATATTTCAACTTCTTCTATTTACGGCTTACACGCCACCCTGACCGAAGATGAGGCTCCCGAGCCGGCATCCTTTTACGGGGTGACTAAACTTGCAGCGGAGCAATTGGTATTGTCTAAAACCCGGGAGAAAAAGATGAAAACCTGTTCGCTGCGTCTGTTCTCGGTATATGGGCCCAGGGAACGTCCTGAGAAATTGTATACGAAATTAATAGGCTGCGGATTTTTCCATCAGGAATTTCCTCTATTTGAAGGCAGTGAAGATCACGTACGCAGTTTTACCTTTGTTGAAGATATCATCGATGGGGTGGTAAGCGTTATTGGTAAGGAAGAGCAAATTGATGGCGAGGTCATTAATCTGGGGACCGAGCAGGAGCACAGCACCGGTGAAGGTATCGCCATCGTTGAAAGGCTGCTGGATACTAAAATTCGTAAGACTGAAGTGCCTAAACGTGGCGGCGACCAGATGTTCACCAAAGCCAATATAGATAAGGCGCGACGTTTGCTAGACTACAATCCTTCAACTACACTTGAAGAAGGACTTAAAGAGCAAATAGACTGGTACCGTAAAGAGTTTGTGGAATAATAAGCTATTCGTTTCAAAAAACACCTTATGAGATTGAGTGAGAAAGACCGGAAGTTCCTAAAAACCTGGGAACAGAAGCGTAACTCCAAATTTCAATACGCTCTGGGCATTGTGCTTCAGATTTTACTTTTTGCAATTACGTATAAAGTTGCGCTCAGTTACGTGACTACGGCTATGTTTGGTCCTGATGATTTAATACAATTTGGGCTTCTGGGACTTATTCTGGGGCTTGTCATAGCATTTCTGAAGTACAAAAGAAATGAGAAGCGCTATCAAAAATTGAATCCCTAATTTGTTTTGTAGTACATATTAAGCTTATTTTAGGGGTCTAAAATACGATCGATGAAATTTTCATACCTGGCGGTTGTTTTAGCTGTAACCGCACTAAGTTGTAAAAACACCAATAAGTCTGCTGAGGAAACGACCGCAGTTGCAGATTCAACTGAGACGCAATTAATCACTAACCCCATCACAGACGGATTTTATGCCGATCCTTCTATCGTGCAGGCAGCCGGTAAATTTTACATCTATGCGACCAAAGATCCCTGGGGAAAAGAAGATCTCGCCGTTTTAGAGTCTACTGATTTCAAGAACTGGGAATTAAAGAGTATTAACTGGCCTACTAAAGAGGCTTGTACCAGTCCTACGTCTAACGGCTCTATGGTCTGGGCTCCTTCGGTTATTCAAGCCAAAAACGGAAAATACTATATGTACGTTTCGGTAGGAAGTGAGGTCTGGGCCGGTGTTGCTGATAATCCTCTGGGCCCCTGGAAAAATGCAAAAGCAGATGATTCACCTTTGATAAAAGGCGATCTATTCCCGGAATATCACATGATTGACGCGGAAGCTTTTATCGACGATGACGGGCAGGCGTATTTGTATTGGGGATCTGGTCTTGACTGGGTAAACGGGCATTGTTTTGTAGTTAAGCTGAATGATGATATGATCACTTTTGACGGGGAGATCAAAGACGTGACTCCGGCAAACTATTTTGAGGCACCCCTTATGATTAAACGTGACGGTACCTACTACCTGATGTATTCTGACGGAAAGGTTATCGAGGATACCTATAAAGTGCGTTATGCAACAGGTAACAATCCTTATGGGCCGTTTACCGAAGCTTCAAACAGCCCAATTCTTTCTACCGAAACGGACTCCATTACGTATAGCCCCGGGCATCATACGGTCTTTAATAAAAACGGACAGGATTATATTTTATACCACAGGCATTCGGCTAATTCGCCAAATTCTGAAGATTTGCTGCGCGAATTGTGTGTAGACAGTTTAAACTTTACCGCTGATGGTTTGATTGAAACTGTGAAACCTTCGGGTATCGCGGCTTTTGAGCAATAGTATTTTATTTCTGGGTATTATTCAGGTCGAGTAGAAGCTGTGCCGCTAAGAACGGCGTGGTTTCACCTGCATTTATCGCATTGAGTTGTTTGCTGAGCGCTTCCTGAATCTTGGGGTTGTTGAAAAACCGATCTTTAAGCGCGTTTTCGATACTGCTTTTAAGCCAGTAGATATTTTGATTTTCGCGGTTCTCTTCAAAAAAACCGGACGTTTTCACCTGTTCAAAATAGCTTTCAATGAGTTCCCATATTTCTGTAATACCCTCGCGGTTTATTGCGCTACACAGTTTGGTTTTGGGTTGCCAGTCACTGGCTTTGCGAGGATAGAGGTGTAGGGCTTTGGCAAAGGCATTTTTGGCGTGTTTTGCCGCATTGACATTTTCACCGTCGGCCTTATTGATTACAATACAATCTGCCATCTCCATAATACCGCGTTTAATGCCTTGCAGCTCATCACCGGCACCGGCGAGTTTTAGCAGTAAAAAGAAATCGGTCATGGCGTGTACGGCGGTTTCGCTTTGACCCACACCCACCGTTTCAATAAAAATGACATCATACCCAGCAGCCTCGCAGAGCATAATGGCTTCGCGTGTCTTGCGCGCAACACCGCCCAGAGAATCACCTGCTGCTGAAGGTCTGATAAATGCGTTAGCGTTTTTGGAAAGCTGTTCCATTCGGGTTTTATCACCCAGAATACTGCCGTGTGAAACCGAACTGCTAGGGTCTATAGCTAGCACCGCAAGTTTTTTTCCGTTTTTGATTACATGATTACCCAGAGCTTCAATAAACGTGCTTTTACCAACGCCGGGGACGCCTGTAATGCCAATGCGCACCGATTGATTTGCGTGGGGTAAGCAACCTTCTAAAACCTGTTGGGCAATTTGCTGATGGGTGCTTGCTGTGCTTTCAACCAGGGTTATGGCCCGGCTCAGAGCCGTTGTGTTTCCCTCGCATATTTTCGAAATCAGTTCGTCTGCATCCAGCTTCCTTTTACGTCGTGCAATAAGTTTACCGGCTGCAGAGCTGTCAATATGATTGGGTTTTTCTGATTTCAAGGCAAAGAGTTTAAGAATACTAAAGGTACGGGAAAACCAAAATACCGAATAATAAATAGCTTATTTGAGAACAGCATATACTGTGTTATCAATACTAAATTTTTGCAATTTTAGGAGTTTTTTACTTGACTACAAGCAAAGCCGTTTTGGTGTACTCATTAAAAAGTTCTTCGGTCAAACTGCCAATCAATAATGAGGAAATATTATTATTTCCTTTATCGGAAACAACAACAAGATCCGGTTGTTGTTTTTCGATTTCGACGATAAATTTTTGACCAATGCTTTTGTCTTTAGTGTAAGCAATAGCCGTTTCATCTGGTGTTGCTACCGGGATTTTACTAAGGAATTTAGTGGATTTTTGTTGCAAATGCTTTCGGACTTTTTCAATGGCTTCCTCACGGTTTTCCTGTGGCGAAAACCGAACAGGTATCCTGTAAAAATGAACAGCACTCAGACGCGCCTTTACACGTTGGCGTAATTCTTCGATAAATACAAATGACTTTCTGGAAGGATTTGAAAAGTCGGTGCCCACCCAGATTTTATTGATAGGGAAAACTGCATTTTCAGGAATGCTGAGAATACTTGATTTAAGCAATCGCAACAGCTTTGAGGTTACCACTCCGGTACCTTTTGAAGGGTGTTTATTCCCAACCAGAGTCAGGTTTATTTGATACTTGTTTGCGATGTAATTGATGAGGGATTCGGTGTTTGAATCTTCAGAAATAAGTACTTCCCAATTGGTATTTGCCGTAAACCGGTTTTCAATTTTTTCGTTGAGTTCATCACCCAGAATTTGATCAAGATTGACCTGATCTACCTGTTCTTCAAAAAGTTCAGAAAACTCGTATTTCTTGATGTTGTGAATGAAATAAACGTTTCCTACATCAAGCTTTTCAGCAAGATACGAGCTGTAGTCAATGAGGTGGTTGTCTAGTGCTGAAAGGTCTAAAGCAACCAGTATATTTTTTACGCGTTCCATTTTTATTGGGTTTTATTTCTACGTTGAACTATTTCTTTTACGACATCTTCGTAGTCGTCCATTTGTTTTTGGGTCTTTTTCTTTTGCATTTTGTCATAATCTTCTTTAAGTCCTTTATACAAGGAATAACACATGATGATAAGTATAACGGCAAAAGGTAATCCGGTGACAATAGTGGCCGTTTGTAAGGCTTCAAGACCGCCACCTATTAACAATACAGCCGCGACGGTACCTTCTGTAACTGCCCAAAAAATACGTTGTCCTACAGGAGCTTCAATTTTTCCACCGGAAGTCAAACTGTCGATTACCAGAGAGCCGGAGTCTGAAGAGGTAATGAAAAAACCGGCGATAAGGATCACCGCAACCACATTGATAATCATAGAAAACGGATAATCCTGAAAGAACACAAAGAGTGCGGTAGCCACATCATCCTGAACAGCATTTACAATAGTCATGTCGCCTGAAAGAGCCTGCTGTATGGCTACACTACCAAAAGAGGACATCCAGAAAAAAGTAACCAGGGCAGGAACCAGCAAAACTCCAAGAATAAATTCCCTTATGGTTCTACCCTTTGAGATACGGGCGATAAACATACCCACAAACGGCGACCAACCTATCCACCAACCCCAGTAAAATACCGTCCAGTTATTTTGCCAGGATGATCCTTCATAAGTTTCTATCCAAGTTGAGATTTGCAGAAAATTGAAAAAATAACTTCCGGTGTTTTGAATAAAAGATCGAAAGATAAATAGAGTAGGCCCCAGTATTAAAGCGAGTACTAATAATAATACGGCAATACGCATATTCCATTCACTTAAAATACGCACGCCTTTATCTACACCAAGGACTACTGATGTTGTTGCAATTACAGTTATACCGGCTATTAGAAGTACCTGTGTGAGCATTCCATCGGGGATACCAAATACGTGATTGAGTCCACTGGCTATCTGCTGTACGCCAAAGCCCAGTGATGTGGCCAGGCCAAACAAGGTAGCCAGTACGGCAAAAATATCGATAACATCGCCTATCCATCCGTGAATTTTATCACCCAAAAAAGGATAGAATATCGAGCGTATCGTAAGCGGTAAACCTCTGGAATACGTGAAATAAGCTAGAGACAGACCTACCAGCGCATAGACACCCCAAGCGTGAAAACCCCAGTGTAAAAAGGTAAAGTTCATCGCTTCCTGAGCGGCAGCTACTGTGTTGGGTTCTGCAGTAGGCGGACTCATAAGGTGCTGTACCGGTTCGGCAACGCCAAAAAACAATAAACCAATTCCCATACCCGCACTAAAGAGCATGGCAAACCAGGATAGGGTTTTAAACTCAGGCTTGGCATTGGAACCACCTATGCGAAGTTTACCGTATCTGCCAACCGCCAGATAGACCAGAAACACCAAAAATAGATTGATGCACAGAATAAAAAACCAGTCGGCATTTTCTGCCACAGCATTTTGAATGGTTGAAAATGCTTTCTGAGCCTGTTTCTCAAAAATAATGGTGAGCCCAATGCTGATTATGATGAATATAACCGACGTAAAAAATACCGGACCATTTACTTCCAGTCCATAAATGGATTTCTTTTCGTCACTACGTGTAATTTTCTTTGCCATAGAATTCTATTCTTTTAAAAGTAATATCCAATATTTATATTAAACCGGGCTTCCCATTTTGCGTCTGGATTCCCGGTAGAAAAGTCATCAATAAAATTCCCGCCCAGCCAGGAATGATTATAACCCGCAGCATAATCAATATAGGTGTATATCTGTCCGGCAGAGACCAGTATGCCGGTAACGTTTTGAAACGAATCGGTAAAACCGGTTTCTTTTTTTTGCATATACCCAAAATCGTTATACAGCTCAATTTGAGATACGGGTCCCCAGTTAATTGGAAGGGTTTTCGAAACGGCAATCGTGTACATATTAAACCGCGCTGCCACTTCATACGGCGTACCGTAGGCCCCCATTTGGATAATCTCGTTAGATTGACCCGCTTGATTTTTTGGGTTGTGGGCAACGGTAATTGCTTCCGTTTTTAGGTTCCACTTATGCCAGTCTAGTTCGTAATGCAGCGCCAAAGCATAATGATCGCCATTTTGGTCTGTGTCTATATTATACAGCTGCCCGTATTGCGCCGAAAATCCCAGGCGGTGATTTCCGATTACTCCCAATTTACGAAGCAGTTTGAAATTAAACTGATTGGTTTCCTTATTTCTGCCCACTACATCATACGAATACCTGCTGCTGCTGTTTTCTACATCTCCGCCAAAATTGAGTTCTTCGGCATTTTTAAAAAAAGCTATTGCATATTCCCAGTCATCATCGGTGTGCAGGTATTTTATACCCATATCGTGATCGTCTTCCAGGCCAGTATAATAGGTGATGTTGAAAAACCAGTTATGCGAATTGTATTGTTTAATTCCGAAAGGAACATACACCAATCCGGCGTGCAGCGCATTCTTTTCATTGAATTTATAGCCTACCCAGCCCTGTTTTAAAAAACCACCGCCAAAAGCCTCCGAATACCAGCGGTACTCGGCATTTAAAAACAGTTTTTTATAAGTGGCACTGGCATTTATGCGAAACATGTCGTAGCCAAATTCTCCACCTTTGGTTTTTTGCTCGGCTTTCCATGAAGAATACACATAATTAAAACGCAAGGCTCCTCCCAGTTTGAGTACCGGTTTTTCTGCATCCTGAGCGAAAACTGACAGGGAGATCAGCAGCATCACAAGGGTGCTAAGGTGTGAACTTTGAAGGCTTAGAGACATGCTTTGAGAAGTTGGCGGGCAAAGTAGGAGGTTTTTATTGGAACAGCTAATAATTTTCTGAGATTAATACTTTTTTATAATTTACTGATTTTTAACGAAATCGTATTCGATTAAGATGGTTACCTATGAACCCGGCCGAAAATTACATTCTAAAAACTCCGCAGCCTTACTGCGCTATTTTGCTGGAATTGCAGGTGCTTATTGAGCACAGTGCCCCAGAAGCACAGTTGCTTTTTAAATGGCACTTACCGTTTTATTACCTTGATGGAAAGATGTTTTGTTTCCTCAATTTCAGGAAGCGTTTTGTAGACTTAAGCTTTGTTTACGGTACAGACTTAAATGATCCCGATCAGCATTTAGTAGCAGGTGAAAATCGCAAGCGTCTGCGCTCCCTCAGGTATCACAATGTGGACGAAATAGATGCTGAAGTTGTGATTGGGTTTCTAGAACAGATGAAGACTTTTCTTAAAAGTTGATTACTGAATAAAAAAAACCGTGTTAGTTTTAAACCAACACGGTTTTTTGTTTTCTAAAGTCTAAGAACTACTGCCCTGCAGCCAAAGCGATCATCATATCAAGTTCTTCTACCAGCCCGTCTGTATTTCCATCAAAGCCTACCGCTTTGAATTTGATTTTACCGTCAGGCCCCAGAACAAACTTAGTCGGAATTCCCTCTACTTCATAAGCCGAAACCACATCGTATTCCCGGCTACCTTCCTCTTTGGGAGTATCCATCAATACGTTAAAGGTGTAGCTGTTTTGTTTGATGAAATCGCTAACTCCTTTTTCACGGGCTTCCCCGCTGGTGCTTTCCCAGGTGTCAATAAACAGGAATTCTACGTTTTCGTTATCGGCATATTTGGTAACCGCTTTTTGCATTCCGGGGAAGGAAACTTTACATGGACCGCACCAGGTTGCCCAGAAATCGAGCACTACGGTTTTTCCTTTTAAATCGGCCAGGGCGATTTCTTCGCCATTTAAATTTTTAAGATTGAATGTGGGTGCCTCTTCATCAAGCATTTCTTTTTTCAATTCGGCTAATGCCTTATCGTGAGCTATCTTTTCTAAGCCACTCAGATAGCTTTCAAAATCACCATCCTGATCGGTTTCTGCGTAAGCGGTAGCCAGATATTCTTTGGTTTTAGCCGTGGCATTTCCTTCTTCAACCAGTTCAGAAGCTTTTTCAAACACGTTATCATATTGCGCATCAGCTGTTAAATACTGCATGTAACGCTCATAGACATCGGGGGAAGTGCGGTCTGCAACAGCCTGTTCCTGCGCTGCAATGGCTTCTTTGACTTTACCTTGTTTGAAAAGAATCAAGCCATAGGTGTCTGCATACATTGCTTTTGTACTCTTGAGATTGTTCTCGTATTGACGCGCAGTGTAGTAATCGGGTTTATTGGATTTTTCCGCTTCAATAATGTCCAGCGATTTTTTGGATAGTTCTTCTGCAAGCTCCAGGTTTTCTCCGCTTTCGGCGTAGCCCCAGGCAATATTGTTCAGTGTAGAAGCTTTAGAAGCATCATCTCCCGCCATTGCCATATACTTTTTGAAATTTTCGGTATCCCCAACATTGAGGTATGCTTCAGCTAAACTACGGTACAGAAAATCTTTCTGAGTACCGTCTGTTCCTATCTTTTCCTTAAACTCTTCAAGTACTACATGTTTTTCTTCAGGAGTTTGAGCACCGCGCATTTTTGAAACGTAGGAATTTTGAGCCAACTGACTTTTGGGATATTTATCTACAAAGATCGCCTGTATGGAATCGATTTTAGGCTGATCTCTTTTGATTTGATACAGGGTCATTAGCTTTTGGTAATCGTCTTTGCTCAATTCACCTTTTTGTGCGTAAGCTGCAAGCTCTTCATCTATTCTGGTACCTGCGGCTTTGGCGTCTACCTGATTCATCACCCGCATATGGATGTCAAACCAATCGTCTTTAAGCTCGGGGTTTTTGTCAAGCGCCCGATTAATCGCTGCAAGTGTAGAATCTGGAGTGGTTTTCATACCATAATACGAACCTCTGGCGAGTTTGTAAAATGCGATACCGGCCTCAGAGCCGGGAATGGGTTCGCCGCTTTCGGTATACAGATTTAAACTGTAGCCTTGCTCCTCATTAGCCTCATATTCATCATCAACTTTAAAATTAAAAATCAGGCCCTGAGCCGAATCCGGGATGGCAATACTACCTTTGTAACGCTCTCCGTCCTCTACCAAATCGATGTCCTCTGGATAACTGTTTGTATTCACGGTGTAAACAAAAAAGGCTTCAGGAGCCAAAGTATCTGCTGTATTTTCGGGTGTGTACCACAGGCTCAAACTGTCGCCGGGCACAGGCTTAGCTTCTGAAAGCTCAAGGTTACCTATTTTAAGTGGTTCTTTTTCAGGTTTGTCTGTACACGAGATTACAGCTAAAGTGGTAAGGGCTAATGCGGAAATACGTAAGTAGTTCATAATAACAGTTTTTTGATTGCACTTAAAAATAATAAGAATTATGCAGAAATTTAATTCTCAATTATTTTCGATAATTAATACAGTTAAGAGCAAATGTGATTATTAAGGAATTCCGCAAAACATGAAATGAAAAAATAAAAGATTGCTAAAACTTACACTCCAGCAATCCTTTAAAATAGAAAATTCTTAATCTGTTAAATTTTACTCCACAACCACTTTACGTATTGCCACCAGTTTAGTTAATAAACCTTCCAGCAAACTAAGATCAAGCATATTGGCGCCATCACTTTTCGCGTTTTTAGGGTCAAAATGCGTTTCGATAAATAGACCGTCAACACCTGCTGCAATTCCGGCTTTGGCCATCGTGCCAATCAATTCCGGGCGGCCGCCGGTTACCCCGCTGCTTTGATTGGGTTGTTGCAAACTGTGGGTCACGTCCAGTACGGTAGGAGCATAGCTTCTCATTGTGGGGATTCCTCTAAAATCTACGATGAGATCCTGATAGCCAAACATGGTTCCGCGGTCGGTGATCCACACGTTTTCATTTCCGGTTTCGGTGACTTTGGTAACCGCGTGTTTCATCGCTTCCGGACTCATAAACTGGCCTTTTTTCAGGTTGACGACTTTACCGGTTTCTGCTGCAGCAACAACCAGGTCAGTTTGTCTAACGAGAAACGCAGGAATTTGCAAGACATCAACATATTCGGCAGCCATTGCCGCGTCTTCGTTTACGTGAATATCGGTGACGGTAGGTACGTCAAAAGTCTCAGAAACTTTGCGTAAAATCTTTAAAGCTTTCTCATCACCAATACCTGTAAAGCTATCAATACGGCTGCGGTTGGCTTTTTTAAAACTTCCTTTAAACACATACGGAATGTTCAGTTTATCGGTAATACTTACAATCTTTTCTGCAATGCGTAAGGCCATTTCTTCGCCTTCAATGGCGCAGGGTCCGGCCAGAAGAAAGAAGTTGTTAGCGTCGGTATGTTTTATTTTGGGAATATTGGAAAGTTTCATCATCTAGAATTTAAAGCTGCAAAGATAAGGCTTTGGAAATAGGAAAAAGTTAGAATTTGAAAGTAGAAAGTAGAAAGTAAAACCTAGAACGTGGAAAATAAAGAGAGTGTCAGTTCGAGCGCAGTCGAGAACCTATTTTGATAGCAAACACCAGTTTCAAAATATAAAAGGGAAGGGATGTAAATTGAAAATTTTAATAAGAATAAAAATAATAATAGAAATAACCCCGCGGCAGGGATAGTAGCGGCATCCTTTTTTGTTCCGCTAAACTTCAACCAGCCGAAGGCGATGTATCACAGGTATGAAACAAAAAAGATAGAGCGTATAGCCCGGTTGCTGCTTGATGCTGATTTTCAATTTTTTAGGAGAATTTTTTCTGGCAGCAAGCCGCCCAAATTATAATTAAAATAAGTGCTTAAAAGTCCGTTAATTAACCGTATCTTTGCGCCCTTAAAATAAGGGCATCTTATGGAAATTAAAAACATTGCGATTATCGCTCACGTTGACCACGGTAAAACAACGCTGGTTGACAAAATTATGTACCACTGTCAATTGTTTCGTGAAAACGAAAACACCGGAGATCTTATTCTGGATAACAATGACTTAGAGCGGGAACGCGGTATTACCATTACGTCTAAAAACGTATCGGTGATGTATAAAGGCACAAAAATTAATATCATTGATACTCCGGGTCACGCCGACTTTGGTGGTGAGGTAGAGCGTGTATTGAATATGGCAGATGGGGTTTTACTTCTGGTAGATGCCTTTGAAGGTCCTATGCCTCAAACCCGTTTTGTGCTTCAAAAAGCTATAGACTTAGGTCTTAAGCCTTGTGTGGTTATCAATAAAGTAGATAAAGAAAACTGTACTCCTGAAGAAGTTCACGAGAAGGTTTTTGACCTGATGTTTGAATTGGGTGCCGAAGAATGGCAGCTTGATTTCCCTACCGTTTACGGTTCTGCAAAGAATAACTGGATGAGCGATCATTGGGAAAATGAAACCGAAAATATAGAGCCGCTTCTTGATATGGTTATGGATCATATTCCGGCTCCTAAAATTGAAGAAGGTAGCGTTCAAATGCTTATTACTTCTCTTGATTTCTCTTCGTTTACCGGTCGTATCGCGATAGGTCGTTTACAACGCGGAACCTTGAAAGAAGGTATGAACGTTTCGTTAGTAAAGCGTGACGGAAGCATCAAGAAAACCAAAATAAAAGAATTACACACCTTTGAAGGTCTGGGACGTCTTAAAGTTGAAGAAGTACAGGCAGGTGATATTTGTGCTTTGGTAGGTATTGAAGGTTTTGAGATTGGCGACACGGTTGCTGATTTTGAAAATCCGGAAGGTTTAAAAACTATCGCGATTGACGAGCCTACAATGAGTATGTTGTTTACCATTAACGATTCTCCGTTTTTTGGTAAAGACGGTAAGTTTGTGACTTCGCGTCACATTAAAGACCGTTTGTTTAAAGAATTAGAAAAGAACCTGGCACTACGCGTTGAAGAAACCAATAGTGCAGATAAATTTATGGTCTTTGGCCGTGGGGTATTGCACCTTTCGGTATTGATCGAGACGATGCGTCGTGAAGGATATGAGCTTCAAATCGGGCAGCCACAGGTAATCATCAAAGAAATTGATGGTGTTAAATGTGAGCCTATCGAAGAACTAACGATCGATTTACCGGAAAATGTATCTGGTAAAGCAGTTGAGATGGTATCAATCCGTAAAGGGGAGATGTTAAGTATGGAAGCGAAAGGCGAGCGAATGGTTTGTCAGTTTTTAATTCCATCGCGCGGAATCATCGGTTTGCGTAACCAGTTGCTTACGGCGACTGCCGGTGAGGCGATTATGGCACACCGTTTTCTTGAATATCAGCCTTTAAAAGGAGACATTCCGGGTCGTAACAACGGTTCGCTTGTTTCTATGGAAAAAGGTACAGCAATCCCGTATTCTATTGATAAACTTCAGGATCGTGGTAAATTCTTCGTAGATCCGGGTGAGGATATTTATGAAGGTCAGGTTATTGGTGAAAACAGCCGTCAGGATGATATGACCGTTAACATTACCAAGACTAAAAAGTTATCTAACGTACGTTCTTCTGGAGCAGATGATAAAGCGAAGATTGTACCTGCAATCAAGTTTTCACTGGAAGAAGCGTTAGAATACATTCAAAAAGACGAATACGTAGAGGTGACTCCAAACTACCTGCGTCTCCGCAAAATTTTGTTGACCGAAAATGAGCGCAAGCGTAATAAAACGGTTTAAACGTTGTTTATTGTAATTGAAAAAGCACCTCACCGAGGTGCTTTTTTTATGGGATTAAATCAGGTATTAACGGGTTAATCAAAAAAAACTCAAAATTTCACGCAACCTTTTTGAATAATTGTAGTCTATACAGTTAAAGCCTAAAACGAAATCCTGTTGATGAAGAGAATTTTACTTTTTTTATGCCTGATCAGTTTAAGCCTGAGTTCGTGTACCGATGATGACAACTGCGGCGAATGCTTTACACCACCGCCTACCTTTGCCTTTGATCTGGTAGCTGAAGATACCGGCGAAAACGTATTTGCCAGTGGTGAATATGATCAGGATGATGTGCTTGTTTTTGACAGACTCAATGATGATGAGGAGCGCGATTTTGAATTCATAACCGAGAACAACCTCAATTATATAGTTTTTACCGATATAGGCGAAGAGACCGAAACCGTGAACCTGCAGATACGCCTGGGCGGTAATGATATTTTTACACTGTATATAGATGCGGAGCGTAAAGACGATGGCTGCTGCACCTTTACGGAATATAAGGAATTTAAGATCGAAGGATCAGAATTTGAAACCAATACACAAACCGGTGTCTATGCCATTCTTGTAAAAAAAATCTGGTAAGTCCGGTTGCTGTACTTTTTTTGGCCTGTATGATTTTAGGGTGTTATACAGGTCGCTAACACCTCCTCTGGGAGGTGTTTTTTTTGAGGTAAACTTCTCGCATTTAATTTTGTACTTTCCCCAAGTAAAATGCTTTCTGCGTGATAACCGTAACACCATACCATTCTGATTACAAATCCCGCTGGGATCGCTTTGTGGCCTCGTTAATAGGCTCTGAAGACAAAGGTGTTAAGAACACCAGTTTTCTATTTTCAAGAGCATTTATTGAGTACCATAGGGATCGATTTGAAGATCACAGCCTCTTGTTTTTAAAAGACGAAAACGTGATTGGCGTGCTTCCGGCTAATCGCAGTGAGAATACCTTTTACAGCCATCAGGGGTTAACGTATGGCGCCCTGGTTCTGGAAAAAAGTATCGCTTTCGCGGAAGCAAAACAGGTGGTAGAGGTTCTCTTTCAGTATTTAAAGACCGAAGGATTTCACAGGTTTCAAATCAAACTCCTTCCGCAGTTTTATATGCAGCAACCCGCTTATGAGCTGGAGCATCTTTTGCTTGAAGCCGGAGCGCAGGTGGTTAAAAGTCAGCTTAATTTTGGCATCGATTACAAGCGCCCGTATTTTATTCATTCCACTAAAGAACGCAGGGCAAGGCAAGCTTCTGAACGTGGGTTGCGCTATGAAGAAGCCGGTTTTTCCGAATTTTGGAACGAAGTGCTTAAACCCCGATTGTCCGATAAATTTGATTCGGAACCCGTGCACAGCCTGGCAGAAATTACCCAACTCCAAAAGCAGTTTCCGTATAATATCAAGCACATCAATTGTTATCAGGGTGAAATTTTACTGGCCGGGGTTACCCTGTTTTTAACAGAAGATGTGGTCAAATCCCAATACGGGGCAACTACTGCTGAAGGTGAAAAACTACGAGCGATGGACTTTCTTTTTGTAAATCTGATTCAGGATTATAAAGATGCCGGTTACCGCTTTTTTGATATGGGCACCGTAAAGGGTGGGCAAGAAGAAGCATACAATTACGGACTCATCAAGCAAAAAGAAGAGTTAGGCGCCAGGGCTTATCTACAGAACACCCTAAAACTGGATTTATGAATATTCCTTTTTTAGATTTAAATAAGCTTAATGCGCCCTACGAAGCACGTTTTAAAAAGCTGTTCGAGCACTTTTTAGAAAGCGGGACCTATATTCTGGGGGACGCGGTAAACAACTTTGAACAGGAATTTGCCCGGTATTGCGGGACGGAGTTTTGCGTGGGTACAGGCAATGGTTTTGATGCCCTTCGGCTTATTTTTGAAGGCTATAAAGCGGAAGGGAAATTGGCTGAAGGTGACGGTGTTTTACTGGCGGCAAACAGCTATATCGCGACCGTGCTTGCTGTGATGCATGCGGGTTTAAAACCCGTATTTACAGAAGCGGAATCTAAATTTTTCAATATTGACCTGGAGAAGCTTGACCCACCCGATACTTCAGTCAAAGTACTTTTAGTGACTCACCTTTACGGGCAATTAGGTCCGGTTGAAGCACTATCGGATTATGCGAAAAAACACCAACTTCTACTTATTGAAGATGCGAGTCAGGCTCACGGGGCTGAATTTAAAGGTAAAAAAGCGGGGAGTTTTGGAGATGCCGCAGCTTTTAGTTTTTATCCCACCAAAAATCTGGGCGCACTGGGTGATGCCGGGGCTGTGACCACTTCAGACGAAAGTCTGGCGAAGACTATTCAAAGCCTGCGTAATTATGGGCGCAAAGATGCACAGCATAACACATTTATAGGACTCAACTCACGTCTTGATCCCTTACAGGCCTTGTTTTTAACTGAAAAACTCAAGGATTTAGAAGAACTGAATCAAAAGCGCCGGGAAATTGCAAAACGCTATCTGGATGCGATTGAAAACCCGAAAATTCAACTTCCTTTTTACGCGGGTTCTACAAATCACGTGTTTTATGTGTTTGTCGTTTTGGTCGAAAACAGATCTCATTTTTTAGACTATTTAAAAGCAGATGGGGTAGGTTATGGCATTCATTACGAAGTGCCCCCTTACCAACAGGAAGCTTTAAAGAGATACAATCAACTTCATTTTCCGGTTACCGAAAGTATTGCGCAAAGCTGTGTGAGTCTTCCGCTTCATCCGGGGCTTACCGAAGCTGAAATAACCCGAGTAATTGAAGTTTTAAACGCGTACCATGCTTAGGTTTGTACGCAAACTTTTCGCTCAAAATATCCTGTTACAGGTGGGTTCGCTTAACAGTCTGGCAATTGGGGTTCGGGTCGTTTGCGGACTCATCACGTCTAAACTCATTGCAATTTATGTGGGCGCATCGGGAATGGCCATCCTGGGAGATCTGCGTAATTTTATGAGTTCGTTGCAAAGCCTGGGGCAGCTGGGCATCAGTAATGGAGTGATCAAATATGCGGCCACCTACAAAAAGGAAGAGAAGCAGCTGCGCGCACTGGTGGCCACCGTTTTAAAACTGCCTTTTTTAGTTTCCCTGGGTTTGGGAATACTGGTGGTAATCGCTGCGCCACAATTCAATCGCCTGATTTTTGACATTGGCACCGATTTTACCACGATCATCCGTCTTGCGGGGATTGCCTTACCGCTTTTTACCCTGCAAACCCTGTTGCTTAATATCCTAAACGGTTTAGGAGACTACCGCAGGGTGATCTTTATCAACCTGAGTGTTAATCTTGCCGGGATGCTGCTGTCAGTAGTTTTAATTATTTGGTATTCTCTTTGGGGAGCCATGCTTGCGGTGGTAGTTGCGGGAATTCTTGCATTAGGAATCACGCTGTTTTTTCTGCGGAAGTATTTCGAGAATGCGAAAGCCGTATTCGGTTTAAAAGCAGATGTTCAAATCCTTAAAAAATTGGGTTCGTATGCATTTATGAGTCTGTTTTCGGCTGTGGCTGCGCCATGGGTGTATATCGCGATACGGCAATACATCATTGCAACCGACGGGATAGAACAGGCCGGTTATTGGGATGCGATGCTGCGCCTGTCTGATTACTACCTGATGTTTGCAACATCGGTACTTACTCTGTACGTACTCCCTAAACTGGCATCGGCTACCGGTAAAAACCAGTTGCGCCGGGTTACCCTGGATTTCTATAAGAGTATTTTACCGTTTTTCGCCCTTTGCCTTATCGCAATTTTTTTGTTGAAAGGCTTTATCATCAGGCTGGTTTATGACGCTTCCTTTCTCGAGATGCGTCCTATTTTTATCTGGCAACTGGCCGGAGATTTGATTCGGGTTGCAAGTCTGGTGATTGCCTATGAGATTATCGCAAAAAACAAAGTCAAAACCTTTGTCATCACACAGATTGTATCTCTCAGTATTATTTATTTCAGTAGCGTCTGGCTGGTTTCGCACTATGGTTTTGTAGGGGCCGGGATGGCACACTTGTTCAGTTATTCCTTGTATTTACTGGTGTTGCTGGGGATTTTTAGGAAGGAATTGTTTAGCCGGCCTTCAACTGATTAAGCTCCTTTTTTCGACTTCGGTTTTATTTTTTCCCAAACCGCAATATAACGGGCTGCAATCTCCTGAGCGTTATGATGCTTTTCAATAAAATTTCTGGCATTTCGGCCTAATTCTAAAATGCGTTGAGGTTTTTCAATCAAATCTTGTAGATCAGATACGATTTGAGAAACATCGGGAACGGTGTGGATGGCGACTTCGTTTTTGGCCAAAGCATACCTTTTGCAAAATGCCTTTCCGGCACCGGTAAATGCCACTTTTCCCCGTGCCATCGCTTCGAGTGCATTATAGCCCTGGTCGAGTGCATAAGCCTGATCGAGTACGATGTGCGCATCATCATAGGCTTTTAAATATTCGGTGTAGGGCAGGTTTCGAACGGTGCGTACTTCAATCCGGTTACCGTATTTTTTTTCGATTTCTGCTAAAGCAGACTCAAAAAGATCGTTTCCTTTTTTATAATAATTAGTCTGGTTGATCCCGTGAAAAATAATAATCGGTTTCAGGTTCGTGTTCGGCTTAAACTCCAGTTTCTCCAAACAAACGGGATTGGGGATCATTCCCAGATATTCCGGTTTTCCTTCGTAAGCGGGATTGTAATCCAGATCGGTACTGATCACGGCGTCCTTTTTAGAAAAGACATACTCATGATATTTTTTATGCGCAGCAGTCAGGTATTTTTCGCTGTACGGAAAACGGATTTCCGGGTGTTGCAACGCGGGATGATGCGGCAATTTATCGATATTATTCAAGTAGATATAATCATCACCGCAGGCCAGGATCACCAGTTTTTCGGTAAGGGCACGCAGGCGTTCGATTACGCGACGTTCCATAAAATACGGACTCTTAAGCGGATATTCATTGATGAGCTGGATAACATCAAAAGATTTTTGGTCAAAGAGAAAATCCATCGCACGATAGCCTATTTCCGCATTTGCAATATCAAAACCTGTAAACTGAAACAAGGCTTTGCGGTACCAATTTAGGGGAGCAAAACCTTCAATGCGCTTGGCTCGTAAGAGTACATCTGCCGGATATTTTTTAAAGGCATCGCCGGTGCTCATCAGTGTGACCTCGTGACCCAGGCTTTGCAAACCCGTTTTTAGACTGTTGTGCAGGTTACTGTATTCCCCTACGAGCAATATTCTCATCGATTTAGTATATTAAGGCGAAAATTATACATAATCCCTGAAACCAATCCCCAAAAATATAGCTATTCTGGTTGAATCCCTTGCCGGGGGAGGTGCCGAACGCTCGGCTGCCTTGTTGAGTACGCAGCTTACCCAACTGGGGAATAAAGTGTTTATCATTTCGATAACGGACCAAATTGGCTATGACCACAGTGGTGAACTCTTCAATCTGGGGTTGTATAAAAATAAATTAAACGATCCGCTAGACAAGTTTAGGAGGTTGCGTATTACTCGTGAGTTCTTAAAAGTCAAGGCGATTGACTACGTGCTTGATTTTCGGTTTCGCAAAAGTGCGGTAAAAGAATACTTCGTTAAAAAACTGTTGTACCGAAATTTCAAACCCGTTTATATGGTGCGCAGCTCCAATCTCGAGTATTACTTCCCAAAAAATGAGGCGGCAACCCGTTTGCTCTTCAAAAATGATCCCGTTTGTGTACTTACAGAACGGATGAAAAAACAGGTTGAGCAACGCTTTGGGCTGCAGCGTGTTCATGTAATTCCAAATAGTGTTCAGGTAGCGCATCGCAAGAGTATAAAATCGAAAACCTTTAAAAATCAATATATCGTAACGGCCGGGCGTTTGTATGACCATAAACAATTTGATAAGTTGATTGCGGCTTACGCCGAAAGCGAACTGCCGGAAATGAACATCGATCTGCGTATTCTAGGACAGGGTCCCGAATTAAACCGGCTTCAAAAGCAGGTTGAAAAACTACAACTGAACGACCGCATACACTTTGAGGGATTCGTCAAAAAGCCCGAAGCTTATTTTGCCGGCGCCCTGTTTTTTGCGTTTTGCAGCAAGTTTGAAGGTTTCCCACGTGTGATCCTGGAAAGTCTGGCCTGCGGCACTCCGGTTGTCTCCACCGATTGTCCCACGGGTCCCGCCGAATTGCTTGATGGTACCAATGGAATACTTGTACCGCATCAGGATTTTAAGGCGTTTAAAGATGCGTTAAACCAACTTGCGAAGGATGAAGATTTACTACAAAATTATCGAGACAATGCTAAAGCCAGTATCGCTCGGTACGATCATCAAGAAGTAAATAAACTGTGGAAGGCGTTTATAGAAAGTCTGAAAGAAAAATGATTAAAGGCTTTTTAAGGTCTAAAAACTCGTAACCCGAAACCCTTTTTTAAGTAAACCACTTTTAAATCTGCGTAATGCTCTTAAAGCTGGAGTAGGAAGGGCGAGAAGCAGGCGTTGTCTGGGATTGAGCGAACGGGTGTCGAGTTTGCTACGCAGGAGTTTGTACTGCTTTTGTGCGCCTTCGGTTTTAAAATGATTGCAGAGAAAATACCAGTGTCGGTGAATATAGTTGCGGAGGCTTTTGTGGTCGGGATGCTCTTCGAGGTATTTGCTCAAGTCGGCAATGCGTTGCTCGTGCAGGTTACTGTGAGTGACCTGATTTTCACTTTCAAAACGGTAATGCATCGTGGCGCGGGTAGCATAGGCCATTCTAAATTTCAAATTAGCCCTGATGTAAAAATCCACATCTTCAAAATAAGTTACCGTGGTGTCAAAACCGCCGATACTTTCTACAACTTCCTTTTTGAATGCAAAACTACTGGGTGGGACCAACGGCTGAAAAAGCGAGGCTTCAAAAAAATCTTCAATGAGCAGTTGCTGTTCCGAAGTTCTTAGATTGATTTTTGGCGGAACGGGTTTAGCATCCTGAAATAATTCAACATAGGCTGTGCCATATAGCGAGGCTTCCGGGAAATTTTGACTTAACTCAAAAAGATTTTGCAAATGCTCCGGTTCCCAGAGGTCGTCGGCGTCTAGCAGGGCTATGATTTCGCCTTTGGCAGCTTGTATTCCTGCATTTCGCGCAGCGCATAAACCCTGATTTTCCTGATCTAGTAATGTGATGTTTGGCGCATCAAATGCTTTGAGAATCTGTAAACTGCCATCGGTTGAGCCGTCATTTACCAATACGAGTTCATAATCTGTAAAATCCTGATCCAATACCGATTGGATGGTTTGCTTTACGAAATTTGCCTTGTTGTAAACAGGCACAACAACCGAAAACTTAGGCTTCATCTCGTCTCAATTTTAAATAATGATAGAGGCGCCAGGCACCAAAAACTGCTAATGACGGATTTGCAGAATTCAAATTCTTTAAGGCCTTAAATTCTACCCGTTCAAAAAGTCTAATGAAGGATTTGGCCATTTTCAGCTTTTCAAAACGAGAGGCGATCACCTGTAAAGGGCGATACGTCTTGCTGACAAACCTATTCTTTTCAAGCGTATACATAGTGTCGAGGCCTTCACGTGTTTTTGATAAAAATTCTGAGTTCGATTCAATTCCAAGATGGACAACCGGGTTTTCAATATGTAACACATCAACTTTCAATTGCTTAAGCCTATAACTGAAATAGATATCTAAGCCATAGCTGTTGGTTTGTGGCATATCAACTTTAAAGAACAAGTCTTTTTTGATAGCTACAGCAGCCAGTGTGATACTGCGGTAGGGCTGTTTTTTCCGCAGCGCTAATGATCGGCTTTCCCGTTTGTGTCCATAAACAAAACGTAATTGCTTTTCAGGTTCGGGTTTCTCTTTGGGATAGCTGATTCCGCCAAAAACTACCGAAGCCTTTTCTAAATTTTCAAGAAATAGCTCAAGAAAATTAGTATTTGCCGGAAGCACATCGGCATCAAGAAACAGTAGATTTTCATATTGAGCTTTTGATGCTAAGAATTGTGCGCTAGCCGTACGGCCTATATTGTTTTCAAATTTAAAATAGCTGCAATCATCCAGTTGATCTAAAAACGCATTTTGCTCAAGTATTTCACGATTTGTAGAGGCATCGTCTGTGATCAGAATTTCGTAATCGACTTGCGCAAGTTTCGCCATTTCGCGAATGCGTAAAACCAAATCTCTTACCGGGTAATTAAAAACGGGTATTAGTATAGCGATCATACCCGGATGCTTTTAGATTGTTTTTTGCACGACTTCAAAAATCTTGTTACCGTCGCACTTCAAAGTTTTAGACGGGTACTTCAACAACAGCGCGTAGTCGTGTGTGGCCATTAAAATGGTGTTTCCGTTTTTGTTGATTTCCTGTAACACGCCCATCACCTCCACAGAAGTTTGCGGATCGAGGTTTCCGGTGGGCTCGTCCGCCAGGATGAGTTCGGGATCGTTAAGCAAGGCGCGGGCAATCGCCACCCGTTGTTGTTCCCCGCCCGAAAGCTGATAGGGATACTTAAAACCTTTGGTTTTCATCCCTACTTTGTCTAGCACTTCGTCAATCTTGCTGTCCATCTGTGATTGATCTTTCCAGCCGGTAGCCTTCAGGACAAATTTGAGATTTTCTTTTACCGTACGGTCATTCAGTAATTTAAAATCCTGAAAAACCACGCCCAGTTTTCGGCGTAAATACGGAATCTGCTTTTCCTTTAAGGTCGCAAGATCGTAGTCTACAATCGTGCCTTCGCCTTGTTGCAGAGGCAAATCACCGTAAAGGGTTTTCATAAAACTACTTTTTCCGCTTCCGGTTTTACCGATGAGGTACACAAACTCGCCTTTGTTGATGGTAAGACTTACGTCTGAAAGAATAAGGCTTTCGCGTTGAAAAATGGAGGCATTATGCAGTTTTAAGACCGTTTGTGACATAGTTTTTTCTAGAATAACGTGGTGTACGCGATCAAAAGTACACTATTTCTTGTGTTTGATAAAAAATCACCCTGTTGAAAAGTCGTTTAAAATAAGACTCCAGAAGTTCTTTTTAAGAACCTTGCGCTAGATATAATTATCCTAGTTTTGCAGCGTTAGTATGTGAAGCAGGCTTAGTGTTTCAGATACCCGAAACACGGCTCTTTGCTATCAAATTTGATATTTATGATTAAAAAATATGTGTTTACCGCGCTGGTAATCCTTCTCACAGGTGCCACAGCTGCTGCCCAGCAGTCTGAGGCTTTTACAAACGATTTGGCCAAATATGATAAGGCACTTACGCTTTACAACAGCAAGCAGTACCTGGCCGCTCAAACCCTTTTTAACGAGATCAAACAGCAAACCGATGACCCTACCATCGAAGGAGATTGCGCCTATTATATTGCCAATGCTGCGGTACGCCTCAATCAAAGTGGAGCCGATGCGCGTATGCAGAAGTTTGTAGAAGAGTATCCTACCAGCACCAAGCGTAATTCAGCGTATAAAGATGTGGCCGATTATTACTTCGAAAAGGGTAAATATTCTGCTGCCAAACGCTGGTATGAGCAGGTAGACATCAGCCGGTTGAGTTGGGCCGAAATGGAAAAATACAACTTCAATATGGGCTATGTGCATCTTAAAACCAGAAGTCCGGAAGAAGCCAAGGTATATTTTAGCCGTGTGCGTAACTCTGAAAAGTATGGAGCTCAGGCCAAGTATTACGAAGGTTTTATGGCGTACGAAAATGACGATTATGAAGAGGCGAGTCAGCTTTTTGAAGAGGTGGAAGCCGAAGAAGGTGCGCGTGAAGATCTGAGCTATTTTAAAGCCGACCTTAATTTTAAGCAGGGGAATTTTAGAGAAGCCATTCGCCTGGCGGAAGAGCAATTGCCTACCGCGAACCGCAACGAGCAGTCTGAACTTAATAAAATTATTGGAGAGAGTTATTTTAACCTGGGTGAGTTTGACAAAGCGTTGCCGTATCTTAAAGAATACAAAGGTAAGCGTGGCAAATGGAGCAATACCGATTACTATCAGTTAGGCTACGCCTATTACAAACAAGGTAATTATGAGAGCGCGATTAGCGAATTCAATAAGATTGTAGACGGTAAAAACAGCGTAGCGCAAAATGCCTATTACCATCTGGCAGACGCTTATTTACAAAACGGTAAAAAGCAGGAAGCCTTAAACGCGTTTCGCAATGCGTATCAAATGGATTTTGAGCCCAAAATCAAAGAAGATAGCGGACTCAACTACGCTAAACTGAGTTATGAGATTGGTAACGCCTATGAGCCGGCACCACAGGCTATTGGTAATTATCTGGAGGCTTATCCCAATGCACCACAGCGTCAGCAGTTGGAAACCTTGCTTATAGACTCTTATATTACATCAAAAAATTACGAGGCCGCGATAGAATTGCTGGAGAGCAACCGCAATTTTCAGGATCAGGAAGCCTATCAAAAAGTTGCTTTTTACCGCGGAATCGAATTGTATAACGATGGTGATTATCAGGAAGCAATTACCAATTTTGAGAAGTCTTTAAAAGCTTCGGCTTCGCCGGAATTTACCGCTCGTGCACTTTACTGGAAAGCCGAAAGCGAGTATACTATAAATCGTATTGATGATGCCCTGCTTACCTTCAAGCAGTTTGAGCAGAGCAGTGCGGCTCGCTCCTTGCCCGAATACGGCGATCTGGCTTATAATCTGGGCTACGCTTATTTCAAGAAGAAAAATTACGATCAGGCGGCTAACTATTTTGAGAAATACACCAAAAGCGGTCCTGATGACAACGTGCGTAAAGCCGATGCTTTTATGCGATTGGGAGACAGTTACTTTATCAACAGCCAATACTGGCCAGCTATGGAAGCTTATAATGCGGCCATCGCAATGCCGGGCGTAGAGCGCGACTATGCAACCTTTCAAAAAGCTATAAGCTACGGTTTTGTAGACCGCAATGCGCAAAAAATAGAAGCTTTGAGCAATTTTGCCAATGAATTTCCAAAATCAAGTTATCGCGATGACGCCTTGTACGAGCTAGGAAATACCTATGTGGCTACGGGCGATAACCAGCGCGGTATTGCGGCTTATGATCGTTTGGTACGCGAAATCCCCAAAAGTAAGTTCGCAGCCAAATCTCAACTTAAAAAAGCACTGATTTACGACAATACCGGTAGAAGCGATGAGGCATTGCGTATTTTCAAAAGCGTAGCCGAAAACTATCCCGGTACACCCGAAGGTGTTCAGGCGGTAGCTTCAGCAAAACTCATTTATATCGACAACGGGCAGGTAGATGCCTACGGGCGCTGGGCAAACAGTCTTGATTATATTTCGGTAGAAGATTCAGAATTGGATGATGCTGCATTTTCTTCCGCAGAAAAACAACTGGTAGGCAGTAACAATGCTCAGGCGATTCAGAATTTTGAAAAATACCTGAGAGAATATCCCAACGGGCAGCGCGCAATGGAAGCACATTTCTATTTGGGGCAGCTTTACTTTGGTCAGAATGAATATTTAAAAACTATTCCACATTACAAATATGTGATCGAGAAGGAGCGTAGCGAATTTACCGAGCAGGCATTGGCGCGTTTAGGTCAGGTTTATCTCAGCGAACGCAAATATGCTGAAGCTGTACCTGTTTTGCAACGTCTCGAAAACGAATCAGACATTCCACAGAATACCATTTTTGCACAGAGTAATTTGATGAAGTCGTATTACGAACTCAAAAATTATGACAATGCTGTGGCATACGCCGAAAAAGTTTTGGCAAACACCAAAATTGACAACAAGGTGAAAAGTGACGCGCAGGTAATTATTGCACGCAGTGCGATGCAAACCGGTGACGAGCGCCGAGCTGCCGAAGCCTATGCCGAGGTTTCAAAAATCGCAACCGGTGAACTCGGGGCAGAAGCCTTGTATTATGATGCGTATTTCAAAAACCAAAACGGGGATTATAAAGGTTCTAACGTTTCAGTACAAAAACTGGCAAAAGATTTTAGCGGCTATAAAGAATATGGAGCCAAAGGCTTGGTATTGATGGCTAAAAACTTTTACGAGCTTGACGATGCCTATCAGGCGACTTATATCTTGGATAACGTGATTACTAACTTTAGCGATTACCCGGAAGTGGTTGCAGAAGCCAAGCAGGAACTCACTCGCATTAAAGCTGCAGAAGCTCAAACAAATTCTTCATTAGACGGAAACTAATCGATTCAAAATTTAATATTCAATATTCTGAATTTTGAACCTTGAATGAGAAACCTAACAAAACGAAAATGATCAATACAAAATATACCTTCTTCTATTTTAGCCTATTTATTTTAGGGCTGCAAGTTGCAAAAGGACAAGACAAAGACAACCTGGGTACCGAAGTGGTGAATGTGGTAAAACCCTATACTCCAGAAATTGGCGACGCATTTAAGGTAAAGGCGACTCCGATGCTGAATGATTCGGTGAATACGGCCAAGAAGAAGGTGACTTACGGTATTTTTTCGGTGCCGGTGGCTTCGACCTTTACTCCGGCCAAAGGGCAGGCTGCACAAATCGAAAAGTCAAAACGCATCAAGCTTTACGACAATTATGTGCGTTTAGGCTTTGGTACGTACACCACTGCATTGGCTGAATTTTACAGCAATTGGGAGATCAACCGCGATTCTAATTTTGGCGTATATCTCAATCACAATTCGTCTCAGGGCGATATTGATGGGGTTGTGCTTGATGATTTCTTTTACGACACCGATCTGAATTTAAATTACACCTCAAATACACGGGATTATACACTGAATACAGATTTGGACCTGGGACATAAATCCTATAACTGGTACGGTGTTGCTGATGATGTAAAAGCCATGCCAACTATGCTTGATTTGATAAATCCAACGCATAATTACTTTCAGGCAGGCTTGAGTGGAACCATCGAATTCAATGACGGTTTCTTCGAGAAGGCCTATGCACGTGCAGGATATTTTGGCGATAATTATCAGTCTAGCGAAATCAGAGCGATTGTAGCTCCAGAATTTATGCTTCCTATAGCAGATCATAAACTGAGTCTGGATCTAAAACTCGATTATGTGAACGGCAGCTTTGAACGCAACTATCAAAACTCTGCAGGTATTGAATACAGTCACCTTATTGTAAGCGCCAACCCCAGTGTTCAGGTATTACGAGATGATCTGACGCTTGATTTGGGTATAACAGCTGCAGCTCATTTTAACCCGAACGCTACTGAAACTAATTTGAATATTTATCCCAGTGTATGCGCTTCATATCGTGTGGTTGATGAGTATTTCATCGCTTATGGTGGTCTTGAAGGCGGACTGATGCAAAACAGCTATCAGCAACTGGCAACTGAGAACCCATTTGTTTCTCCTACGCTCGAAACCTATGATACAACTAACGATCCCAATTTTGAACCACGCACTATTGTTCCCACCGATCAGAAGTATGATCTGTATGCCGGGATCAAGGGAAAATTGAGCAGTGCGATGAGCTACAACCTGCGTGCCAGCTACCTGTCTCAAAATGATCGCCTGCTGTATAAAAATAATCCGCGTTTTGACGATAATAACGGCAATTTAGGGAGAGATAATTACCAGTTTGGGAACTCCTTTGGAATCGTTATTGACGATCTACGCACCCTTTCGCTTTTTGGCGAACTTAACTTTGATGTTAATAGCAACCTGAAGATGCGTGTAAATGGGGAAGTATTTACGTATGAAACCGAAACTGAGGCAGAAGCCTGGAACCTGCCTGATTTTAAGGCGTCGTTCTTTGCAGACTACCAGATTGATGAGAACTGGTTTGCAGGGCTCACGCTATTTTATGTAGGTGAGCGTAAGGATGAAGTTAATGTTACCGGACCTTTTAATAAGGTTGGAAATCCGCAATTGGTGACTCTGGACTCCTTTTTTGATGCTAATGCCCACGCGGGATACCGCCTTAACGATCAATTGTCATTTTTTGTGCGGGTAAATAATGCTTTGGGCAATAATTACCAGCGTTGGGTGAACTATCCGGTACAGGGAATTCAGGGAATGGCCGGCGCGACCTATCGTTTTGACTGGTAATAATTCGTTTTATTTGAACACATAAAAGCCTCCTGTATTCAGGAGGTTTTTTGTTTTAGGTTGTGATGTCTTAATTTGTACATTCGTTAAAAAAATACACGATGCGCGCTATACTTTTTATACTTGCCGGTTTTATGTTGTTTATGAGTTGTAAAAATTCAGAGACCAAAAAAATTGCAGTAGATAAAATCTTTATAAATGCTACAGTCTATACGGTAGATGCTGAATTTTCCAAAGCTCAGTCTTTCGCTATCAGAGGTGATAAGTTTGTAGCCGTAGGGCTTACCGATTCCATTCAGGCGAAATACCAGGCTACCGAAACCATAGATCTTCAGGGTAAAATTGTATATCCCGGTTTTATAGATGCGCATTGTCATTTTTTTGGATTTGGAGCTTCTTTACAAAGTGTGGATCTGGCAGGAACAACCAGTTTTGATGAGGTGGTGCAGCGCGTACAGGAATTCAACAATCAAAAACCTTCAGACTTTATCTACGGAAGGGGATGGGATCAAAACGACTGGGAATCCAAAGAATTTCCTGATAAGAAAAAATTAGATTCCCTCTATCCTGATATTCCGGTGGTGCTCGAGCGTATTGACGGTCACGCTTATTTGGTAAATCAAAAAACACTGGATCTGGCTAAAATTGATAATACAACGGTCACCGAAGGTGGTGAAATTGTCAAAACCGGCAAAAACCTTACAGGTGTGCTGATTGACAATCCTATGGAATTGGTTACCGCCGTTATGCCCAAGATGACAGGTAAGCAGGGTGTTTCTGCTTTACAGGATGCGCAGGAATATTGCTTTAATTACGGTTTGACCACAGTTAACGATGCTGGGCTTGATCGTGAGACTATTTTTTTAATTGACAGTCTGCAACAGGCCGGTGGATTGGATATGCGTATTTATGCGATGATTAGTAATACCCCGGAAGATGTAGATTACTTCATTGAAAAGGGAATTCTGAAAACTGATAAACTCAATGTACGTTCGGTAAAAGTATACGGTGACGGTGCGTTAGGTTCGCGGGGTGCAGCCTTGCGCGAACCCTATTCAGACCGTGCCGGACACTACGGTGCGATGGTTACCCCGGTTGACAGCATTTACAGTCTGGCTAAAAAACTAGCAGCTACAAACTTTCAAATGAACACACACGCCATTGGCGACTCGGCCAATACGGTAATTTTGAAAGCTTACGCAGAGGCCTTAAAAGACCAGTCCGACCGCCGCTGGAAGATTGAGCACGCACAGGTGATTTCTCCTGAAGATTTTAATTATTTTGACGAAAACATTCTGCCATCGGTACAGCCAACCCACGCCACCAGTGATATGTATTGGGCAAAAGACCGTTTAGGTGAACGTCGAATGAAAGGCGCTTATGCTTACAAAAAATTACTCAATGAAGCCGGAATTATCGCTTTGGGAACCGATTTTCCGGTAGAAAAGGTCAATCCGTTTTATACCTTTTATGCGGCGGTAGCCCGAAAAGATTTAATGCACTATCCGGAAGGTGGATTTCAAATGAAAGATGCGCTTAGCCGCGAAGAGACTTTGCGCGGAATGACCATTTGGGCAGCTTATTCTAATTTTGAAGAAAATGAGAAAGGAAGCATAGAGCCCGGTAAATTTGCCGATTTCATCGTGATGGATGAAGACCTGATGACGGTAGATGAAGATGCCATTCCCAATCTTGAAGTCAGTCAAACCTGGTTAGGTGGGAAGCAGGTAAAGTAGTCTTCTCGTCCTGCTGAATTTATTTCAGCATCGCACGCGATTACAGCGCACTGATCGTGAGCTAGCCTTTTGACTTTTTGGAGTGATCCTGAAACGCGTTCAGGGTAACGGCTTTAAACCCTACTCAAACAAAATACAAACCGGGGCAGGAGCATTTATTTGAGAAACATAAGTCAATAAACCGGTTTCTGCATCACGTTTGTAGGATACTAGATTGTTGCCGTTTTGATTGGCTACAATAACATAGTTTTCATCAGGTGTTAATTGAAAATTCCGTGGATCTTTGCCTTTTGTGGGTTCATTGGCGATGAGCTTTAGACTGCCATCTTCTTGTACTTCCAAAACGGCAATACTGTCATGACCGCGGTTTGAAGCATAGACAAATTTGCCATCTTTCGAAATGTGAATGTCTGCTGCTTTACTGTAATCGGTAAAGTCATCAGGTAGTATAGAATTGGCACTTAGAATTTTATAGCTTCCATCTTTTGCCTCTATTTGACTCACCATATTGTTGAGTTCGCTCAACACGTAGATAAAATCTTTTGTTGGATGAAAAACCAAATGACGCGGACCTGACCCATCCGGGAAGTCGAGTTTTGGGGTGCTTGCGGGTTCCAGTTTATTGGTTTCGGTATTGATTTTTGAAAACCATAGTTGATTAGTTCCTAAGTCAGCCGAAATGATTCCGCTGCCATCCGGGATAAACCAGGCGGAGTGTGCGTGCGGACCTTCCTGCCGGTCAGTGGTTCCTTTGCCTTCGTGTTGTTCTACATCAAGCAAATCAGAAAGGCTTCCCTCTTTGGAATCCAATTTTAGCAATCCTAGGTTACCACCAGTATAGTTGGCAACCAAAACATAGTCTTTATCGTTTACAGCAACAAAACAAGGGTGTGCTCCTCCGGTATTGCTTTGGTTGATTTGTAACAGCTTGTCTCCCTCAACCCGAAACGATTCGATAGTGCCGGGATCGTTTTCATTTACAGCCAGGAAGATGTCTTTATCTTTATTAAAAGCGATAAATGACGGATTAGAAACTTCGGCTGCAAGCACGGGTTGGGTAAAACTTCCGTCTGCCTGTAAAGCCAGTTTGTAAATACCTTTACTATCTCCATCGGTATACGTACCAATATAAAATGGAGTGATTTGTTCTTCTTTTGAGGATGTTTCGGTCATTGGAGTTTCTGTTTTTGTTTCCGTGTTTTTACAGGAAAAAAGGGTGATAAGGCTTATCGCAAAAAGGCTTGCTCTCATAAGAAGTTTCTGTTTAATGATTTAAAATTACATTTTTTTCAATCCTTCTGTGAAGTTTTCGCCTAAAACAAAAAATCCCAACCGGTGCGATTGGGATTTTATTAATTTATTCTGATTTGTTGGGGTACCAGTCGAGCATAATGACTTCGGTACCTACTTTGGCCGAGTCTACGATGCTTTTAAATTTATCGGTATCGCTCAGACCGCCCTGACCTCTAAAATGATATGGATAAACCTCGTCTGGTGCGAAAGCAATTACACCGTCCGCCGCGCTTTCTACGGTCATCGTGTAAGGCAGGTTCATACATATAAAAGCTTTATCGATATTTTTAAGATTGCGCATCTCCGGGATATCTTCGGTATCACCTGAAAAATAGATGCGGGTTCCGTCTTTTTCCAGAACATAACCATTTCCGCGGCCTTTTACGTGAAATTGCTTAGCCTCTTCTCGCAGATTATACATGGGGATGGCCGTAAGTTCATAACCGTCCCAGGATTTCATTTCGTCATTATTGATAACCGTCACTTTATCTTTTAGGTCGGTTTTCAATTGATCTTTAACCGCCTGAGGGACAAAAATCTTGGTTTCGGGCGTGGTAACGGCATTAAGAGTTTCTTCATTGAGGTGATCGCCGTGAATGTCTGTTACCAAAATCACATCAGGAGCGGGCTGCCCTTCAAAAGCTTCCGCGCCACCTACAGGATCAATATAGAAAACATCATCTCCCAGTTCAAAAACAGCGGTAGCGTGTTCAATAGGGGTGATGTCAAAAGTGGCTTCCTGTTTAGTTTCTTCCGTCATTGCCATCTCTTCCGTTTCAACGTTAGTTTCTTCGGTTTTGTTTTCGTTTTTACAACTCATCAAAGCCGTTGCGACGAACACAGTTAGCAGTATTTTTTTCATTTTCAAGATTTTTAGGTTTAGAATACCCTAAAGAAACTAAGAAATTGAAAGAAAGCATATTAAAGAAATGGTAAACTGTAATAATGGAAGTTTGATGCTTTTAAGAGACGGTTATCGCTAAAGATTTAGTTTCATTTTGATGTCTGCTCTCAGGTAGGGGGTGGGTTGCTCTAACGGAATTTCTTCAAAACCATATTTGCGGTAGAGGTAAATCGCATTTTCAAGCTTTCGGTTGGAGTAGAGTATGAGTTGGTCCAGGCCTTTCTGTCTGGCAAAATCAAGTGTATAGGTCAATAACTGCTGACCGATTTTTTGTCCGCGTAAATCGGGATCTACCGCCATTTTAGTCAATTCAAAAATGCCGTTTTCATCGGGCATCAGGGCGACAACACCAGCAACAATGTTTTTGTATTTTACGACGATAATTTCACCGCCGGGTTTGATGATGAACTGTTCGGGGTCACTCAGCACTTCTTTATCGTGAGGTTCTACCACAAAATACTTTTCAAGCCAGTGCAGGTTAAGGATTTTAAAAGCTTCGGCATATTCGGGTTTGTAGGTGTCAAAACGCAGTTGCATAGAAAAAGTTCTAAAATGCAAAATTAGCTTTTTTAGTCAGGCTTATTACGTATTTGCGTTCCCCTTAGCGTCATTTTAGGTTGGCTTTTTGTAAATTCGATATTCTTAAAAATTGCAGCATGACCGAACGAAAATTAGGTAAAAATACCATTTGTACTCACGTAGGTGAGGTTGAAGATAAACAGTTTAAAGGCGCGATTTCGCCTATTTATATGTCCACTTCGTATGCATATGAAGATGTGGAAGTGAAGCGTTATCCGCGTTATTTTAATACGCCCAATCAGGAAATGCTGGCTAAAAAAATAGCAGCGCTTGAAGGAACCGAAGCCGGGATGATTTTTGGCAGTGGAATGGCGGCGGTAAGTACAGCTCTTCTCGCTTTTTTAAATGCCGGAGATCACATCGTATTGCAGAAAACGCTTTACGGAGGGACCTTTAATCTGGTCGAGGAGGAGTTTTCTAAAATGGGAATCGAATATAGTTTTACCGAAGGTTTAGAGCGTGCCGATTTTGAGAAGGCGATAAAACCCAATACCAAAGTCCTCTATATTGAAACCCCTTCCAATCCGCTGATGACGATTACTGATATACAAATGATTGCTGCCGTAGCTAAAGACAAGGGCATCATCACAATGATTGACAATACGTTTGCTTCACCGGTAAATCAAAATCCTGCCGCGCACGGCATTGATATCATCATTCACAGTGCCACCAAATATATGGGCGGTCACAGTGATATTCTGGCCGGTGCGGTTGCCGCATCAAACGCGCATATGGAGCAGATATGGCATAAAGCTAAAAATTTGGGCGGTAGCTTGAGTGACTTTAGCGTATGGATGTTGGAGCGGAGCCTCAAGACCCTGGTGCTCCGTGTTAAGCAACAGAATAAAAATGCAAAGAAACTGGCAAAATGGCTTGATAAAAACGGTCACGTAAAGGCTGTGTATTATCCCGGTTTAAAGTCGCATCCCGATTACGAATTGGCAAAATCACAAATGAGTGGTTTTGGCGGAATGCTTTCTTTTGAATTGGATGAAAGTTTGGATACTGCGGCATTTTTAAAGGAATTGAAACTGATCAAGCCTTCGATGAGCCTTGCCGGAGTAGAGTCGACGATTTTATCTCCTACACAAACGTCTCACGCTTTATTGAGTGCTGAAGAACGTGCACATCAGGGCATCAATGACGGGTTGTTACGCTTTTCGGTAGGGATTGAAGACAAACAGGATTTGATTGCTGATCTGGAACAGGCACTGGAAAAAGTGGTGAAAGATAGTTTGAATTTTAGTTTGTAGGGATTAGATGTTAGACAACAGACGATAGATATTAGAGAAAAGAGAGAAGAAGAAATTAGAAATTAGAAATCAGAAATCAGAAATCAGAAATAATCTGTTTTAACGATTCAACGATTCAACAATTAACAGTTAACATATTTTGAAACTAGACATACTCGCAATAGGCGCACACCCCGATGATGTAGAATTATCCTGTGCAGGGGTTTTGGCCAAAGAGCACAGCAGGGGTAAAAAAACCGGAGTTCTGGACCTGACCCGCGGCGAACTCGGTACTCGCGGTTCGGCAGAAATCAGAGATCAGGAAGCAGCAGATGCTGCAAAAATATTGGGTTTAAGCGTACGCGAAAATATTGCACTGGCAGACGGATTTTTTGAAAATAACAAAGAATCCCAGTTGCGTATCATCGAGATCATCCGAAAATATAAACCCGAAATCGTCTTGTGTAACGCTATTGACGACCGGCATATTGATCACGGAAGGGGAAGCAAACTTACCAGCGATGCCTGTTTTTTAAGCGGACTCAAAAAGATTGAAACCACCCTTGACGGAAAAGCTCAGGAAGCCTGGAGGCCTAAAAATGTATACCATTACATCCAGTGGAAAAACCTGCAGCCCGATGTTGTGGTTGATATCAGCGGTTTTATAGATACCAAAATGGAAGCGGTGATGGCTTATAAATCGCAGTTTTATGATCCGTCAAAAGGGGAAGATAATACACCCATAAGCAGTAAAAACTTTCAGGAAAGCATCAAATACCGGGCGCGGGATTTAGGACGATTAATCGGTACGGAGTATGCCGAAGGTTTTACTGTAGAGCGCTATCCCGCGGTAGACTCTATTTTTGATCTGATTTGATTTTTTTAGCACAATGTATTGCTCATATTTGAGATTTGCATTACATTTGCAGCCGCATAAATCGCTAGCGCGATATATGTTTAAACGGTGGTTGTAGCTCAGTTGGTTAGAGCGCCTGATTGTGGTTCAGGAGGTCGTCGGTTCGAGACCGATCTTCCACCCGGAAGTAAAAATCCTCACGGAAACGTGGGGATTTTTTCGTTTATATAGGGTTTCATTGAATACGTACTTCTCGCGTAGTAGAAGATTGATTTTAGCCTTTTATTCATTAAATCGGAAATAGATTCGGTTACTCATATTAGGTGACCCGCTAAAACTTTTAAAACGGTGCAGTTGAGATTGAGGCCCCAGGTTTTCAGCCGAGTAGAATTTTGTACCCACAGGCGGAATGGCATCCATAAATGAAATAGAACCTTCAGGATAAGGCGGATGGGTGTGATTTCCTTTAGGATCATAGTTCTGTTGAATACTGGGCGTAAAAAGATGCAGGAAAAGATCTTCAGAGGCGCTGTACACCTCAAAGGGAGTTGGGCAGATCAGTTTCATTCCGTAGAAATGGGCGTAATATCCTTTAAATTCCGGGTATTCCCAGACTTCGCCCGTGATTGCGTCGTTATACTTTTTGTCCCAAAGATTCAATGTGCCTCCTTTAAGCCTGTTGTTATACACCCGGTAGGGACCGTTTGCAATTAGTTGAGCACCTTCAATATTTTTTTCAGGAAAATTAAACGTAACCCCACTCATCTCAATTCTATCTTTTGGTCTGTAATCATAATCCAACTGCAGGATACCGTTTGATTGAAGTTTCCAGGAAAAGCGATAGGCTGTACCGCCATCAGCATAATCATAGTGTGCATCTACAGTATAACTATCGTTCTCATTTTTAAGAGAGACTTTTTTACATACAACATCTCTATTGGTAACAAACACCGGTCCTTCATTAAGAGGTATTATACCCGAGCTGTTTTTTACCGTTTTCAGTAAACCTGTTTTTTTACTGATGTCTACGGTTATTCCCGATGCAGACAATACAAAAGCTGAATCATTTTCAAGCTTTTTAATTTCAGTAGTTGACTCCGGATTTTTTAAACTCAGAATTCTTTCACTAAAGAATGCAGGAGCGTTAAGTTCGTAGCTTTTGGTAAGAATTTCGTTTCCATTCGCATCTTTGGCGGTCACCAGAAGCACATCATATTCTTGCCAATCTTTTGGTAGGTCTAATACCAACTCTCCATCGTTACCTGGAGCTATATTCGGTGAAGAAATCGGAAATTCTTTGGTCTCGGGATTATCATCAAACGAAATAAATCGTTTAAGCGCGTAACTGAATTTACACTCCTGAGTATTGGTAAAATCATACCGGTTTTGGATGGGTAATTTCCCATTCCATTGCGGGGTGATGTATTTCTTCTCAAAATAGACGGGTGACCAAATTTCCTTTATTGTATAAAAACTTCCTTCTTTTTCACGGTAGGGCCCCAGAATACCATCGGCGCCGTGAGACTTATCGGTATCTAAAATTCCATTTTTATCCGTTCGTACGATACCCTCATCGGCCAGATCCCACAGAAACATTCCTGCAGCAAGCGGATTTGATAGCATCAGATTCCAGTAATCATCAAGGCCGGCTCCATGACCGCCATCATACAGACCGTGCAAAATTTCGGTAGGCATAAAAATATCCCGCCCGTTAAACATGTCTTTAATGCCTGAATTGTAAGAAATATAATGAACGGTATTTATACCATCGTTGAGACCATAGGGTTTGATAACCGGTCTTTTTTGGATATCCAGCTCTTTAAAAATGGGATCAAAATCCTGATTATGGCCGCCTTCGTTTCCATTTGCCCAAAAGATCACTGAAGGATGGTTCACATCGCGTTCAACCATTTCATGCACCAGGGGTGTTCCTACTTCGGTGTTGTAAGGCGGATGTTGCCACGCAGTCAATTCATCAATAACATAAAGCCCCAGCGAGTCACAGAGTTCCAGAAAGTGCTTATCAGGAGGGTAATGCGAACTGCGTACTGCATTCATGTTCATTTCTTTAATCAGTTTGATATCCAGGAGGCTTTGCGCCTTAGAAACCGAACGCCCGGTAGAAGGCCAGAAACAATGTCGGTTTACTCCCTTAAAGCGTATTTTTTTGTCATTGATGTAAATTCCGTCGTGCTTGCGAACTTCAACTGTGCGAAAGCCAAACTTTTCATTTATGCTGTGCAGGGTTTTACCTTTACTGTTGATGGATATTACCGCAAGATAGCGTTGAGGAGACTCTGCAGACCAGGGTTTTATACCTTCTAGCTTGGAAGAGGCCTTAAAGGTTTTCTGTGAACCCGCATTTTTTGATTGAAACTCACCTACTTTTTTACCGGAAGCCTCGTCAAAAATTTCCACATTAACCTGAGTATCAGAAACCGCTTTATCCAGATTTAGTTCTGTGGTAATGCTGCCGTCGTGTTTTGCATCAATGGCGGTGTAGGTCACAAATGTTTTAGGAACAGCTTCTAAATAGACCGGACGGTAGATGCCTCCAAAAATCCAAAAATCAGCATTGCGTTCGGCTTTATTGACAGACTCGTTTGAAGACATTTTGCTTACTTCAACTTCAAGTTGATTTTCAGCTTTTGGCTCTATAAGATCTGTAATTTCTCTTTTAAATCGATAGAACGAACCCTGATGAACCGTTCCTGCCTGCTTTCCGTTGAGCTTTACCTTAGTATCTGTCATTGAACCTTCAAAAACAACAAATACGCGTTTGTCTTTCCAGGACTTGGGTACTTTAAAGGTTGTGCGGTAAATCCCTTTTTCTGAAGCTTTATTTTGATCGTGACCGTAATTGTAGGTGCCAAATCCCTCGGTTTCCCAACAGGACGGAACCCGTATTTTACTCCACTCGCCACTTTTTCTGCCGTCTGTGCAGTAAAAATCCCAAAGCACATCATCCTCAGGAGCAGCTCCCGACAACATCAGTGTTTCAGTTTCCTGAGCCCAAATGGGAGCAGAAAATAAAAAAAGCATTAAAGCAAAAAGGGTGGTGATTATTCTCATTATATCTGTTTATATCTGTGATTAGGGAGTTCTTAAAATCGTTTCCATTTTTTTGCCTTTGGCGAGTTCGTCAACCAGTTTGTCTAAATACCGCACCTGGCGCACTAGTGGAAAGTCAATTTCTTCAATGCGATATCCGCAAATCACCCCTTTTATAAGGTGCGCATTGGGGTTTAATTGGGCGTTGTTAAAGAACGTTTCAAACGAGACTTTCTCAAGGATTAATGCCTGAATTTTAGCTTCATCAAAACCGGTAAGCCAGGTAATCACCTCGTTAAGTTCGGCTTTGGTACTTCCTTTCTTTTCTACTTTGGCTACATAATGCGGATAGACCGATGCAAAGGTCATTTTTGCGATCCGGTCATTTTGGGCAGCGGTAACTTGCATGGGAAAGCTTTGGTTGTTTCAGTTAGCTGAAAATTAATAATTTATTCTTTGTAATAATGGGTTTTGCTAACGACATGAGATAACTGCGCCTTTAGAACGTGCAAACAGGTAGTTTAGCTTAGGTGTTGAAAACCTAACGGAAAAGGTGGAGATTTTTTCGTTTAAATAAATTCTCTTGTATTTTATCGTCTGTTCTCGTGCGATTGTATCGCGCTGTTGTAATTCTAGCTCATTGCCACGCGATACAATTCCCAATATGCATCGGGACAAGCAGCGCGGCGACGAGGGTTAGGAATTTATATCCTCCGCTAAATCAGATTCTTTAAGAATTTTCTGAGCGTTTTCAAACTCTGATTGCGGTACGTGTAACTCCACCGCATTTTGAGGCGTTGCAAGCGAGCAGAAAGTTTTGATTCAAGAACAAGTTAAGCATTGTTTTTATATGTTGTTACTCACAGTTATTTTTCTAAAACTGATTTTTTAAGCTTTTGAAAATTAGACCAATTTATAGATGGGTAATCTTTTATTATTAAACTTGAATCCTGAAAAATTACAGCATTCGATATTCCACTGTGCGAAATTCTATTCTTATTTTCCAGTTTATTTATTGTCAGTTCTAATATTGATTTTTGAATTAACTCTTTCTCTCTAGCCGAAAGCTTAATTCCCTTTTTCTCCATAACCACTGGCTTGTAATTATACCACGGTTTATTAATAGAATCAGGATCAGGCGTCGGTGGTGGATCGGGTGAACCTTCCAATTCTTTATAGTCCGCTAAAATTGAATCGGAGTCTGCATTTTTATAAATTCTTAAAATAAAAGTATTTCCTCCCCATTCGCCATACCTATCATCAGTCTGGATTAGTTTGAATTCCTGCCATTCATTTAATGATTTCAGAAAATTTTCCTGAGGCTCAGACTTTTCCTGGTTTTCGCAGGAAACAATCAGGAAACCAAGGATTATTGTATATATTTTAATCTTCTTTTTGCAGATCATTTCTTGTAATTGTGGGTAACGGTTGGGCTATGGATTCGTTGCGGAATGGTTCGGCAGAACTATTCGGCTGTAAACCAAAGTAAGCAAATACGCCGGAATTTCAGAGAGGAAATTCCGGCGCATTGAACTATAGCCGGTGTTGTAAAACGTTTTTTATTTCCTTTCAGTTATTTCCGAACGAAAAATTTTTAAAATTCTTTTTCCTAATTCCGATGGCTCACAATGAGCTGAAATCGTACTTGTCAATTCAATTTCGATTGGTAAATTCATTACGGTCTCAATTCTTAACGAACTGTTCCAATCTGTAATTCCACGAATTGAAATTCGGCGATATTTTTCCTCAAAACCACGACCACTTTTTTCTTTACTTGCTTTGAGAGCAGGCCAGTCGGATTTTTTACCCATTCCTTCTTTTTTTTCTTTAATATTGAATTTATTAAAATTCCGCTTAATTGCTTCTTCAATAATTTCGGTGGAAGAATTTAAGTCAATTACTTCGCAATCTGTCTGTTCGTAACTATAGCCAGCTTTAGGTTCTTTAGAAATAGGCGCAATGATGATTTCAGAGTGTTTTTCCGAAATATAAACTGTCACTGATTTAATGACTTTTAATTCAGGTTCAGGTGGTTTAAATGTAATGCTCCGTATTTTCATTCAAATGTTTTACAACACCTGTATAAGCATACAGGTACGTTTATCTCTATTCTGCAGTTAATTAAATACATTCATTTTCAGATATATATATGCTGTATTTGAAAATGGCATTTTCCGATAATACGTATTTACAAAACTTTGTAAAAAATAGATGCTGCATGTATCTCTCGTTAAGATAGCTACTTAATGGAAACCAATTTTAAGGTTTTCCACATTCCACCAATATTTCGCTTAAATCCATAAAAAATGCCCAATAACTTCTAAAGCTACCGGGCATTTTTTGATTAAAAGACTTTTAAGGTCTTATTCATCCTTAACGTCGTAACGATCTAGCATCATCACCTTATCCCAGGCAGCGACAAAGTCGTGTACAAAGCGCTCCTGTGCATCATCTGCAGCATAGACTTCAGCCAGATTGCGCAACTGTGCGTTTGAACCAAAAACCAGGTCGCATCGCGTCGCGGTGTATTTGGTAGTTCCGGTAGCGCGCTCGTTGATGTTGAATAGCGTTTCCTCGTAGTTTTGAGGTTTCCATTCATAATCTATACTCGTAAGTACCTGGAAGAAATCATTGGTCAGCTGGCCGGGACGTTCGGTAAATACCCCGTGCTTCGAATGATCAAAATTTTGTTCCAGAACGCGAAGTCCGCCGGTAAGTACGGTCCATTCCGGAGCTGAAAGATTGAGCAAATGCGCTCGGTCTAAGAAAATGCGCTCGGCCGGAATTTTATAACCCACCTTATCATTGTGGTAATTTTTAAAGCCGTCAGAGACTGGTTTCAGCCAGTCAAAGCTTTCTACATCAGTCTGCTCTGGGGTGGCATCGGTACGGCCGGGGGTAAAAGGCACTTCTACATCAAAGCCGGCGTCTTTTGCGGCTTTTTCAACGGCAGCGCAACCGCCTAAGACAACGAGGTCAGCTAAGGAAACCTGTTTGTTTCCGGGAAGTTTACTCACAAAATCAGACTGAATTCCTTTTAAGGTATCTAAAACCTGATTGAGCTCTGCAGGGCGGTTAAGGTCCCAGTTGTTTTGAGGTTCTAAAGCAATACGGGCACCATTGGCTCCACCACGCTTATCGCTGTGTCGGTAAACCGAAGCAGCAGACCAGGCGGCATTTACCAAGGCCGAAACACTCAATCCGCTGCTAAGAATCACTTTTTTTAAGGCTGCGATATTCACGGCGTCAATAAGTTCATAATCCCTCACCGGAACAGGATCCTGCCAGATCATATCTTCCTCAGGAACTTCGGGCCCCAGATAGCGGTCTTTTGGCCCCATATCGCGATGCGTAAGCTTATACCAGGCTTTTGAAAAGGCATCAGTAAAGTAGTCAAAGTCATTCATAAACTTCTCGCAGACTTTACGATACTCGGGATCCTTCTTAAGGGCGATGTCTGAGGTCATCATCATCAGATCTTCTTCCTTATCTAAATGTGCATCGGGTGTTTTAGGCGCATGAGGATCTACTGGAGTCCATTGACCTGCACCGGCCGGACTTTTCTTTTGCTTCCACTCAAACTTAAACAGGTTGGTGAGGTAATCGTTGTCCCACTGCGTAGGATTTGGTGTCCACGAACCTTCAATTCCGTTTGTTGAGGTAAACTCGGCATTCCCGCTACCTACCGGATTGTGCCAGCCAAAGCCTTGCTGATGTATGGGTGCGGCTTCGGGTGCTGCACCAATTTTGTCTGCAGGCACGGCACCGTGACTTTTACCGAAAGCGTGACCCCCGGCGATCAGTGCAACGGTTTCTTCATCATTCATCGCCATCCGTTTAAAAGACTCGCGGATGTTGCGGGCAGAATCCAGCGGATCCATATTGCCGCCCGGTCCTTCGGGATTTACATAAATAAGCGCCTGATGTGTGGCCGCCAGCGGATTTTCCAAATCATGATAATCTTCTTTTGGACCGCCTACCCAGCGTATTTTTTCGTTGACCATTTCGCCCGGATGCCCCAGGTGATCACTGGTTTTAGGTACTTCGTTGATGGGTTTTCCTTCCCAGAACTCCGGTCCCCAATAGGTACCGCGGTCCGGCTCCCAGGCATCGCGGCGACCCCCGCCAAAACCAAAGGTAGGGAAGCCCATAATTTCTAAAGCACAGTTCCCGGTAAGCACGATAAGATCGGCCCAGGAAAGCGCTGCCCCATATTTTTTCTTAATTGGCCAGATGAGTCGGCGTGACTTGTCGATATTACCGTTGTCCCACCACGAACCAATAGGTGCAAAGCGCTGCATCGCCTGTGAAGCACCGCCACGACCGTCTGCGATACGGTAGGTGCCGGCCGAGTGCCAGGCCATACGTATCATCTGTGGACCGTAATTGCCATAATCTGCAGGCCACCATTCTTTAGAAGAGACCAGTAATTCTTTAATATCTTTTTTGAGTTGCTCGTAATCAATTTTGCTAAAAGCTTCCTTATAATTTTGATCGCGAAGCGGGTTTGCCACAGGCTGTTCCTGATGTAATAAATCTACCGGAAGGCGGTCTGGCCACCAGTCATCGTTTTGCGGAGCGGTACCCAGTGCGCCGCCAATACGCGTTCCCCGAAAGGGACATTCGCTAAGCCCTTGCGGATTCTCAATGTCTTTCATTCTTTTTATTTTTTGAATTCATTAAATACGTGTGTGGAAGAAACTTCCGGATATCGAAGGGCAGAACTGATGAAGGAAATCGTTTGAAATATCCAAGAGTGAAGTACCGATTAATATCGCTCTTTAAAATTATTGGTTAGTACCTTTAAAGCGTGTTAAGCCGCGTTAAACTTTAATTAAAGTTGGCACTTTCGAAACGATAGGGGAAGGTTGGTAAATACCTGACAAAATAAACACCAGTCTGCAAAATCCCTTTTGAAAAAAATTCTGCTAACCGGATCCCGGTACTAATCGTCTTTTTTGACTTTAGAACCGAGATACTTCAAAGCTCCTGTAGACCAAAGGGCCCATAAAATAAGTAGGGGCTGAAAAAACAGTCGAGCAAGTCGCTTCCCATCGGTATCTAAGCCGAAAGCGTCGATACCGTTGGTATATTGGGATACATTTCCTGGAAAAATAAGTATATAGAATACAGCCAGAGCCAAGCCTACTTTTACTTTGTAGCGAACTAAAAAAATCATACTTAGTCCAAAAATAATCTCAACTATTCCGGAGGAGAGCACCACAAAATCCATAAAGGCCGTATCGTTGGGTAACCATCGTGGTACCTGAGCCTGAAAATCTTCCCGCTGAAAGGTGAGGTGACCCACGCCGGCAAGCGTCATTAAAGCGCCCAGAATGATGCGAAAAACGTCTTGAGTTTTGGATGTTGAGTTTTTCATTAGCTTGCAATTAAATGCTGTGTGATGTAAATCTAGGAAGCTAATGCTTCTCAAGCATTCTCTTTAACGTGATTTTAAAGCTTATCGATTTGGTAATCAATTTTTAAGATTAAAACACCCTAAGCACTATTTTAGGAGGATTAAACGGCTTTACAACATTTCCCGGGATCACTTAAGATATGAAAACTGGATCATCGTAATTAATTCAACTCGTTTTTAGAAAGTTCTAGCAGTTTTAAAACGGTTTTCCAGTTACGTGTTGTTGCGGTTCGGTCTAATTTCTTTTCAAAAAAGGCATTGCTAAATTTGGTTTTGTGATACGAACCATCAATCTTCAAAAAGATAAAGGATCCCTGAATTGCAAATGCATCCGGGGTAAAATCAACGGTCTTGATGTTGTTTTGTTTTGCGACAGCCGGTTCCTCAGACAGAAACGTTATGTGCAGTTGAGACAAATCAGCATCTTTAAACGGATTTTGAGCAACCGCTTCTTCCAGTTTTTTTGCATCCAGCACCACAACCGGGACGTCAAAACCAAATTGGGTTTGAATTCCCCTTTTAATACGATCGGCAATTTCATCATATTTCGCTTTAGCCGGACTGTCAAACAAGATGTTTCCGCTCTGGATGTAGGTTATCACTTTTTTAAAACCCAAACCGTTCATCAGCTTTTTAAGATCAGCCATTTTGATGATGCGATGACCGCCTACATTGATTCCGCGTAAGAGTGCTATTGTTTTAGGCATCAGTTTAGGGTTTGTAAGCATTTAGTTTAAGCTGCAGATTCTTTTTGACTCCGCTCCATTCGGTTTCTGTGATAGAAAATACCACAGTATCGCGGTAACTTCCATCTTTGTTGATCGAGTGATTGCGTAAAATACCGTCTTGTTTAGCTCCCAAACGCGCAATCGCCTCGCGGGATTTGATATTAAACCAGTTCGTAATCAATTGCACCGCAATGCAATCGAGTTCTTCAAAAGCATATTGTAACAACAGCAATTTACAGTTAGAATTTACCCCTGTACGCTGATGGCTTTTTGCATACCAGGTATAACCGATCTCCAGCCTGCGGTTTTCGGGTTGCATATTGTAAAAACGGGTGCAGCCTATAATCGTATTGGTATTTACATCAATTACCGTAAACGGAAATTCGATTCCTTTTTCCTTTTGGCTTAAGGCCTTTTCAAGGTATGCGTCAATAGTATTTTTATCAGGAACCGAAGTAAACCAAAGCTCCCACAGGTTTCCGTCTGAAGCTGCCTGTAGCAGTCCGGCTTTGTGGTTTTTCTCGAGAGGTACGAGCTTAACGGTATCGCCTGATAATACCAGAGCGTTCGGAATCCAGGGTTTCATACAAAAGTTTTGTAGCGGTTAATGACTACTAAATTAGACTTTATTCATAAAAAAAGCCCTTAAACAAATTGCTTAAGGGCTTCAATTTTTAATTTTCAGGGGTACTATTTAACCTCTTTATCTACTACAATACGATCGGGTCTGTTAGCCAGTTCCCAGGCCGTTAAAAATACCAGTTGCGCACGCTTAGCGAGCATCGGGTAATTGATTTTATCTGGAGTGTCTGATACTTTGTGGTAATCTGCGTGAACACCGTTAAAGTAAAAGATAATAGGCACACCCTGCTTGGCAAAGTTGTAATGGTCAGAACGGTAGTAAAAACGGTTTGGATCGTTCTCATCGTTGTAGGTATAATCCAGATCAATGTTCATATACTTGTTATTAACAGCGGTAGAAATGCTGTCTAACTCAGTACTCAATTTATCTGAACCTATCAGGTAGATGTAATTCTCATTGTCTTTATGCGCATCGTCCACACGACCTATCATATCAATGTTAAGGTCGGCAACGGTATTGGCGATTGGGAAAATAGGATTCTCAGCATAATAACGCGAACCGTACAATCCTTTTTCTTCGCCGGTTACGTGTAAAAAAACGATAGAGCGCTGAGGTCTGTAACCATCTTCCACCGCCTTATTAAAGGCTTCAGCTATTTCTAAAACACCTACGGTACCTGAGCCGTCATCGTCAGCTCCATTGAATACTTCGCCATCGTCACGAACGCCTACGTGATCAAGGTGCGCCGAGATTACAATATATTCTTCGGGTTTGGTGCTGCCCTCAATATAAGCAACCACATTTTCTGAAGCTTTAATTCCACTTCCTGCACGGAAGAAACTTTCCGGAACTATTTGAAAATAACTATCCTCCAGGGCAGAAGGAATATCGTGCTCCACGTAAAAATTCTTCAACCATTCTGCAGCTTTTTTCTGTCCGGGTTCACCGGTATTTCGGCCTTCAAATTCATCTGAAGCATATACGTAAAGCATTTCCTTAAGCTCGTCTGCGGTAATACTTTCTGCAAATGGCATCGGGTCAACTTCAGATAGCGCATTTGGTTTATCGGAGTTTGATGAATTGTTGTTGGCTATTTTTGGCCCACACTTTACAAACATCGTGCAGCTGAGTACAACGCCCAGCAAGAGTACTTTTTTCATAGATTGTTTTCAATTTAAGGCGTTAAAAATACGTTTTTAGCTAATAATTCTAAGAGGCTTTGCATTTTTTTAGCGAAAGTGAAATTTAAAACCTCAATTCAAACCAGCCTTTTCCCACATCAGCCAATTCAACCTGCTCATAGTCCTGCATGAAATGCTGAATATTACCGATTGTTTCAAATTCTTCAGGAGTATGCGTTGTGGTGAGGATTACCGACTTTGAGACTCCATTTGCTGCTGCTTTTGCACCGGTGGGGCTGTCTTCAAAAACCAGACTTTCAGTAAGCGGAATATCCAAATCTGTACTCACCATTTCAAAAACTTGTGGGTCGGGCTTGCCTCTCTGTACCATATCGCTGTGCACTACGGTTTTAAAATAGGTGTCAAGCTCAAGTGCTTCAATAGCAAACTCAGCATTTTCCTTTGGGGCTGCGGTACCTATTCCCATAGGGATTTTCAGTTCTTTGGCCTGATCTAAAAATGCCTGTAATCCCGGTAACAACTTTATTTTGTCGGCGTAAATCTCGCGATATGCCGCTTCCTTATCCCAGGCAATTTGCCTGCGCTCGGCTTCATTAAAACGATCGCCAAACAAACGTTTGATAATTTCCTCGTTAACACCGTGAATGTCGCGTTTTACTTCTTCAAGTGTCAGCTCAAGCCCGAGCTCGCTCAGCTTTTTCTGCCACGCGCGATGGTGAATCATCATGTTGTTAAACATGGTGCCATCCATATCAAAAATGAGGGCGCGTATCTTGAGGGTATTTTCAATTATAGGTTTTTGCACAGTTCGGTTTTTAATGGGTGTGGAATGCTTCCGCTCTGCGGAAAAATTCGTGTTTTCAAATTTAAAAATACCATTATTCAACTCAAAATAGCGGTAAATCTGAATGCCTCGACGGAAGCACTACACCTTTTCCCCGAAAGCTACCGGGGATTTTGCCCCTTATTCAGTGCTGTAAGTGTTTCGCAATGGGTCTTTTAGGTACATTTAGTTCACAACTATCAGAATCTCAGCAAATCATGACCAAAGCACTCGTTTACGGAACCCTAATTACCGAAGAATTAAATGCACAGACTGCCCAGTTTAACGAATTTGAAGTCGTCACTGCGGTACAGCTCGAAAAAAGCAGGGCCGAAAACCGTCGCATTGAGCTGGAGTTGAAGGATGAAGATATCATTGAACTCACATTTTCAGACCAGACGCAGTGGATAGGCAATGCACTGGATATTGAAGAGATTTACAACGCGCCGGCAGCAGCAAACCGCTCAGGAGATTACTTTGTTTTTGAACCTCAGGTTACCGGGAAGCAGGCTTCACGTGGGGGTATAGGCAGTGTGGTTATTAAAACCCTGAAACTTCTGCGTGCTAAAACTTTAGGTAGTGCGGCTGAGACTTCTGCCAAAAATCTGGCTATTGCTTACGACAAGCGCGCAATGCCACAGCCCGGACTTTACAAGCTTGATGCTGGCTTTCAATACATGCCTGTTTCTAAAATTACGCCTGCAGCCACCCCATATTTACTGCTTATTCACGGAACACTTTCTAACACTTTTGCGGCCTTTGCTGAGTTGCGCCTGGGGCAAAACCCCATCTGGGATCAATTGCATAAGCAGTACAATTCCGGAATTCTGGCTCTAGATCATCGCACACTGTCTTTGAGTCCGTTGCAAAATGCACTTGACTTTCTCAGGCATTTGGATCATTCAGCCACTGTTGAGATTCTTAGTCATTCACGAGGGGGGCTTGTTGCAGATGTTTTGGCTAAATGTGATCACCGCAATGACATAATCGGGTTTAGCGATCTCGAACTGGGGATGATGGCCAACGAGGATCCCGAAGCTTATGAGTTGATGAAAGCAATCAATACCATCGCCCGAAAGAAAAAGCTAGAAGTGCGTAAGGTGATTCGGGTAGCGGCTCCGGCCAGCGGTACAACCCTGCTTTCGCGTCGCACCGATCACTTTCTAAACGTTATGCTCAATGCGCTTGGACTAGCAGTAGGAGCACAGGCCAACGTGGTTTATAACACGGTAAGGCTGTTTTTGCTTGAAGTGGTAAAGCAAAAGGCAAATCACGAGGCAATGCCGGGCCTCTACAGTATGGTGCCCGACAGTACCTTTCAAAAAATGATCAATTTTTCGGGTAATGTCGTCGTCAACGATTTGTATGTAATTGCCGGAGATGCCGAAGTGGGAGGGCAGCTGGGCGACTCGCTCAAAGTAATATTGGCCAACTTATTTTACTGGAAGGCTAATGACCTGGTGGTCGATTCTGACCGCATGGAACAGGGAGCACCAAGGATGAGCGGGATACAGTATTTTTTGTCTAAAGACGGCAACACCAATCACTTCAATTATTTCCGAAATCAAAATACCTGCGATGCCATTTTACAGGCTGCTGTCACAGCTCCGGGTAGTCAGGCTGGTTTTTATACCCAAAAACTATCAACTGCAGGTACCCGCGGGGTATTACTGAGTCTATTTTCTATGGAAGGCGTGCACTACGATCACGTAAGCGGCAATAAACGCATTGCTATTTTGCTTCCAGGAATTATGGGATCGAGCCTTGATCATAACGGGAATCCGCAGTGGATTGATTTTAGAGAATTAAACCGGGGAGCTATTAAGGAGGACCTGGAAATCAATATGAGTGGCGTGGAAGCTTCCGGGGTGATTAAGAAGTACTACGACGATTTTGTAAAGCACCTGCTCAAAACGCATGATGTGATCACCTTCCCATTTGACTGGCGGAAGAGCGTAAAAGATCCCGCTAATCAACTGGCTAAAAAAGTAGAAAGTTTGCTGGATACTTATAATCAGCCCATTCACATCATCGCGCATTCTATGGGTGGTCTCGTAGTACGGCAGTTTATGATGGATTCTTCAGCCATCTGGAAACGCTTTATTGAAAAACCGGCCAATAAATTTGTAATGCTGGGAACACCCTGGCTGGGATCGTATCTAATTATGGAAGTGCTCACCGGCCACAGCAGTCGGGTGAAACAGTTGGCGATGATCGATTTTAAAAATTCTAAAGAAGAATTACTTCAGGTTTTTAGAGAATATCCCGGAATATTCGAATTGCTTCCTATTGAAAACAACACCAAACGCCCCTTCTGGGAGTCGCAGTTTTGGAAAGACCGCAAAGCGGAAAGTACCGAACCTATGGTCGTTCCGCTCAAAAAAGATCTGGACCAGTTTAAAAAATACCGCGATGCCGTACTCGATTTTGTAACGCATATAAGCGAAGATGACCTTAAAGATGTGTACTACGTCGCCGGTCACGCTGAGCAAACGGTTTACGATTATAAAACCGAATCGCGCTTTCTTTCCAAAAAGAAAAAACTTGTTTACCTCGCGACCACGGCAGGTGATAGTAGCGTAACCTGGGTAACGGGTATCCCGTCGCGTATACCTAAAGACAATGTGTACTATACGCATACCTCACACGGCGAACTGGCTAATGATCCCAAAATTTATGACGGTATCATTGATATTTTGCTTGAAGGTAAAACCAACCGTCTGCTTAAAACCAAACCGGTTTCCCGCGCCGGTGAAGTCATCAGTGAGATCCATTCAGTTCCTGCTCCGGGCAGTGATCCTAACCGGGTGAGTGATGCGCTTTTTGGAATTCAGCCTGTATCAAAAGCAGCTCAACCGGAGCGTAGCGTTTTAAATGTTGAAGTTGTAAATGCAGATTTAAAAGTGTCACGTTTTCCGGTGATGCTGGGACATTTTAATAATGACGGGGTTCACAGCGCCGAGAAAGCCCTTGATAATTACCTCAATGGCAGGCTGATGCAGCGTTACGATATGGGGTATTATCCCGGAAAAATAGGAGAGAGCGAAGTATTTTTTAACCTGAATACCAATCCGCGTGGGGCCATTGTTTGCGGTTTGGGGAACTCACAGGAGCTTACACATTATTTGCTGGCCAAAACTGTAGAGATGGCTACTCTTAAATACGCGATGTTTATGCGCGATAATTATACTCTGGCAAAAGCCAAATCCTATGCCGAAGGAATCTCGTTTATCCTCATGGGAACGGGTTATGGCAGGCTGCAAATCGAAGATTCAATAAAGGGTATTCTGCTGGGAGTAAGCAGCGCTAACCGCTTTATAAAAGATCACGGCGAAGGCCTGCAGGAAGTTGTTCAGGTAGAGTTTATAAATCATTACGAGTCACTCGCGAGCCAGGCATACTGGGCTTTGAGCAGGTTGAAGAATTCTGATAACCGCTTTAATTTTGAATTGGTTAAAGGCATAGAGCGCAAAGAAGGCGCCAAGAAAAAGCGCGCTTTTGTAGATGAGTCTGAAGACTGGTGGCATCATTTTAACGTGAAAAGTATTTGCGAAGGCGATCGAATCACCGGCTTTGCATACAATTCGTCAAGCGGGCTAGCTCGTGTTGAAGAAGAAGAAGTGCATAACGGGCTGGAGCAAGTAGGTATTTTACTGGAGCAGATGTCACGCAATTCGGTCTGGGATAAGCGTTTGTCTAAAACCTTATTTGAATTGCTCATCCCGAATCAGTTTAAAGACATCATCCGCAATCAAAACAATATTTTGTTTAAGCTCGATCTTAAGGCAGCTCAGTTTCCGTGGGAATTATTTCACGACTTTGAGTCTGACGAAACGCCTGCAGCGGTAAATAGTGGGCTGATACGCCAGTTGCTGACTTCAGATTATGAGAGTAATCAATTGCGCAGTGTGAGCAACAAAACGCTTATTATAGGTGATCCTCTTTACAATGAAGAACTTCTTCCGCAATTACCGGCAGCAAAAGCTGAGGCACAATTGGTTGATGACAAACTAAAAAATGCAGGATTTGAGACCTTTCCGTTACTCAATAGCACAGCTTCAGATATCATGTTGCAGCTCTATACTAATGAGTACAAGATTTTGCATTTTGCAGGTCACGGGCTTTACGATCCGGCTACCCACCGTGTAGGTATCGCAATTGGTAGCGGGATTTGTATAGACCCTGCGATGATTAAACAATTGAGTTACGTGCCGGAGTTCGTCTTCATCAATTGTTGTTTTTCGGGAACTATGAATGCGTCAGACGATGCCTTTAGCCGCTCGCGCTATAAACTCGCTGCCAATATAGGAACCCAGCTCATTGCTATGGGCGTCAAAGCTATAATTGTAACCGGCTGGGCGGTAGACGATGCCGCCGCCGAAACTTTTTCAGAAACCTTTTACCATCGCATGCTTTCCGGTTATGAGTTTGGTGAAGCCGTACAAATGGCACGTAAAAAATGCTATCAAAATCACCGGCATACCAATACGTGGGGCGCTTACCAGTGCTATGGCAATCAGCATTACAAGTTCTTTGAGCACGTGCGCCAAAAAGAAGAAATCTTTGATTATGTGTTGAGTTCGCAGGTGTATACTGATCTTGAAAACCTCTATGCTTCCATCAGACATAGCAGTTTTAATCCTAAGAAAGTGAAGCTTAAACTCGAGGAGATTCTTGAAAATGCCAGTCGAAACGACCTGATAGATGGAGTAATCAGAGAGAAGGAAGCATTGATTTATGACGAGCTGGATATGCCTACTGAGGCTTTAGACACGTTTAGGGCAGTTTTAACTCTTGAGGATGCTAATTTTTCAATGAAAGTACTGGAGCATTTTTGCCTTTTGCGCTCGCTCAATTTCTCAAAGGATGCCACAGAGCGGAAGGAAGAGCTCGACTTGGTTACCAAGCTTGCCCTTATAGGCAAAACCACGTTGAGACTGGGCATAGTTGGTAATTGCTTCAAGTTTGCCTCGATGTACGAGAAAGGGGATAAGCAATTGCAATACCTGCAGACAGCTTTGGATTACTATACCGAAGCTTATGATCACAGTATAGACCCCTATGACGGGAAGACCCTGGATGCTTTTTCAAACATCGTGTTTTTAAGTTATCTACTGGAAGCTTATGGCAAAGGAAATCTAAAGAACCAATTGAAGAAATACACTAAAAAACCGGTGTTTACCTATCTGTCTGAATTTTTAAAACATCTGGATGATGTTGACCCGGCAGATCTTGACATTTCTGTACTTCTGGGAATGACTGAGGTAAGCTTCGGGATGCTTTTAATAAATACCGAAAAAGGCGGGGATCAGACTATTCTAGATGAAATTAATAAGCGTTTTGCAGAAGCTTTCCAGATTTTGCATAGTTCCCGACAAATACGTATTGAATTGGCTCAACTCGACTTTTTACTCAGTCACGAAGGCATATTACCCAAAGAAAAGACAAACAGTCTGCTTAAAGTACGCGAATCTTTACTAAGGTTTAAGTGAATTTAAAAGGGATAAAGATCTTAATCCAAACCTACTAGCACATCGGTATTTTCTTCTAAAGCTCTCAATTGAAACTGATTTTGAACCTGAGCTACAAGAGATTCCAGATTGGTGTCTGAAGTATTCAAACTGGCGATACTTTCTGTAAAAGCATCAAAGCTTGATTTACCGTAAGCCAGATTTTGAAAGGTATTTTTAAGGAAGGTCTTCATTTTTTCAGCACCAATACTTCGTTCCAACTCAATAAATTGACCGGGTGTAATGAGCAAAGCCTGAAGCTGTGATTGTGAGGGAGCCTGTTTTTTAGTTATAAAATTAGGCTGTATAATCCCGGTTACACGGTTATATTGGACGCTGTTGTTCTCTTCCAGGTATTTTATACGGGCATATTTAGCCAGAGATTGTAAGAACAGTTTGTCAAGTTTAGTCTTTGGTTCAAAGTTACTTGCAAAATAATAATATGCCGTATCTTCGGTGAGATTTTCGTCAACTTTATTCACGTCGATATTCGCTGAGGTATTTACGATGGTATTGTAGTTCGCTTCATTGCCATAGACTGGTGATTCCAGTTGGGCATACACTGTTTTGTTTTGGTTACCTGCAGTTTGGGTAAATTCTTCTAAAAATCGTTGACTTTTTGAGAAGCGTAGTTTGATTTTTTGAATATCGGCATCAGATACATTTATGTAGTTGGCGTACTCACCTTCCTTAAAATCGAAATTCCCGGCAATCAACGTGATATCTCCTTCTGCCCGATCATTGCTAAAGGTGGCACCACTTGTTTTTGGGGTTCCTTTGCCAAGATAAATTTTATCACAGTCGTTACAGGTCGCTGTGATATTATATGTCATATTAAATGGATTAATATATTCGGAAAGAGAGCCACTTGTGCGAACAACCTGCGGGTACCAATAATCATTTGCGCCGGCAAGAAGCACGTCGTTAACCAAAACAACTTCTCCTTTATGTCGCTTGGCATCTATTTTGGTTTCCAGATTTTTTATTTCTCCTGAAATTTCAATTTTAATCCGGTCAACTTCATTAAGTGGTCTGTTGATATTAATGTTGTGCGTAAGGCAGTCGTTGCAATTTTGGGGGTACTTGCTTGAAGCGATAGGGTCTCCATTCAGATAAATCTGTTCTACCTTAAAGTGCCTGTTCAGTTTAAAAGAAAGTTTCTGAGAGTTCACGGGTAAATTACTCAAGGTGTACACGGCATCAAAACGTTCTTCTGATAGAGAAATGGACACAGAGGCATCCATATGAGTTTGATCCTGAGCAATCCCAATTTGAACAAATAATAAACTTAAAAAGGAGAGAAATAGACGCATTAGCAATACAGATTTTATACGAATCTATAACGTTTTTCGCCAAGTCCTGAAAAAAAATTAAATCTGTGTTGTTGAACCCAAAAAGAAGAATTTGGTCTATTTTATCGTTAAAGAAAATAGCTGATAAGCCTGTATTTTCAATTTTGGGGAGGTTTGAGGCAGGAGGTATTCCTAGTACTTTTTGTTAATCGGTTTTCGATACACCAGAGCTTTTTTTCCTGATTCTAAAATCACTTGTACACGCTCGTAAGCAGGTCCTTCATAATTGTCAACTTGTGGAAGTTCAGATATGTTGATTTTGTAGCACACTCCTTCAATAGTATCATTTTTATTACCGGTATAAATTGCTATAAAATAGGTCTTTGCCTGAGGATGATTTTCGGGTAATGAAATATTTGCTAAAATATAGCCTGATAGAACTTCTGTTGTGCCATCTAGCCTACGTTTAAATAAGCTTTGCTGAATAGTGCCATTCTGAAGCGTTCCATAGGAAAAAAGCTGAACAGTTTCCATCTTAAATGCTAACGTTTCAAGGTGAAATGCCCATTAAACCGCCTTGTTATTCCCTCGTTGTCTATAAGTTCTACGCGATACCAATAATCGTCTGAAGGTAATGCACGGTCACGGGTGGTGCCATCCCAGCTTCCGTCAAAGCCATAAAGCGATTTGAGTAGCTTACCATAGCGGTCAAATATTACAATGCTTATGTCAGTATAGTCCTGTGCATTAAGACCTAGCGGACCCCAGGTATCGTTATAGCCATCATTATTTGGAGTAAAATAGTCCGGGAAACCTAATACAGGGACCTCAATGCTGCTAATGCCACATCCGTTTTTATCACGAACAAATAGCGTTTTAAAGCCCGGCGTAACTCGTTCAAATACAGGTTCGTCTCTGTAAGGCCCTATCTCGTCGCCCAAAGCGAACTCATAATCTCCCTGGCCAAGGCTGGCGATATTTATTACCCGTACACTATTTGAATCTCCATCGCTGATGACTTCGATATTTTCAGTGGTAAGTGTGGCTGCTTCAGAAGCTATGACCTCAATTTCCTGAGTTGATGAGGTACACGCTCCATTATCTGCACTAACCGTATAAATTCCGGGGGTGTTAACTACAACGAAAGATTCAGTACTAAGTAAGTTTCCCTGATCATCCCGCCATTCCCAGTCGTATGTGCCCTGTGCATTTATGGTTTCGAGAGTAAACGAGGCGGCGGTGCTGCAAAAACGACCTTCGTTTAAAATTTTAAATTGAGGAACAGGAAGCACCTGTAAACTTAAATGTGGTCCTACCCCATAGCAGCGATTACCGGAATTGTCTTCAACCCGAACGTAAAGTATTTGCTCGTCTGGAGTCTCGTTGCGGTAGGTGTTGTCGAGCGGTATTTCATTTTGATCTAACAATGCCTCGTCTTGTGTGCGGTAATACGAAACACTCAGGTTACTGCCTTGCGGAAACTGGGCGAGCATTGCCGGCGTTGCCTCGTTAAGGTCAAAATCCAAATACCCGTCAACGGCATCGTCTGTATCGCAACTGGCTAGCTCATAAACAAAACCAGAAGGGAAGGAGGTGGTAGAAACTTCCAGATTTACTTCGGTAATCCCGAAGCAACCGTTAGCATTTTGGGTTCGGGCATAGAGTATATTGCCATTGCTGCTGTCGTAGTCGGGATTTTCAATTGTACTGGAAGTCTGATTGTTCTCGGCGTCTGCACGGTTAGTATAAAAATCTACAGTTTCTGAGGACGCAGAGGTTATATCTGCAGCAATAGCATCCAGGTTGAATATGGTAAAACCATCAGGAATACCATCTTCATCGCAATTAAAAACCTCTATCTGCGCAGGCACATTTACCGGTTGTAGAACAACTGCCTGAACTGCACGTCTTGCACCTGCTGAACAGCCTACAGGTTCTGCGGCGACGTAGAAAGTTGTGGTTGCACTCAGGTTGGTTGTAAAATTGGAACCGGTGTGCACGCGATTACCTCCTGAAGCACTATCATACCAATTGAGCTGACCTCCGGTTCCCTGAGCAGTCAGGCTCACGGTACCGGGACCGCAGCGCGTCTCACTGTTGGTACTAACTACTGCTGCAACCTGAATTTGCGACGAAGTAGCAATTTTAAGGTCAGGATCTCCCGGCATACCGCCAAATTCTACAATATAACCTTTAGCCTGAAAAGGCCCCGGTGGTTCCCCAATGGTCCTGAGGTCATTCCACGAGCCGGGCAGGCCTACTGAGGGATCTGTAATGTGCGCGTAGTCTTCACCTCCGTTAGTATTATTGGGCTCATTGGTATTCCAATAAGCAAAGTTGGGAGTTGAGCCGTTTACAGCACCATTCCAGAATACGAGTCCGCCATTGGCTCCCTCAGGACCGGTTACCCATTTCCAGACTCCTTCGGTTTCTTCATCTGTACCGCCAATCCAACCTGCGCCCTGTGTTTGTTCTCCACATAAGATGGCCTCATCTTCAGAGGTTAGAGTAGCTAAATAACCGGTAAGCCCATAATAGGTTTCCGTTTCGGCTGCCGCACGAGCATTCTGCCAGGTTATTTCGAGGTCTGAGTAATATTTATAAAAATGTCCTGTAGAAGGTAAATAATTAGCATCTCCTATGGTGATTGAGAATTGGCGGGTACCGCTGATTGCGGGGTTTGTACTTCTAAAACCCACATTTTTTACGGCAGTTTCAATTTCTGCGGCCGTAAGGGTAGAAGGGAAGCTTAGCTGTAACTTACCGCTTGAAGAAGTAAAACTAGGAGTTATTGCCGCATTGCTGCCATTGTAACGCAAAAAGTCACGACCCTGCTCGTAACCACTAGAAATTTGAATATAAATCGAATTGATCGCAGTTCCGGATGTATTATCAAGGGTGAAATCTTCCACTATAGCTATTTCAGAACCCGGGCAATAGAGCTGGTCTCCGGTAGCATCAAGTTCGGGAGCTTGTGCATAGGTAGATAGGCTTAAAATAAATAAAATGAAGTATGGGAGTTTTTTAAGCATCTAATTATCAAAATTTATAGCCTGATAAGCCCCTGCATCCGGGTTGTTGTTACGTTCAGTTCCTGTAATATCCTGTGTTACCTGTGCAGCTCCGGCAGCATTTCCTAATTCCCTGGCGGCAGAATTTAAGCCTATGCCATACTCGTTATTTGCCGTGTTTTTAAAATCGGGGTCCTCACTGAGTTTTATATTTTGATAAAGAGTGGCGTCTGTAAAATCATAAACAGGCAAAGCCGAAAATTCACCAAAACGGTCATCAAAACGTATAAGACTGTTGCTCAATGAAAAATTAAACGGAACTCCATCGACATTTCTTAATCCAAACTCTTCAGTTTTATTACCATAGATGATGCAATTTACAAAATCAGCTTTTGTTAAGTCTGATATCAGTAGCGCTTCTTGTGTTTCCAAAAAATTATCGATTTGCACCGCCGGTGTGTTGCGAAAACTTTGATTCCAGTAATTGGCAAACGTACTGTGTGTAAAACTGTAGCTCCCGCCCAGCCTGATCCATAGATTTGAAATCCCGGAATTACCAATGACCAGATTTTCAGCAGCAAGTGAGGCTGTAATGGCATATAAACCTACCAGTGCACTGTTGTAAATCTGGGTGTTTCTCAATTGGATATCAGCTTCAGCATTGCCAGTGGCACCGTCTGCAAGGATAGCCAGATTACTGTTTTTGATGGTAACATAATTCATATAGCCGGTACTTCCCGGGGTAAACCAGATGGAACCCCACTGTCCAGGGACTTGAGCATACTCCGGCTCCAGGCGATCACCTTCTAAAATAATTTCATTTTCGAGAGTTTCGTCTGGGCTTAAGCTTCCGTTCGCTTCAATTCTTCCGCCGGAGCCCACGATTATTCCGCTATTCTCGTGAAAGTGTAAACGAGCTCCTGCATCAAGAATGAGTGTTTTTCCATTAGCGATTCCGGCGTAGCCGTAAATAACATAGGGTTTTTCATTAGTAAAACGCAATTGATCATCGGTCAAAACAAAACCTTCAATCAAAACGGGCTCGCCCTCTTCATCAACACCTATTTCTAAGGTTTCTTTGATTCCTTCGGCATTTTTTTGTGGAAACAGGAACTGGGCATCCTTCACCAGAGTTACCAGTTCTACTTGCTGGGTATAAGGGTCCTCATCAAAAATTAGTTGATCGGTATAGATAAGCTGATTGTTATTTTGAGCATTTACCGTCGTTTCTATAAAAATGAAAATACTGTCCCGCGGTAAAATCTCCACTTCGTTAAAAACTTTACCCGCGCGCCCGTCAATATTGAGACGGTAAGCCGAATTTTCACCTTTAGCGAGACCAACCTGCGGAATACGTACAAACGCATCACTACGGTTAAAAACTTTAAGCGTGTAGGTGCTGCTGCCAATGTTTGAGAAAACGGTGTCGAGATATACGGTGTCCCGAGAGAATTCGAGATTTCCCGTGCTGCGCTCGGGCTCAAAATCATCACGGCATGATGCTAGGCTCACAATGGCAATAAGAGAAAGCATTGTCTTAAATAGGATTGTGAGCTGTTTTGTCAAGGGTGAATTATTTTTTTAAGATGCGTATCTCAAAGAGCTTATCCCAGTGTTTTCCGGTAACGTAGAGTTTTTGGGATGCTGCATCGTAGGCAATTCCGTTAAGGACTTCGTTAGCATCATCTGCGATTGATTTGATCTGCTTCTTAAGCGATCTGAGATCAACAACACCTTCAATAGCACCGGTTTCAGGATCGATGATGCTAATGCTGTCAAACTGATAGCTGTTTGCGTAGATTTTACCGTCTACCCACTCAAGCTCATTAAATTTGGAACGTACCTTTTTGTTGTCAACCACTTCAAAATAGCCGGTCTCGGAGTAGGTTTCGGGATCTAAAATCCAGATTTTTTCGGTTCCGTCAGATTTATAGATTTTGTTACCATCGTTACAAAGTCCCCAGCCTTCTTTACTTGCGCCGTACTGAAAGCTTCCGGTTTTTGTAAAAGTGTTTAGGTCGTAAATAAAACCTGTATTTTCCCGCCAGGTTAGTTGTATTAATTTTTGATTTAAAATGGTAAGGCCTTCGGCGAAATAGGTTTTGTCAAGATCAATTCGCTTAAGAATCTTTCCACTTTTCAAATCGGTTTTAAGCAGGGCAGATTTGCCGTATTCACCAATGCTTTCATATAAAGTGTCATTGTGAAACTCCAGTCCCTGAGTGTAAGATTGCGTATCGTGAGGATAGGTGTTCACGATCTCATAGGTATAGAGTACGGGTGTTTCTGAAGCAAGCAGCGTGATCGTTTCACTAAGGACAGCGGTTTTATCGCCGGCGTATAACGTAGCTTGTAGCTGCTTTTTACCAAGCTTTTGTTCATTAAGGGTATACGAAATGGCCTGGAGCCCGGGCTTGCTTCCTATTTTGGCGTTATCGAGTTGATATACTACCGAATCGAGCACCGCATCGCCCTTAGGTTTTAAACTTATGGCGAGGCTTTCACCATTTTTTAAGGCCTCTACAGGCTTATCAACTACGATTGAAAAACTTTTATTGAGATCTTTTCCGTTTCCGCAAGAAAGCATTAGTGTGCTTAATGTGAAGAGAACGAGAAGATTATATGTGCGCATGATTTACAGATTTAGGTGATGAAGTTAAATCAATAAATTCAGTTAAAAAAACCTTTGGCAAAGCAGATAGGTGCCTTATATTTGCACCCGGCAAGTCCTACACAACCAGCTCCTGTCGAATTCCCCCAGGGCGGGAACGCAGCAAGGGTAGATGGTCGTAGCGGTGTGATGTAGGTAGCTTGCCTTTTTTTATGCCCTAATATTACGTATTTTCCCCGCTCTAAATTATTAATATGTCTCAAGTAGTCTTGATCACAGGAGCCTCTTCAGGAATCGGGAAATCTATCGCAGAATTTTTAGTTACAAAAAGTTTTATCGTTTATGGCACAAGCCGAAACCCAAAAAATGAACTCGTAAATGGAGTGCATTTTCTTGCCTTAGATGTAACACAAGGTGAAACGGTTAACGCTGCCGTAGCTGCAGTGCTCGCCAAGGAGTCGCGCATTGATGTACTTATCAATAATGCCGGAAAGGGAATTACCGGTCCTTTAGAAGAAATTCCGGAGGAAGAGCTCAAATCTATTTTTGAAACAAATTATTTTGGTCCGTTAAAAGTCATTAAAGCGGTTTTACCTGCAATGCGTGAGCAGCGCAGCGGACTCATCATTAACGTTACGTCTATTGCGGGGTATATGGGGTTACCGTATCGTAGCGCATATTCTGCAACTAAAGGCGCGTTAGGGTTGACCACCGAAGCCTTAAGAATGGAATTGAAAGAGTTTAATATAAAACTCACCAATGTAGCTCCCGGAGATTTTGCGACGAATATTGCTTCCGGGCGCTATCACACACCTTTAAAGGAAACGTCACCGTATAAAGAAAACTACGGCAAATCACTCTCTTTAATTGACGAGCACGTAGATCACGGTGAGGACCCTCAGAAAATGGGTGAGGCCGTTTATGCAATTATCACTGATAAAGAACCAAAAGTGCACTACAAAGTAGGTGCATTTATGCAAAAGATTTCAGTTTTTCTCAAAGGTGTGCTGCCGAGCAAAATCTATGAGCGTTTGCTGCTCAATCACTATAAATTGTAGATTGAAGGTTAATTTAGTGTAAAATCAACACTTAACAGGTTTTAAACGTCTTGTTCTTAAATATTAACGATTATATTGCGTAATTTTGAACA
>PAPI01000030.1 GCA_002708845.1 Leeuwenhoekiella sp.
AATAAAAAACCAAAACGTTTACACAAATCCATGATTAAAATTTTATGATGAAAATTAATCATCTATCATAAAGTAAAACGAAACTATTTTCTCAAAAACTTATAGAATATTTCAAGCAGCGGATTAGTTGAGTGCTTTAAGTTAATTTTGATTTTAGTTAATTTCTTAAATAATCTATATTAGAAAAGACAGTTTTAATAGTATAATTTTATTGAATTTCTAACTGGGTTTTTACCTCGTTTAAACCCTGCCCCCTTACGCTTACATTAGTAAGTCCTTTTTTAAACCTACTACCTACAATAATCATAGCCTTTCCATAAAACAAATTGACAGTATTGCCTTTAAAAGGGGTTAAACTCTGTGGGTTACCATTACCTACACCAGCTAAATAACCAACACCATTTACTTCAATTTGCAAGGCATTATCTGCAAGTGGTGCAGGATTACCATCTTTGTCAAAGGCTTCCACAAGTATGTAGCTCAGATCCATCCCGTTAGACATTAAAGTCTTCCTGTCAGGACTTAGTTTGATCATACTTACTTCCCCCGCCGTTTTTATTGTTTTTTCGCCAATAACAGCACCATCTTTATAGACCACGGCTTTTACTTCACCGGGCTCATAGGTTACGTCCTTCCACATCAACCTAAAACGCTCGGTCGAATTCATAGAGACCGGATTTTTACATTGTTTTCCCTTGGATTTTCCGTTAATAAACAATTCTGCACAGTCGCCATTGGTATAAACAAATATCGGGGTGACCTCGCCTTCCCTTCCTTCCCAATTCCAATGCGGGAGGATGTGGATGGTTTTTTCTTCGGGTTTCCAGTAACTTTTGTACAGATAGTATCGGTCCTTGGGAATACCTACCAAATCAACAATGCCAAAATACGAGCTGCGTGCTGCAGCTTCCTCACCTAAATTCATCTCTTTAGCCGTCATACCTGTGTAAGGTGTGGGTTCACCTAGATAATCAAAACCTGTCCAGACAAATTCACCTGCGATATAGGGTTCGTCCTGCTGCCACATAAAATCATCATCAGCGATCTCAGCCCAGGAAGGGGCATTAAAGTCATAAGAGCTTACCTGAAGTGATCCCGTGACCTCAGTCTTATCTTCCGGTAGAGGAAATTCATAGAAACCACGAGTGCTTAAAGTAGAGGCTGACTCGCTGATCACGACGGCCTTGTCAGGCTCCATTTGCCGGGCCAGGCGGTACCTCCGGCCATAATTCCAAGCATGGATGTCGTAATAATCAAAATGCCTCATCGATGCGCTCTGCATATTGTCATTAACCAGAGTCACCGGGCGGGTGTGGTCATACTTTTTCACATAGTTCACCATAGTGTGCAGTTTCTGAAAGCCATTATCAATATTCCACTGTACATCGCCTATCTCGTTCCCTACACTCCACAGAAACACAGACGGGTGATTGCGATCCCTAAGCACGAAATTCTTGATGTTCCTATGTGCGAATTCTTCAAAATTGGTCGTATCTGTTATATCAGCTTTTGCATCGTACTTATCAAAAATCTCATTGAAAAACAGCAATCCCATACGATCGCAGAGTTCCAGAAGTTCTGGTGCGGCAACATTATGGCTATTACGTATGGCGTTAACGCCCATGGACTTCATAATTTCCAGTTGGCGCTCCATCGCCCGGGGGTGAAAAGCTGCACCCAGCGGGCCGTGCCCGTGATGAAGGTTTACCCCTTTGAGCTGTACCCTTTTGTCATTTAAATAAAATCCGTCATTGGCCGTAAACCGGGTGGTACGAATACCAAAAGTGGAAACCTTCTCGTCAACAAGTTTATCCCCAAAAAACACCTGTGTTTTTGTAGCGTATAGGTTGGGATTTTCTACGTCCCATCGCTGGGGATCGAGTACCTTAAGGGTGACTTCGAGGTTTTTCTCCTCCTTGGGATTGAGGTATTTGATTATTTCTTTGCTCTGCAATTCATTGCCCTTGGGATCCAAGATGGTCTGCACCACCTTTATCGAATCTGCCCGGCTACTCATGTTCAACACCGTGCTGCTGATGCGTACGTCTGCGTAGTGGGGCTTCACTATTGGCGTGGTAATGTGGTTTCCCCAAATGCCCAAGTGAACCGGGTCTACCTTAAGCAGTTGCACCTTTCTATATATGCCTGCGCCAGGATACCAGCGGCTGTCATGCTCCACGGTATTTGTATAAACGGCCAATATGTTTTTTTGGCCAAAAATAACATGATCGGTCACATCCAGATAGAAGGAGTTGTAGCCATAATCCCAACTTCCTGCACGTTTACCATTTACATAAACCTTGGGAAATGCCATGACTCCATCAAAAATGAGGTATATCCTCTTGTTCGCATCGGCTTGCGCCAAATCTATTCCGGTGCGGTACCAGCCCTCACCTTTCCAGGGTAACTTACCTGTATTGCCATCGCCTTTGGGGTCAAAGGGCCCGCTGATGGCCCAATCGTGGGGCACGCTTACGCTTTCCCAAGTGGCATCGTTAAAACCGGGGCGCTCTGCATTTTCTGGATTACCCTTGGTGAATTTCCAGCCCTGTTGAAGGGTTTTGTATTCCCTCTGGGCCATTGTAGTCATGCTTGCAAGCATAAAAAAAAAGAAAGCCAGCCGTGCCGACTTTCTTCTGTATATTGTTTTCATATCTCAATTTCCTTTAAAGCTAATCGTTTAGCCCTCCGTTATAAAAATTAAGGCCTAGGGTAGCCTTATAATCATGATCAAATAAGGTTGCGTTATCCCAGTGAGAACCTTTCGCCCATTGTGTGCTGCAGCTAGTTGAAACCCAAGCAGGCTCCCAATAAATTAGTCCACCGGCGCCTACCTCTACCAAAACATCCCTTAGGGCGTTTAGATAACCCAGCTGTCCTTCGGGGCTTGCCTCAAAACCGGGAACCAAAGCATCATTACCCAATATATTGTTTGCACTATCTGCATTTTGCATGGTAAACGGATAGGCAGTTTCCACAATCATCAGTTTCTTATTATACGTATTTATCAGGTTCGAAAGTGGCGTTGAAACTTCATCAAGATCGTAATCAGACCAGATTGGATAGTAGGATAATCCTATCCAGTCATAATCAGTAACTCCCGCATTTGTGGCCTGCTCAAACCACCATAACCCATTCTCTGGCTGTGCAATGTGGAGCATAACCTCGATGCCCGAATTTTTTTCTGCGGAAAGATCACGAACCGCCTTAATGCCCTGATTTATCAACGAGGAATTTCGGGTCCAGTTAATGGGCCATTGCAGTTCCCCTTTTTGAAGAATCATTGGATTGATCTCGTTCCCCACCTGCACGATGTCTGGCGTAAGATTTTCACCTTCCAAATCCTCAAGGATGTCATAGGTATAATCGTACAACAATTGACCTAAGGCTTCGGTATTATCTATTTGTGCTTCCCAAGCCGCAGGAATTTCTTGCTTAACAGGATCAGCCCAGTCATCAGAATAATGAAAGTCAAGCAGTACCCTCATACCTTCAGCCTTTGCGCGGCTTATGGTCTTTTTTACGTCTGTCAGATCAGAATAATTGGTCCAGGCAGCATCATGCCAAAGCCTTACGCGTATCAGGTTTGAGCCCGCTTCTGCGAAGATTTTATAGGGATCAGTATTATTTCCATCCTGATCTTTATAGACAGCACCACAGTCTTCCATCTCATTGACATAAGATAGATCTGCACCGTAATAAAAATCAGGCTCTTCTGGTGGTTCATTGGTTTTAGGTCCTGGCTCTTCGTCTTCATTGGGGTTTTCACCCGCAATGGGGTCTTCCGGTGGGTTTTCATTACCATCACCGGGAGAACAGGAAGTCGCCACAAAAAGTGAAAAAAAGATTAAGAATATTCGTAGCATATCATTTTATTTTTGGTTAATGCAACAAGGAACGCTAAATCAAGAAGCAGTGCGTTCCTTGTTTTTTCTAAACTGGATTACTATTCTAAACTGATGGTTCTCTCAAGCGTGTTGATAGTCATCGTATACGTTCCAGGGGTACCCACAAACGTAAAATTACTATCACCGTCTCCGGCATTTTCAAAATTCTCATCTATGGTATAACCCATTTCTTCAAATGAGGGATAATTAATCCCGCTGTTCCAGTCGTTGAAGGAAGTAAATACCCTAAAGGCTCCGGTACCGCTAAACTCTAGGGTTGCCGTCCTGATGTAGGCACTGGTCTCGACCACGTTCACCACGGGTTCGTCCCAGTTCCAGCCAGTGGGCACGCCGTCTCCTACAAGATAATAAGGCGTGGAAGGCGTGAGGGTTATCGTTTTTTCATTGCTGTCTACCACGACCTCATAAATACCTGGAGTTCCCACAAAACTGAAATTACTGTCGCCATCGGCAGCATTTACGAAGTTTTCATCAATGGTATATCCTTCCTCTTCAAAATAAGGATAGTTAAGGCCAGATGCCCAGTCCCCTTCAATCTCAAAGAACCGGAATGTATCATTGGTAAGCTCAACCCTGGCGGTATAAACATCCCCGTCACAGAAAAATTCTATGGGCGAACTCCACTCCCAGCCAGCATCTACCGCTGCTGCACCTACCACGTAAATCGAGGCGCAACCGCCCCCTGTATTAGGCGCCTGCTCGATTATGCGCAGGGTCAAAGGTGCCGCATCTGAATATACCTCGACGGAATTTGCAGCTCCAGTACCTGAATAAGCATGGATTCTGAAATAAACCTGACCTGTATTATTGGGCAGACCATCTTCTCCCGTAGTTGCAGGATCGTCATCCAAGCCCAGGTCTTCTGCAAATTCAAGCATTTGATCAACTGTAACCGCTTGATTGGTAGCTGAGGTAGAACCTAAGATTACGGGTGTGGTAAATTCAGAATCAAGTGAAGCTTCTAGGTCATACGTGATATTTACTGGGGCATCAAAATCTACCGGGTTCCAAAAAAAGCGCTCGGCGATGTTGGTACCGGTATCCTCGCTGAGCAAGTACTGGGAAGAAAAGGAGTTTTCAAAGTTTACCCCTTCTGGATCTGGCTGCGCTGTGAATACTAAGTAATCTTCTTCGTCACACGAGATCAAGCCAAATAAGGCTAGGAAAGCACCGTAAATTAAAATTGCTTTTTTCATATTAATTTTTTTTGAATTAGTAACCTGGATTCTGAGTTAAATTTGGATTGGCCGCGAGGCTTGCAGCGGGAATTGGAAAAACATCTCTGTTGGCATCTATGGCGATGCCGTTTGCCGATCCACCCTTCCAAGACCAATTATAGGTACCACCGGTGTATCGGCCAAAACGGATAAGATCCTGTCTCCTGTGGGCTTCCCAGTAAAGTTCTACTAACCGCTCATTGAGAATGAGATCTAAGGTCAACCTGTTAGCTGCAACTGCATTGGGGTTGCCTGCACGTGCCCTTAGATCATTTACATAGCCTACCGCAGTGCCAAGATCACCACCACCACCCCGTAAATGTGCTTCAGCGTACATAAGATAAGCATCTGCCAGGCGAAACATAGGGAAATCAGTATCTACTATCTCAATGGCAGAACCGGGTTGCCCGTCTGAAGTAAGGTTAGACCATTTTGCGATGATAAAGCCTGTATCCCTCTGAGAGACATCAGGAATATTGATAATTCTATCTTCAGTGATCAATGTGTTTCGCACGTCAATATTGTAGTTGCCATTCTGGAAGGTCTCAGAAAACTCTGCAGGCACTCGCAGTGCTCCGCTCCAGCCACCGGCATTTACCCCAAAATTACCGCCATTGGCCTCTTGAGATCCTACCTGACCGTTGACCATCACTGTTGTGGGACCATAATTTTGAGTGGTAACCCCGTCAGAAATGATTGGGAATATAATTTCGTTTCTTGCAGGTTGATCATTGTTATCGGCTTTAAAGTTGTTTAGGTAATTTGGCGTAAGCTCATAACCCGAATTAATAATTTGCTGACAGTATTGCAAACAATCTGCATAGCGGTCTTGATTCACATATACTTCAGCATTAAGGTATAGTTTTGCTAAAAGCATCCAAGCAGCGGCCTTATCTGCACGGGCATATTCGTTCTGAAGCGGATCAACCATTTGTGGAATGATCTCGAGAAGCTCGCTTTCAATAAATTCAAACAACCGCTCCCGGTTATACTCGGGAGCCTGAAAAGCTCCCACAGGGTCATTTTCGGTTACAAAAGGTGCTTTGCCAAAGAGGTCTACCATATGATAATAGGCCAATGCCCTTAAAAAGCGTGCCTCAGCTCTATACTCTGCAATATCGGCACGCAGGCTTGCATCTACTCCCCTGCCATCAAGGGCAGCATCAGAAGTTTGTCTCAGGTACTCGTTGGCAAAAGAGACCGATGTCATAACCCTGCCAAACATTCCCCGAAGGACTACATTATCGGCGTTCCAGGTATTACGGTTCAATTCCCTTAGGCCCGGGTCATTTTCCCAAGACCAGATGGCCTCATCACTGGTAAGCTCTTGAAGGTTCCACCAGCCGCGACCATATTGACTGGTCCCGGCGTCAAGTCCCTGAATGTTGGAGCTTCCGGCACCATCGGTACCCGTAAGACTTAGGTTTCCATAAACACCGGCGAGACCGCTTCGGTAAGAGGCAGGGTCTGCATAAAAGTCAGTGTCCAAAAATGCTTCTGGATCTCCCGGTTCTACATCAAGATCGTTTGTACAGCCTACGAGAAACAATAATACTCCGGCCAGTACCCAAATCCTTTTAATAAATAACGTGTTCATTTTCATAATTTTTATAAGCTAAAATTAGCCCCAACCAAGAACGTTCTTGGCCTGGGGTATATCGTGTTATCTATTCCGTTGTTGAATACTTCAGGATCCAACCCAGAATAACCTGTGATTATAAAGACATTTTGCACCCCGGCACTCAACCTAAGGGAAGCGCTTCCATCAAACAAACTATTTATGGTGTAGCCCAGGGTGATATTATCCATCTTTAAGAAGGAAGCATTTTCGATGTAAAAATCAGATAGAATAACATCTTCAGTCACATTGAAACCTGTTTGCAGTACGGCTCTGGGAAGATTTGAAGCCACGGCATTGTTCTCGAGCAGGTTAAACTGTGCTCTGGCAGAATTTACGTTATTATATACATAATTGCCCAAGCTTGCCCTCAGATTGAATGAAAAGTCGAAATTCTTATAACTCATATTGGAAAGCAAGCCCATTGTAACATCTGCATTCCCATTTTTATAGAGGTACCGGTCATTTCCGTTTATAATGTTATCACCATTAAGATCAGCGTAACCCCCTTCTATGGGTAACCCATCAGCATTATATATCTGTTTGTAAACATAATAGGTAAATGGTGCATAACCCACACGATTGATTTGAGCTGTATTCCCAGTTCCACCAGCGATACCGCCTACTTCTTGATCTTGGTTAAGAGCAAGTTCTTTAATTTCGCGTTCGATATAGGTGGCATTATAATTAAGACTCCATCTAAAATCGTTTGGGTTTAGGGGTTGTATAATGTCAGCATTTATAGCAAACTCAAGTCCTTGTGTAGTAAAATTACCTACGTTTTGAAACCCGGCATTACTAAAGTTTGAGCCGTCAGAAATGGCGGCATTGGCAAGCAGATCACTTGACTCTTTATAAAACCCTTCTATAGAGCCTGTAAACCGATCATTCATAAAACCATAATCAAAGCCCACATTGTAGGTAGTGGTCTCTTCCCATTTTATGTTTTCATTTCTAAATTGAGGGATACCTACGGTAAGTACCTCACCACCAAATTCGTATTGTGAGGCAGGCAGTCCACGCACGTAACGGGCTAAAAACAGGTCTCTGTTGCCGCGACCTATGTTTTGCTGTCCTGTGATTCCATAACCCAAACGCAGTTTAAGGGTAGAAAATGCCTGGGATTCTGGAAAGAAATCTTCATTGATCTGCCATGCAAATGCAGCCGCAGGGAAATTCCCCCAGCGGTTATCTGGGCTAAAACGAGAAGTACCATCGCGACGGTAACTAAGTGTGAGTATGTATCTATCTTTAAAGCTAAAATTTGAACGGCCAAAAAATCCTATAAGTACAAGATCTGTATCTACATTTAGGGTAGGTTCGGTATCGGGACCATCATCCAGGAGTTCACCTGTATTGTACTGCTCACTGGTAAATTTCTGGTAAGAATAACCCGCGGTAGCTTCTATTCCAAAATCACCTAAATCCTTGTTGTAGGCAAGATAACCGTCAAAAAGAGTATTTTTTTGATAATTATCATATTGCGAAAACGACCCTATGATTCGACCATCAGCCTGACTTAAGGGATTGAACGGTGAGACTTTAACATAACCGTCTGCAGTCTGCTCATCAAAACCAAGATTAACTGTTGCCGTGATGTCTGGAAAAAAATGCAGTTTGTAATCAAATTTGGCATTTCCATAGATGCGCCGTACGTTGCTAATGCTTTCATTTTGAAGCAAATTTGCAACAGGGTTGAACGGTGAATTTGAAAGTAGATCATCAGCATTTAGCACGCCATCATCCACAATGTTGGTATATTGAAAAAAGCCACCAAACGGAGAATTAGGATCATAAACCGGCTGTGTGGGATCAAATGTAATCGCGTTGCCCTCTTCTCCCCCGGCAAACCTGTTCTTTTCAAAAGAGGCATTTGCGTTGACATTGATTTTGAGGTGATCTTCAAAAAAGCTAGGGTTAAGGTTTGCACTAAAGTTGTTTCGTTCAAATTTTGACGTCAACCTAAGCCCTTCTTGGTAGGTACGACCTATACTAACCCGCACGGGAACATCTGCAATCGCTCCTGAAACGGATAGGTTTTGGCTGGAAGTCATTCCATTTCTATAAATTTCGTCCTGCCAATCTGTATTTGCATTACCCAATCTATTCAAGAGTCCCGGTCTTTCAGAAGCAACGATTTCGCGAAGTTCATTTCCAGAAAAAACATCAATTTTATTGGGTAGCGTATTTGTACCCATTTGAGTGTCAAGGTTCACCCTAAGATTGCGCGAGCCTTTTTTTGTTGTTATGATAATTACACCGTTTGATGCCCTTGAACCATAGATGGCAGTTGCCGATGCATCTTTCAATACGGTGAACGACTCAATATCGTTTGGGTTTATTGTACTCAATACAGAACGTGAACCACCTACTGCATTGTCATCTACGGGCAAACCATTAATAACAATAAGCGGGTCATTTGATGCACCCAATGAAGCACCACCCCTAATTCTTATGGTAGAACCAGCTCCTGGTTCACCACCTGTATTAATGGTTAGTCCGGCTACCCTTCCGCTCAGGAGGTTTTCTGGGGTGACGATGTTTCCTTTGTTAAAGTCTTCAGAAGTTACTGAGGTTAACGAACCAGTAGCATCTTTGATCGTAGTGGTACCATAGCCAATGACCACTACCTGATCTAACTCTGCAGCATCAGTTTTAAGAGCGACATCTAAAGTTGTTCCAGTCACCGGAACTTCCTGAGTAGTAAAACCTACGTAAGAAAACACTAAAATATCACCCTGCTCTACATCTATTTGATACTTACCATCAAAATCTGAAGTAACTCCATTTGAGGTATTTTTCACTACAATATTAACCCCCGGAAGCAGTGTTCCAGAATCAGCATCAGTAATTGTACCTGAGACGGTAACGCTCTGTCCAAATATTCCAAAAGGTGATATAAATAAAAGGAGTGTCCAATAAAAATTGGGTTTAAAAAACTTATTTAGCATAGGTTTTAACATTTATTTTAATTATTAAATTGGCAATCATCTGCTGCGAACATTATTAAATAACTAAATCGATATCGTTGTATCTATTATATTCGCAAAACTAAGTGCAATTAAAACGTTTGCGTAAATCTAAAGGGGGTGAAAATTGATTTTAATAGGGTGAAGATTTCGTTTTTTCAAGAAAAATTTATCAAGAGTAGTTAATTAAAGGGAGAAAGAGCCAAGTAAACGGTTATTAACCTTAAAAAGCTTGTTTATAAACTATTATTTTCTACTAAATTCAGAAGGGTTTTTCCCAAATTTTTTCTTGAAAAGCTTACTAAAGTATTTGCGATCAGAATAGCCCACCTTGTAGCAGGCTTCACTTACCGAAAAGCCTTGTTCAAATATCAGTACTTTTGCTATTTTAAGTTTATAATCCCTAACAAATTCTACCAGAGTCATTCCCGTGAGTGCTTTTACCTTTTTATAGATTACGCTATGACTCATTCCCATTTCCCGGCTAAGGTAATCTGCACTAAGGTTTTCGCTGTCAATATTTCCCTGAATAATCTTGATGAGTTCTTCCAAAAATTTTTGGTCCACCGTGTTTACGGGAAGTTCATTAAGAGTGAGCAGGGCTTCCCCGCCAAAGTGTTCCTGAAGCCGCTGACGGTTAAGAATAAGACTTCTTATTCTGGCACGCAATAATGCCTCGTTAAAGGGCTTGGTCACATAATCATCGGCACCCGTGCCGTAGCCTTGCATTTTATGAATGAACGAGGCCCGTGCAGTGAGCAGGATAACAGGGATGTGGCTGGTGTCAACATTTTCTTTTAGCTTCCGGGTAAGCGTAATCCCATCCATCACCGGCATCATAATATCGCTAATGATGAGATCTGGTTGTTTGCTAATGGCTAACTCAAAGGCCTCTTCCCCATTTTCTGCCTCAAGCAAGTCGCACTTTGCGCTAAGTAAAGCCTTAAGGTAAGCGCGTATCTCAAGGTTATCTTCTACCACGAGGAGGGTAAGGTCCTTGAGCTCGTCCCACTCTGGCTGTACGCTAACGGTATCTTCAAGTTGCATACCTTCATATAGGTAATGTTCCACATTTTCAGAGTCAGCAAGATCGTCTTCGATGGCGTTTGTGTCAAAATGATCTCTACCCTTAAGAAGACTTACACTAAAAGTGGTACCACCGCCCTTGATGCTTTCTACGGTGATCTTGCCTCCGTGCAGCTCAACGATTTCCTGTGTGATGGAAAGTCCCAAACCAAAACCGTTTTCTTGTATTTCTGCAGAATTGGGCGACTGATAAAACCTGTTGAATATTTTACCTATTTGCCCTTTGGAAATACCTATACCGCTATCCTGTACCTTGAGAAACACCTCATTATGAGCGTCTTCCACACTTAGCTTAATATGGCCACCACCGGGTGTAAACTTAAAAGCATTACTTAAGAGATTGTAAAATACCTTTTCCATCTGGTTCTTGTCAAACCAGAGCATAAGCTGGCTGGGTTTTGCTTCAAAATGAAATATTATATCATTTTTCAAGGCACTTTCAGTAAAGGAAAGATAGATTTCCTTGCCAAAATCTATGAAATCGGTATGGGCTAATTTCAACTTTTTGGACTGATCTTCCAAGTTTCTAAAATCAAGAAGTTCATTTACCAGATGCAACAAGTGATTTCCGTGTTTTTTTGCAGAAGCAACAGCGGGGCTGATCGCTTCATCCATAAGTTCCCTGCGCTCCCCCAATCTATTTATAGCACTTAGGATTAAGGTAACCGGGGTGCGAATCTCGTGTGATATATTAGTAAAAAACCGCTGCTTAAGGTTGTAAAGTTCCGTATCCTTCTCGTGAGTAAGTCGCTCCAGCCTCAAGTTTGATTTCATCTGCTCCCAGGCAACGATGTATTTTCTAAAAATGTAAAAGAGCCCCAAGACCAGCAGGCTATAAATCACAAAGGCCCACCAGGTCAACCAGAACGGTTTTAATATGGTCACCTTTACCGAAGTAAATGCCTCACCCCAGGAACTACCTTCTTCCCTGGCCTTAACCCTAAATTCATAAGATCCAGGGGATAAATTGGTATAAGTAGCCGTACGATCCTTGCCTATTTCTCGCCATTGCTCATCAAATCCCTCCATCTTTATCGCGTACTCGGTATTATCGCTAAAAGGAAAGTTCAATGCAGCAAATTCAAATGTGATGACATCCATATCGTGCTCCAGCCTTACCTCTCGAGCAAGGTTGATGCTTTTATCTAAAATATCCCGATCACTAACCGAAATTTCCTTATTGAACAATTTAAAATTTGTAAATGTCACGCGCGGCTGGGTTGTATCTAACTTCATTTGAGAAGGTTCAAATGTGAGCAGGCCATTTATACCACCAAAATATAGCCGCCCGCTATCACTCTTAAATACTGCATTGATATGAAATTCTCCATATTGATCTGGAAATGAAAAGAAGACATTAGAATCATAATCGTATTTAAAAAGGCCTTGCTTGGTACTGATCCAGATGGCCCCTTCCTCATCTTCCACTATACCGGTAACAGTAGCATACCTTAAGTAATTTTTATCTTCAAAGCGTTCTATTATTTGCGTTTCAAGATTCATGCGGTTCACACCCTCCCCGGAAGTACCTATCCACAAATTGTTTCTTGAATCCTTAAAAATGGTGTAGAGGTTGTTACTCGCAATTGATTTTGGTATTTCCCCGTAAACAAAATGTTCAAAAGTTCCATTTTGGATATCAAAACGGTTTAACCCCCCGCCAAATGTAGTTAGCCATAATACAGGGCCATCTTTCACCATGGCGATGACATTATCGCTGCTTATTCCTTTAAACAAAGTATCACTAGGAGCAGAAGGATCTGCCCTATAACTCAAGAATGTTTCCTTCTGTGGGTCAAAATAATTGAGCCCACCGCCCCAGGTAGCAATCCAAAGATTACCAGATTCATCCTCAATGATATAACGCACATCGTTATAACTCAGCGAAAGCGAATCACCCGGCCGGTGCTTATATTGTTTGCTATTTCCGGTCCTGGGGTCAAACTTTAAAAGACCATTGGCAAAAGTACCCATCCAATAAATCCCGTTCTGGGCCTTCATCAGGTATTGAATATAATTACCCCCCAGAGAGGTCCCCGTCTCTTTTTTATAATAAGTAACCTCATCGATATTCTGATCATAAACAGTGAGGCCCTGCCCGTCAAGTCCCAGAAAAAGCGTTTCACCGTCCTTGAAAACGGAAAGCACTGGAGATGGATTATTGCCCAAAATATCACCATATAGGTAGGTGAAGTCACGGTCTGGTATCAGAACACTTACTCCATTCCACGCCGTGCCTACCCATACAATATGATCATGATCCTGATAGATTTCATAGATGGCATTACCGGCAAGAGAAGATTCCTGATTGGCATTGTAGGTATATTGAAAGACGTGTTGATTGGGTTGATCCAAGTGCATCACACGGAGCACACCATTGCCATCTGTACCTACCCAGAGGCTTCCCGTAGCATCTAAAATCAGCTTGCGGACAATTGCTATTTCCTGATCATAGCCCAAATAGGCCAAGAAGTTGGAATACAGCCCTGTTTGGGGATCAAAGTGCAAAAGGCCTCCCCCGCTGGTGCCTATAAGCAGATTACCATCGGGAAGTTGCAACAGGTCGTGTATAAAATTTGAAAAGTAGGGCTGCTTTGAAACAAACCGTTCAACCTTACCTGTAGCGATATTCATACGAAACAAGCCGTTGCCAAAACTACCTATCCACAAGTTATTATCGTCAGCCAGTAGCAAACTGCTAAGGCTACCCGCACCTTTTTTCCCTGGTCCTAAATTAAAGCGTTGAAAAGCTTTATTTTCTTTATCGAAAAGAGCCAAACCGTTTTCAGTAGCCAGCCAAAGATTGCCCTTTTCATCTTCCAGTATGGCATTGACCTGATTGGAAGGAATACTGTTTTCAACGTTAGGGTTATGCCGAAAGACCTCAAAAGAATTTTGACGCGCATCATAGCGGTTGAGACCACCACCCAGCGTTGCAATCCATAGGTTTCCATCCTTATCTAGGTATAGATCTGCAATGTCATTGGCACTAAGGGCGCTATTCTGCTTATTATATATTTTAATATCCTTTCCATCATAGCGATTGAGGCCATTTTTGGTTCCCATCCACACAAACCCACCGTTTTCATGAACGATACTTGTCACCCGGGTGTTTGAAAGACCACTGCTCTGGTCGATATTTTCAAAAATAGGACGGGATTGTGAAAAGCAAGACAGGGCGACAGATAAACAGATTATGTATACTGCAATTGATGAATATGTACCCCTTAGTTTCATTAGCAAATTCTTAAAATTGTTGGGATAAATATAGTAAAATAATAAGCGTAACAAATACGTTTATTAACCTTATTGTAAAAACCAATACTCAGTACTATTGTTCTAATAAAGATTTTAATACAAATTCAACCGAATGAACTCATCTAAAAATCAAAAAAACAATCAAAACATTAATTATTTTATTGCACTAATCTTTTTGATGCTTTTACACCTCAATAGTGTAGCTCAAGAAAAGGGAAATGTATATGTTGACAATGAAGGTGTAATGAGATGGGGCAAAACCAAGGAGGAAGTAAAAGGATTTGGGGTAAACTACTCAGTTCCCTTTGCCCATGCCTACCGCTCGGCTGAACGAATGGGAATTGACCCAAAAAGAGCCATTGATAATGATGTGTACCACTTTTCAAGATTAGGATTTGATTTATACCGCCTTCATGTTTGGGATACCGAAATTAGTGACACACTAGGTAACCTTATCGAAAATGAACACCTTGATGCCTTTGACTATTTATTAAAAAAACTAAAAGAAAATAACATCAATTATGTGATCACACCCATCGCTTTTTGGGGTAACGGCTGGCCCGAACCAGATACCGATTCTCCTGGATTTTCTTCCAAATATGGAAAGGGTAATAGCCTCGATAATGTTGGAGCCATAAAGGCTGGAGAAAACTATTTACAACAGTTTTTAAACCACATAAACCCTTACACCGGAGTTGCCTATAAAAATGAGCCTAATATTATAGCCTTTGAAATTAGTAATGAACCTCACCATAGTGGTGAAGCTGACAAAGTCACGGCCTATGTTAAGAAAATGGTAGATGCTATGCGAAAAACTGGCACCGAAAAACCCATCTTTTATAACACCAGTCACGGCGTTCATTTTGCTCAAGCCTACTTTGACGGTGGCATTCAGGGAGGTACCTTTCAGTGGTATCCTACAGGTTTAGGTTATGGCAGAGAAATACCAGGAAACCTGCTCCCGAATGTGAATGACTATAATATTCCCTTCGATGACGAATTTAAGGCTAACATGGGAGCAAAATTAGTCTACGAATTTGATGCAGCAAATGTGGGACGCTCTTACATCTACCCAGCCATAGCAAGAAGTTTTAGGGAAGCCGGTATACAGATAGGAACCCATTTTGCCTACGATCCTACCTACCTCGCTCCCTACAATACCGAGTACAACACACATTATATGAACCTTAACTTTACTCCTTCAAAGGCACTGTCCCTAATGATTGCAGGCAAGGTATTTCATGAATCACCCATGTACACCGATTATGGCACATACCCCGACAACAATAACTTCGGCAATGTAACCATTAGCTATGAAGAGGACCTGGCCGTTTATAATAGCGAAAACACTTTCATTTATACCAATAGCACTATCAAAACTCCAAAAAACCTTAAAAAACTCGTTAAAATTGCCGGGGTTGGTAATTCCCCCCTAGTAAATTATAGCGGAACAGGAGCTTATTTTCTGGATAAGCTAGATGAGAATACGTGGAGGATTGAAGTGCAACCAGATGCAGTATGGGTAGCTAACCCCTTTGGGACAAATAGTCCCAAAAAAACCGTAGGCGTAGTGCAATGGAATGAACGCACCATGCAATTAACGTGGGAAGGGGTTAAAAACCTTTCTCTTAAAGCCATTAATAAAGGCAACGACTTTGTGCCCAAAATCAATGAAAACAGCTTTAGCATCATGCCAGGAACCTACCTGCTCAGTACTACAGGTAATTATGGAGATCATTCCGCTGATGATACTTTTGAAAATGGAAAGCTAAACGATTATTACGCCCCCGAGGGAAATGTGGAAAAGCCTTGGCTCAAGCATAAGCCCGTGGAAGAGGCTTCTGCGGAGGAGCCATTAGTCATAAGCGCGCAGTTCATCGCTCCAAAAGCCCCTCAAAGCCTCCAACTTGTGGCTGCAAACGGCTTTGATCGGGAGGTGGTCGAGATGGAAAGAATTCAAGGCACTTTTGATTATGTAGCCACCATTCCCGCCAACAAAATGAATGCAGGTTACCTCAACTACAATCTCATCGCCCAGCTAGCCGATGAAACCTATAGGACCTATCCTGCGAACCGCGAAGGAAGGCCGTTTGAATGGGATTTTTATGATCGTGACGATTACGAAATCAGAGTGGTCCCTAAAGAAAACCCTATTTATCTTTTTAATGCGAATGAGGATGTAGACCTACTAGTACACCAGTGGCGCAGAGGTTTTAATCTTAAGCCTACAGAACACGCCAATGAAGCAGAATACATTATGGATATTGGCCCCCTTTTTGTTCCTGATAATGAAAATCTAAACGCAGAACCCATATATGACTATACTTTCAAACACTATATTCTAGACGCCATTGAAGGCAGAAAATCAGATTTAGATGCAAAAAAATTCATTGTTTTTAAGGGTAGGGCTTTAAGAGATAGGGACACACCCTTGCAGATTGCTTTAGTGCTTGATGATGGCTCCGCCTACGGTGGTATAGTAACCCTTACGCCTAAAACCGATACCTACGTACTTGAACTATCTAATCTTCGACCCGTAAAAACAGTGACCTTGCCCAGACCTTATCCTAGCTTTCTGCCTTACTATTTTGAACATAACAATCCTGAAATTTTTGATATCAACAGAATTGAAAGCATTCAATTTTCGCTTGGTCCTGGATTGAACAAAAAAGAGTTAAAAGAGGAATATGGCCTATCAATAATTAGTTTATGGCTAGAATAATAAATGATCTAGATTTATTGCTACTTAATTTTAAAATATTAATTCCTTATAGTGAATTAAATATTTCTGTGTGAGATTGATTTAAGAACATTAAGTGAAATTTCAAAAGGTAATTCTAACTATTAATCAGGTTCACTAAAAGTCTAAGATTAAAGTAGACCGAATGGTCCCAAAGAGATTTAACAATATTATAATAACTCAATTAAATTTTAAAATAGTATTTCAATGTGGTATTCAAATTGCGTTCGATTTGTACCACAAATTCTAAAATCAAAAAACTTTATAGATTAGTAATTAATTCTTACTGATAATCAGGATTTTAAATCCTATATTTAATAGTAATAATTAAGGTTTGAAACGTTTTCCCACTTACATCCAACCCGATTATAAAGACTGCGGCCCAACCTGTCTTAAAATAATAGCTAAACATTATGGGAAAAGTTTTTCAATCCAGCTTTTAAGGACAATTAGCGAAACAACTCGTTCTGGAAGCAACCTTTTATCGCTAAGTGAAGCAGCTGAGCAAATCGGTTTCAGATCAATTGGAGTTCATATTAATTTAGATAAACTTAAAGAAGCTCCCCTACCCTGCATTTTACATTGGAATAAAAATCACTACGTAGTTCTTTACAAAATAAAGAACGATACTTTTTATATCTCTGATCCTCCGGATTCTTAAAATATTCGTAATCAGATTTTACAGAATAATAAAGAGATATAAAACACAAGATTATTTAAAAAAAGGAATGGGATTTTTATTTTAATAAATCCTTTAGTTAATACTACCTAACTAAAAACAACTATGAGTTGACAGATCGCAATTGTCTAAGATAGCTGGACGGTTTCTCTCCCATCTTCTTTTCAAAAGCTTTGGAAAAGGAATAGGCTCGTTTAAAACCCACCTCTTCTCCCAATGCCTGTATCTTATAAAACTGAAGCTGGGGATCATTTTCCAGTTTTTTGAGTAGGTGCTGTACCCGTAATTCATTGATGTAATTGGAAAAATTGACCCCTTTAACCTCATTGATTACCCGCGAGAGATATGCAGAGTTGGTATTCAGATCTTTTGCAAGTCCGAAAAGGCTTAGCTCCGCATCTAAAAAGGCATCCCCCTCTTCAAACTTTTGCAACTTGTGCAGCAAATCAGTTTTGATCTCTTCGGCAAGAACCGGCTCCGTTGCTTCTTCACCGATCTTTTTACGTGATGAAGACGTTGTAAATTGAAAGTCCCTTTTACGCTTATAGCGAGAATTAATAAACAAACCGGTAAATAAAGCCACCAGCACCAATAAACTGTATCCCAATACCTGCTTTCGATACCTCAACTGAAGCGCTTGCTTTTCAGAATCCAGCTCCTCAAGTAATTTGGGCTTTTCCACCTGCTCGAGATAACTGTCTGTTACAAAAAGTCGATTTGAATGGATGACGGAATCAACCGCTAATGCCCTGCGCGTAAAGTAAAGTTCCTTCTCCCGGTTCTGCCTGTTCGTGTTATAACGAATCAAATAATTATAGACTCCTTTAAGTTCCGGGTATACCTCTTGATTCAGCGCGTAAACAGAGTCAATCTTTTTAAAATAATCATAGGCTAAGGATGACTTAGCATTCCTTTTGGCGATTTGTCCCAAATAATAATAGGATACCGAGACCACGGAAAGGTCCTCAGAGATTGCCGGTAAGGCTTCCTTTAAATGGCTTTCGGCAATATCAAAATGACCCAAATAGTATTCGTTGACACCCTTGGAATGCAGAAAATCATAAAAGAACAATCGGTCGGGAGTTTTCAATGTTTCTTCCAGCCCGGTTTCAATAAGTTGACTGGCCCGCTCATACTTCCCTGCCCGCTGGTAAGCCAGTTGTAGATTGTGAAGAGTGATTAAATAATCTTCCAGATTTTCGGTTTCAAAATCAGGTAATGATTTCAGATAATCCAGATGATTCTCATAGATTTCAATGGCTTTAGTATAATCACCCCAGCGGTTTTGAAAAGCTCCTAAAGCCTGACTAACTTCGATTTCCTGTTTTGTATTCTGATTAAACCGTGCCAGATCATATGCTGTATAATAGGCCTCCAGAGATTGATCATATGCTCCTTTTTCGTAATGATAATAGCCTCTAAGCATATAACCCAATGCCGGATACTTATAGTCCCCACAATTTTTAGAATACAGAATGATACTGTCAGTGTATTTTAAATTGGTTTCGGTATCATACAGGCGGGCAGCGAAATCAAAAGCCCGTGCCACTTCAAAACTGTCTTTGGCCAATCGGGCTTTATAGAGATAGGCTTCCGCGATCAGCTGTTGCTGCCGTAATTCCACTGCTTCATCATCATAAGCAGCTCTTAGTTCCGGAATACTTAATCCCTTAAGATAGTTTCGGTAATAGTTGTCGTGCACGTCCGTGTTTTGAGAAACATCCCTGTTCAAAATCTCCTGTTGCGGAAATCCCAAAATCACAACCCATATCCAAATTCTGAGCGACAACATTACTTTTTACTTCGTTCCTAATTTATCTGTGGCTCCCTGCATGATGCCTAGCGATTCCAACTTATAATTATCCCTGATTTGAACATAACTCACATTTTCAATGACTTCAGCTCCTAGTTTTCGCTTCTCAAAACCGGCAGTCATTCCAAAGTCAATGCGTTTCATCCCCAATTCCTTTGCTCTTAAAATCGTATGATAAAGCAATTGCCTGTAGACCCCATACTCATTGGTAAATTCATAATCCAAGCCAACCAGATTGGGTACGTAGGTGGTACCCGATTTATAACAAAACATTACGCCTAAGATCAACCGGTACTTATCGTCATCATCATTACTCAGTACAATAAATTCATAGCCACTATGGTCGTTCATGTTCTGGAAGAGTTGAAAGGGATAGGTGAAGGTATTGAGACCCAGATTGGCCTTTTTAACCTTCTTATATAATTTATAGCAGCGTCTTAATTCTACACGATTTAAGGAAGGCCGTATTTCTACATCAACATGTTCCTGAAAAGAGGCGATATCCCTTCGGAAATGAGCGCGGGACTTTTTACTCAGACTGCTGATAAAATCCGCACCGCTCTCCCAGTCAAACCGTGCATAGCGGGCAGATTCCGGCATATCCATACGTATAAAGCCCTGCATGTTAAATAGGTTGTGCAGGCGACTGTCTTTTCTAAAATCTCGAAGCACAATCATTTCAGCCTGAAACTCCCGTTCCAGATCTTCCAGTACCCGGAAAAACAAATCTAAGGCTTCTTCCCATTCCTGATTTTTAAAATCAATATACAGATGATCGCCTTCTGTGATAAGCGAACCCAGACTCAGCACCTTTGAGGTAAGATAGTACGGATCCATTTTCCGCTCTTTTTCCAAATAGGCAGAGACTTCCTTTTTAGAGAAAATATCATCCTTCCAAAGCGAACACGTAAAAAAGGTCATTAATACAGGCTCCTCATTATGCTGAATGATTAAATACCTAAAGTCCCAGTTGTTTTCCTGATCTTCATTGCCGCTAAAGGATTCTTCCAACAGTTTAAGACCCTCCCAATCGTAAATGCTCTTCCCTCCCATATAGGTATTCCATAGATTTTTATCGATGCTCGTTATAGTTGATTTCAGGTTGACCTGAAACCTGCCCGTATATTTTGAGGTATCCAAATGAACAGATGAATGAGCATCCGGCAGTTTAAAAGCTCTACGCACCCTTGACAAAGAGGTATTCGTGTGTTCCAGGGCCAGGTTATAATTTTTGGTCAAGGCATCCACCAGACCGGTAATATCTTCCAATTCGTTATGGGTGGAAATGGTGATGCGTACCCCGGTATTCTTAACCGGGACTGCAGGAAATATTCCCAGGTTGGTATAAAACCCGTCCTGCATCATGAGTTTGACTAACTCATAGCCGGTTGCCGGCGTGCCGGTACCTATAAAATGTACCGGCGAATCATTGTGATCGATTAGGGGTAAATCAGTCTGGGATAACAGCCTGTTAAAATGGCTAATCCGGTTTTGTAAATCCTGCTGCTTTTCATAAATCTCCGGGGATAAATGAATTCGGGCTGAGGCTATTGCTGCAGCCACCGAAGCGGGTTCCAGTTGGGCGGAAAAAGTAAGCGGTCCCCCAAAGTTTTTAATCCGGGAATACAATTTCTGATCTGTGGTGACCACCGTTGCACCACTGGCTCCAAAGGTTTTGCTCAGAGTACCAATAAGTAGCACCTGTTTCGGTAGCTCCTTTAACACACTCATTACATAACCGCTGCCGCATTTACCCTTCCAACTCATCCCGTGAACATCGTCAAAATACAGATGCAATTGCGGATATTTCTTTACCAGACCCATCAGTTCGTCAATCGGAGCAAAATCTCCATACATAGAATACACCCCATCTGCCAGGTACCAAACCTTCTCTGCTCGTTGCCCCAATTCCCTGAGTTTTTCTTCAAGCATGTTCAGGTTATTGTGCCTGATCATTTCCACAGGAATTCCACGCGTTTTTAAAACCTCTGTAGCGTGATGTACACTCCAGTGGACCTGATGATCCAGAATAACCGCATCCTCATCTCTTACGGCCGTGGGTAATACCGCCAGATGCCCCAGCGTACTGTTTTTGGTTATGATCACCGGCGTTTTGTAGATAGCAGCCATATGTTGCTCCAGTTCTTCATAGAGCGGATGCGAGATGTAGGATTTGGAAAGGGGAAACTGAGTCCCACAATTCTGTATAGCCTGAATGGCTGCTTCTTTAAGGCGGGGATCCTGTTCAAGACCTAAATACCCGGTGGTGCCAAAATGATAATGTTTCTTACCTTCAATCTCCAGAAACCTTCCGCTAAGGCTGCTGCCAGTAGCATACAAATGCAGTACGCCTTCTTCTTTGGCGCGTACCATCACATCATCTACCGAATCCAAAAAATTGTTGTGCTTTATTTTTGCCATAAGAGGATAGATTTTAAATTTGATAAGGAAGCTAGATAAATATTCTCTTGCTTTTCAAATCTTCCCCTACACAAAAGTCTATTAATCCCTTAGAGACAACTTTTTATCCCTTAGAGGCAAGTAGTTGACTCCAAATGCCTTTAAATGATTACAAAATCCCTTAGAGACAAGTACTTAAAAAGTTTGTCCCTTTTATTTAGTTTAATTTGTTGTGGATTATGACTATGCACGATTTTTTAGAAACCGATTACGCCAGGATGCGAATAGAAGATTCCATCCTGGTATTTCAGTATAAGCCTACCAAAATACGAGGCATTGAATTGGCCAGGCGTATTGTATCCGATCGGCTTAAATTTCAAAAAGGCCGAGCATATCCGGTTTTATGCGATGCTCGCAGACTACTCGATGCAGATAATATCGCCCGAAATTTTTTAGCTTATGAAGGTACTTTACTTACTAAAGCCATCAGTTTTTTGGTACAGCCTATTCACAATAAAGCCCGCGCAGAATTTTTTGTACAGTCTAATACGCCTTTGGTCCCTACCGCAATTTTCATTAACGAAGAACAAGCAAGGTCTTTTTTAAGGTCTTATATCTGATATATTCCATGTGTTGAAGTGTAGAAAACTAATAAAAACCGGTATGGAAAAAACTATTAATACAGACGATCAAAAGCGACTCTCCCTCATTAAAAAAATGATTATCGAGATGGGCGGAGAGAATTTCAACTACCGCGTTCCCACATCCTCAAACAATGATGTGATTGAAGCCATAACAGTGTCCATCAATATGTTGGCCGATAAACTTTCAGAATCCTATAAAAACCGTTATCTGGTTCACAGCAGGCAAATCTTTGAGCATCTTACCGATCTCGGTTTTATACTGGATCCCGAGTTTAAAATTGTTCAGGTTACTTCATCTTACAACGAATTTATGAGCATAAATGAATCACAACTCATAGGGAAGCCATTTATAGAATTACTGGACTTGGAATCTCAGGAGATTTGGTTATCGGCAACTTCCAAAACCAATAAGTTTCCTCAAAAATTCCATTTAAATTTAATAGCCAAAAAGAAGCTTACTCAACCCCTCACCTTTTTCCTGAATACATTGACCCCAATGGAATCGAAGCAAAACTATTTACTTTCAGGAGTACGCACGATTAATATTAGGGAACACCGGGATAATGGATTGTCATCATCTGAACAACAGCACTATGACTACAGCCAATTTCTCGACCTGTCTGACTCCGTTTTAAAAGATGAAAAAGACATCAGTATCATTAAACAGATTCACGCTCATATTGAAAAAAACAGGGCTGACGCTCTGGGCTCTCTACAAAAACTGGCTCATGATTTTGGCACCAACGAATACAAATTAAAAAACGGGTTTAAAGAACTCTACGGGATTACGGTATTTAAATTTCAAATGGAAGAACGTCTCACTTACGCTAAAACCCTGGTAGAGTCTTCCTCCATTCCCTTTAAAGCTATTGCAGAGATGATGGGCTTTAAAACACTGGCTCATTTTTCCCGCTCGTTTAAAAAGCGCTTTGGTAGCAACCCCCGCGAGATGCGAAAATAAAACCCTCCGGATCAAGTCGCTGAAGCTTCTACATGAAGTCAAACCTTAATTTCTTCATGATCACCAGTAGGTCATTTTTTACGGATCTAAAAAATTCTCAATTAATCCCTTAGAGACAAATCCCGTTAAAGTAGGTAGCCCATTCTTTTAGAACTTGCACTAAAGTTCTGATATGCACACCTTAAAGTCTCAAAGTAGAAGTATCAATCTGGGTATAAGTCTGGCGCTTAGCCTGCTCTGGATGTATGCCGCTACGGCTAAAATCCTCGAGTTTGACCAGTTTACAATACAGATGAGTCAGGTAAGCTTTTTAAAACCATTTGCTGGAGTACTTACTTGGATTATCCCCTTTGCAGAATACAGCCTGGCAGCCTTGCTGCTGGTATCCAAAACACGCCGGCTGGGGTTATTGGGTTCTGCAATACTGATGAGCGTATTTACGGTTTATATAGCCGGGATGATCAGTTTTAGCCCGGAACTGCCCTGCTCCTGTGGGGGAATTATCAATAACCTCACCTGGCAACAGCATCTGCTGTTTAATATAGGCTTTACTGCTTTGGCAATCACAGGCGTGTACGTTCACAGTTTCACAAATACGCCCCATAAAAATACTAATGGCAATAGCAATAGCAATAATAACATTTAATCATGCGCGTGATGATAAGGGGGAGCCGAAAACCTTCGAATTCGAGTAGGCATAATCTTTAATACTTTTTATTATGAAAAAGTCTAAAATAATGATCCCGGTGATGACACTGGGGCTGGCAGTAGGCCTGGCTTTTGCCAATACCGCTACTGTAACAAACGGATGGATTAACGTGAATGGTGTACCTACACAATTGAATGTTGATCCCTGTGATTCTGGGAATCAGGAATGTAGCGTGATCTTCGAAAATGATCCGCAACAGCGAATTTATGAAGTGTATACGGATATGTCGTTGACTACCAGAAAACCAGATGGTACCGGAAATCCGTATTTGGTTCCGGGTACACCCTAATCCAAGTATTAACTTAAATTAAATGCAGCCCCGCGACTATTGTTACGGGGCTGTTTATTTAATCCAACGGTTTGGTTTTTCCAGTGCCCATAAAAATATAACGGTGTTTATCTACTAACTTCTCGTTCAATAAACGTTGAAGTTCTTTAGGAGTAATACTCTCCAGATAGGCTTGCACCTCATTTTCATCCGGAGTTAGCAGATTCCATTTATGATACAGATAGCCTTGATCTAAGACAGACTTTCCTGTAATATCCTGATAATAAACATTCGCTTTAATTCCCTGAAGTTCCTCTTCCGTAATAGTATGTTTCTTAAATTCCGCTATTAATTCCGCTACATCTTTAATTAACACATTCCCCATCTCGGCAACAGTAGGGAGTCCGATTACCAAGTTACCAGTCTCCCCAAGCGGATCGATGTATCCTATTGATGATGATACATAAAGCCCTCTTTTTTTAACGACACGGAGTTCCCACAAGCGGCTTTTTATAACCTGCTGCATCAATTTTAAATCAACCTGAGACTTCCAGTCTTCGCGGGCTATAGGATAGGTATACTGTATTTTAAGTTTAAGATCTGAAGAGAATATGCCGGGAATGGCAAAGGCTTTCTTTAGAGGCGCCTTGGGTAAGGTATGTATCGTATTCTCTTTGCGGTTTATCTGATTTTCAGATACCGGCAAATTGCCCAAATAGACTTCTAAAAGCGGTACGACTTCAGTCTCCTTAAATTCTCCACTCAATAAAAACAAAAACTCCTGAGGATGTTGAAATAATTTTTGATGGATTAGCTTCAATTCTGCAAGATTAGATTGCTGTACCCCTTCATAACGTTCCATAGCCGTAATTCCGGCATCCGGCACACGAAGCTCCTCTTTACTCCTTACGGTTAAATCATGTTCTTCTCTACCGTAAGAGGGGTTTTTATAAAAAAGCGATTCTTCCTCTTTCCAATACCTAATGGCTTCAGGATCTTCCCGGGGTGCAGACAAATACAAATGGGCAAGTTGTAACAAAGATTCTAGACCTTGGGCCGGGGCTTGCAGTTTTATACCGGATTCTCCCTGTTTTACATACAAGGCTCTACCGTAAATCATTCCCAGATCGGTAAGCATGTGTTGCATTTCAAAATGGGTATAGGCACCCGCCCCCGAGATATGTATCCACTCCGGTACGAGCTGGGCTTTTATATAGTTCTCTTTATTCAGGTTACTGGCACCTACATTGCGAAAGCCATGTAACTTTAGGGAGGCACCCTCTTGTGGGTAGAACACAACCCGTGCTCCATTAGCCAATTGCAGCACACGTCCTCCTAAAGTGTCAGTTTCGATAATTTTAGATGCAACACGAGGCATTTGGGCGATTAGGGAATCAGGTATTAAATTCATTTTCAGTTCTTCAGTTGCTTCCGCACCTACCCTATTTGCCTGATACAGCCAGCTTCGGAACTCGACCTCACTCAAATCCAAAACAGACGATCCTTTAGGAGCCAGAATTCCTATATCCTGAGGTCCGTCTTCCAAAAAGGCTTTTAGCTCCGAATTTACAGTATCAAGTGAGAGTTCATTTAACCAGTGTTTTTTTAACGCGAGCTGATCAAATTCCAACGATTCCTCTGCCAGCATCCGTTGATCATAAATACTCAATACCGCTCCCAAAGTATTCGTATCCTTTCGATTAATAGCCTTTAATTCCTTTTGCTGGTATTTTTGATAAGCAGCCTCATCAATACCCTGTTTTTTAAGTTGATTAAGCGCTGCAGCCACTTCCTCTACGGTTTCCCGTTCCCTCCCTGGAAAAGTATTTAGGTACAGGCCCAGCCCCGGTAAACGCATTCCTTTATCAATACCAAACGAATAATGCCCTTCATAGGTAGTTGGTATTCGACGCAAATGATCTCCAATTAACGCATATAGCATTTCGTACATCCATTTTTGCTCTAAGGCTTTAAGTTCGTCTTTTGGAGGAATCTGGTTTCGCCAATATAAATACATCTCGGTTTCAGATACCTCCAATTCATCAGTTTCAAGCTGTTCCAATTGTATAAATTGGTAGGGGCGTTGTAAATACTCCATTTGGGGATATACCAGTTTTTTGGCCGGAGTAGCTTTTAATTTTCCAAAATAGCTTTCCATATCTTTCGCAGCTTGATCCAGATCGGTAATAGGCCCCACCATCACCAGGGTAGCCCGCTGGGGATGATACCAGTCTTTATAAAAGGAGGATACAATTTCTCGATCAAATCCTTTTACGTGGTCATAATAATGTTCCGGTAGTATAGGTGAAGGGTAAACATTTGAAAGCGTACTCAACATACAATTATTAGTATAGTATTTAGAGCTTCCTCGGTATATATATTCCTGATAAAAACTACCATGTTCAGATTTAAGTATCGAGGTATCTAAATTTAAGCTTCCCCCAATCATTCGCCTTATAAAATCGAGCTCTGCTTTATAAATCTCAGAACCTACTTTTTTAAAAATGTAATTATATATCGTATATCTGGCACCGGTGTGTGCTTGTAGGGGTAACGTTCCATTTCGAATGCCCTCCAATACAGCTCCTCTTCTGGCTGTGGCCTCCTCGCGAAATAATGAAAAAGGCAAATGCTCCATATAATGTGACAAATTGGTTTGCCCTTCGGCTTCCAGCTCGTAACCCGTATTCACATATAAATTCATGGATACTGTTTGCCCCTCCCATGCTTCATTAGAATGGATCAAATACCGCATCCCGTTATCCAGGGTTCCGTTTCTGATACCGGTTTCTATAGTCACTGCTTTCATTTGCCCATATGTAAATGGACTGTACACCAGGAAACAGATCCATACCAGGCTAAAGAAATTCAATGGTTTTAAACGTTTAATAGCCTGCATTTTGAGTGAGATTAGGGTTCTTTAATAATTCGTCTTCAGGGATGGGGTACAACAAATCGGTTTCCTGTATTCCATCCAGTACTTCCAGGGCCTGGCCGGTACGCTTTAAATCCAACCAGCGATGCCCCCATTCGCTAAAAAGTTCGTAATAGCGCTGCTGCATCACCTCGCCTATCAGCTGTTCCTGAGTAAGTGCCGGGGAATAAACCAGTGCTTCCAGACCCGCACGCTCCCGTATGGCATTAAGATCAGCTACTGCCGTTTCCAGTTCGCCTTGGCGGGTACGGGCTTCTGCCCGTATCAAATACTGCTCGGCCAGCCGCATAATCATAGAATATTCGGAATAGTTGGAACCTGTAGCGTTATATTGAATTTTGTATTTATAGGGATAATAATACGTTTCAGCAGCACTGCTAAAACTGCCTATCCAGTTATCCCGGCGCAGATCATCGGCCTCCCAATCCTGCATAAAGGTTTCATTCAGGCTGACCGGGCTCCCGGTTGGGGTGATTCGGATCAGCAGATTGCCATCCCGGGTATGCGTAAACGTGCCTCCCCAGCCCTCGGGTGATATCTGCCACAGGGCCTCCGGACTGTTGGCTAAAAACACGGTATTTAAATCATCCGGCAACTCATAAAGATCAGTTGCTGTCAGCACTTCACTACTGATGGTTTCCGCCTGCTCCCAGTCCCCCAGATACAGATGCACCCGCGCCAGCAAACCCAAAGCCGTAAATCGATTCGCCCGGGTACGCTCATTATCGGGGTAACCGGTATCCAATAGTTCAGCTGCCCGGTTCAAATCTTCCAAAATCAAATCGTAGACCTCAGTCTGCGGACTTCGGGCTTTTAAGGCATTAATCGTATAATCGGTTTGGGTAATCAAAGGCACATCCCCGTATAAATTGGTGAGGTAGAAATAGCTAAACGCCCGTATAAATCGGGATTCGCCTTCCAAAGCTTCTCGGGTATCCGGACTTAAGCTTTTGTTACCCGCAACCCCTTCCAGAATCGCATTACACATATAAATCGTGTTGTAGGCACCAGACCATAGGGCCAGATTCAGGCTGTTGGTTGCTTCCGGTTGATGCGCGGCAAAGGCTTCCATCTCAGGTACTGCATTGGTTACCGTATAGGTATCAGCAGACAGCCCACCCAGAAAACTAACACTCTGGTTTCCCCCTGCTGCAAAGGCCGTATTAAACAACTGAATATACACTCCGTCCATAGCCTCACGTGCGGTGGCATCATCGCTAAACACCGTAACACTGGTGATACGGTCATTGGGTACGTCTACCTCTACAAAAGATTCACAGGCGCATGTCAGGAAGAGCACCGCTAGGCATAGCAGGTGTAGATGGTTATTTCTAAAATGTTTCATATCGTTAAAAATTAAGTTTAAGCCCCGCAGTCAGCGTGCGTAAAGCGGGTAAGGTGGTTCCGGGTGACTGAGGGTCTAATCCGCGGTATGAAGTCAGGGTTAACAGGTTTTGCCCTTGCAAGAATAAGATGCACGAGTTTATCCCCAGTTTTTCAGTAGGAAGCTCGTAGCTAAGCCCCAGAGTACGTAGTCGTAAAAAAGAGGTATCGGTATAAATACCATCACTGGTCAGAAATCTGAAATAAGAGCGCAGGGCATCAAGACCCTGAGAAGCCTTTTGAATATTGGTAATAGCTCCGGGACTTTGCCAGCGCCGTTCGTAATCTTCCTGTAGTATAGAACCAAATCTTCCGGGGGCAGCTGCGGAGTAGTATTGCTGCCCGTCCTGTACGACAAACTCCCATAAAAAATCAAGGCTCAGCCGGCCGTAGGTAAACTGGTTACGAAACCCGCCAAAAAGCCTGCGGGTAAGATCGCGTACCACAACTCTATCATCAAAGTTGTACACCCCATCTTCATTAACATCTACAACCGTATATAACCCCGTCTCGGGGTCTACCCCGGTATAGTCATACAGTAACTGAATGTTAAGGGACTCCCCTACTTTGTAGGTGTTGGCATACGAACTTTCTTCTATTCCCGGAAAAGATACCAGTCGGTTTTCAGGGATGCTCACATTC
>PAPI01000031.1 GCA_002708845.1 Leeuwenhoekiella sp.
GAGAGACTCGAACTCTCACACCTTGCGGCACTAGATCCTAAGTCTAGCGTGTCTACCAATTCCACCACGCCTGCATACTATTTTTAACGTACTTAGGACTCCCGTTAAAAACTTGCATCTTTATCTCTAAAAATGCGAGTGCAAATATAGTAAAGAATTTGAATATGAAAATGCTTTTTCAAAAAATTTTTCAATCCCGGAAAGCGAATTTTATTTCTGCACTTTATACCCTGCCTTCTTCAGTCTTTCCATTCTTCCGAAAGCACAAATCTAAAAGTCAATCCGTATTTTTACGCAAATACACATTTTACTTATGAAAGACATTAAAAAATATATAGACACGCATCAAAAACGCTTTTTAGACGAACTCATTGAGCTTTTAAAAGTGCCGTCAATCAGCGCCGATAAAGCTTATAAAGACGATGTGTTCAACACCGCAGATGCCGTGGCGGAACGCCTTAAAGAAGCCGGCTGCGCAAAAGTAGAAATCTGTGAAACTCCGGGCTATCCCATTGTTTACGGCGAACTTATAAAAGATAAAAACCTGCCTACGATCCTGGTTTACGGACATTATGATGTGCAACCGCCAGATCCCTTGGATTTATGGGATAGCGCGCCTTTTGAACCGGTGATTAAAAAAACCGAATTACACCCCGAAGGTGCCATTTTTGCTCGTGGGGCTTGCGACGATAAAGGGCAGATGTATATGCACGTCAAAGCGCTGGAATATATGACCCAAAACGATGATCTGCCGTGCAACGTGAAGTTTATGATTGAAGGTGAGGAAGAAGTTGGCAGCGAAAATCTGGGCTGGTTTATCTCCCGCAATCAGGAGAAACTGGCTAATGATGTCATCCTGATTTCAGACACCGGGATGATCGCAAAAGACGTTCCCAGTATTACCACTGGCCTTCGCGGACTCAGCTACGTGGAAGTGGAAGTTACCGGCCCCAACCGCGACCTTCACAGCGGACTTTACGGCGGTGCCGTAGCCAATCCCATCAATGTGTTGACCAAAATGATTGCTTCGCTGAACGATGAAAACAACCACATAACCATTCCCGGATTTTACGATAAGGTCGAAGAACTGAGCGCAGCAGAACGCGAAAAAATGGCTGAAGCTCCTTTCTCGCTAGAAAACTATCAAAAAGCACTGAACATTGATGCGGTATATGGCGAAGCCGGCTATACCACAAACGAGCGCAACAGCATCCGTCCCACGCTAGATGTAAATGGAATTTGGGGAGGCTACATTGGTGAAGGTGCCAAAACCGTAATTGCCAGTAAAGCTTTTGCAAAAATAAGTATGCGGCTTGTACCCGATCAGGACTGGAAAGAGATCACTCAGCTTTTCAAAGCACATTTTGAGAGTATTGCCCCTAAAGGCGTGCGAGTTAAGGTAAAACCGCATCACGGTGGTGAACCCTATGTAACTCCCATAGACAATATCGGGTATCAGGCAGCCGAAGCAGCTTACGAAAAAACCTTTGGTAAAACACCCATTCCCCAACGTAGTGGCGGTAGTATTCCCATCGTTGCACTTTTTGAGCGCGAGCTCAACAGCAAAACGATTTTGATGGGCTTTGGTCTGGATAGTGATGCGATTCACTCGCCCAATGAGCACTTTGGTGTATGGAATTTCTTAAAAGGAATCGAAACCATTCCGCATTTTTACCACGAGTTTACAAAGATGAAAACTTCAGAAAACTAGGAAATCAAATTAACCCATTAAAAAAACCCGTACGACTTTGTGTCGACGGGTTTTTTCAATTTTAGTTCAACTTCAAAACTTGAATGTTACAGGCGTATCTGCGCATATTTCGCCTGAATAAACATAAAGACGGCGTATGCCACAAGTCCAAGCGCGACAATACCCATAACGGTTGCTCCAAAATTGTTTTGAAGAAATTCAAAAGCTGCAACTTTGCCGCCGGTATCACCTCCTTCACCGAGTGCAACCTTGAAAAACAAAAATGCTAAAATACCGGAAACAATGCCTCGAGCGGTAAATCCGGTTTTTCCGGCACGTATAAGCGTTTTCTGCTCCTTGGAGCTTAAACTACTTTCCTGAACATCATCTCTAAATTTTCCACTGTAGGCTTTATACAATTGAAAAATAGCTTTACCGGCAAGACACAACGCCACAAAACCTACCAGATAAGGCCCGTAAGGTTTTGACATTAGCGTACTAATCATAGAGTCTCCTCCACCAGAACCTGAACTATTGCCCAATACCATTTTGGCTGCGGTGTAACCCAGTGTCCCATAAAAGATTCCACTTACAATATATCCTGATCGTTTTAAAAAACCTTTAGGCTCACTCCAGCTATCTCCAGGTCCATTAATCGCTTCGTAAATGCGGTAAAATGTGTAGCCAAATAAGCCGAGAGCAAGCGCTCCTAATAGTACTTTTCCGTAGGATTGCTGTGCTAGAAATTGCAGGGCATTATCACTACCACTTTTTGAACCGCCCAGATTAAAGGCTGCCATTGCGGTAAGCACTCCAATTATTGCATATACGGCACCCTTGGCAACCATTCCGGCCCGGGCGAACTTTTCTTTCTTATTGTTCATCTTTCATCATTTTGGTTAGTTGCTGACAATCTATAGATTACTCCGCTCCCGTTCTCCCAATCTGATGTTATAATAAACCAAACAAAGTGCTAAAAGTCAGAAAATTGAACGCTAAACTTCTGTTTATGAACGTAAAATTTAAAAAACTCAAAGAGGCCTAGATTTTCTTCACGTAATCAGTCACCAAAACAATTTGTTGCCCGTCAACTTTACCTTCGATGTATTTTTCATTCTCATGATCTAAGGAAATTCTACGTACGGCAGTGCCTTGTTTAGCCACCATGCTGCTGCCTTTTACCTTAAGATCTTTAATCAATACAACAGAATCTCCAGCTTCTAGAATTACCCCGTTGCTGTCTCGATGCACAAGTGCATTTGCCGCAGCTTCCTGAGTAACCCCGGCATTAGCCCACTCTCGAGTCTCTTCCTCCATATACATCATATCGAGCAGATCCTGAGGCCAGCCTTCTGCTTTAAGTTGATGCAGCATTCGATACGCCACCACCTGCACGGCAGGCACCGGGCTCCACATACTGTCATTCAAACACCGCCAATGATTAGGCTCTACTGCTTCGGGATTTTCTAATTGATTTCTACAGGTTCCACAGGCAAAAATATAGGTGTCTGCTGTTGTGGTTGATGGGGATTCGGGTATGGCATAGATGTCTAAATCTTCGGTACTACCACACAATTCGCATACATTACCGCTTCGGTCTCTTAAATCCTGTTCGAGGCTCATAATCTCAATGATTGTTTGTTTAAGCGGTAAAGTTAAGTTTATTCCAATCTTTTGACCGTTGCAACGCTAAAAAAGAGAACAGGTCTTTAATCTATAAGTCTTAAATTGAGCTATCATCAATCAAATCAAATCTTTATGAACTTTTCAAGGGAATACCATCCTCAATGGACAGTTACAGAAAAAATACTTTTTCGGTTTCTGTTTCTCTATTTCGCATTATTTATTGTACTTCGATTTATGCATCAACCTGCAGAACCTCTTGTTCGGCTGGTAGGTCATCACGTACTTAACCTTAAGAAAGATCTCAGTTATTTTCCTACCGGAAGCGGAGACTCAACCTATGCTTATGTGCTTTTGTTTTTAAATGCACTATTGGCCTCTACATGTACAACCATTTGGACTTTGGCTGACCGCAGGCGCCCGGCTTACAACACCCTTTTTTACTGGTTTTTGGTGATTCTACGCTTTTTCCTGGCTATGATGTTGTTAAGCTATGGGTTTGCTAAAGTGTACAAAACGCAATTTCCAGAACCTTCCCTGTTGCGCTTATTACAACCGCTTGGCAACTTTTCACCTATGGGACTGGCCTGGACCTATATGGGTTTTAGCGAAGCTTATAATGTCTACACGGGTATGCTTGAGGTAGTGGGCGGGCTCCTACTGATCTGGAGAAAAACGACCACTTTAGGCGCGCTTTTAACGGTTGGAGTGATGAGTCATATTGTGGTTATGAATTTTACTTATGACATCCCGGTAAAACTCTTTTCTCTGCATCTTCTTGTTATGGCGTTGATACTGGCTTCAACAGACCGCAAGCGTCTGTACCGCATATTTTTCAGCAATCGATCAACCGCCAGTCTGCTGGAATACAATCCTGTAAAAAATAAATTATTCGGAAAAATCAAAGTGGGGCTTAAGCTGACCGCCCTGATTTTGTTTACAGGTATCTCAATCTGGCAAGGTTACAATGCAGAACGTGAATACGGGGATAAACGGGCAAAACCAACGCTTTACGGAATCTGGGAAGTAGAAACTATGCATATAAATGACAGCCTCATTCCACCTTTGCTGACTAACGAGCAACGCTGGCGCTATCTGGTTGTTGACTGGAAGGAGCGCGCTACACTTAAATACATAACAGACGAAATTAAATTTATGACGCTAGAGGTTGACAGTTCTAAATCAGAAATCACATTGTATGAAGGAGAATGGAAACAAGAGCAGAATTTTAAGTATTCTATAGAAAACGACACGCTGTATCTAAAGGGGAAACTTTATGGCGACAACCTCGAAGTAAAACTAAAAGCAAAAAACAAGGAGGATTTTTTATTGACCAACCGCGGCTTTCATTGGATTAACGAATACCCTCTCAACCGGTAATCTCCAGCGATAAGGATTGAGGCATTGTTGGAGCTCTTTTTGCCACCGCGGTGCTTCGGTATTTCTTTTTCAGTAAAATCATTCCGTCACCGCGGGGCAAAAAAGCGACTGCCGAAAGCCTGACTCTTCTGGTTTTTCTGTAAAACCAGAACAGGATCGCTCTGATCATCAAAATTAATTAACTCTACACTTGTAGAATTAAAATTTATTTCTACATTTGTAGAACACACTCTAAACCTGTAGAAAAATGAGTCTCTCTAATGCCGAAGAACAATTGATGCAAATCTTGTGGAAACAGGAAAAAGCCTTTATGAAAGATCTTATTGAGGCGTATCCCGAACCGCGACCTGCTACAACCACTATTGCTACCCTGTTGAAACGTATGCAGGACAAGAATTTTGTAGACTATGTGCAATATGGCAGATCGCGGGAGTATTTCCCGTTGGTACGTAAGAAAGATTACTTCTCAAAGCAGGTAAACGGGATGATTAAAAATTTTTTTAACGACTCGGCTGCGCAATTCGCTTCCTTTTTTACCAAAGAAACTGATTTGTCTCAAAAGGAACTGGAAGACCTAAAAAAACTGATTGACGAACGCTTAAAATCCCAGAAATAATGACCATCTACCTCATCAAATCAATCTTGTGTTTGCTGGTTCTCTGGGGTTTCTATAAAATCGCCCTAGAGCAGACGACTGCACACCACTTTAAGCGCTTTTACCTGCTAGGTAGTCTGGTCATTGCTTTGACATTACCTCTGCTTGTGTTTAGCTATACGGTTGAAGTTGAAGCCCAGCCGGTGGTAGCAGAAACGTATTTGGACCCAACTGCTTTGACGGAAGTTCCCGTAACTACTCCCGTCGACGAACCTACGAACTGGCTAGCCATAAGTTTAGGAATTATTTATGCTGCAGGCGTCGTGCTTTTTGGATTTCGGTTTTTGCGGAATTTGATTCGGCTACGCGAGAAAATAAATACTAATGAGAACGTGCAGGCAAAATCACACATTAACGTGCTGCTGGCCGGAAAGGTAATTCCACATTCGTTTCTTCAGTATATTTTTCTGTCCCGAAAAGCATTTAAAAATGATGCTATTGCTCCGGAAATTATCGCACACGAGCAGGCACACGTCACCCAAAAACACAGTTGGGATATTCTGGCCGTCGAATTTTTGCAAGTGATTTTCTGGTTTAATCCGCTGCTGGTTTTTTTGAAGAGAAGCATTGCTTTGAATCACGAATTCCTGGCCGATCAGACGGCACTCCAGGCTGAAAACACGATAGAAAACTATACCAATCTTTTATTCACCTATTCGGGAGGTGCTCATCACACCGCGTTATCAAGCCCGATTAATTATTCATTAACTAAAAAACGAATTCTTATGTTATCAAAAACCCGTTCGGTCAAAAAAATAGCCACCCGTCTCGCACTTTTTGTGCCTGTGCTCGCACTCTGTGTGTATTTCTTTAATCAGGAAATTGTGGCGAAGCCAGCAACAGTTCAGCAAAAGGAAGAAGTAACTACTCAAAATAACGACACAGCTGAAACCTTATCTGACTCCTACATTCAGTCAGATAAACCAAAAGTAATTACGCAGGCTGATCTTGATGCAATTTCGAAAGATCCCACATATCGTATTCTCGAAAAGAAATCTCCTACAGCCTCTCAAATAAGCGAATGGAAAAATGCTTCTCAATTTGGAGTTTGGGTTGATGGAAAACGAATTGATAATTCTTCTTTAAAAAGCAACGAGGCGTACAGTCATTACTTTATAAGTAAGCTTGCCAAAAAAAAAGAAAAAAATTATGGCTCACATTATTATCAGGTTGATCTGATGACTCCTGAGTATTATGAAATTCATAAAAAGATACAAAACCCGCCTTCAGTCGAGGAAGTCAAAGCATATCTCGTACAAAATGAAAAAGTACTCAATCTAATAGTAATCGGATCACAGATTTGGCTTAATGGAACGGAAACCTCTGTTGAAAATTTTGCAAAGGATCTGGATGCACTAAGCAAAGATTGGACTTCTAGCGAAAAACGTGACTACAGTATTCATGTGAGAACCACAGATCCCGCCGAAAAGCTTTGGCTAAAACTACAAACCGCTTTTGAGACCACTGATTTATATAAAGCAAACCCAAAAAGTTTAATTCCCCCTCCGCCACCACCTGTACCGGCTGCAACTGATGCAGGCACTCCACCGCCACCACCGCCACCACCTGCTCCTGTAAGTCCGGCATCTTTTAATGAAGAGAACTACACGCTTTTGAATATAAAACTTTCAAAAACCGATGCTATTGAAATTGAAGGCCAGCAGACCACAATTTCCAATGTAAAAAAGTTTATTAAAAAGCATTTTCAATATTGGACAAAAGATAATCCAGAGAAACCTCGTGCTGTAATTTTTCATTTACCTGAAGATGTTTCCGAGGGTCAGGCACACAAAGCTTTTAAAGAAATTCAAGATTTTAAAATCAATAGTTTTACCTTAAAAAAGGAAGGGAATGAAACCGAAATACCCGCTCCTCCACCAGTTCCTGCTGCACCAAATGCAGGAACCCCGCCTCCTCCGCCACCGGCACCGTCAACTCAGGAAATGTTTGACATGGCAAAGGATAACATTTATTATAACGATAAAAAGATCTCTCCCGCCAAAGCCCAATCGTTAATGAAAGAGAGTGATAACTATAATATCCTAATGACTAGTTTTAAAGGTAAAAAGGCATTAATTATTAAGGACAAAGAATAACAAACTTCATTATCAGTATAGCTATAAAATAAAAATAAACAGGTATGACCGCCTATCTCATCAAATCTATCCTGTGCCTGCTGGTGCTTTGGGGCTTTTATAAAATCGCCTTAGAGCAGACGGCTGCGCATCACTTTAAACGATTTTATCTGTTGGGCAGTCTGGTTATTGCATTGGCTTTACCGCTCATCACCTTTAGTTACACTATTGAAGTTGAACCCCAGCCTGTGGATCCTGAAACGTATTTAGACCCGATTGCTTTTGCCGCAGATCCGGTTGATAGCCCGGTAACTCCGGCTATGGCTGAACCTACAAACTGGCTGGCAATCAGTTTAGGAGTTCTTTACGCTGCAGGCGTCCTGCTTTTTGGATTTCGGTTTCTGCGGAATTTGATTGGGCTTCGAAAGAAAATAAAAACCAACGAGAAGGTGAAGGCGAAATCACACATCAATGTGCTGCTGGCGGGTAAAGTAATTCCACATTCGTTTCTTCGATTTATTTTTTTGCCGAAAAAAGAGTTCAAGAACAATAGCATCGCTCCTGAAGTTTTAGCGCACGAGCAGGGCCACGTCGCTCAAAAACACAGTTGGGACATTCTGTTTATCGAGTTTTTACAGGTAGTTTTCTGGTTTAATCCGCTGTTTGTTTTTTTGAAAAAAAGTATTGCCTTGAATCACGAATTTCTGGCAGACCAGGCTGCACTGAAAAATGAAACTTCTATAGAAAACTATACCCATCTTTTATTTACCTATTCGGGTGGTGCTCATCACACCGCATTATCAAGCCCAATCAATTATTCATTAACCAAAAAGCGAATTCTTATGTTATCAAAAACCCTTTCGGTCAAAAAACTGGCCACCCGTCTCGCACTTTTTGTACCTGTGCTGGCCCTATGCATTTACTTTTTTAATCAGGAGATTGTGGCAAAACCGGTACAAAAAGAGTCTGCTTCTCTATTGGGAAAATGGGTTGATCGAAAAAAAGAATTTGCACAGCTCACGATTTACAAAGAGGGTAAACAGCTTTGGATGAAGTTTGCGACAGACACCTTTAAACTGGAGCAAGAAGGTGAAAACCAATATGAGATGGTTTGGAAGAACAAGCCGCTTTCTACAACGAACAAAAAGGTTTCACTACGCTATAATCCTGATAACAACGAACTCTTAATAAATGAAAACAGCTTTATTCGACCTGAAAACACGTATGGAAAACTATTTGCCGGAGACTGGGAGGGTGTCGATGTAGAGCAGCAATTCTTTATTCGCTCCAACTATGGAGCAACCGGCTGGGAGATAAAAGATCAGTTTGGCACAAATAACTATTTTCCGGCTTTATATGCTGATGGTTTTTATTTTACCCTAAACAATCGTAATGTGTATTTTAAAGTCAATGGGGATACGATGACCAGTTCAGAAGGTTATACCTATAAAAAGGTTAAGGAGGCGCCAAAGCTTATAACTGTTTACGTTGTAGATAATAGAGTAAGCTTAATAAGCCAATCCAGTTCTAAAGAACAATTTACAGCGCATATAAATAAAATGACCGAAAACTGGTCAGCTGAAAACTATAATAACTACATCCTTCATGTGCGGGCACAGGAAGGTATGGAAGCATTTGTAAAAGAACTGAATACCGAGTTTAAAAAGACGCAGCTTTACAAGATCAATTCATCGCAAGACCTGTTAACACAGGGTGATGCAGAAAAATCATCAAAACCCGAACCGGCCGAAAATAAAAAAATTGGTCTGACCCTTAAAATATTGAAAGACGGCTCCCTGCTCTTAAACGGCTATACACTAACCGATCTTGCCAATTTAGAATCAGCACTTGACGCGTTTTACAAACCCTACTCCTCTCAAGAGAGACGTGAAAAAATAAGTACGCGTATAGATCCTTATGTTTTAACCAAATCAAAAACGGTTGAAGCGGCTCAACAAAAACTTCAACAGTATGGGATAGCACAAATCAAAGTAAGTCCTGCAGAAATTCCCAAACCGGCAACCTCAAATCAACAGCAATCGTGGGATAAATCAACTGATGAGGAAACTCAACAAAATCGCGTTGTTGAAGATATTCATATCGAAATCGATAAAAACCACCAGGTTTATATCAATAATAAACGCGCAGACCCAGATCATCTCGAGCAGGAATTGATGAAATACAACAGTTGGACAACTAAGTCAGAACGTGAGGCAATGCTTCCTGTAAAGATTACCGTTGACCCTACAATTGAGATGGGAATATTGACCGATGTAAAGTCCGCGCTTCGCGAATATGGCGTCAAAAGTTTGAAAGTCGTTATCGCTGGTGACTCGCAGGAAGCAGCTTTGATTCCGGCACATACACCAGATCAAAACTCATCTGTTTTAACCCCTCAGCAAAAGAAGAGAAATGCAGGGACATTTAAAATTGGTGCATACAAGTATTACTACAACAAAAACAAACAGAATCAGTTCGTGTACTACGATCGTTTTGGCAATGAGTTAAGTGAAAAAGATATCCTTGAACTCAAAAAAAAGTCAGAAAAAGAAAATTAGACCTGACCGTGAAATAACATTTCATCTTTAAGGATTGAATAAATTAAAGATTTATTTTTATAACATCTACAACAAACCCCATAGGTTCAGCGTTCTAATTACTTATATTACACGGCCTTTGTGTTGCATTTTAGCTCAAAAGTCATTCATCAATCATCATTATGCTTAAGAAATTCTTTATTCTGTGCTCGGGCGCTGATCACGCTTTACTAGACACCTGTGCTCCCGGAGAGCAAAACAAATATGCCGGTATTGGTGCCACGGTTTTCTTTACTGCTGTTATGGCATTTATCGCTTCGGGATACGCGTTGTATACTGTTTTTGATAATGTAGCGATTGCTGTAGGTTTTGGGTTTTTATGGGGATTACTCATTTTTAACCTCGACCGCTTTATTGTATCCACCATCAAGAAACGGGACAACTCCATGGATGAATTCCTACAGGCCGTTCCGCGTTTAATTCTCGCCGTGATTATCGCAGTAGTGATTTCAAAACCGCTGGAGCTCAAGATTTTTGAAAAAGAAATAGACCGCGTACTGCTGGAACAAAAAAACGACCTGACACTGGCTAATCAAAACCAGATTGCAGACCAGTTTACACCTGCTGTGGCTGCTTTAGATGCTGAAATAGATGGTTTAAAAAATGAAATTTCGACTAAAGAGGCTGAAGTAAATGCCCTTTACGACACCTATATCGCAGAAGCGGAAGGAACTGCGGGAACCAATAAATTAGGTAAAGGTCCTGTTTACAAGGAAAAAAGGGAAAAACATGATGCTGCTCTGGCTGAATTGCAACTACTGAAGCAAACCAACGCAGAAAAAATTGCCGCTCTCGAACTCGAGAAAAACGAACTCGCTGCAAACTACGATACCCGCGTTGCTGAAACCCAGCCCATCATCGATAATTTTGACGGACTTATGGCACGTATTGAAGCTTTGGAAGAATTACCCTGGCTGCCTTCGTTCTTTATTTTTCTGCTTTTTTTAGCCATTGAAACGACTCCGATTTTCGCAAAACTGATTTCACCCCGCGGAGAATATGATCTTAAACTGGCTGATGCCGAAGGCGAGCTCAAATCCTGGGCGACGCAAAAGGCCAATCAACGTAGAAACCTCATTGATGCGGATAACGTGATCAATGATAAGGTTTACGGCGACTTAACGCAAGAGGAAGAACTCTACAACTACAAAAAGAAAATGGCCCGCGAGCTGATGCAAAAACAGCAGGATGCTTTCTATAAAAGGCAGAGTAAGCTGTTATAAGTTTTAGAAAACCCCATACTTGTGGGATGATAAAACTCCCGAATTCTCGGGACAGCATGACGTAAAATTCCCTTCTCCAGAAGGAGAAGGGCTGGGAATGAGGTTGCAAGCCTTAAAACTTGCGATCGGGATTGTAGACTCCCAAATCTAAGGAAGGCTTTTTACCATTAATAACTTCTGAAACCAAAAGACCTGTTGCGGGACCCAGGCTCCAGCCCATCATCGCATGGCCGGCAGCGATGGTTAGATTTTTCCATTTTGAAGTGCGTCCAATATACGGCAAACCATCTGGTGTTACCGGTCTTAGTCCGCATTGTGCATCTGCTTTTTCCTGTTCTGAAATCGAAACCTCAGGGAAATATTTTGGCACCGCTTCGGCAATAGCATCTACACGGGCTTTGTTGATGTCGTGATTGATCCCGGCAATTTCCATAGTACCGGCATAACGCGTAAAACCGTTCATTGGCGTAATCGCTACTTTGGCTTCACACAAAATCGAGGGCAGCGTGATTCCGGTTTCTGTATTAGAATTGATACGATATCCTTTACCGGCTTGCATCAGGATATTTAGGTTGAGCTTTTTATTCAATGTTCCCGCCCAGGCTCCCGTTGCTAAAATCACCTCATCGGCTTCAATCGCTTTGCCTGATTGCGTTTGTACTTTGGTGATTTTTTCGCCTTGCTTTTCAAAATCGGTTACCTGCTCATTTTTTAAAAACTGAACTCCGTTTTGTTCTAAAAACATTTTAAACTCCTGCATAAATTCGCCCGGAGTGGTGTGCCAGTCGCATTCATAATACGCGGCACCTTTGATATTTAGCTTCGCATCAGGCATTTTTTGCTGTACTTCTTCAGCACTCAGCATTTTTGCCGGCAAGCCTTCTCTATGGGCAACGGCCAAAACATGCCCCTCCTCTTCGAGCATCTTTTCGCTTTGACACAACATCAGCAAACCATTCTTTTCCAGTTGAAAATTGAAATTCTCAGACTCTTTGATATCGCTATACAGATCCCGTGAAAACAAATTGATATCCCGTATCGCCGGAATGGCTTTAGCTACATTTTCGGAAGAACACGAGTTGTTAAACGCCATCGTCCACTTGAGAAATTCTGCATTTAAACGCGGCTTAATATATAACGGACTCTTAGAACTCAGCATCCATTTTAGGCCTTGTTTCATAACGCCCGGCGCAGCCAGTGGCATAATGTGACTGGGCGTTAAATAACCAGCATTTACATACGATGCACCGCTATTCATATCACTTTGATCAATAACCGTTACTTCGTGACCGGTTTTCTGCAAATAATAGGCACAGGATAATCCAATGATACCACCACCTATAATAACACATTTTTTACTCATGCTAATTGATGTTATAATCCCACAAAGTGTCTTTGTTGAGCAAATTTTTTATAAAATAATTCCAGCGCTTTTTCTGAAAATACGCATTGTACTTTCCGGTATATCCATGTCGCTGACTCGGGATAATGAGCATATCAAATTCCTTGTCGGCTTTAATAAGCGCTTCTGCCAGTTTAAACGTTCCGGATGGATTTACATTGTCATCAATGCCACCGTGCACCAATAATAACTTTCCTTTAAGATTAGGCGCCATAGTCACATTGGAGACCTGCTCATACCGCTCATCTACGGGATAGCCCATATACATTTCGGGCCACCAGGCCTTTTCCATTCTAAAATCGTGATCTCCGCTACTGGCAACAGCAACTTTGTAAAAATCAGGAAATGCAAGAACGGCGTGCGCTGCATCATACCCCCCGGCTGAATGCCCAAAAATACCTACCCGGTCTGTATCTACCCAGGTGTACTTTTCGCCCAAAAACCGAATCGCATTGACGTGATCGCGCAGGTTATCGCCCATATTCATATAGGACACATCTCGAAAAGCCTTAGAGCGTCCTGCTGTTCCCAGACCGTCTATAGCCACCACGATAAAACCGAGATTGGCCATTGCCTGATTGCTAAACGCCTGACTAAATGAACGCGGAAAACGTTGTGTATGCGGGCCGGTATACGTAGCATCAATCACGGGGTAACTTTTAGATGCATCAAAATTTATGGGTTTCCAAAGTGCACCGAAGATAGGCGTTTTACCATCTTTACCGGTAAGTGTAAAAACCTCTGGTGCTTCCCAGCCTTCTGCCTCAACTGCAGAAAAATCAGCTTCGGTAAGCGTGGCTGTAATTTTTCCGTTCTTTTTGCTTCTTAAAACGGTTTTTGAAGCTTGATCTACAGCAGAAATCACATCCACAAAATAATCTGATCCTTCTAAAAACTGAATTTCGTGATTCAAAGCTTCAGGCGTAAGTTTTGTGATTTTTCCGCTTAGGGAAACTTTAAAGAGCTGTTGATAATACGGGTTTGCAGCCTCATCAACCCCGGAAGCCAAATAATAAATCTGCTTATTTTTAGAATCAATATTCACAATTTCGTTAACCACAAAGTCCCCGTTTGTTAGCGGCTTCAAGGTTCCGGTTTTCTTATTGAGCAGGTACAATTGCTTCCAGTCGTTTCGCTCTGAAAGCACTACGAGATCCTGCCAACCCTCAACTTCACGAAATTCAAAATTATCGATACTCGTCTTAACCGATTCTTCATAAAGCGGACTGATGCTTTTGGCATCCAGATCAACTACTTTTAAGTACTGATCTTTATAACCCCGACTGCGATAAGAAGCAATCATTTTGTGCGGCTCGTCATCCATCCATTTCAGCCCGATGCTGTTCACGTGTATTTTTTTAGGCAGATCAATGTCGAGTTGCTTTTTGGTTTCTACATCAAAAAACACCGGCTTGTAGGTCACCATTGTAGTATCACCGGGCGACCCGCGATAATAACTGAGTAATTTAGGTTTATACAAACTGTCTATGCTGTAGTCTAGTAAATACATTTTTTCGGCAGTACGGGTATCAACCACCTGCGTTACCATATATTTAGAATCGGGTGACCATTGTACATAAAAATGCGGGGGACGCTCCGTGCCCTCTCCTTCCAGAATATCAAACCACCCGATACTACTGGCGTAATCGTAGCCCGGCTCGCCGTCTGTTGTAAGCTGAACCCGATTCCCAGACTTTGTATCCTCAATAACTAAATTATGGTCTTCTACGAAAGCTTTCCACTTACCGTCTGGTGAAGTCGAAGTGCTTCGGTCCCGGTTGCGCCATGAATTGCGTCCCGTGTTTTTTTGAGAATCAACTGTTTTTAGAATAGCCGAACTAACATCCCAGTAAAAAGGTTTTTCATTAAAAACAAAATACAGTTTTCCATCTTTGCGCTCGATCTTCGAAAGATCTAAATCCGCAGCTTCAACATCCTCGTCCAGCTCTGTTGACAAGGCTTCCGCCAATTGAGTATGATCAAAAAGCGGAGTTACTTTTGAATCTTTATAATTTAAACTCAAATAGCTTTTTCCGGCTTTATCATAATTTAAAAAACAGATGCCCGAGCCGTCTTCAAACGGATGTACTTCCGTTTTCAGATTAAAAACTTTCTTGTTCATCAGGTTTCCGTAGGTATAATCTATCGCCTGTTGATATTCGGCCTGAGTCATTTTTTCCTGAGCGGAAGCATTCAGAATACCGAATAATGTAAAAACCAGTATGAGTTGTTTCATTTTCAAATCAATTTTTTAAAGAATCAGATCACCTGAAACCCATACGCATACGGATCTTCGGTATCAATCGTCATCGTATTATGCCCGTAAATACGTGCCCAACCCTTGATGCTTGGTACGATTGCCGGAAATGTGCCTAATGTGGTAACTTCCTCAATACGGCCAATAAATTTAGATCCTATAAAACTCTCGTGAATAAAATCGGTATGCGGTTGTAGCAACCCTCGAGCATGCAGTTGTGCCACACGTGCCGAGGTACCTGTACCACAAGGCGAGCGGTCAATAGCCTTATCTCCATAAAAAACCGCATTACGCCCTGAAGAAGTAGGATCTACAGGATTACCCGTCCACAACATATGGCTCACATCGCGAATGGTGTCGTTCTCAGGGTGTATAAAATGATCGGGGTACTTGAGGTTAATGCGCTGGCGTAATTCCTGACTGAGCTGTATGATTTTTGAAGCTGAAAAATCATGCACCCCGCTGAAGTTTTTCTGAGGATCAACAATCGCGTAGTAGTTTCCGCCGTAGGCGACATCAAATTTGAGTTCGCCCAACTCAGGACACACAATGGTTAAATCGCGGGCGGCCAGGTAGCTCTTCACGTTAGTAAGCTTTACCCAGTCTACCTTTTTACCGGTTTGCTGGTACTCGATCTCCACGAGGCCGGCCGGAGCTTCCATCCTGATTTTGCCGGGTATCTTAGGTGTGATCAAACCCTCTTCAATCGCAATGGTAATGGTGCCTATCGTACCGTGACCACACATAGGCAGGCAACCGCTGGTCTCGATAAATAAAATGGCAAAATCATTTGCCGGGTCGTGTGGTGGAAACAAAATACTGCCGCTCATCATATCATGACCGCGAGGTTCAAACATAAGGCCCTTGCGTATCCAGTCGTATTCTTTTAAAAAATGCTGGCGCTTCTCGCTCATAGTTTTACCTACCAGCTCGGGACCACCGGTTTTAACCACACGCACAGGATTACCACAGGTGTGCGCGTCTATACATTGAAAAGTGTGGATGGGCATTTACTATTACTATTCTTATTGTTAGTATTATTGTTTTCTATTACTGATATAAGCATCAACCTGCTCTTCCAGAATGGGTAAAGTCACGGTACCTTCTCCTAAAATAACCTCGTGAAAAACCCGGATGTCAAAGTCTTCGCCCAAAGCTTTTTTAGCACGCTCCCGCAACTCGCGTATTTTGAGTTCGCCTATTTTATAGCTCAAAGCCTGTCCCGGCCACGCGATATAACGGTCGGTTTCGGTATTGATCTCATGGATGGAAAGCGCGGTGTTTTGAGACATATAGTCTACCACATCCTGGCGGCTCCACCCCATCGCATGAATACCCGTATCTACCACAAGACGGCAGGCACGCCACATTTCGTAGGTGAGTTGGCCAAATTTCTCATATGGCGTTCTGTAAATCCCCATCTCGTCGGCCAGGTATTCAGAGTATAAACCCCATCCTTCGCCATAGGCAGAGAGGTATAAATTTCTGCGAAACTGCGGAATGCTGTCGCTTAGTTCCTGATTGAGCGCGCCCTGCAAATGATGCCCGGGAACCGCCTCATGTGCGGTGAGCGATGGTAACGTATACAGCGGACGACTCTCTAACTGATAGGTATTTACTAAATAATGCCCCGCCTGAGTACCGTTTATACTGCTACCGGAATACCTGCCGCCGGTATATTTGGGTGCGATGGCATCGGGTACTTTTATCACGCCATAGGGCTGTCTTGGTAACCTGGAAAAAAATGCAGGTAATTCGTTATCTATTCGCTTTGCGATATCACGCGCGTGCATCAAAAGTGCATCACCAGTAGTCACATAGAATTGGGCATCGGTACGTAGAAACTCAAGAAAATCAGCGAAACTGCCCTCAAAACCTACTTCTTCGATAATTTTTTCCATTTCGCCCTTAATACGTGCTACCTCCTGAAGACCCAGTTCGTGGATACTTTTTGCGGTATACTCGTTAGAAGTGGTGTAAAAATCAATTCGGTTTTGTTAGAATTCTGCGCCTCCCGGTTGTGCCGAAACTCCAATAGCATCCCGGCTAGCCGGAAAATATTCAGTTTCAAAAAAGGTTTTGATTTTTTTAAAACTTGGGATCACGCTGTCTTCAACCACTTGCTTTGCGGCTGTAAGCAGGGAATCTTTTCGCTTTTGCGAAATGTTATCAGGCAATTCTAAAAAAGGGGAATAAAAGTAACTCTCCAGCGGATCGTCAACAATATGCGTTTCATAGGTAGACTCGTAACCTTTAAAAATTACACGCGGCTGCACAATCCCCTCCTTAAAACCTTTGCGCATCAATTTAAAATTACTTTCTGTAAAATACGGAATGGCCTTAAGCCTGTTTAAATACCCTACTGCCTGGTCATAACTGCGAATAGGCCGCACCTGATAATTCAAATTGAGGTGAAAACCCTGATCGGCCTGAATGGGATTGAGGTACATTTTATACGTGTACTCATCAATCTGATCCTGCAACACAAAAGCTAAAAGCTTACTTGAAATCTCTTGGCTTTCAGTAAGATCTTCGTTATTCAGGGTCGCCAGCTTATCTAAAAGCTCCTGAGCAAACTCAGCTCGTTCTTTGGGTAATTCTTCATCGTATCTACCTAGAGGATAGTCTTGCCAGTTGTAATCCTGATGGTTTTGATATTTGCTAATTATACTGTCTAAAGAAACTCTTTGTTGAGCCTTTGCAGTGGTCATACTCAAAAGGACTAAAAGAAGTAGTATGCAGTATTTCATAAGCTGAAATTATTTAATTATTATAACCGAATATCAAGAATATATCCATCTCCCAAATCATTGAGAGATGGACTTTTAAATAAAACTTAAGCTTTAATATATGCTCCGTCAACTTTACGAAGAATTCCCAATGGATTACCATCTTTTAGAGCATCAGGTAAAAATTCCTGTGGCCAGTCCTGATAAGATACCGGGCGCACCCAGCGGTAAATCGCATCATTTCCTACCGATGTAAATTTCGAATCAGATGTTGACGGAAACGGACCGCCATGATGCATAGCAGAACAAACCTCAACACCTGTTGGCACTCCGTTGAATAAGATTCTTCCCACTCGTGAGCGCAAGGCGTCAATAACATCTGTATATCCAGTAACTTCAGTAGCTTCGGCGATAAGCGAACCGGTAAGCTGACCCTCTAAAGTATTTAATACTTCGAGCAACTGCGCTTTAGAAGTACAGGCAACCAGCATCGAAAACGGCCCAAATACTTCGCTATGTAAATTAGGATTAGCCAGAAAATCATCTGCGCTTACCTTAACCAGAGCCGGCTTACCATCATTGGCGCCCTCCGCTTCCAAAGCTACCGCCAGTACTTCAGTACCGTTTGCGTCGAGCATTTTTTGCTTTCCGCTCTCATAGGAATTGTGAATATTAGGGTGAAGCATACAGTTGGCGGGTTGCTGACCCAGTTCTGCTGCCAGATGCTTTCCAAACGTATCAAGCTCAGCTCCTTCAATTCCTAAAATCAAGCCCGGATTGGTACAAAATTGTCCGGCACCCAGATTGATGCTTCCTGCATATTTTTGCGCCCAGGTTTCGCCTTTGGCTTTTAAAGCTTCTGGTAAAATCACGACAGGGTTGATGCTTCCCATTTCGGCATACACCGGGATGGGTTCTTTACGGTTTGCTCCCAATTTAGTAAGAGCCGTACCTGCTTTAATACTTCCGGTAAAGCCTACTGCTTTTATTGCAGGGTGTTTTACCAGTTGTTCTCCTACCGAAATCCCTTTGCTATTCAGATTTGAAAAAATACCATTGGGCATTCCCGTTTTTTCCGCCGCTTTAATGACAGCCGAAGAAATGAGTTCGCCCGTACCGGCGTGCATAGGATGACTCTTTACAATTACAGGACAACCTGCTGCAAGTGCACTTGCCGTATCGCCACCTGCTGTAGAAAATGCAAATGGAAAATTACTCGCACCAAAAACAGCCACAGGGCCAATAGCGATTTGCATTTTACGCAAATCAGGTTTAGGTGCCGGACTGCGATCAGGATTACCATGATCAATGGTGGCCTGTACCCAATCGCCCTGCTCTAACAAAGCAGCAAACGAATTCAGTTGACCAATGGTACGCCCACGCTCTCCCATTGCACGACCTTCAGGAAGGCCTGATTCTGCCGTATACGCATCAATCACTTCCTGCCCCAAAGCTTCGATTTCCTCAGCTATAGCTCTCAAAAAAGCCGCGCGTTCTTTATCTGATTTTTGCTTGTAAACCGCAAATGCTTCCGTTGCTATTTGTGCCGCTTCATCTACCTCGGCTTCTGTAGCTTCGGTAAAATCCCATTCATTCTCGCTGTTGAGTTTAGGATTGAAGGTTTTATACGTTTCTGTTCCTGTTGCTGAAAGGCCGCTGCCTATGTAGTTTTTTCCTGTAATCATAAGTTCTTTTAAGTTTCCGCATATCAAAAAGCTTTTGATATATCGGTATGAGGTTCCGGTTTAGTGGTTACAATTCCCGGAAGCTATTTATCGCAAAAGCACCTCAATAAGGTGCTTGCGTTTATTTTGGGTAAAAATGGATCTTCAGCATGGCTTCTACTTTGTTAGTTGTGTTTAGCCGCACAAGAGTACGTTTCTAGCATCCGATCCATTTCCTCACCAACATAATTATACGCTTAAGCAGTAACGCCTGCTTTTAAATTTTTGTATTCGGGTAGTTCAGGACGTGATTCCAAACCTGCTTTAATGATTTGCAAGACTTCTTCCCTGCGCGCTCCGGCTAACGGAAGACGGGGTGCTCGCACGTGTTCTGACCCGATATTGGTATGTACTTCAGCTAATTTAATATTTTGTACCAGCTGCGCATCGATATCCAGTTCTAAAAGTGGTAAAAACCAGCGGTAAATTTCCAATGCTTCGGCAATGCGTCCTGCTTTTTGCAATTCGTAAATCGCAACAGTCTCAGCCGGAAATGCACATACCAAACCGGCAACCCAGCCGTCTGCACCCATCAATAAACTTTCAAGAGCTAAGGTGTCTACCCCAGTCATAATTTTAAGTCTATCTCCAAAACGATTTTTAATGCGCGTAACATTTGAGATATCGCGTGTTGATTCTTTTACCGCCTGAATATTGGGCTCTTCAAGCAACTCTTCAAACATATCAAGCGTCACTTCAATCTTGTAATCAACAGGATTGTTATAGACCATAATTGGTAATGATGTGCTTTGAGCCACAGCCTGAAAATAAGCCACCACCTCACGGTCACTCGCTTTATAGCGCATAGGAGGCAACATCATCAATCCGCTGGCGCCATCTTCTTCTGCCTGTTTAGCCGCCGCGATTGCTCCTTTTGTGGTTTGCTCTGCAATATTCATCATGACCGGCACAGTGCCCGCGACAATTTCTACTGTTTTCCGGGTTAACGTACTCTTTTCGGTATCGGTAAGGGTACTTGCCTCACCCAAGGTACCGCCAAGCACGATACCGTGAACACCGGCTTCAAGCTGCGCTTTAATATTTATTTCAAAAAGTTCAAGATCTAACTGATCGTCCTGAGTGAATTTTGTGGTTACTGCGGGCATTACGCCTTCCCAATTGATTTGCATAGGTTTAGTTTTAAATACTCTAGCAAAGCTACTTGAGTTCCCAGGCATTTCTTTTGTAGTATTTAACCAAATGTTTGCATATTTTAGCGCGACAGTCAAATTAGGACTGTTATTTAGGTCAAATTCTACTTAGTGAAAGTTTTACCTTTTAAAATACCGAAATCAGGCAAGCAGGCATTGATCATTCAGGAAGATCATGAATTCCTCTTTTACGATAAACTGCATCAGCATCCCGAAATCCAGATGAGTTATGTGCTGAGCGGAACCGGCACTTTGTTAACCGGAAACACCGTAACCCGTTTTGACCCGGGAGAGGTTTTAGTTTTTGGCGGAAATCTGCCGCACGTGTTTAGAAGTGATATTCAGGAAGAAGATGAATCTCATATGCTATCGGTATTTTTTAGCCGCGAAAGTTTTGGCGCCGATTTTTTTGAAACCGAAGAATTGCGTGATTTCGAAAACTTTTTTAATCTCGCCCAGTCGGGTTTCCGAGTAAAAGACAAGAATCTGATTTTTAAAAAATACTTTCTTCAGCTGAAGGATTCCGATGGTAAGCGCTTTTTACATTTTATAAATCTGCTTTACGAAACCGCCGAAGTACCAAAAGAGTTGCTCTCCAACTTCACCGAAAATTCACGTTATACCGATACGGAAGGCCAGCGTATGAGCAAGGTCTTCGACTTTTGCCTAAATCATTTTCAGGAGCGTATAGGTCTGGAAGAAATTGCAGATGTTGCTGTTATGAGCCCTACGGCCTTTTGCCGCTTTTTTAAGGAGCGTACCAACAAAACCTTTAGTGAATTTTTGACCGGTCTGCGCATCGAACACGCCTGCCAACTGCTTCGCACACCCGATCAACCGGAACCTATCGCTAATATTGCTTACGCGGCAGGTTTCAATTCGGTCTCTAATTTTAACCGTTATTTTAAAAAAGAAAAAGGGATATCGCCGCGGGAATATAAAAAACTCATTAGTTGAGCTTAGAGGATGTAACATTAGAGTCTTAAATCTTACCTATACTAAAAATCAAAACCAAATGACTACCAAAAACACGCTTCTCCTTATCGCAGGGATACTATGCATTTCACTGGGGGTATTCAGTATTTTTTCAAAATGGAATGATACCTTTTCAGGCGCCAGTATGGGAATGGGAATCGGCCTGCTTCTGTTTAATCTTAACAAAATTGGGAAGCAACAAAAATCTTAGAATTTCACAAACTATTCAACAAACCACCATCAATAGGAATTTGAGTTCCGGTAAGGTAGGCTGCACGGTTTGAGGCCAGAAATGCTACGAGAAACCCGTATTCTTCCGGGTTACCGATGCGACGAACCGGCACTTTTGCCTCCATTTGCTCCAGAACTTCTTTCTCTGAAACACCTTGCTCTTTTGCTTTTTTAGCATTTAAAGAGGCAATGCGTTCGGTATCAAAATAGCCGGTCAGAATGCTGTTTACCGTGACCTGATCGGGTCCCACCTCGGTGGCCAGGCTTTTTGCCCAGGTTACTACCGCAGCTCTTATGCTGTTAGACAGCACTAAGTAAGAAAGCGGTTCTTTAATCGATACCGAAGCCACATTGATTACACGGCCCCACTGCTGTTTGCGCATCTGCTTTAACGCCAATTCTGTAGTTAAAACCACACTTTTAAACAACAAATCAAAAGCCTGCTGATAATCATCAACGTCCTTTTCGAGAGCAGTTCCTGCAGGTGGACCTTGTGTGTTGTTTACCAAAATATCAACCGAATTGTCTTCAAAGTATCCTGAAATGATTGTTTTATAGGCCTCAAAGTCCGTAAAATCAACCTGAAGAACTTGATGTTTTTGGCTGTGTTCTGTTGCCAGTTCGGCTTTTACAGCTTCCAGCTTTTCAAGCGATCGCGACATTAAGGTTACCGTGGCGCCACTGTCTGCGAGTTGCATCGCAATGGCTCTCCCAATCCCTGAAGTGCTTCCACCTACCAGTGCTTTCTTTCCGCTTAAATTGATGTTCATTGATTATTCGTATTGCTATTGTTATTAATATTTGAGACACATCCGAAAAGGAATAAACAGTATATAGTCTTTCGTCTCTAGTCTAATGTCTCAAGTCTAAGATCTATTTATACTCCTCCCGCGTCGGACTAAAGACATCCAGCAATTTACAGGGCGTTAGTGCTTTGCCGCTATGCGAAAGATTGGGTGAGATTACAACAATATCACCGGGATAATAAACCTGAGTATTTCCATCCAGGGTGAATTCAAATTCGCCTTCAATCACGTGCATGATCTGTTCGTTCATATGGCTGTGTTCGGGTACTTCAGCTCCCTGCTCCACCTCCCAAAAAGCAAGTGAAGTATTCTGTGTATGCACCAGCCTTCCGTTGTAGCCCGGCATAATTTCTTTTGGAGTGATTTCTGCTAATTTATAATGCATATCGGTATTTATTTAGTCTTTATTCTCTGTTCTTTTCTCTTTATTCTAACATCTAAAATCTCAAGTCTACTATCTCAACGCTAATTCCCCCACATCCTATTCCACAAGCTGCTCAACACCTGCTTCATCGCTTCCGGGTCGCGCTTGGTCTCTTTAATTGTTAGTCCGGTTTCAGTAGGAATCAATTCATAACTGAATACAAAACTGAGGTTTTTAGCCTCTAAATCGTAAGCGCCAAAACGCAGGTCATTAAAATACAGATTTCCGTCCTTTCGGGAAATGGTGTACCAGTTTTGCGCAATCGCTTCCAGTCGCTTTACCGTTTCGGTATCTTTATAATTGCCTAAAAACTGGTGATCTTTGGGCACAAAACGAAAGGCTATTGGCTTCGTGTCAAAAAACGAATAATCTCCCAACAGATAGGCGTCTCCCACATCTACATTGGCATACCACAAGATCGTATTAAAAGCAGCCGGCCGTGTATCAATCGCTGTATATTCTATATTTTGAGATGCTAATGCTTCGGTGAACTTGTGATAGCTTACTCCTTTCAAAATCAGTGTTACCAACATATATGACGAACTCACAATGATCCCAAGCCAGTTGTATTTTTTCCGTTTTGCGGAAGTACGCGGCAGACGCATAGCCAAAATCAAAAAGATTAAAAACGGCAGCGTGTAGAGCGGGTCGATGACAAAAATGTTTTGATACGCCAGTCGAAGGTCAAAAGGCCAAAACAACTGCGTCCCCCAGGTCGTGTGCGCATCCAGCAGCGGATGTGTGATCAAACCCCAGAAAAAAAGCCAGGACCAGTCTTTCCAATTGGCATTTGCTTTTTTATGAATTTTAGACACCAGCCAACCCAGCAGCGGTGCCATCGCAATACTAAAAACAATAGAATGACTAATCCCCCGATGGATCTCAATCGCCGTCAACGGATCAAGAAATTTCCCGACGATCGTATCCAGATCAGGTATCGTACCGGCAATCGCACCATAAAGCATGGCCTTATTGCCAACTTTCTTACCCAACACCGCTTCACCTACAGCCGCCCCAAGAACGATTTGCGTTAATGAATCCATTAGGCGTCGATTATGTTCATTTTACGCAGCAGGAAGGAGGCGTTCATATTTTGGCAAATTCCCTTTTTAAAGGTGTAGTCAAAAAGGAGTTCGTCGTTGATGATCTGCGCGTCAAAATAGTAGTTCTTCACAGGTTCGAGATCATCTGCCGCTTCACAAAGACTCAGGTCGTGGGTGGCGATGATTCCGGTAGAGTTAGAAGCCACCAATTTTTCAATAAACTTACGTGAACCAATAGCCTTGTCTGTACTGTTAGTGCCTTTTAAAATTTCATCCAAAATGATAAAATACGTATCGGTTTTAATCGCGTTTACAATAAACTGCAGGCGTTTCAACTCTGAAAAGAAGTAGGATTCATCATCTGTTAATGAGTCGCTGGTGCGCATACTGGTGATCAGTTTTATAGGATGGTAATTGGCTTGTTGCGCACAAATGGGAAGTCCCGTATTGCTCATTACGATAGCCAGAGATACGGTACGCAGAAAAGTACTTTTTCCGGCCATATTGGCCCCGGTAATGATAAAAAACTGTTCATTTTCTATACTGAAATCATTAGCCACAGCTTTTTGAGGATCAAGCAATGGATGAGAAAGGTCTTTAGCTTCTAAGGTTTGGCGGTCGGTTGTAAGCTTCGCAAACGCGTAATCGGGATGATTAAAATTAAAATTCGCCAGGCTGTTTTGGGCATCAAAAAAGGCGATAACCTCAAACCAATTGGCAACTTCGCCGGCATTGGCTTCGATCCAGCGCTCGATCTTGTAGCATTGCCTTAAGTCTGAAAGGAAAAAGGAGTTAATAATAACACCCATAAGCATATTAGAACGCTGATCAAGAATGCCAAGCATCTTTGAAAACTGCTCAATCACTGCTGAAGCTTTGGCCTTTTGCGACTTGATCTTGTCCTGCTCCCGTTTTAAGTAAGCCGAAGAAAAATCCTGTTCCTCAAGCAGCAACATAAGTTTATGGTATTGCTCAAAAGTAGATTGCATCTTACTTGCCTTGTCCCAAAGCTCGTTTACCTTTTTCACATAAATACCGGAAATCCCTAACCCGATAAAAAATAACCACACCACAACACTTCCAGGAATCAGACTCAGATACGACAACACAAAGGCGATTACCGAAATGCCCGTGTATACATTAGGCACCCACCGCATTAGTTTGGGCATAAAACTGCTGTAATTCTTTAGCCAACTGAGAATATTATGAGCATTATAGTCTGCTTTGACCAGTGCAGCTGTGGCTCTAAATTGCTGCCTCCACGTCAGATGCCCGGCGAGTTCTTTTACGGCTTCCTGTTTCTGCGGAATTTCTGTAATGTCATTTGCGGTAAGGAATTGAGCCAATTTGCGGGTTCCGCTTTCGAGGGCGGTACGGTTGAGGTATTGAAAAAAAGATCCGCGACCAAAGAGGTCTACATCCTGACTAAAAGCGTGTACAGGATTTTTAAAGGTTTCACCGGAAGGCAAATCGTGAAAGTCGCGATTCAACACACGCAATTCGGTCTCGTTTAAAACAATCAATTCCTGCAAGAAATCGCGTTTGTACTGAAGCTTATTGTGCCGTGTAACCAAAATGAGAAACAGCACAATCTCTGTAACCACTATCCCTATCACAATCCGCGTCTGCGCCCACAGAAAATAAATCGCAATAACCCCGGCCAGAAAAACCGACAGGCGAATCATACTGCTGGTAAAAAGTGCCGATTGTGCTTTGCTAAGCTGCGCTTTATAGTCGGTTACAAGGGAAGTATAGTTGTCTTTTGGGTTTTGCATAAGTCTACTTAGCTATTCAATTATCTGTTTAATATACGTGGCTACGCCACGCGTAAAATTAACCTATGCAAATCAGTTTAACCCCTTCAATTCCTCTTTTAGCTTTTTGGTAAGGCTGTTTACAATAAGCTCGTAACTGTGATCTACAAACTCATAAAGCTGACTAAGTGAAATCTCCCCATTTAAAACCACGGTATTCCAGTGATGCTTGTTCATATGCCAGCCAGGCAAAATGCTCTCGGGGTACTCGCCACGCAGTTCCAGAGCACGCTCGGGATCGCATTTGAGGTTAATTCGCGGTTCTCCAGCCTCCCAGCTATCGAGTCCGCTGAGGGCATACATTTTACCCATTACCTTAAAAACCAGCGTCTGGTTGTCAAACGGAAATTCTTCGGTAGTACCGGGTTTTTGCAAGCAATAGCTTCTGAAGTTATCGATGTTCATAGTCTCCACTAATTAGTATTGATTCCATATTCAAAATTCAAAATCGCTTTTAGTTCTGATAATTGTACTTCCTTCTCAGGAAACCTGATCAGCAAACTATCTAACAACTCTTTAGCAACGCCGCAATCCTCCAAATCATTCTTACAAAACTGACAGTAAGCTCGCAGCAGCCTGTAGTTCATCTCATAATCATTAGGGTATGCCCCAACCCCCTGTTTGTAGTAGAAAATCGCGTTCTTCCATTTTCCCTGAGAAAACCAGCGATCCCCAAATTCAATATATATTAAATATACTCGCTCATTTTTTTGAATCTGCTCCTGCCGGGTCTTATTTCGCTCCTGCACAACATCCTTAACTAAAAATGTACCCAACAGAATAGAAAAAAATAGACCCAATAGCCCCAGGAAAGCAAAAAAGACGTTCTCCCGTTTGCGCCTTCTTTTAAATTTTGATTTTATGTTTTTAATCGCCTCTTTAGAATAGGCGTTGAAAGTTGGTTTGCCTTTAGCCCCTTTTAAGTCATTCTCGTTAATGCTGAGAAACGTGCGGTCTTTTTTAAAACGTGATTTTTTTCGGAGTAGCTTTCGGTTATTCCTCAAACTATCAATCATTCCCTTAGCACTACTCGAACCAAACATCATAATTAAAACGGATAAACCATGATATAATCTTGCATTAGGTAGCCTTCGCCAATATCAAAATCCCCGGAATACGCGGTTTTAAACCCGTAGTATTCATAGAATTTAACCGCTTTATTGTCGCGGTTTACGTTAAGCATTACACCCATCAGGTTTTCTTTTTTAGCTTCCGAAAAAGCGAAATCCATCAAAAAACGACCAGCTCCAGATCCCTGATTCTCGGGCATCACGTAGAGTTTATCCACTTTCATCCAGCTTCCCTCGCTTGAAAGTTTCGCATCTTGGTAATTGGGAATCAATGCCAAATACCCTATTGGCACTTCAGAATCATACAGAATATAAAAACGGCTACCGGTTTCTACCTGTTTTTTCAGCGAAGCGGTGCTGTACATGAACTCCATCATATACGCGATTTGCGCTTCAGACAGAATACCTTTAAAGGTCACCGGCCAGACCCGATCAACCAGATTTTTTAAAAGCGGCCAGTCCTTTTCACCCACAGGCCTGACTTCAAACTTACTTGGAGTCTTCACCTTCCTTTAATTTTGGAGTTTCGGCTGCCGTTTCCAGCGCTTTATAATCGAGTTTCCAGCCGATGGTTTGCACCAGATTTTCCATCAGGGAAACCGTGCTTAGCGCCTGCTTAGAAGCTTCGCCAAAGAGTCCGCTTTGCGGCACCTTATCTACAATATGCTGTTTGGCCTCCCGGTTAATTTCGGTGAGATCGGTTGATGTAAACGGGTTTGCCCAGCCTTCTTTTTTGTCGTAGTATTTAAAATCGGTTTCTATACTCAGCAATTCGGGTTGGGGAAAATCGGTTAAAATAATCGTGCGGTTTTTGACATCAGGGTGCATTTTTATTTTAGTCAGGTCAAAACCCACGTAAGCTTTGGCATCAATAAGCACTAGGGCTTTTTTACTCCCGAGAAAGAGATTCAGCCATTTATCTTTGACATTTTGATAGTGGTAGATTTCAGAAAAATCGCCTTCCACAGTGATGAATTTGCATACACTGCGTATTTTTTCCATCAATACCACAGACTGTTGCTGGGCATTTTGCTCACGCTTACTCCTGTTAAACCGTGCAAAAATAAAATAGGCAATAATACTGCCTGCTGCGAGACCAATGAATAGATATTCCATAACTCAAAGATAAAGTTACTAGCCCATTTTACCCAGATGTGTGTCTTTAAATCCGGTTTCATATTTTAAACCATATCCCATTACCCGATCAAATGCCGCGTGCGAAAAAATGATGATTCCGGCTACCTGCAACAAAAGGCTTTCAAAGTAAAACCCGAAAAGAAACAGCACGGCGCCCAGAATTTTCAAATGAAAAAAATTATAAGACCAGGCACCTATTTTGGTTCCGAAAAGGTAGCCCAACATTGAAATATCAGGCAACAAAAACAAGCCAAAAAACCACCACCAGCTCAGATCGAGCGTTGAGAACAGGTATACACCAAGTATTAAGGATCCTAATTCTTCGAGTTTAAGTAGTTGTTTCATAACTAATCTTCAAAAGCATATAGCACCGGTTTGCTAGGGCTGGCATCATTTTCAAAAGAAGCGATTTGCAGATTGAGCAAATACGAGCCGTCTGACACCGTATGGGGAACAAAAATCATTTCGGTAATGGTCGCATCCATTCTTATTTTTCCATCGGTGTTCCAAAACGCATTGTGTGAAGCAAGCACACCGCCATCTTCTTCCCGGTCAACGCTAGGCAGATCAATTAGCAGGTGTTTGATTCCGCTTTCGCGAAAGAAAACCGCTGTCTCTTCCAGCAAATAAGGCCAGTTTGTATGTGACCATTTGCGGCTTCTCTTGGTTGCCGTATTGGGCAGGGTTCGTATCACCACAGCCTCCGGATTTTTACCCTGTAAGGCCCGTTGCGCCAGTTTTTTGGTAAACACAAAATCCCCATTATGCGGCTCGGGCACCAGTGTAATCACTTCCGCAGAAAACATAAAGGTCTTAAGATTCTGGTTGATGCTGTGTACTTTTTCGGTAATATGGCCCACGCATTCGGTGTGCGTGCCGTGCGCGTGCGGATTGTAGTAGATATTATTGAAATTAACAACCGCGCCCTGAGCCACCGCGGCAACCCACTTGCCTTCGACTACCGGTTCAATTTTAGGCGGATTAAGATACCAGGCCACAGGATTTGCATCACCACTCACTACAGGAATACTGATGTCTATGGGTTTGCTAAAATCTACGGTAACGGGTTTTTTGTTTAGAGTAATTGTTGCTCGCATAGGCATTTCATTAAGTTGCCTTATAAGTTAGTATTTTCAGAAAAAGTTACGGCTAAAAAAATCAAGAAAGATTGAGCAGGAAGAGATCGCTCGCCAGACCGTCGCTTAAAAACTTGCCTTTTTTAGTGACTACAATGCGGTCGCCATCGCGAAATAGGAGGTGTTCTTCCAAATGTTTTTGAGCCTGCTGCAGCGCGTATTCTTTAAATTTTAGACCGAAAGATTCTTCAATTTTTGAAAGCGAAATGCCCCAAATGGTGCGCAAACCGGTCATCACATATTCGTTGTACTTATCGGTAACTGAAAGCGTCTCGCGCTCAACCGGAAGCTGCCCGGCCTCAATGGTCTTTATGTATTTGGGATTGTTGTTGATGTTCCAACTGCGGGTATCGCGATCATAGCTGTGTGCCGAAGGACCGATACCCAGATAGGATTTACCCGTCCAATACGCTGTGTTATTTTGCGAGAAATAGCCGGGTTTGCCAAAATTGGAAAACTCATAATTCTCAAATCCTGCTTTGTACATCGTGTCGACCAAAATCTCAAAATGCGCCTGAGCCACGGCATCATCCACCGGTTTTACAATTCCTTTCTCAATAAATTTTTGAAGGGCCGTATTGGGCTCCACGGTGAGCGCGTAACTGGATATATGCGGAATGTCAAGCTTTAATGCGATTTGTAAATTCTCCTGCCAGCGGGCATTACTCATATCGGGCATACCGTAAATCAAATCGATGGAAATGTTATCGAAGTAGTCTTTGGCCAGTTCCAAACAACGTACCGCCTCGGTTGCGTTATGCGCCCGGTTCATCAGCTTTAAATCTTCTTCAAAAAAGGATTGCACCCCGATACTCAACCGATTAATGCGTGACTGTGCCAACATCTGCAGCTTTTCTTCCGTCAGGTCATCAGGATTGGCTTCGAGGGTGATCTCCGGATTTTCTGCAACCTCAAAATGCGCATCGATGGTGTTGAAAATTTGTTCCAACTCATCAGCATCCAGTAAACTGGGTGTGCCGCCGCCAAAATAAATGGTTTGTAAAATACCAAGGATTTCATCCTTGCGCAGTGCTATTTCCCTACAAAGCGCATCAACGAGCTGACTCTTTTTCTTTAATGAGGTCGAAAAGTGAAAATCACAATAATGACAGGCTTGTTTGCAAAAGGGTATGTGAATGTATAATCCGAGCCCCCCAGCCCCCGAAGGGGGAGTTTCCTCAATTTCTGAAAAAATAAATTTTTTCATTGTGATTGTTTAAGCCCCTTTTGGAGGTTTGGGGGATTTAGGGAGTTTACGAGCCACAACGCGTTTTTCGTTCTGCTTAACAAAAGCATCCCAACCCGTGTAGCTTTTACCCGTTTCTACCCGACCGGCGTTAAAGTGATGACAAACCGCAGCTGCGAGACCATCGGTACTGTCCAGATTTTTAGGCAGGGTTTTGAGTCCAAGGAGGCTTTGTAGCATTTTGGCGACCTGCTCTTTGCTGGCATTTCCGTTACCAGTGATGGCCATTTTAATTTTTTTGGGCAGATATTCCGTCACGGGAATCTGACGTGAAAGTCCGGCAGCCATCGCCACACCCTGAGCGCGGCCCAATTTGAGCATAGACTGCACGTTTTTACCAAAAAACGGTGCCTCCAACGCCATCTCATCGGGATGATAGGTATCTATGAGTTCTATGGTACGTTCAAAAATGAGTTTGAGTTTCACGTAGGGATCGTCGTACTTTTTGAGCAACAATTCATTCATCTGAATAAATTCCATCTGTTTGTTAACCACCTTAATGAGTCCAAAACCCATAATGGTTGTTCCCGGATCAATCCCTAAAATGATTTTTTCTGATTTCAAGCGCTAATTTTTTTCCATCTTTGATGCTTTCGCAAAGCTAACCATTATCAGCGTGACCGTCATTGCCCTATTCTTAATCTTGTATATTTTGCTCATCTCGGGGCTTTGTGTGGGTTTTGTAAAATTACCGCACGAGCGTAACGCATTTGACAACCCGTTGTTTACAGATACCAAAACCGGGTTTTCGATACTAATCCCTTTTAGAAATGAAGCGCAACATCTGGAGGCTTTATTGGCAACATTGAATTCTCTGGATTATCCGGATGAGCTGTATGAAATCATCCTCATCAACGATGCTTCTACAGATAACTCACTGGACGTAATTGAACAGTTTCTTGCTACGCATCAACACCTGAAACTGAAAATACTAAACAGTAAGCGCGTTTCGGGCTCACCAAAAAAAGATGCGCTTGCTCTTGGGGTTACTGAAGCGAAAATGGATTGGATCATCACCACCGATGCCGATTGCCGGGTGCCTACAAACTGGTTGAAGCATTACAATTATAAAATTCTACGTGACAATTGCCGTTTTATCGCCGGGCCGGTTTGTTTTTATGAGAATCAAAACAAAATACTTACTGCATTTCAGCAGCTTGATTTTTTAAGCCTGCAGGGCGCGACTATAGGAAGTTTTGGTCTGGGACAGCCTTTTATGTGCAATGGCGCCAATCTGGGGTTTTTAAAAAGCGAGTTTTTAAGACTGAAGGGTTATACTTCCAACAATCAAATCGCCAGCGGAGACGATGTGTTTTTGATGCAGCAGTTTTTAAAAGCTGACAAGCAGCGTGTGGGATATCTTAAAACTCAGGGTGCATTGGTAAAAACCGCTCCGCAACCGGATTTAAAATCGTTGGTTAATCAGCGGAAACGCTGGGCTGCAAAAGCCTCCGCATATACCGGATGGTTTGCAATCCTAACTTCCATACTTGTTCTTTTAGGGAATGCTTCGATAATAGCCGGGTTACTTTTTGCTGAAATCTACTACTTACTAATCTTGAAAGTGGCGGTAGATTTTCTACTCATTTGGTGTACCGCACATCTTTTCGCCCAGAAGAAAAGCTTACCACATTTTATCTGGGTTGCTGCGATATATCCGTTTTTTACGGTTTATGTGGCTGTTGTGAGCCAGTTTGGGAATTTTACGTGGAAAGGCCGCGGGTTTAAACGCTAGTCCTATTCCACTTTAACAACAACCGGCATTTTAAAAGCGGTTTTGACGGGAATCCCGCGTTTGTGTGCGGCAATTATTTGAGGTAACGAATCAAGGCTGTCTTTAAGCCAACCTTCCAGTTGTGGCAATTGACTGGCGATGGTATCCGGAATTTGCGCCTCTTCAATAGTCAAATCACCCAATTCGCTGATGCTGAAATAAAGCCAGACGGTGTCGTTAATTTCGGTTTCGACAATCATAGTTTTATTGGAAAGCTGACGCTGAAAATTGCGCTGCAGTTCGTTCTGAAAACAGGTATAGCGCGCCTCTTGAACCTGTAAATTTTCGCAGGAAGCAAAAGTGGGATATTCCTCAACCTCGTTCATATTGAGGGTTTTGAGTTCTTCCTGCACCAGATCGTCTGAAGAGATTTTTTTGGTCTCGAGATCTTTACACGAAAACAGGTTAAGGGCAAGCGCCAAAAGAACTACAAATCGAATCATGGAATGACTTAAATCACTGGCAAAGATGTAAAAACGAGCGGAATAAAACTAGTACTTGATCGGCTAACAGCCTTTTACCGAGTTTAAAAACGATAGCCCAGACTAAATTCTACACCTTCGGCTTTTGCGCCGTGTGCTTTTACGGTAACGGCAGCCGAGATATCTTCGGTAAAATAGCGTTTCAATCCGAGACGGTTGTAAAGTCGGTTTTCAAATTCGTAGGGATAATAGATATAATAACCCAGATGCGAAACAAAAGCGATCTTGTTAAAGCGCAGTTCGTGGCCTACAAAAAGTCCAACGCGTTTCCAGTCCTCGTCACCGGTAACGCCGGTTTCAGGAAAAGACGCCGCCTGCAATTTAATCAGTTCTTTAAAAAAGTAGGCAAAAAACACATCAGTTCCCGCAACCAGAGTACTTTTATGATTGATGCGCTTGTCTGCAAAGGCCGAAACCACAAAAAATGGAAACTGCCCCTGGCCTACAATATCGCTTTCATTAGCCCCACCGCGCAGCGCCAGATTAAAATGTACAGGCTCGGCGTATTTGGTACGCTCCCCTTCCGGAATGTAATCTGGAAACTCCTCGTAATCCAGGTTGTAATTAGCGCCGACGTTAAAAGCAAAGGTATTGGTACTGTTATTGGGCGCACGCAGATTGGCATTGCTGTAATGGATGATGGTAAAACCGGCATTGAGTCCAAAACCTTTATACAGGTTTTGCTTGTTGTATTGCAGCGCGATATAGGTTGAACTCAATAATTTAGTACCGTAAGCATTATTGATGTAATTGGTCTCAGGATCATAAGGTTTACCGGCAATAGCCACACCCTGCCCTATACGGAAATAGGCATTACGGTTTAGAAAGTAGAAATTGAAGTGCCCGTAAAAACTGAGGTTTTCGCCCAGATACTCGTTGTGTAAATCCTGATAAGCCATCGAAAAACCCCAATCCGGATAATTGTAACGACGTTCCCACTCATTAAAACCGTAGGTACGGCGGTTGTAACTAAGAATAAAACCTGTGGGATGCCCGGTAATCAAATGGTTGATATCTGGATTGTGTTCCAGAATGCTTCCATAGAAAAAAGAGGCATCAAAAGAGACTGGTTTTTTTTCTTCAGCATCATTTATTTCTTGAGCATGCAAACGGAAAAAGATGAAAAATAATAAAGCGAAAAAGGTATATCTCATGGAGGTTTTTAGTCTTCAAAAATTAAGCGACCCGTATACTTTTCTTCCACCTCAACAACAGCAGGTCTGTTTACCGAAATAACATCACCGGTGCCAAAAATAGTACCCTTAATACTTGCCTGAGGATTTACGATCATTTTGTTTGCAGAGGTTTGATTTACGGTTACGTTCTGAGCTATGAGATCGCGCGCCTCAAGGCGCGGTGCTTCGTTAAAAAAAGAAGCAGTCAGATTATTTGCCGTTCCTTTTAGATAAAAAACACTTTTTCCGTTTGCTCGTACTTCAACCCTATTGGATTCTAGATCCAGATAGAAATTACCGCTTTTCTTAGGTGGAGTATCTCCAATTTCAAAAATCGTATCGCTTGACAGTCTTAAATCTGGAAAATTGAGTACACCGTCACTATAAATAGCTTCACCGGAAGCGTTGCGAATTTCGGTTAGGTTTGGGGTAGTCACATAGACCACAAAGTTTTGATAATCGCGAAAGAGGTTGCAGCGCTTAGCATTTTTCAATCGTAAAATTCCTCCATCAAGCACTTCAATAACGGCATCACTCACCATGTTTTCACCGGTTTTAAGTACCACCTTCTGCTCCGGACCCTGCTTAATGTACACGATTACATCGGTCTCACTGCGCAATTTAGTAAACTCAGGTAAATCGTAAGTGATCTCAACAGGATCGCCCTCTCCTTCAAAACAATCGCCTACATTATCTGAGCCGCAGGCAGTCAAAACTAATAATGCAATTAAAAACAGGTTTCTCATAGATGTAAACTCGCTCATCAAGCCTTAACTTGACCGTGGCAAAGTACGGTAAAAAAGTCCTAAACCACCCCAATATTGTTTTGTATAAGGGATGCAATCATGGTCTAAAAAGAAAAAAACTTTCTAAATTTTAGCATATGCTCAGAATGATGCAACTTTGAAATCTTAGCAATTACAAAAGTCCCAAGTATTTTGACTAAAAAATTCTATGTTCTTCTCGCGGTGCTTTTTGGCATTTTACTCATTCAGCTCGGAAGCTGGGGTTTAACCGAAAGCAGTGAAGCCCGCTATGCCGAAATTGGCCGCGAAATGGCTCTAAGCAATGATTTTATCAATCCCAGTTTACTGGGTATCATTCACTACCACAAACCTCCAGTCACCTATGCAATCACGGCGATTGGTTATAAAATCTTTGGGTATACTGAATTTGGAGCCCGTTTCTTTTTAAGCCTTGCGCTTATTCTTCAGGTTTTACTGGTCTTCAAAATTGCCCGCCTTTGGTTTAAGGATGAAAAAATCGCCATAGCTTCGGCACTTATTTACTTTTCCTTTCCACTGGCGCTGATCGCGGCACGAAACCTCACCACAGATCTCTTTTTAACCACTTTTATCATTTGGGCGATTTATCTGTGGCTTAAGGTTAAATTAAACGGGGAAAAAGGCTATCTCTACCTGTTTTATATAGCTCTGGGGCTGGCCTGCCTTACCAAAGGACCCGTAGCCTTTTTACCGGTAGCTTTATTTATTGTATGTTATAAAATTATCAATCGTGAAAAGCCGAAACTAAGTATTCACACCCTGCCCGGTTTACTTTTAATGCTGGGTATTTCTGCATCATGGTTTATCGTGCTTATACTCAAAAAGCCGGAACTCTGGGATTATTTTATTCAGGAGCAAATTATAGACCGAAGCGTAAATGCCGAAACTTTTCACCGGGACAAGCCTTTTTGGTATTATCTGGTTTTGGTACCTGCACTTTCACTACCATGGATTGTACCTACTGCGATCAATTTGTTTAGAAAAAACACGCCTGCACTTGATGCGGAAACTAAAATCGTGGGATATACGACTCTTGCGATTTTGATTGCATTCTCACTATTTTCTTCAAAACTGGTGCTCTACATCCTTCCTATGTTTCCGTTTCTAGCATTTTTCTGTGGAAGCCTTTTTGTGAAGTTTTCAAACCGTCATCCCCGTACATATCTCGGTACGTTTAAAATAAGCTTTGCGGTATTGCTCCTGATTTTTATAGCACTACCCTTAGTTCCGCAAATTCGTTTTAGTTGGGTGAAGGCACTTTTCTTGGCATTAATAACGGCAGGAAGCGGCTATTTTTTCATCTTTAAATCTCACACAGAAGCATACAAACGCATCTTAATTTTAAGTACAATTACGACTTGCCTGTTGCTTTTGCTGTATGCTAATTTTGCCTCGCAGAACGATTACCTCATAAATTCGCTAAAGCCTCAATACAGTTTTATAGAACAAGAACGTGGTGAAAGTGAGTACAAAGTTTTGGTTTACGACAACCTCTTGTCTTCTGCTCCATTTTATTTGGGTGACCGGGTGATTACGATTTACAATTCTAATTTTGAAGCGAAGCGCGATACGCGTTTTGAAACCACAGACCGTTGGAAAGAAACCTATTTACCGCTCAATGAACCCAACCAAAGCGACCGACTCAAAAAATTACTGGCTGATAAGAACAACGTTTTATTGATAAAGACTAAAAAATCCCTACCCGATTCGCTACAATACCTGCTTGAAGGATTTAAGGCTGAAAAGCAAAAAAAATGGACAGTCTATTATTAAAGCCGGTAACCTATACCAAACTCTACTGCTTCGGCTTTGGCGCCGTGCGATTTAAGCGTGATCGCTCCAAAAATCTTTGGTGTAAAATAACGTTTTAAACCGCCCCTAAAATACACCCGGCCTTCGAAGTCAAAATCATAATAGGCGTAATACCCAAACTGGGTTACAAATGCATTTCTATTAAATCGCAGTTCGTGACCTACAAAAACACCCACACGTTTCCAGTCTTCGTCTCCGCGTGTCCCCAGACGCTCTAATGCGATACTCTCGTACTCAATCTGATCTTTCAAAAACGGACTCAAAAAGAAATCGGCACCAGCCTGAAGTGTACTTTTATGAGAAATACGTTTATCTATAAAGGAAGAAGCTACTAAGAAGGGGCGTTGCCCTAAGCCAATATAATCGCTTTCATTGACGCCACCACGTAATACAAAATTGAGCTTCCAGGGTTCGGTGTACCGGCTTTTAACGTTGGGAATATAATCAGGTCGCTCCTCGTCATCCAATTGGTAATTCAACCCCAGGTTAAAGGTAAAGGAATTGGTACTCGCATTAGGAGCTTTTACGTTTGCGTTGGAATAATGAATTAATGAAACCCCGGTTTGTAGACCAATACGGTCGATGATATTGGGCTGCTTGTAATTGACCATTATAAAGGTCGAACTCAGCAAGGTTGACCCGTAGGCGTTATTGCGAAAATTATCATCCAAATCAAAAGGTTTGGTTGTAGCCGCAATTCCCTGTCCTATGCGCAACATCAACCTGCGGTTAAGGGCATAAAAATTAAAATGCCCGTACAGACCAAAATTTTGACCCAGATTTTCATTCTTCTGATCCTGAGCAATAAATGAAAAACCATAATCCGGATAGTTGTAACGCGCTTCCCAGTCGTTGAAACCGTAGGTCATACGATTGTAACTCAAGATTACGCCGGTAGGATGCCCGGTGATTAAATGCGCAATATCTTTATTATGCTGCAGGATGGTTCCGTAGAAAAAGTTAGCATCCAGACTGTACGGCTTGACTTCGGTTTCCTGAGCCATTACAGAAAAGCCACAACAGAACAAAAACAGAATTCGGTAGATCATTCAATTTTAACTATCGGGCAAATGTATCAAATATTCCCCGAAGGCGGTTTTAAAAAAGTTCGGAAGCAATTGCCTGAATGTTATCGCTTTTCCCCATTGAATAATAGTGCAGCACAGGCGCACCACCTTCCATAAGTTCTTTTGATTGCTGTATCGCCCATTCGATCCCTACCTGACGTACATCGGTATTGCTTTTACAGCCTTCAACGGCATCGATCAACTCTTGCGGAAGATCAATTTTGAAAACTTGCGGCAGCAATTGAAGGTGACGTTTTACCGCAATAGGCTTAATCCCGGGAATAATGGGAATATCTATACCTTCAGCACGTACCATATCTACAAACTCAAAGTATTTTTTATTGTCAAAAAACATTTGAGTAACCACATAATCAGCCCCGGCTTCTACTTTCTGAATCAGGCGTTTTAAATCGGTTTTTAAAGAAGGTGCTTCGAGATGTTTCTCAGGATAACCCGCTACTCCAATGCAAAAATCAGAACAATCGCTGGTTTCTATAACATTATTGAGGTAACGGCCTTTATTCAAATCTGCAATCTGCTCTACCAGACCCAGCGCATACTCGTGACCGCCTTTAGTTGGTTCAAAATACTGTTGCTCTTTCATCGCATCACCGCGCAAAGCCATCACATTATGTATGCCCAGATAATGGCAATCTACCAGTAAATACTCCGTTTCTTCTTTTGTAAAGCCCCCACAAAGTACGTGCGGCACGGTGTCTACATCATACTTATGCTTAATCGACGCACAAATACCCAAAGTCCCGGGGCGCATACGGGTGATTTTTTTATCGAGCAGCCCATCTTCTTTCTCAATGTACACAAACTCTTCACGCGAAGTTGTTACATCAATAAATGGAGGTTTAAATTCCATCAACGGGTCTATATTATCATACAATTCCTGAATGCTTCGGCCTTTACGCGGCGGTATCAATTCAAAAGAAAATAAGGTTTTACCGTCTGCTTTTTTTATGTGATCTGTAATTTTCATAATCCTAACCCTTGGCCTTTCTATATAAAGGAAACCAGATTAATTTTTTCTATTAATATTTATTTATTGGGCGCCTCCCTTTGGGTCGGGCTATACGTTTCAATTCCTCGCTCGCCTGCGCTTTGCTTCGGCTTACTGCGGGATTTCCACTGCTATCCCTGGCGCTTTTATTCGTCAGAAATATTGGGATTTAACCATTTTTCTGCTGTTCTAACTTCTATGCCTTTCCGCTCTGCAAAATCTTTTACCTGATCCATTTTGATTTTACCCAAACCAAAATAGCGCGCTTCCGGATTGCCAAAATAATACCCACTTACGGAAGCTGCCGGCCACATGGCCAGACTCTCTGTAAGTTCTACACCTATCTTTTCCTTCACTCCGAGCACTTCCCAAATAGTCAACTTTTCCAGATGATCGGGACAGGCCGGGTAACCCGGTGCAGGACGAATCCCTTTATAGGCTTCTTTAATCAATTCGGTATTACTCAACGCCTCATCACTCGCATAGCCCCAGTGTTCTTTACGTACACGCTCGTGCAAATACTCAGCAAAGGCTTCAGCAAAGCGATCTGCAAGTGCTTTAACCATAATGCTGTTGTAATCATCGTGCTCCGCCTCATACTTTTCAGCCAGTTCCTGCGTACCAAACCCGGAAGTAACACAAAAACAACCCATATAATCGGTCTTTCCGGTTTCTTTGGGTGCGATAAAATCAGCTAAAGCGATATTGGGTTTGCCTGATGCTTTTTTGCTTTGTTGACGTAAGGTTCTAAAAATGAATTTCTCCTGCTTCTCGACTGCGCTCGAAGTGACAACCTCAATGTCGTCGTCATTTACGGTATTGGCTTCAAAAAGACCAAAAACCGCTTTTGCAGTCAGCAGCTTTTCGTCCAGAATCTTTTTCAAAATTGCTTTCGCATCTGCAAATAATTCGCGTGCCTGCTCGCCAACGACCTCTTCTTCTAAAATATCCGGGTATTTACCATGCAAATCCCAGCTGCGGAAAAACGGCGACCAGTCTATATAATCAACCAGTTTATTAAGGTCAAATTCTTCAATTACCTGAATTCCCAATTCGTTGGGCTTAGAAGCTTCAAAAGTATCCCAATCCAGTTTCCATTTATTTTCACGAGCCTGTTCGATGGTAAGGAAATCCCGCTTCTTTCCACGAGTCAAAAAGCGCTCTCTAAACAGGGCGTAATCCTGTTTGATATCTGCTTTGTATTTCAGTCTACTCTCGGGATTGAGTAAATCGCCTACTACAGTAACTGCACGCGATGCATCGTTTACATGAACTACCGCTTCGGGATATTCCGGGTCAATTTTTACCGCGGTATGCGCCTTGCTCGTCGTAGCGCCGCCTATCAACAACGGAACCGTAAAATCCTGACGCTTCATTTCTTTCGCCAGAAAAACCATTTCATCCAGCGATGGGGTTATGAGTCCGCTAAGACCTATAATATCTACATTGCGCTCTTTTGCCGTAGCGATTATTTTTTCGGGAGGCACCATGACTCCCATATCGATAATCTCGTAGTTATTACAGGCCAAAACCACGCTTACGATATTCTTCCCAATGTCGTGCACATCGCCCTTTACCGTTGCCATAAGCACAAGATTAGACTTCGCCTTCTCTGATGCCGGAGGCGGATTAAGACGCTTTTCTTCTTCAATATAGGGCAGCAAGTATGCAACGGCTTTTTTCATCACCCGTGCCGACTTAACAACCTGAGGAAGGAACATTTTACCGTCTCCAAAAAGGTCACCCACCACGTTCATCCCGGTCATGAGATGACCTTCGATCACGTGCAGAGGTTTTTCTGAAGCTTGTCGTGCTTCTTCTACATCTTCTAAAATATAGGTATCAATACCTTTTACCAGAGCGCGGGTAATGCGATCCTGAAGCGGTTCTTCTCTCCAGGAAAGATCAACAACTTTCTCTTTTGCAGTGCCCTTCACGCTTTCTGCAAAATCAAGCAGACGTTCTGTGGCATCATCCCTGCGATCGAGAATTACGTCTTCAACGTGCTCCAGTAAATCTTTTGGGATGTCGTCATACACCTCAAGCATCGTTGGATTTACGATCCCAATGTTCATCCCGGCCTTAATCGCGTGATACAGAAATACCGAGTGCATAGCTTCGCGTACCGTATTGTTTCCTCGAAAGCTAAACGAAACATTACTCACCCCGCCACTCACGTGCGCGTGAGGCAGATTTTCTTTTACCCAGCGGGTAGCCTCAATAAAGTCGATAGCATTTAGGCGATGCTCTTCCATACCGGTTGCAACCGGAAAAATATTCAGGTCAAAAATGATGTCTTCCGGTGGAAACTTAACCCGATTGACCAGTATATCATAACTGCGTTTGACGATCTCAATACGGCGCTCGTAATTATCTGCCTGACCTACTTCATCAAAAGCCATTACGATCACGGCAGCACCATAGCGCTTTATTTTTTTGGCGTGACTGATGAACTCATCTTCCCCTTCTTTTAAACTGATGGAGTTGACCACGCATTTACCCTGAACGACCTGCAAACCTGCTTCGATAATTTCCCACTTAGAACTATCAATCATTATAGGCACGCGAGCGATATCAGGTTCAGCAGCGATTAGGTTTAAGAAATTGACCATCGCTTTTTTACCATCAATAAGACCATCATCCATATTGACATCAATGATCTGTGCCCCGCCTTCTACCTGATCGCGGGCAATGGCTAAAGCCTCGTCGAATTTCTCTTCGTTGATCAACCTTAAAAACCGACGCGAACCGGCCACATTGGTTCGCTCACCCACATTGACAAAATTGCTTTCTGGGGTAATAATAAGTGGTTCGAGACCGCTTAATTTTAAAGGTCTGTAGTCTATATTTTTGGCTGTAGCTGCTTCTGTAGGAGTACTCATAAATCGTTTTTATAAAGCTGCTGCTTTTGTAAATAGCGGTAACGGTCTAGGTTCGTAATCCTTTACGAGTTGGGCAATCGCATGTATATGTTCAGGAGTCGTCCCGCAGCATCCGCCCACTATATTTATCAATTTTTTATCCAGATAGGTTTTGATTTGAGCCGCCATCTCATCTGCGGTCTCATCGTATTCCCCAAACGCATTGGGCAAACCTGCATTGGGATAGGCCGAGATTGCAAAATCTGATTTGGAAGAAACCACTTCCAAATATGGCGTGAGTTGTTCTGCTCCCAGCGCACAATTAAAGCCTACCGAAAGCAAAGGCATATGGCCAATAGATATCAAAAAGGCTTCTGCGGTTTGGCCTGATAATGTTCTTCCGGAAGCATCGGTAATGGTACCGCTTACCATCACAGGTATTTCAATATTACGTTCTTCCTTTACTTCTTCAATAGCAAAAAGTGCGGCTTTTGCATTAAGCGTATCAAAAATAGTTTCGACCAGTAAAATATCAACGCCGCCATCCAGTAAAGCTTCTGCCTGTTGTTTATAGGCAATGCGTAACTCATCAAACGAAATGGCTCTATACCCAGGGTCGTTTACATCAGGAGACATACTGGCTGTTTTATTGGTAGGCCCCATGGCCCCGGCAACAAAACGAGGTTTTTCCGGCTCCTTTTCAGTAAATTCCAGAGCTACTTTTTTTGCGATTTTAGCCGACTCAAAATTGAGTTCGTACACAAAGTCCTGCATCCCATAATCTGCCATTGCGATTGTTGTACCGCTAAAGGTATTGGTCTCAACAATGTCTGCGCCTGCTGCAAAATATTTTGCATGCACCGCTGAAATCGCTTCGGGCTGTGTGATACTCAACATATCATTATTACCCTGTACGGGACTGGGCCAGTCTTTAAAGCGCTCGCCTCTAAAATCTTCTTCGGTAAACTTATAGCGCTGCAGCATAGTTCCCATTGCACCGTCAAGCACTAAAATTCGCTCTTTTAAAGCCTTATATAATTTGTCTCTACTCATAATCAATTCGTATAAGCTTATCGCTTCTCCTTTCCGTTTCAGGCATAATGAAATCTGCTCAGAACAAAGCGCAAAAATAAGTTATTAAGAAGGCAAAAAGGGAGTTCGTCTGACTCGTTTTTTGTTATCTATCTCAACATATGAGTAGAATGTAGCACCTTCTCCGGGAGGAGGGTTGCTAAGGCTTCAACGGGTCTAATCCCTCTGCCTTTCTTGATAACTGCATTAAAAAATGAACTGAATTACAAAGATTAAAAACAAGCTGACAAAAAGCAAGTTTTATGCTACGAATATTACCTATAAACACCAAATCAATACAGGTTGAAATACGAATTTATAAAAACATGACGCCTCTAAATCAAATACTTAAGTATTTGATTTTCAATGTTGACTATCTGAAAAAATAAATTAATTTTGTTCACCCCATTTTACAAAACCAAAACTAAAAATACATGCACAAAACTACTTCATTATCTTCACGATATACACTCGTTTCTTACGAGAATGCCTCAGATGAAGTTAGGCAAATTTACGATGATACAAAAAGAACCCTTCAGATTCCTTTTGTATTAAATTGGTTTAAATGCCAGGGGTCAAACGCCACGCTTCTAGGAGGTAATTGGGCAAAATTGAAGTCAACTCTTATGCAGGGTGAAGTTCCAAACGTACTGAAACAACTCATAATATATAACGTTTCAAAAAAGAGAAACTGTGAATATTGCGCCCAGGCACATGGCATATTTGCAGACAGCATGAGTTCGCACTTTAATGACTCTGAGAATTTTAAGGTTACTGAAAATTTAGACAGCCCACTTATACCAGAAAGTTTCAAGACAGCAATTAGAGTAGTAACCAAGGCTGCTATGCATTCTGACCAAATTACTGAAGCTGATTTTGAAGCTCTTGAAAATGTTGGTTTTGACGATGCTGAAATACAGGAGCTCATGGCTCAGGCAGACCTGGTTAATATGCTTAATACCCTTGCAGATATCTCAGGCATTAAAATAGATAATGAATTAATGGAAGCCCAGGCGTAATAAAATAAGCCTCTTACGTGAATTTATCATCTGCCAAGTATCGAATAACTTACGAGGCCTTTTCTAAATTTTCATATAACCTCAACACTGTTGAGACCTTTGAAGATTTAGGAAAAGTCACTAATAAGCATTTAAAGTATTTATTTAACTTTAAAATGTTCAGGATACTTCTTGTGGCCGAGCAACCTGTAATCTGTTATACGTTTTCGAAATCTCTGGGTGTCAACATCTCATTTTTCGAAACTATTTTACCGTACGAAGAAGAACTACTTATCCACAAAACGCCGGGAGTTTTACCCTTGCAACCCGATAATTTACCAGAGTATTTAAGTGAAAAATTTCAAACCCTAGAAAATGGAAAATTATGGATGTGGTACACTACTTTAGCCAATTATAAGGTTTGCTTCTCTATAGTCTCTGATGACTCTAGCCCTTTTAGTCATAATGACATCGAGATTCTTAATTTACTCGTAGACAATATCGTATCCCGCTATGTGCAAATTCAACTTACCGAAGAATTAAAAAACAAAAATATTAAGCTCAAAGAGGCTATTTCGGAGATTGAATTAAAAAACAAAGAAATTGAAGAAATAAATAACAATCAGCAAAATATCATCTTAAAACGTACTGAAGAGTTACGTTTTAAAAACCAGAAGTTGCTCGAATTATCAAAATTGAATGCGCATAATCTTCGGGAACCTTTAAGTCGCATTATGGGTTTTTTAGAAATCGCAGATTTGTTCAACGATGTTGAACTCAGAAACGAAATTTTTCCCAAAATAAAAATCTCAACCCACCAGCTGGATCAGGTGTTTAGAGAAGTCGTTGCGCAAAGTGAAAATGTAGCAGCTAATTATAATATTACAGAAAATAAACATGACTAAGCTGCTTAAAATAATGCTGGTTGACGACCAGAAAATGGCTAATTTCATTAATAAAAAATTAATTGAAGTGACTCAATTTGCAGATGAAATTGTTGATTACACCACTCCTGAAGCAGCTTTATCTGCGGTTAAGGAAGAAAAACCCGATCTTATCTTTCTAGACCTGAACATGCCTGAAATCAATGGCTGGAATTTTCTTGATGTTTTAAAGGAAAGAAATGATCCTACTCAAGTCGTTATTGTTACTTCAAGCACCAGCAATATTGATAAAGAAAAGGCTCAGAATTATACGCAAGTTGTTGATTTTCTGATTAAACCACTCAACAAGAATACCATTCTAAGCCTCAAAAATAAGTTAAAGCCGGCCTGTTAATTTATCGCCTGCACCACTGCTTTTTCAGCCTCTTTTCGAGAACCATCAAAACCGTCTACACCGCTCACCGTAGTGTATTTCATTACATAGCGTTTGCCAGGATTGATGATTTGATAAGCCGCTTGGCACATCATTGTCGCTTCGTGAAAGCCACATAAAATAAGTTTCAACTTACCGGGGTATGTATTTACATCACCTATAGCAAACACTCCCGGAATATTGGTTTGATAATCCAATGCATTATTTACTTTGATCGCATTCTTCTCGATCTCAAGACCCCAATCTGCAATTGGCCCTAATTTTGGCGAAAGCCCAAAAAGAGGAATAAACGCGTCTGCCTCAAGTGTGCTTTGTGATTTGTCAGCATGCTCGACCACGACCTGTTCAAGCTCTTCATTACCTCCCAGACCTACTACTTCGGCTGGTGTAATTAAATTGATTTTACCCAGCATTTTCAACTCCCGTACTTTTTCAACAGAATCCAGAGCTCCTCTAAACTCATTTCTGCGGTGAATCAGGGTAACCTCATCAGCTACATCAGCCAGGAATATACTCCAGTCTAATGCGGAATCACCCCCTCCTGCAATAACCACTTTTTTACCGCGGTACACTTCAGGGTCTTTAATCATATAGGCAACACCTTTATCTTCAAACTGATGAATATTTGGAATAAGCGGTTTACGCGGTTCAAAACTTCCCAGACCTCCCGCAATTGCAACTACCGGCGCATGATGTTGCGTACCTTTATTAGTGGTTACAATAAAGCTACCGTCATCCTGCTTTTCAATCGTCTCTGCGCGTTCTCCCAAGGTAAAACCAGGCTGAAATTGCTTGCCTTGCTCTAGCAGATTGTCTACCAATTCACCTGCCATAACTTCCGGGAAACCGGGAATGTCGTAAATAGGTTTTTTGGGGTAAATTTCTGCCAACTGACCGCCGGGTTGTGCCAAAGCATCAATTATGTGGCATTTCAGCTTTAATAAACCGGCTTCAAAAACGGTAAATAATCCTGTAGGTCCTGCACCAATAATAAGTATGTCTGTCTTTATCATCTTCTAAATTCTTCGAGCCGAAGCCCATCATTCTACGTTCAATTTAATTTTTGGATATCAATCCTTTGGTAAACTCGTTTAGTGTTTCCACCTTTTCTTCAAAATCCCCTTTTATTGTTTTTCGGTATTCATTGAGATTTTTAACCATATCGTCAATATTCTCAGGAATCACTTCTTCAAAAAACTGACGCAAACGCTTTGCGGTAGTGGGTGACTTTCCATTAGTCGAGATAGCGATCTTGACATTTCCTTTAGTCACAATTCCACCCATATAAAAATCACAAAGTTCGGGTACGTCTGCGATATTACATAACAAATATTGCTTTCTGGCCAACTTGTAAATACGTTTATTAACCCGCGGACTGTCAGTCGTGGCGATTACCACGTGCCGCTTTTTGAGCATTGATTTGCGAAATTTACGTTTGGTGATTTTGACATTATATTGCTTTGCACGCTCTAACGTTTCTTCTCTAAAAAACGGCGCTACCATTTCTACCACCGCATCGGGACTTGATTTGGTTAAAAAAGTCAACTTTTCTAAAGCGACGTTTCCTCCACCTACAATAAGAATTTGCAGATTACGAACTTTTAAAAAAACCGGGTATAATGTATTATTTTCCTGAGGATCAATGGCCATGTTGCGCGTATTCCACCTGCAAATTAAGCAATTGCTCGCGATGTCTTACCACCTCACCTATCACAATAATTGATGGGTTAGTAAGATTTAACTCTTCTACAACATTTTCAATGCTGTCTACGGTGCCTATTCCAACGCGTTCCTCAGCTGTTGTTCCGTTCATAATAATCGCAACGGGAGTTTCACTTTTTCCGCTTTCGCGAAATAGTTTTGTGATTTCACCCAGCTTACTCATTCCCATTAAGATGACCACCGTAGCTGAAGATTGGGCTGCAAGTTTCACATCATTTGAAAGCTTATGCTCTTTTGTGGTACCGGTTATGACCCAAAAACTTTCTGAACTCCCGCGCTTGGTCAATGGTATATTTTGATACGCGGGCACTGCAAGCGAAGAAGAAATCCCCGGAACCACGGCAACTTCTAGTCCGGCTGCGGCAGCGATTTCCATCTCTTCTGCACCACGGCCAAAAATAAACGGGTCTCCTCCTTTTAAACGCACCACGTGACCATGGCTTTTAGCTCGAGATATGATCAAATCATTAATCTGCTCCTGCTGGTAGGCATAACAACCTTTGCGCTTTCCGACGAAAATCAATTCGGCGTGTTTGGCATATTCCAACAACTCGGGATTAACCAATGCATCATACAACACGACATCAGCCGACTCTAAAGCTTTGATTCCTTTTAGGGTGAATAATTCAACATCACCGGGACCTGCTCCTACTACTGTTAACTTTGGATTCTTAAACATTTGCCAGTTGGTTTTTTCGGAATAAATCTACCCTGTTAAAAAATGCACTCGCATCCGCTAAATAAGTTTCTGCAAATTCTTCAGTAGGTTCGTTTTTCTGAATTTGATACACTATTTCTGAAAACGAACGGTCTATTGTAAGCACACTATCTTCTCCAAAAGTGCTGTCAAACTCAGCGATGATGTTTGCCTGTGTGTTGGTTTTTACATCTTCGGCAAGTAAAATGGCTTTGGCTCCGTTAACCAGACCGGCGTACGTGTGGTAGATACTATCTGCCCATTTGTTTTCCTCAACAGCTTCAATAGCACTTCCCAGTTTGTCTTTGGCTTCCAGTAAAAGCGTTTGAACCAAGTCAATGACTACTCCGGCACATTCGCCAACACCCACTTCCTGAATGTATTTTTCCTCATTACCCCAGTCTATAAAATCAGATTCTACGAGATTGTCTGTTTCTGAAAGGGGTTTTAGGAAATCGTAAAAATAACGCTGTCCCTTCTCATCATAATAACTTAAGAAATCAAGTTCGCCGGCATTTTGCTTGTAATCATCCAAGATTGCACGCAAGGCCTCAGGGCCTCTTTTACTTGGGATTTTGATCACTTTATCAGCAAAACGCCCCTGACCATCACCCAGAACACCACCCCCTAACAATACCTGTAGTGCAGGAGCGACCAGTTTTTCTGGTGTGCGTATCGACATTCCCTGAAAACCGATATGCGCCATATTATGCTGACCGCAGGCATTCATACACCCGCTAATTTTAATGGCAACCTCTTTATTATTGAGGTACTGTGGATATTCGGTTTCCAGAACTTCTTCTAGTTTAGCTGCGATACCGGTACTACTTGCAATCCCTAAGTTGCAAGTATCTGTACCGGGACACGCAGTAATATCTCCTGTAGTTTCATATCCCGGTTGGGCAAAGCCAAGATTGGCTAGTTGTGAAAAGAAGTATGGCAATGCCCTTTCCGGTATATGTCTTAACAGTATATTTTGACGCAGGGTAAGACGCATCTCATCCCCACCGTATTTTTTAATCAGGCCGGCTAATGCACGAGCTTTTTCAGTAGAAAAATCGCCCAAAACAACTTTGATTCCTATTGCTACGAGACCTTTTTGCTTTTGCTCAAAAACGTTGGTTGCTTTCCAGGCATCATAAGCTTTTTGATCTTTGATTTCTGTTTCAGGAGCTTCAGCTAAAGGAGCCGTGGGCTCACCTTCAAACGCTGTGGTATCTATCTCGTAGGTTTTATACGAAAGGGCTCTGCGTTCCTCAGCAACCAAATCCATAAAACCTTCTAAACCTATATCCTTGATTAGAAATTTCATACGTGCTTTTAAACGTCTGGAACGCTCTCCGTGACGATCAAATACGCGTAAAACGCCCTCAATTGTAGGTATCAATTCATTTGCCGGTAAAAACTCAGTCAGTACATCGGCGTGACGTGGTTGCGACCCTAAACCACCACCAAGCATCACTTTAAAGCCACGTTTACCATCTTTGATTTTTGGTATAAAACCTAAATCGTGAATAAAGGCTAAAGCCGAATCATCATCTGTTGAAGAAAATGACATTTTAAACTTTCTGCCCATTTCCTGACAGATGGGATTCCGCAAGAAAAACTGAAAGGTAGCATGCGCATAAGGTGTCGCATCAAAAGCTTCGTTAGGGTTGATCCCTGAATCTGGACTTGCGGTCACGTTACGCACGGTATTACCACAGGCTTCGCGAAGCGTTACGTCACTTTTCTCAAGTTCTGCCCACAACTCTGGAGTACGATCAAGACTTACGTAGTGAATCTGAATATCCTGGCGCGTGGTGATATGCAATTTGCCTCGTGAATATTCATCAGAAACATCAGAAATACGCAATAACTGATCGCTGGTCACCTTTCCGTAAGGCAATTTAATACGTATCATTTGCACCCCTTCCTGACGCTGACCGTAAACACCTCTTGCCAGACGAAGACTTCTAAAACGTTCTTCATCTATCTTCCCATCCTTAAAGAGTTTGATTTTTTTCTCAAGCTCTATAATGTCGCGTTCTACAACCGGATTCTCTATTTCTGTTCTGAAGCTTTGCATAGCTTATTTCTTTTTTATTTATTCATTTTAATCCTATAGAAATAATAGGATTTTAGTGCAGGGTGAACTGCAAATTTGCGCAATTCACCGTTTTGATATTTTATCCGATAAAGCCTACACCTGCCGTCGTGTTGCTTTGCGTGTCTATTAGTATAAAAGACCCTCCTGCTTTATTATCAGCATAATTATCGTAGAAAAGGTTTTTACTTAATTTAAAGTTCACCTTACCTATTTCGTTTAGTGTTAGTTGGGTTCCGGCAACATCTTCTCCCGAATAATCGGTAGCAATTATACTTTCAATACTGTCTATTTTGGCTAATACGCGGTTTGTATTGTGTTGTATTTCATATTTAGCTCCCGGCACCAAAGCTTTTCCGTCCATCCAGCAAACTGAAGCCGTAAGTGTTTTTGCCGACTGTGGTACTTCATTAGATTTAACCAATATATCCCCTCGGGTTACATTGATATCATCTTCTAAAGTAATCGTCACAGAGCTACCCGCAATGGCCTCTTCATACTGCTTGTCAAAAAACTCTATAGTTTTGATTTTGGATGAAGTTAAAGAGGGAAGAACCGTAACAGCGTCACCCACTTTTAAACTGTTACCATAAATCTTTCCTGCATAGCCTCGGTAATCATGAAACTCATCCTTCTTAGGCCTGATAACAGTTTGGACAGGAAAACGCATAGCGGTCAGTTCTTCCTGCTCTGGATTTAAAGCTTCTAAGAAAGCCAAAACACTTTCGCCAGTATACCAGGGCATTGCATCAGATTTCTCTGCGACATTATCTCCTTTCAAAGCACTAATAGGAATGAATGTAACATCTTGCTCTTCATAACTACTTTGTGCATTTAGTTTCTCAAAATCGGCTTTGATATCCTCAAATACCTGCTGATCATAATCAACCAAATCCATTTTATTTACCGCAACAATCACGTGTTTAACACGTAATAAATTATTGATAAAGAAATGACGATACGTTTGCTCAATCACCCCTTTACGCGCATCAATTAATATGATTGAAGCTTGTGCCTGTGAAGCACCGGTTACCATATTTCGGGTATACTCTACGTGACCCGGGGTGTCTGCGATGATGTAGCTTTTCTTTTTAGTCGAAAAATAAATATGCGCTACGTCTATGGTAATCCCCTGTTCGCGTTCTGCAACAAGACCGTCTGTCGCTAGAGAAAAATCAAGATAATCGTATCCTTTTTTCTTACTACTACGCTCTATTGCCTCTAATTTATCGTCTGTGAGTGATTTTGTATCGTAAAGCAGTCTTCCTATCAAAGTACTTTTACCATCATCTACACTACCTGCTGTTGCTATCTTTAAAACTTCCATATCCTCTCCCCCCGCCCTCTCTCATAGAAGAGGGAGCTTTAGGGTATTTTAATTTGTATTCGTTTTATTTATCTTAAGTGCTAACCATTAACATTTGCTAATAACTAGAAATATCCTTGCTGCTTGCGTTTTTCCATTGCTGCTTCAGAACGCTTGTCGTCTATACGGGCTCCACGTTCTGAAATAGTAGAAGTTTTTATCTCGCTTACTATTCTAGCAATGGTATCTGCTTCAGATTCTACTGCTGCGGTACACGTCATATCACCTACCGTTCTAAAACGTACAATACGCTCCAGGACTTCTTCATCTTCCTCGCGATACACATATTTTGAAGCACTCCAGATCAATCCATCGCGAACAAATGTTTTACGCTTATGCGAAAAGTATATAGATGGAATTTCAATTTGCTCCTGCTCTATATAACTCCACACATCCAGTTCCGTCCAATTTGAAATTGGAAAAACACGTACATTTTGACCAATTTCAATCTTACCATTTAGAAGATCGAAAAGCTCCGGACGCTGGTTTTTTTCATCCCATTGACCAAAATCGTCACGCACAGAAAAAATACGTTCTTTGGCTCGTGCTTTTTCCTCATCACGACGTGCGCCACCGATACATGCATCGAATTTAAATTCTTCAATGGCATCTAAAAGCGTTGTAGTCTGAAGCATATTTCGGCTAGAATATTTACCGGTTTCCTCAGTCACTTTTCCTTCATCAATCGCATCCTGCACGTGACGCACAATTAAATTCAATCCCAATTCTTCTACCAATTTATCTCTAAACTCAATGGTCTCGGGAAAATTATGACCGGTATCCACATGCAATAGCGGAAAGGGAATCTTACCCGGATAAAATGCTTTTTGCGCCAAACGCACCAACGTAATACTGTCTTTCCCTCCCGAAAAAAGCAATACGGGGTTTTCAAACTGAGCAACTACTTCTCTAAAGATGTAAATCGCCTCGCTCTCTAATGCATTTGTTTTTAAAATCTTGCTCATGCTCTAATCGTTTTAGGCGTGTAATCCACACTCCCGGTTCTCCAACACTTTAGTTGGATCAAAATATTTATGTTCGTTTGGCAATTTATTTTCAGCCAAATAGGTATCTAATTCTGCATCACTCCAATAGTAAAACGGACTTACTTTTAAAACTCCGTCTGCTCCGAGACTCAAAATATCAAGGTTATCCCGGTGTGCAGTCTGTCCCTTTCTCAGGTTTGTAAACCACACATCTGGTTTATGATTTGCCATTGCTCTTTTAAAAGGCTCTAGTTTTACCTGTTCTGTAAAAACTTTATGTCTGGGATCATCTATTTGCGGAATTCCCATAACTACATCACGATGCGCGGCAGTTTGCTGAGGCACGTATAAATCAATCTTTAAATTAAGGAGCTTAATAACTTCTTCTGCATGTCTGTAGGTGTTAGGGGTATTATAACCCGTATCACACCAAACCACAGGTATTTCTGGCTTTGCCTGTGTTGCAGCAAACAAAATTGCCGCCTCATAAGGCCTGAAATTGGTAGTTACAATAGGATTTTTAGCCTGAGCTACTGCCCATTTTGCAATCTCAACCGGTGATTTGTCACGCAAATCAGCGTTAAATTGTTCTAATTGTGTTGCTGTATAACTCATTACTTACCCCAGTTTATGGTATTCCAAATACGTTCGTGAAAAAAATAAAGCACCATTTTAGTTACCAGCTCTACAGCTCCAATAGAAAAAGCAAGCGTAAGAGCCCCGGTAATAAACCAGGAGATCAAAACCGTATCCATTGTCCCTACAATTCTCCAGCTTATTGATTTTACTATACTGCGCAAAGGCTTTTCAGAAGCCGTATCTTTTTTATAAGAAACCTCGACAGTTTCTTCCGTTTTATTCTGACTATAAATCTGATCTAAAATCATATCTGCATCCTCTTTTTATTTTAATCCTATCGGATTACTAGGATTTAAAAGCAAAAGTATATCCTGAGCATGTAGTGACCAAACTTTTAAAGTAGATTTTTGAAACTTTTAAGTGATTTTCAGCATTTCAGCTGAATTTTCAGAATTCTGCAATTATTCTTTGATAAGATCGGCCAGCGTATTATTATTCAGTACAGCCAGATTGCTATCGCGTAATTGTATCATAAGACTGTGTACCGAGCAGGCCATCTCATCCGGACAATCGTCACATTTTTCGTAGAAATTAAGACTTACACAAGGCACCATAGACACAGGGCCTTCCAAAATACGCATCACCTCTACCATTTTAATCTCTTCGGGTTGTCGGCGCAGGTAATAACCACCACCCTTGCCCTTTTTGCTTCCGAGAAAACCAGCCTTCCTCAGGGTAAGCATAATACTTTCCAGAAATTTTTGAGAAATATTTTCACTTTTGGCTATAGCTCCTATTTGCACAGGATCTTCTCCTTTGTGCTTGGCTACGTAGGCCAAGGCTTTGAGACCGTATTTTGTTTTTTTAGATAACACGGTCTAAATGTATGCAAAAAGTTAGAATTCTATGCTTTTAGCGCCTGATCCAGATCTGCGATAATATCATCTGTATGCTCCAGACCTACAGAACAACGCACCAAACCATCTGTGATTCCTACTTCAAGACGATCTTCTTCAGCCAGTTTGCTGTGTGTCGTAGAAGCGGGATGCGTCACAATCGTACGCGTATCGCCCAAATTTGCGGATAGCGAACACATTTTAATCGAATTCAAAAATTTACGTCCGGCATCTATTCCACCTTTCACTTCAAAAGCGACGATGTTACCGCCGTGTTTCATTTGCTTTTTAGCCACTTCATATTGCGGATGCGATTTCAAAAATGGATATTTCACAAAATTCACCTTCTCGTGACCCTCTAAAAACTCGGCTACTTTTAAAGCATTTTCACAATGTCGGTCTGCACGTACGTGTAGGGTTTCTAAACTTTTTGAAAGCACCCAGGCGTTAAACGGCGATAACGCTGGCCCGGTATTACGAGAAAAAAGATAAATCTCGCGTATCAAATCGGCACGACCTACACTTACACCACCTAACACGCGACCCTGACCGTCAATCATCTTAGTCGCACTATGAATCACGATATCTGCACCAAACTTGATGGGCTGCTGTAAATAAGGTGTTGCAAAACAGTTATCCACTACAAAAATCAGATTGTGTTTTTTGGCCAGATTACCCAGATATTCTAAATCCAAAACATCACAACCGGGATTGGTAGGCGATTCTACATAAAGAATTTTAGTTTCGGGCTTGATCAGGCTTTCTGCTTTATCGACCTCATCAACATTAAAATACGAAGTTTCAATATTCCATTTTGGGAGGAATTTGGTAAATAAGCTGTGTGTAGAACCAAAAACTGAACGCGCCGAAACAATATGATCACCGCTATCTAAAAGCGCCGCAAAGGTTGAAAACACAGCTGCCATTCCGGTTGCAAAAGCATAACCACTTTCGGCACCTTCCATTTTGCAAATCTTCTCTATAAACTCGCTGGTATTTGGATTGGTAAACCGGCTGTAAATATTCCGCTCTTTTTCTTCGGTAAACGAAGCGCGCATATCTTCGGCATCTTCAAAAACAAAACTCGAAGTTAAATACATGGGCACAGAATGCTCCAGAAATTCGCTTCGGTTTAATTGGGTGCGTATGGCTTCGGTTTCAAAATGTTTACTCATTGTTATTTAGATGTTAGATGTTAGACGTTAGATTTGAGATGGATTATCCTGCTTCAAATTCGTTGCCTAAAATCTTGTTTCCTTTTTCTTAGCTGTTAAAAGGTTTAATCGTGGAATCGTTAATCACCACTTACCTTTTACTCTTTTTTCTTTATTCGGTGTTCTTTGTTCTTTGTTCTTAAATCTCTCGTCTCAAGTCTATTCGACTTCTTCTCCATTTAAAAACACTTTGTATGAAATGTCTACTCCGGCTTGCAAGGTGATGGAAACTGAACAGTATTTTTCAAAACTCAATTGTGCAGCGCGCAATGCTTTTGCAGGAGGAATATCCCCTTCCAGATACACGTGTACGCGCATCGCTTCAAAAGGTTTGGCGCCACCTACTTCTTTGCGGTCGCCCTCAACTTCTACGTGATACGAATCAATTTCTAACTTTTGCTTTTTTAAGATCGAAATGATATCAATCGCACTACAGCCACCAACTCCCATTAACAGTAATTCCATAGGGCTGCTGCCCTGAACCACATCTCCAGTTTTATTATCTATCATTACAGGATTTCCCGAAGCTCCTTTAGCTTCAAACAGGTAATCGGTGTTTTTACGTTCGAGTGTTACTTTCATCTTATTATTGTTATTATTATTGTTATTACTATTGGCACTGAATACTAATGATAATAACAATAAAGAATAAATTAATTATTCCGCTCTGCGAGTTTCAGTATATCTCCAAAAACGCCCCGTGCAGTTACAGCTGCTCCTGCTCCGGCTCCCTGAATCACTAAAGGATTCTCTCCATAGGATTCGGTGTAAATTTCAAAAATACTGTCACTGCCTTTTACCTGACCCAACGCCGAACTTTTAGAAACAGTAACTAGTTTTACTTCTAAAGTCCCTCCATCTTCCTGAGATAAATCGCCGTAAAGGTCGCCAACATAACGCAGAACTTCATCTTCTTTTAAGGCTTTTTTACGCGCTTCAAAAACCGAATCGAGCTCTTTCAATCTTCCTAAAAAGTCTGATGCGGCTCCTTCCCGTAAATTTTCAGGAATGAGGCTTTGTATCTGTACATCACTGAACTCTTTGTGTAAGTCGAGTTCTCGGGCCAGAATTAATAATTTCCGGCCTACGTCATTTCCGCCCAGATCTTCACGGGGGTCTGGTTCTGTAAACCCTTTATCAATCGCATCCTGCAAAACTTCAGAAAAATCGCGATCTTCTACTGAAAATGTATTGAACAAATAACTCAACGAACCGCTGAAAACACCCTTTATTCGGGTAATATTATCGCCCGAAAGGTGTAATAAGCGTATGGTGTCTATTAATGGTAATCCTGCTCCCACATTGGTCTCATACAAATAACGTTTGTTGTTTTCATCTAAAACCCGACGCAGTTTTTGGTAAAAATCAAAACCTACCGTGTTGGCTATCTTATTGGAAGAAACCAGATCAAATCCGTTTTGTGCCAGTTCTATGTAATTCTCGATAAACACCCCACTTGCTGTATTGTCAATCGCAATCAGGTTTGCCAAATGATTGGCTTTCGCGAAAGCGATCACTTCTTTTACACCGGCTTCTTTTGCCTGACTTTCAAAATCGGTTTTCCAGCTTTCTGAAACACCATTTTTATCAAACAGGACTTTTTTAGAATTTGCTACCGCGAAAATATTCAGCGCGATTCCCTTACGTTCCTGTATGGTTTCAGCCGAGGCTACAATCTGATCGATCAACGTACCACCTACCAGTCCTTGTCCAAAAATGGCAATATTTATTTTTTTGGCAATGCCAAAGATTTCACCGTGAACTACATTAAGAGCCTTGGTCAGTTGCGGTTTGCGCACCACCACACTCACATTTTTTCCGGTAACCGTATTGTTGAACAACAAAGGAACGATCCCGTTTTTGATGAGCTCGCTATAGGGTTTATGGAAACTGCTCAAATCCTGACCAATGATAGAAATCACCGCAACCTCATCAATAATCTCGATGCGGTTAACATCCTGACTTTGGAAATCGGCTTCAAACTCAAACCGAAGGGCCGAAATGGCCTGTTGCGCCTGCTTGGCCTCAACCACTAAACCAATTCCCCGCTCTGAGGAACCTTGAGCAATAATGCTCACATTCACGCCGCTATTGCCCAAAGCTCTAAAAATTCGCGCATCTACCCCTACTTTTCCTAGCAAGCCGCGACCTTCCAAATTGATCAACGCCATCTCGCTCAACACCGAAAGCGACTTGATACCTTCCTGCTCGGTCTGCGCGGTGATCAATGTTCCTGCATCATCAGCCTTAAACGTGTTGAGGATGCGTAACGGAATATTCTTTTCAATTAGCGGAATAATCGTCTTGGCGTGTAACACCGAAGTTCCAAAATTGGCAAGTTCGTTTGCCTCGCTATATGTCAAGCGTTCAATCTTTTGTGCATCAGGAACCAAGTCTGGATTTGCCGTAAAAATCCCGTCTACGTGCGTATAGTTTTGCAATTCTCCGGCATCCAGATAATTGGCTAACAGTGAAGCGGTGTAATTACTCCCGTTACGACCCAAAGTCGTGGTCTGGTTATTATCATCACTCGCGATAAAACCGGTCACGATGTTTACCGTCTCCCCATTATATTTTGTAAAATGCTTAACTACCTGCTCTTTGGAAAGCTTGTCATTGGGTTGTGCGTTGCCAAAGGTTCCATTGGTTTTTATAAGCTTACGCGAATCTGTAAACTGGGCTTTCACCCCTTGCTTTTGCAACAGATGGGTCACGGTTTTTACCGAAATCAGTTCGCCAAAAGACAAGATTTCATCTTTTACTTTCGTGCTGTAATCACCAAGTAAGGCCACCCCATCAAAAAGACGCTTAAGCTCTGTGAATTCTTCGGAAAGATCTACGTCAAAACCATTTTGCTGATATTTTTTAAATGCTTCAAACTGATGCTGAAACTCCCGCCCTGAAGCTGCGGCTTCCAGGATTGCCTCCAGCTCATCGGTCGCACCGCCGCGAGCCGAAAGTACAACCGCGATGCGCTCGCCATTTTCGACTTTAGTCTTAATGATATTTAAGACGGTATCGAGTCCGTTTCCGTTTGCCAGTGATTTTCCACCAAATTTGAGGATTTTCAGCTTTGCGGTATCGGCTCTAAAGACCGGATATAGTAATTGCTCCAGCTGTTCAAATTCGATTAAAAAAGCATCGTGCCCATGTACCGAATTGATTTCACCATAGGTTACATTATTCTTAACCTGAGCCAATTGCTTGTAAGTCTCCCGATTTTCAACAGGCGTGAAAAACAAATCTGAATCTACCCCCACAATGTGAATATTGGCTTCCACCTGACTCAAGATCTCATTAAAACCTTCGCGACCACGGGTAACATCGATGGTTTTGAGCAATTGATTCATCAATTTGTAGGCTGAAACCTGAAAGCGATCTTTCAATTTATGTCCGTGATGATCTAACCAACTCTCAACGTTGAAAATATTGAGATCTTCATTAGTGCTTCGCTGAAATTTATTTTTAAAAGATTCCGGCGTGCGGTAACACAACATCGCGTGCATACGTGCATCGTGAACCGGCTGCGATGAATTCTTTAAAATCTGCTCCTGAATCTGGCAATTGGCGATGAGCCAATCTGTAGATTTCCAGTCAGACGCTACGGGGATTAAATGCTGGGTAATTGCAGGTTGCAGAGCGACCATTTCCCAAGCGATACCACCACCCAGTGAACCGCCAATAATGGCAAAAAGCTCATTGATTTTAAGTGCCTTTAATCCTTCTAAAAAAGCCCGTGCGACATCCTGCGCTACAAATTCTTTATAGTTTTCAATTAAAAAACCGTCATAGCCGTTACCCGGAATATTGAACGAAAGAATACTGTACTTACGCGTATCGATGCATTTATCATCGCCTATGAGTTCATTCCACCAGCCATCGGGACCGCTTACGTGCGAATTTCCCGTAAGAGCGTGATTGACTAAAATCACCGGTGCCGTGCCCAGCTGCTGACCAAAAATTTCATAACTGAGCGGCAGGTCAAGCTGAAATCCTGATTGCGTTGTAAACCCCGGAAGGTTAAGTTTGTGTAACATTTTAGGGAATCTATAGTTGAAAAACAGCCTCCGGTTGAACGGAGGCTGTTTTTAAATTTTAAGCAGTTGCGGTTTGTTTAATCTGTGCAAATGCTGCTTTTAAATCATTTTTTAAATCTTCAATATCCTCAAGACCCACTGAAAGACGAATCAAATCTTTAGTTACGCCGGTTGACTCCTGGGCCTCATCAGACAATTGTTGATGTGTGGTACTGGCAGGGTGGATAATTAAAGACTTGGTGTCGCCAATATTTGCCAAAAGCGAAAAGATTTCGGTTTTATCGGCTACGGTTTTTGCACCTTCAAAGCCACTTTTAAGACCAAAAGTTACTATACCGCTCTGTCCTTTTGGAAGGTATTTTTTAGCTAAATCATTGTACTTACTACTCGCAAGTCCGGGATAATTTACCCAGGTAACTTCGGGTTGTGCTTCTAGCCATTCGGCCAATGCCAAAGCATTCTCACTGTGTTGCTTGATACGAATAGTCAAGGTCTCTAAACCCTGTATAATCTGAAACGCGTTGAACGGACTCAAAGCTGCACCGTGATCGCGCAGTCCTTCCACCCGCACTTTCGCAATAAAAGCTGCAGGCCCCAAAGCCTCATGATATACCAACCCATGGTATCCGGCAGAAGGCTCGGTAAACTCCGGAAACTTACCACTTGACCAGTCAAAAGTACCAGCGTCAATTATTGCTCCTCCTAAAGAGGTTCCGTTACCGTTGATGTACTTAGTCAATGAATGAATTACAATATTGGCTCCGTGTGCGATGGGATTTAGCAAAGCCGGAGAAGCCACCGTATTATCAACGATTAAAGGGATACGGCTTTCTTTCGCGACTGCGGAAATAGCTTCCAAATCCAGAACATCAAGCTTAGGATTACCTAAAGATTCTACAAAAACAGCGCGTGTATTTTCCTGAATGGCATCTTTAAAATTTGATACCTCATCCGGATTTACAAAAGTTGTTGTGATCCCAAATCGCGGAAGTGTTACGCTAAGCAAATTATAGGTACCTCCATACAAACTGCTGGAAGCTACAATATGATCGCCCTGCTTTAAAAGCGTAAGTAAAGCTGTATTAATTGCAGCTGTACCCGAAGCGGTAACCACCGCGCCAATACCGCCTTCAATAGCTGCAAGACGTTGCTCTAATACATCATTAGTCGGGTTATTTAAGCGCGTGTAGATGTAACCCGGCTGTGAAAGGTTGAATAAACCTGCCGCGTGATCTGAATCGTTAAAAACGTAACTGGTAGTTTGATAAATAGGCACCGCACGGGTACCGCCATTTACTGTGGTGTCGTGACCGGCGTGTAATGCCTGAGTCGAAAATTTTTGTGTACTCATTTTTCTGTTTTTTTGAGTTGAAACTAAATTAAACCCAAAGTCTGCTGCCGCTGACCGGCATTCGTTACAAGAAAAATGTTATTAAGAATTATAAAGTCACTTTAGAAAAAAAATGACTCGTTAGTTATCTATCATCAGCCAGGCTGTTGTAGAATGTAGCACCTTCATCCCGGGGGAAGGGTTGCTAAGGCTTCACAGGGTCTAATCCCTCCGCCTTTCTTGATAACATTTCAGTAAGTTTGAGAACTTTGTGAGCACAAAGATTGCAAAACCTTTTAGAACTATGCAAATAAATGCCTGGTATTTTTAGTGAATCATAAATTATCATAAGATTTTCCCTACCGTTTTGTAATCCTGCCAAATTAACTACATTTGCGACCTTAAAGAGGAAAGATTTGACTGATTGCAACCTCTTAAATCAAAAAGAATTTGGTTTAAAAAAATGCTAAAGGCAGTAACCAAACTACCATTTGCAAGGCATTTGTCAAATCACTCTTCGACGTTTCACCCCTATAATGGGAAAAAAGAATTGCTTAAATGGCTTACTTATTTACCTCAGAAAGTGTGTCTGAAGGACACCCCGATAAAATCGCAGATCAAATCAGCGATACCCTTCTCGATAATTTTTTAGCTTTTGACCCCGAGTCTAAAGTGGCTTGCGAAACCCTTGTTACCACAGGTCAGGTTGTACTTGCCGGAGAAGTAAAAAGCGACACCTACATCGATGTGCAAAACATCGCACGTGGGGTGATTAATGACATTGGGTATACCAAAGGGGCTTATCAGTTTAGCGGCGACAGCTGCGGAGTAATCTCTTTAATTCACGAGCAATCGCAAGACATCAATCAGGGTGTTGACCGGGCTTCAAAAGAAGAACAGGGAGCCGGTGATCAGGGGATGATGTTTGGCTATGCAACTAAAGAGACCGAGAATTATATGCCGCTTGCGTTAGACATTTCGCACCGTATAATGATCGAACTGGCCAAGCTGCGTCGCGAAGAAAAAGAAATTACCTACTTACGTCCTGATGCAAAAGCTCAGGTAACTATTGAGTATTCTGATGACAACGTTCCGCAGAAAATTGTGGCCATTGTAGTTTCTACTCAGCATGACGAGTTTGATGAAGACGAAAAAATGCTGGCTAAAATCAAAGAGGATATCATTTCGATATTGATTCCGCGGGTAAAAGCAGCATTGACTGATGATTTGGCTAAACTTTTTAACGACGATATCACCTACCACATCAACCCAACCGGAAAGTTCGTAATAGGCGGTCCTCACGGGGATGCCGGACTAACCGGTCGTAAAATTATTGTAGATACGTATGGCGGAAAAGGTGCTCACGGTGGAGGTGCATTCTCAGGTAAAGACCCGAGTAAAGTAGACCGTTCTGCAGCCTATGCAGCACGTCATATCGCCAAAAACCTGGTTGCAGCCGGTGTTGCAGACGAAGTTTTAGTACAGGTATCCTATGCGATTGGTGTGGTTGAGCCTACTTCCATTTTTGTTGATACGTACGGAACCAAAAGAGTAGACCTCAGCAACGGCGAGATCGCTGCAAAAGTGCGTCAACTGTTTGATATGCGTCCTGCAGCAATTGAAGAACGCTTAAAATTACGAAACCCTATTTATAGAGAAACAGCAGCTTACGGACATATGGGCAAAGACCCAAAGACAATCACCAAAGTTTTTGAAAGCAATTACAGCGGTCGCGTAGAAAAAGAAGTGGAATTATTTACCTGGGAAAAACTCGATTATGTTGACCAGGTAAAAGAAGCATTTGGCTTATAACTCTAAAAGCTTAAAAGCAGATCAAAAGCACCGCATCAAGTGGTGCTTTTTTTTATAGTTTTTTGAGAAGTTCCCTTTTCTTAAAGTAACGGTCCCCAAAAAATTGAAACACAAATATTAAAACAAAAAGCAATCTCGAAATCAGATGGGGTAAAACTGCAGCCAGTGCAAATGAAACAACCCAAATTAAAACTACATTTAAAGATCTAAATTTTAGCCACTTCACAACAATTGCAGGCATATCTTTATTCAATATTGCTACACGTCTTATCATTAAAAAATTAAACAGCCCCAAAAAAATCAGGTTTAAACAATACACCTGGAATGCTACATCAACATTAAAACTGTTCACGTAAAAAGCAGTAGAAAATGGCAGTAAAACGACAAAAACTAAAAGAAATATATTTAGCCAAAGTAAATTATTATCGTAATCGGAAATATATTTTGAAAACTTGAGGTTTGAAATCCAGTATAGGGAAATAACCAAAAAGCTAACGAAAAAACCAATAAAATTAGGAATGAGATTACCGAGCACATTCCAGATGCCATACGTATTTATGGCATTAGAATCAGGTATATCTATATCTAGAACCAGCAAGGTTATCGCTATCGAAAATATTGCATCATTAAATGCGAGAATACGGGCTTTAGGAAAAGTGATTGAGGACATATTTAAGATCTTAGTGTCAGAATATTAAAAATACGTTAGAAAGGTAGATCTCTAGTACTTTTAAAACCGAAATGGCTAATTTCCCTTCTCAATTGTAATCTATGGCACTCCTACTCATCCGCAACAACAAAGACTATCAACCCTGGATTGAAGCCTTACAAAAGGCCGATCCGGAAATTGAGCTGGTCACCCCAGAAACAGTAAAAGATAAAAGTGCCGTAACCATGGCGGTTACCTGGAAAGCACCTAATGGAAGTTTTGAAGGCTATCCCAACCTAATAGTCATCGGCTCTATGGGTGCGGGAGTTGATCATTTATTTAATGATCCGTCTTTACCCAAAGACGTTACGTTAACACGAGTTGTTGACGAGAAACTTGCCAGCGACATGCAGGAATTTGTGTTAACCTTATGCCTGAGTCATATAAAAAATCTGCCGCTATACCGCAGTTTGCAAGACCAATCCCAATGGAAGCCCACCCAGTACAAACGCGTTCCCGATGTGCAGGTTGGTATTCTGGGTTTTGGAACTTTGGGACAGGCAGTAGGAAAGACGCTTCAGCAAACCGGTTTTCAGGTAAGCGGCTGGTCGCATTCGCGAAAAGATGTTGAAGGTATTAAAAGTTATACCTATGACGAACTTGATAAGTTTTTAGCAAAAGCTGAGATTTTGGTTTGTTTGCTTCCGTTGACGGAAGACACCGAAGGTATTTTAAATACAGCTTTATTTGAAAAACTTCCCAAAGAAGCCTATTTGATCAATGTGGCGCGTGGTGGTCATTTGGTAGATGAAGATTTGATTGCAGCTTTAGATTCCGGGAAATTGTGCGGTGCTGCTCTTGACGTATTTCATACCGAACCCTTACCGGAAGATCATAAATTTTGGGCTAGAAGAGATATTTTAATCACTCCGCATGTGGCCAGTATGAGCAATGCCGCTTCAGTAGCACCTCAAATCGCTGAGAATTATAGAAGAATGGAAAAGGGCGAAGAATTGAAGAATACGGTTTCGCAAAAAAAGGGTTATTAGAGAATCGCAGTTTATCGATTAAGGTGTAAAAAAACTTGTTAATTATCTCTTAAAAACGTTTATTTGAGCTTTATGCTATTTTCCATTTATGCTTAGACACGTATTCGTTAAGCTTTTATTTTTCCTATCCCTATATCAAATAAATGCGCAGAACCTCAAACAGAAACCCATTCCTGATTGGGTAGAAACTACAACTCCTGATTATTCCGGATCCTCTGAAAGTGCAAAATCTTCAGGCTTCTATTATTTACTTCTCGACGATCAGTACAATATCGAACGGCGGGAATATTATGAGCGCTTTACCTATAAAATAGTCTCAAAAAACGGGGTTCAGGAGATGAGCGATATCAGCATTGAGTTTGATCCTGAATACCAAAAAGTCCTACTTCACAAGCTTGAAATCATTCGAGATGGCAAGACACTTGATCGGCTAAACCTGAAGGATTTTAGAATCATTCAGCGGGAAGAAGATCTGGAACGTCATTTATATAATGGTGTGGTAACTGCGGTAAATCATCTATATGACATTCGGGAAGGGGATATCATTGACTATGCATACACAACCGTTGGAAGAAACCCCATTCACGAAGGTAAAGTAAGTGCTACTTTCTATTTACAACATACGCTGCCCGTTGCTCAAATACACATTTCGATAATTAAACCAGACCCGTATGATCTATTCATCAGTACAGACAACGATGCGCCTGATGCAGAGATCAGCACCTCTAATGGCAACACACGCTACAGCTGGAGCGCCACGAATACCGAAGCTATTCTTTATGAGAGCAATACGCCCAGCTGGTATTACCCGGCTCCTAAAGTAGAATTCAGTGCTTTTGAAAACTGGGCAGCTGTTGCAAAACAATACGGCAAACACTATAAAGTAAGTGAGCAGGATAAGGCTGCACTCAAAAAGGCTTCCGGTGAAATTCTCAAGGGATCTAAAAACCGCTCAGACAGCCTGACTGCACTCGTACGCTTTGTTCAGGATGATGTGCGTTATTTGGGTTTTGAAGATGGTCTCAACTCGTTTAAACCCAGTAATCCCAAAAAAGTATTGGAGCGACGCTTTGGCGATTGTAAAGACAAAGCTTTGTTGCTTTCAACCTTATTACAAAATTATGGGGTTGAAGCCAGGCCTATTTTGGTACATAGTATAAACGGAAAAACAATAGATAAAAAATTACCTTCCCCTTTTGTCTTTGACCATTGTATCGTTCAGTATAAAACTGAACTTGGTCAGGATGCCTACATAGATCCTACCATAAGCGATCAGGGTGGTTCTCTGCAAACTACGTATTGGCCTAATTATCATTACGGACTGGTTCTGGACGAAAACACTACCGAACTGACCCGGTTAACCAAAGCAAAAAAGCCTAAAACCGTATTGGTAGAAACCTTTTCTCTAGACAAAGTAGGTGGAGGTGCAGTTCTGGATATTGAAACCCGCTATTATGATAGCGATGCTGATGATATGCGTTCCTATTTCAATACAACCAGTACAGAGTCTATACAAAAAAGCTATACTGATTTCTACAGCGGTATGTATCCCGGCATCCGAGTAAACAAAGAGGTTGTTATTGAAGACGATCGTAAAAGCAATTTGCTTACGGTTGTAGAAAATTATAAAATAGACAGCCTTTGGAAACCTATGCCCGATAACAAGAATGTTGTTGCTGCACAATTTTATCCTTCGGCATTAGAAAATTTGTTGTACCCCGTCGTCACTTCAGAGCGTACTATGCCTTATCTCACTAATGCCGAGGCTGATTTTGAACACAAAACAATTGTGTATTTCCCCGAATCCTGGAATATTGAAAATGAAAATCTGCATCTGGAGAATCCCGGCTTTAGCTATGACTATAAAATAGATTACAAAAACGCGGCACTCGAGATTACACATCATTATAAAGGTAAAACCGATTATCTCGAGGCTAATCAGGTAGCCAGATACCTCGATCTGCACAATCAAATCCAAAATCAATCTACCTATCAATTGACCTATGGAGGTGGTTTTATCAATACACCACAAAATTCAGCTAACAGCTATACGGTTACTATTTCCCTAATCATTTTAGGCGCGCTGCTTACCGCATTACTTTGCTGGTTTCTTTACACAACTTATGATATACCAAACACCGTTGATGAACGCTGGCAGCAGCATTTGGGTGGCTGGGTAACCTTCTTTGGAATCGGAATTGTACTAACACCTCTAATTTTATTATTTACCATACTTTTCGATGAAGACCTACATTTGAACTCAACTCACTGGGAATACTTATATTCTCAAGGTGTGGCTTTAGTTGCTATCGCCGTTTTAGAACTCCTGTACAATTCAGCCTATTTCATATTCTCGATTTTTGTTATCATTTTATACTTCCAGCGGCGTACCATTGCCCCACGTATGATTATAATAATGAACGCTGTAGTTGTAGTGTTTTATACTCTAGACATCATTGCTATTATGCAGCTCTCACCAGATTCATTTTCTGGAGCCGAACAGCAGTCGGCGTATGGAAAATTATTTGGAGTCATGATAAGGTCAGTTATTGTCATTTGTTATTTCGCCTTTTCGGAACGGGTAAAAAACACCTTTACCAAAACCGGAAAACAACAACCTCAACCTGAATCGTACGAGTTTAATACTCCCGAAATAAGCTCAACCCAAGGCTCTTTATAAAATCAAAAACCCGGAAACTAAATTCAAGTTTCCGGGTTTTCTTCTTAACGCTACTAAAACTACCTTCTATAAATTGTATCGCACCGAGAGCATCACGATGCGCGGCATCACAAAATACTCGGTTGTCGTGCTGAAGTTTTCATTAAAATTATCATTGTTCAGCGAGTCTACATTAAGTAAGTTGGTGCCGTCAAGACGAAATTCCCACTTGCTCTCCGGTTTTTGATACCGCAAAGAGGCTTCAAAAAAGGCGTACTCGTTTTGCACGCTGTCGTCTTTATCATAATAATTGTAATAACTCCAGTCTGCGGTAAAGGTAAAGCCCTTTAAAAATCGTACATCTACATTGGCAAAAGGACGGTCTGTAAAGAAGGTGCGATCGCTATTTCCGTTTTGATAATTGTTGATGCTTCGGTTATAACCTACTTCAAAGTTGGGAGCATTCTTAAAATTAGTTTCCACACTCCCCTGATAGTTCTGCGTAAAATTCTGCGACAAAGCCGGTTGATTGTTTACAATATTATTGAGTTCGCTATACGAAACGTTTCCGCTTAAATTAGCCTTCCATTTTCTAAAGGTTTTTTGAAAACGCCCGTTGGCACTCAACACTTCATCTACAAAATTACTATTAATAGGCGATGAAGCCTGATTGATGCTATTAATAGCCGTCTGACTTTTTATCGCATCAACTCTTCGGGTATAACTCACGCCCCCATTTAGGTTTGTAAAGTTGAACATATTAAAGTTGAAATAATTTAGGCTGGCCGTATGAAAAATCGCGTTCTCAATATCACGATTACCACGAAACATCCGGTTGTAGTTATTGAAAACATAGCCTTCGGCGAAATTATTAACGTCTGTATAATCGGCTGTCATTTGATAATTGAGGCGCAAGCTTTCGCTTTGCTTAAACTGCGCAATAGCAAACAAATCCGGAAGCAATTTGAATTCATTACTGCTGGTTTTGGTCCCCAACTGTTCTGAAGAAACTGTGTAGTTGTGCAGCGTCACACCGGGAGTAAACGTGAAAATTCCGGTTTTAAACTTGTAATGTGCGCCTAAAAACACATCGCTAAACTTATAAGTTACGTCATTATTAAGGCTGTCTCCTACAAAGGTATTGACGGTTCCGTCTTCTAAAATCTGGAAAATTCCTGAATTGAAATCCTGCCTGCTCAGCGTCGTTCCCACCGTAAGATTGAGATTGCTCTTATCGTTGATCACGTAGTAATAATCAATCTTACTGTCCAGCTTATTCGTTTTGATCAGCTTATCCTGATTAATGTCAAAACGCGTTTTGCTTTGAAGCGTATCTAGCGGAAGGATTTCTGTAAAAGGCTGCTGCCCCAGAATCGCATTGTAAAACGGATCTTCATTTTGATACAAATGCTGTACAAACCCGGCAAAAATATTCTTATCGTCTAGCGTGTAATAGGCGTTTAGGTTTTGATTTAAACTAAAGGGCTGATTGTCTTTTTGCTCAGCTATCGGGTTTCTAATGATCGTATCATTTCGGGTAAAAACCGAAAGCGCATCCGTCATTTCAGATTGCTGCGATTTTTTGGCTAAAACATCATAGTCAATTTGCAGCTTGTCATTCGGTTTATAAATGCTGCTGAATTTTGCCATCGCCAGTTGATTAGCCTGATTACTGGTTTCGGTATTGGTTTCGGTAGCGCCGGTCGCGATATAATTGCGCAGGGATCGCTGAAAGAAATCAGTAGAATTGTCGCTAAACAGGGTGAAACCACTCAAATCCCAGGCATCTGAGGCTTCATAACTAAAGTTAGCCGCAGCAAAATTGGTATTGATTTCCTGAGCGCGGTTGTTTTGTGTAACCAAAAAGCCCAAACCGCTGTCTGAAATGTTGAACGAGGTTCCACCGCGCTGATTGAAATTCCGGAAACCTCCGGTAAAGTTGAAATAATCTCTGAATGTAAACGGTACATCACCGGTATTGTTGGTGTTCCCAATTAGGTTGATGCTCCCCTTTGGGCTGTAATAAAACAGCTTGGCACTACCTAGATAGCGGGTCTCCCCTCCATCGCCAATACCGCCCTGTACTTCACCAAACCAAAAGTTCTTTTTACCTTCCTTCAGCTTTAAATTGATCGCTACGTTGTTTTGGTCATTACCCAAACCACGCATCTGATCTACTTCATTGTAATTTTTGAGTACTTCGACCTTTTTCAAAGCATCTGCCGGAATATTTTTAACCGCCAGCTTAGAGCTGCCGTCAAAAAAATCTTTTCCTTCAATCATCACTTTAGATACGGTCTGACCTTCAACCTGAATCTGTCCGTCGTCATCAACCGTCACCCCGGGAAGTTTTTTAAGCACGTCGCCCAGTTTTTGCTCGGTACCGTTGGTAAAACTATCGGTGTTGTAAACTATGGTATCGCCGCGCACGACCACAGGCATTTCATATACGATTTCTACATCATCAAGCTGATTTGCAGCCGGCATCAGCACAAAATCCAGATTGAGATCTTCGGCGTCTTTGGCTATGCTAATTTCTTTTGTAGTCGGTGCAAGCCCCAGAAAACTGGCAACCAATGAGTAAGACGCTCCAGAAGGCAGATTAAATTGATAGCGTCCATCTGAATTGGAAATCGCATAGGATTCCATCTCACCCGTATCTGCTCGCGTGGCAATGATGTTTGCCAGCTCAAGCGGGGTACCTATACTGTCTTTAACCGTACCACTAACGCGTACGCTTTGGGCTTTCGCCGTAAGGCTAAGCAATAGAAAAAGTGTAAAAATATATTTCATTGATTTTGATTGATTGTGAACGTAGTTTGGGGTGACCTAGCCTCTTCCGCGACCGAAACCGCCACGACCTCCACCCATACGCTCGCTCATTTCCTTGGTCTTTTCGGCTACGATTTTCTCGTACTCCTCGCGGCTTACTTCATCTCCTTTTTCGGGCATTTCGATCTCAAGACCACTTTGCGGATTGATGACGATTTTGTTGCATAAAATCACCGTAGGACCGGCACTAACCTCCAGGATTAAACCGGGTAGTCCCCAGTACTCATCGGGTCCCTGACTTACGGGAATTTGCGGAGTGTACCACGCAGTGATTATCATTTCCTTTGGTGCTTCTGTAGCCGTAGTATCTGCCTGTGCGTTACGGTTTCGGCGTAAAGCCTCCCATGGATTTTGCTCAATTTTGCGCACCGCGGTAGCCTTAAATGCGGCATACTGCCCGATCATTTTACTCTCTTTCTCCAGCTTCCAGTCAAGTTTAGCAAGCGTGTCTTTGACTAAAAAAGTCTTGCCCATCAACTCATTTTGGCGCGCGTAGATATCGGCTGCAATGTTTTTATAAATTCCGCCCTGCGAAAAACCGCCGCCCATAAAGCGCATTCCGCCTCCGGCACCAGGAGTTTCAAGCTTGGCCTCTTCCTCATAAATAGACTCGTCTTTGCTAAAGGAAAGCGTAAACGTCTTCTCAAGACGGCTCTTCATACGCTCAGCGATTTGCTTTTTCATCTGCTCGCTCAGTTCGCGACCGCCAAAATTATCCATATCAAACGAAGTTTTAGATTGATAGGTGGCGATACCGCCGTCAAATTTTTGAGCCTGAGCAGGAAAGATGAGTAATGCCGTCAGGACTAAAAGTATACTGTAGATTTTCATAAGTCAACATGTTTATCGCACTTGGACTCATGATTTCCAATTAGGTTTAACGCCCTAACTCACTTAACCACCTATTTTTATTGTAAAGGTTTTGCCGTCTTCGCGGTTACTGCTGTTGCGCTCTATCCATTCTTTCATTTTCTCTTCCTGAATGGCTTTCATACTGGCTTCGCCTACAATTTTTCCGCCTTCAGGAGCCTCAATCTCTATTTTATCTTCCGGGTTGAGTACGATCTGGCTGCATAAAATACTTTGTTTACCATCCTGAACTTCAAGGATAAGACCCGGCAGACCCCAGTTCATCGCCGGACCGTGACTTACAGGAATTTGTGGGGTATACCAGGCCGTGATGGTTTTAGTAAAAGTAGTGTCTTTGGTTTTCATAGAATCAGACTCAAACGTCTGGCTGGTTACCTCTTCGTTACGGGTGGCTTTAAAACAGGTATAATCGCCAATAGATTTCGTTTCTTTTTCCAATTGCCAATCGGGTTTCTGAAGACTGTCCTGAACCAAAAAGATTTTACCCAATACATCTTCCTGCCGTTCGTAGCGTTTAGCTGCTGTGTTCTTATACAGAATATCGCGACTTTGGCTGATTTTTATTTGCATTCCTCCGGAGCTGGCCACATCAGGCTTGGCCAGCTTTTCATCTTCTTTATAAATGGATTGATTGCGGTCAAATGTCAGCGTATACGTTTTTTCAAATTGCTTTTTAAGCTGATCTGCGATTTGCTTTTGCATCGCATCGGTCATATTCTTACCCTCCATCTTGAGATCGACCTGACGTCTGGACTTATAGGTGGCTACGCCCTGAAAATCCTGAGCCTGTAGCGCTTCCGCGAAAGTGAGAAAGAAAATAAGAATGGATACCATTTTAAGATTCATAACTATTTGATTTTTGATTGATTATTTATTCCATTTTTCGACTGAAACGACCATTTTGGCAGTAAGTTTCTGAAGCCTCTTTTTAAGGGTGTCTAACTCAGCTGTTTTGCCGGTAACAGCGACCGAAATAGCCTTTGAAGTCTTTGTTTTTGACTTAGTACCTTTCTCTTTGAATTCCACGGAAACCTCAATTTCCTGATCAGGATCATTCGATTCAAAAGCAGAAAGCATCAAATCCCAATCTAAGTTTCTAAGTTCTTTTAAGTCGTCTGTTGAAACGCTAAGTCCAGTAGCTTGAGAGGATGGTTTCGATTCCTTTACCTCTACCGAGTCATTGTATTCCATTTCTTTTAGCGTAACCTGCTCTTTTTGTGCGAATGTGATAACCGACATCAGTAAACAGGTAAGTGTAAATAGCGTTTTCATAATTTTTATTTTTAAGTTCAGACCAAAATTGAGCAATCATATGGAGTATTAGCGTTAACCAACGTTAACGAGTGTTAACCGAAACCTGTAAACAGCTTTTTTACAGCTATTTTTGAAGTATGCAAAACCGCAAGTATTCCTATATTATTTATTTTATTGCCGTCGTAATGGCTATGACGCTGGCTATACAAGGGTATTGGAACTATAAAAATTATAAGTCCGGCAAGCAACAACTCATCAATGAAGTACAGACAAGTCTGGACCTGGCAATCGACAACTACTATATAGATCTGGCTGAAAAAAATACCATTGGGCTCTCTTATGACGGTAACATTGTTGAAAATGCAGGACTTGATTCTATTACCAAACGAATTGATATCAATAATCAGGGTTTTTCCGGTCTAGACAGCTTGAAACCCGAGGACATCCATGACATCAAAATTTTTAGAGGTGTCAAAGCCCTAAAAATGGACACGGTGATTTCAGACGTCAAAATCTCTTCTGATGAACGTAAAAACGTGGTCAAGTCCTTTTTAAATCCGCGTAATACAGATAGCTTAAAGGGGAAATTTGCTCTGGCCAATCGCATTATTATCTCTATCACAACAGACTCTATCGAAATCCCTGAGATGAACGAGTATCTCAATGAGCAATTGCAGCAAAAGAATTTGAACTTAAATTATGGCTACCGCTTTCTTAAAAAGAACGGCACAGACCAATCATACAACCTGGGGATAATTGATACTACTGCATTAAAGGCAAAAGCAAAATCAGGCTATTTGCCCAATAAAAGCAACTTTACTTTGTACTACGCCAATATTTCAACAGAGGTTTGGCGTCGTAACCTGCTGGGTATCGTACTTTCAACCTTGCTAGTGGGTTCAGTACTTGCCTGCCTGATTTTTTTACTGAACATAATCAACCGGCAAAAACAACTTGCCGAAGTCAAAAACGACCTCATCAGTAATATTACACATGAGTTTAAAACGCCAATTGCCACAATAAGTGTTGCGCTGGAAGGCATTAAAAATTTTAATACCGAAAACGACCCGGTTAAAACCGGTAACTACGTGAACACTTCTTCCAACCAGTTGAACAAACTCTCAATGATGGTGGAAAAACTCCTGGAAACGGCTACCCTGGATGGCGATGAACTTTCTTTAAATAAAGAAGAAATTAATCTCAATGAAGTTTTAGAAAATTTGGTTCAAAAACATCAAACGCTCGCTCTTAAAAAAAGCATCAGATTTACCAGTTTTAGGGAAAACAACTGGGTTCTGGGAGATGCTTTTCATCTGGATAATGCCTTTAATAATCTGCTCGATAATGCGGTGAAGTACGGAGGATCGGAGATTGAGGTATCTTTGAATTCAAGAGATGGAAGCTATGTTATAAACTTTTCAGATTCTGGCAACGCATTAAGCAAAACCGAAAGCAAACAGATCTTTGAGAAGTTCTATCGTGTTCCTAAAGGGAACACCCACGATGTAAAAGGCTTTGGAATTGGTTTGTATTACACCAAAAAAATCATTGAAAAGCACGGCGGAAGTATAAGCGTTGCGACTGCGCCACAAACCACTTTTAAAATCATACTTCCGCATGGCTGAAAAAACTTACATCCTGCTTGCCGAAGACGAAGCCGCTTTAGGGCAAATCGTCAAAGAAAGTCTGGAAACCCGTGATTTTAAGGTTGATCTCGCTGAAGATGGAGATAAAGCCTATAAGCTGGCTGCTCAAAACAACTATGATGCCCTTGTGCTCGATGTGATGATGCCCAAAAAAGATGGGTTTACCCTTGCAAAAGAAATCCGTCAGGAGGATGATACCATCCCCATCATTTTTCTAACGGCCAAATCGCAAACCAGTGATGTAGTTGAGGGCTTTAGCATAGGCGGTAACGATTACCTTAAAAAGCCCTTTAGTATGGAAGAGCTCATCGTACGCATTCACAATCTGGTACAGCGCAAAAAACTTCAGAAAAACTCCGAACTTCTCACAATAGGTAGCTATCTGTTCAATTTTCCGAAACAAACCTTGCAGTATGAAGATGACGAACTCGTTCTGCTCACGCATCGCGAGGCGCATTTGCTTTTTCATCTGGTTAAAAACAAAAATCAGGTGCTTGACCGTAGCCTGATCCTCAACAAACTTTGGAATACAGATGACTTTTTTGCCGCACGCAGTATGGATGTTTTTATTTCTAAGTTGCGTAAAAAACTGGCTAAAGACGAAAGCATTCAAATCATTAATGTACGCGGATATGGGTATAAATTGACGTGCTAACTTTAAGATCGGCCAGGGGTTAATAGGCCGTATTTTACCATTTGGTTTTAAGAGGTGCTTAGCACCCTTTTTCGTATTTTTCCACAATGCGGTTATTGGTCTTCTTAATGCTCGTTCTCCCCGGATTATCCTTTGCTCAGGATACAACCACCGTTGTAGCAAAAGTACTGGACACCATCACACCGCTAAAAGCTGACCGGTTTATAGGTATTGATTCTTATAACAACTTGTATTACCTCAAAAGACGCGCGCTTTTTAAAGTCGGTAATAACCACAGCATTCAGTTTAGCGATTTGAGATTGGGCGAAATAAGCACTGTGGATATTTTAAATCCGTTAAAGATCACCGTTTTTTATGCCGAAACCCAAACCGCTGTCATTCTTGACAATACCTTAAATGAAATCACCCGCGTTACTTTTAGCGAACTCGAAAACTTCAGAAATGTGAGCCACGCAAGTACCGCCCGCGATGGCCAGCTCTGGATTTTTAATACTGATTTGCAACGCCTAGAATTATTTGACTACCGCACCAATCGTATTTTAAGTGATTTTCTTCCGCAACCTGATAATGCTCTTGATTTGGCCAGTGATTTTAATACCTGCTGGGTGCTTACAGCAAATATGCTCTATCAATACAACGCCTATGGCAGTTTGATTTCCAAACAAACCGTAACCAACCTTGAACGCGTTGCGCTTTATGACGAACATCTCTTCGGACTTGAAAACGGGAAACTTTTCGCGAAAGCCAAAACTCAAAACAACTTATTACCCATAAAAAACATTTCTGAAGCCGGTTTTCAGTTTTATTACAAGAGCGGAATCCTCTATCTTTACCATTCTGCTTTTATAAGCTACTATAACCTTAATCTACCTAAATAAAATACTCATGCACGTAGCCATTGCCGGGAATATAGGCGCAGGAAAAACAACCCTTACAAAACTTCTTGCCAAACACTACAACTGGCAGCCACAGTTTGAAGATGTGGTAGACAATCCCTATCTCGATGACTTTTACAACGCGATGGAGCGTTGGTCTTTTAACCTGCAGGTGTACTTTTTAAACAGCCGTTTCAGACAGCTTCTAGAGATCAAAGACAGTGGTAAAGATGTGATTCAGGATCGTACGATATATGAAGATGCCTATATTTTTGCGCCCAACCTGCATGCGATGGGCTTACTTACCAACCGCGATTTTAACAACTACCGCTCCCTTTTTGAACTGATGGAAAGTGTAGTTGCTGGCCCTGATTTATTGATCTACCTGAGAAGCAGCATCCCCAATCTGGTAGCCCAGATTCACAAACGTGGCCGTGAATATGAAAACTCGATTTCTATTGATTACCTAAGCCGACTTAACGAGCGTTATGAAGCCTGGATTCACGATTATAATAAGGGGAATTTGCTTATTATCGATGTGGATAACGTCAACTTTGTAGACAATCCCGAAGATCTTGGGAACATCATCAATAAGATTGACGCCGAGATCAACGGACTCTTTTAAAACGAAAATCTACCGATTTGAAATATACCTGGGTTTTTATGCTCCTGTTATGCCTAATTACAGGCTGCAAACCCGAAAAACCTGCATCAAAATCAATCACGCAACCTGTAGCACCCATTCTGGGGGCCGATCTTTCGTATATCAATGAGATTGAAGACTGTGGCGCCTACTACTTGGCGAAGGGGGATACAATTGACCCCTATGCGTATTTTGCTGAGCGGGGAGCCAATCTGATTCGGTTGCGGTTGTGGCACAGCCCTCAGCATTCACCCTATTCCAATTTTGAAGACGTTAGAAAATCCATCAGACGCGCTCACGATGCCGGAGTTGCTGTATTGCTCGATTTTCATTATTCTGATTTTTGGGCAGACCCACATAAGCAAGTACGACCCAAAGCCTGGGCGGGTATTACCGACGATCAAATTCTCGCAGATAGCGTTTATCAATATACTTTTAAAACCCTGGCAAAACTCGCTAAAGACGATCTTTTGCCGCAATGGGTTCAGGTGGGAAATGAGACCAATATTGAAATCCTTCAGCCCTTAGATACTGTTATTACCGATACGATAAACTGGTCACGTAATGCATTGCTGCTCAACAACGGCCTGAAAGCCGTGCACGATGCAGAAGATGCTTTTTTAACCAAAATCAAAACCGTATTGCACATTGCCCAGCCCGAAAATGCGTTGAATTGGTTTCGCAAAGCGGAAGAAAATGGAGTAATTGATTATGATATCATTGGTCTTTCGTACTACTCCAAATGGTCAACCTATCCTGTAGAAAAACTATCTATCGCGATAGATTCTCTCAAAACATCCTTCAATAAAGATGTGGTGGTTGTAGAAACGGCCTATCCGCACAGTCTTTATAATACAGATGCTGCCGGAAACATTCTGGGTGAAGATGCCCTAATTCAAGGCTACCCTGCAACTCCCGAAGGTCAAAAAAAATATTTGCTACAGCTTACTCAACAAGTTCTGAGTGCCGGCGGCCTGGGTGTTATTTATTGGGAGCCTGCCTGGGTAACTTCATCCTGCTCCACGCCCTGGGGCACCGGTTCGCATTGGGATAATTCCACCTTTTTTGATGCTTCAAACGTGAATAGCGCATTACCGGCTTTTGAGTTTTTAAATGCTGAAAATTACACTGTGCCTAAACTGTGAATCTTTGGTCAAATTTAAGTTGCCTCTTGAGGCATTCACTAATGCTCTGTTAAAGAAAAGCCGCTTTACGCCAAACTTGTCTTAAACCTATCCTAGCAATTTGGTAATCATTTGCCCAGCGCTGGTATTTCTACTAATTTGAAATAATAACGTATTTAACTGCGGAAAATGCCCAGTGAACCTACAGCACTTTTAGAAAATTTAAAGCCCGGAGAACGCACGATGAGTGAGTTGCCTCACGGGGGATTTCTGGTCTTGGAACACGATGTACCTGCTTTGCTTATTTATCGTAAAAAACCGAATGATAAAGCTACTTTAAGGTTGGCAAGAACCGGTGCATCCTATATAATAATTGGGGATTCTCATTTTGACTATTTCAGAAATTTTATAAAGGAGCTCACAACTAAAATGGCAGACCGTTTTGGCTCATTTGTTTTACTTGAATTATACAAAGGTGAACCCGGAGCCCTCGATTTTATTATAAAAGGCCCTTCGCATAAAATGCCTGCTTCATTAGAAACACTGTCTGAAGCACTTTCGGCAATTGACAGCAGGCGTTATAATGTCAAACTTGGAGCTTCCATCAGCAGTACCAAAGCACGCCAAAAATCGGGAGACGAACCGCTTTTTGATATTGATGAACTTAAAGCTGCAGGAGGAACTCTACTTGGACTTGAATTGCCACCGGTGTATTGCACCGCCAAAGGCAAAATCTATCCGCTATATTTTAAAATGTTTCGGGATAAACTGGCCAAGGCTATTCAAAAAACCATATACGAGTTTATACGGGTACAAACTACTTCAGATATTCACAGCTATCACACGCTGGGCAGAAGACGCATACACGATGAAGTTTTAAAAATTGATCGGCAAATCACTGAAATCCAGTCACGTTACGATTTTTTATGGCTGGTCGCTCCGGTAAATATTCAGGCATTGCGACAGGGCTTTTTTGAATCTAATTTTGAAAAAATAGATGCTTATCACTACAGATTGCTTCCGGTAGACCCTGATTTATTGAAACGGGAATTATACAATCTGCGTATTGATGAGATTGACGACCCTTCTCTATCTTATTTATACAGCGAGAAGCGTGAAGAACTGGATAAAGAACTGACCATGCTCAAAGAGCGGGGATCTAAAAACTTCTTCTACAGCAGCGTGAGACTCTACCGTGGTGTTCCCAAAACTGTTTTGGCTGAAGCCAAATTAATTCTGGAAAGCATTCCGGAAGATCACGGGGAAAAAGATGAAAAAACAATAAATGCTGCGGACTTTAGAGAAATGGCAGAAGCCGAATTTGAGTTCTTTAGAGAACAGGCTCCTCATTTTGAAGCTCAAATCCACATTCGCGATGATGTCAATATCATTATGGTTTCTAACGGTGATTTATATCTGCCGGAAGATTATACCATGACCCAACTTGAAGCTCAGGCTTTAATTCAGCACGAAATTGGCACGCACGCCCTAACCTACTTTAACGGCAGGCAACAACCGCTAAGTCAGCTTTCGGCTGGTTTTGCCGATTACGATGCCACTCAGGAAGGTATTGCGGTTCTTTCTGAATACTTAGGTGGTGGGCTTACAGGAAATCGCCTGCGTATTTTAGCCGGGCGTGTGGTCGCCGGGGAAGATCTGATGAATGGCGCCGATTTTAAATCGGTTTTTCATCATTTGTACACCGATTATGGCTTTGGAAAAGAGCGCGCATTCAATATCACATCGCGGATGTTTCAGGGTGGCGGATTTCTAAAAGATATTATTTACCTCAAAGGTTTGGTTGAATTACGGGAGTTTTTAGGCAAGGGCGGCGATTTAAAATCGCTTCTCGCCGGAAAGTTTGCGCTTAAACACACAGATATCATAAACGATCTTACTCAACGCAAGCTGCTTAATTCGCCCAAAATAATCCCCAGATATTTTGATCAAACCGATTTTACAACCAAAATAGAAGCCTTTAAAAAAGGCATAACCTTATCTAAAATGATCTAACATGAAAATATGTTTTGTAATAAGTGATGTAGCCACAGAACCTGCAGGAACCTCGGTAGTTTTAATGCGCAGAGCCCATCAACGCGGTCATGAAGTTTGCGTGATGAATGTGGGCGGTTTCAACTTTGTACACAACGGCCCAATTAAGCTGAAGTGTAAAGAAATACCCCAAGATTTAAAATATGAAACACCTCAGGAATTCTGGACACAGGTACAGGATGATGAACTCAAATGGAACATGATCGACTCTTCAAAAGTTGACGTAGTTTTTCTGAGAAACAATCCTACCGAAGAAACTCACGCACGACATTGGGCAGAACATTCGGGTATTTCTTTTGGTCGCATGCTTCAGGAGCAGGGAGTTTTGGTACTTAACGACGCTAACGCCATGTCTAGCGCCTTTATTGATAAACTGTATTTTGAAGAGCTTCCGGCTTCTATCAAGCCTAAAAGTCTCATCACGCGTGACAAAGACGAACTCCTGAAATTCTGGAAAAAATGTGGTAAAAAGATGGTTTTAAAACCACTTGAAGGCTCCGGAGGCCAGAATGTGTATTTGATTGATGAAGAAAAGAAAAACTTTAACCAAATCATCACCAGTCTTACCGAACTCGGTTATGTGATTGCTCAGGAGTTTTTGCCTGAAGTAAGCAAAGGCGATGTACGCATTATTGTTGTAAACGGGAGAATCTTAGAAGAAAATGGAGAACTGGCTGTGATACGTCGCGTAAACAAAGACAAGGCCGAATTTAGAAGCAATCTGTCATTAGGTGCAACTGCCAAACCGGCTAAACTCACCAAAGAAATGGAACATATTGTAAAGGTAACCGCGCCAAAACTTATTCGTGACGGCTTCTTTTTTGTAGGTCTGGATGTGGTTGATGATAAACTTATCGAGATCAATGTACTTAGCCCTGGTGGGCTGGATTATTGCGAAGAAATCGGTCTTCCCGAATTTACGAATCCGGTTATTGAAGCCATCGAGCGTAAAGTAGAATACAAAAAATTATACGGAAATAACTTCTCCAACAAGGAGTTGGCTTCAATGCATTAAAATTAAAACCATGTCAACCACAGCAGACTATCCTCGTATTTTAGGAAGATATACCAACAATAAGCCCGGACCTTTACTCTTCATTTCAGGAGGAATTCACGGCAATGAACCCAGTGGTGTTAATGCGCTAAAAAAAGTTTTTAAAATTCTGAAAACCGAAAAACCACAGATTACCGGAACACTTGTAGGTGTTACAGGAAATCAGTTGGCATTGCAAAAAGGTGCACGTTATATTGATGAAGATCTCAATCGAACCTGGACTGAAGCGAATATTGCGAGCGGTGCAAAGGATACGCACGAAAAGAAAGAAATGTTTGAAATCATCGGGGTTCTAGAACAGTATCCCGAAGTAGATTTTGAAAAGCGCTATTTTCTGGATTGTCATACCACATCTTCAGCCAGCAAGCCCTATATTTCGGTGCAAGAGGTTAATGACAACGATTCTTGGGCGCACCAGTTTCCACCCTATATCATACGCGGATTTTCAGACATTGTATACGGTTGTATAGACCATTATTTAAGCCGAATTGGAGTTACCGGTTTTGTCTTTGAAGGAGGTCAACACGAAAGCCCAGATGCCGAAATGCATCATGAAGGAATGATCTGGCTTGCTCTTGAAAAAGCCTGTGGTTTAAATCTGAACAGCTTACAGACCTACCCGGAAGCGGTAGAATATATGAAGGCTATGAGACCAGATCAAAAAACTTTTGAAATTGAATACCGGCACGAAATAAAAAACGGTTCTGTTTTTAAAATGCAACCCGGTTACGAAAATTTTCAGCCTATTAAGAAAGGGGAGCTCCTGGCAATTGAAGATGGAAATGAGGTGCGAAGCGATTGGGACGCTTATATTTTTATGCCTCTTTATCAAAGTCAGGGTAACGACGGATTTTTTGTGGTGAAGGAAGTTTAATTTATCAAACCTATTTCCCGCGCATGCTCTTCTGCAGTCTGACTGTCTTTTACCAGTAAAGCCGGGGTAAGTTCAAATTTTTCTAAAAGTCCGCGGACGCGAAAGACTCGTTTTTCATGATTTACGCTACGCAGGTAAATCGCTTTGATACGTTCCGGGTATTCCTCAGCGATCTCAATGTAAATATCGGCATCGTGCTCACCGCTATCACCAATAAGTACAAACTGCATCTCTGGATAGGTCTTTAAAATATTACGGATCTCGTGTTGCTTGTGAGGCTTTTCAGGTTTGGGAGTACGATCAAAAGGGGTTCTAAAATCCCGAAGTAAAATCGCTCCTTTTGGAAAGTTATTCTGCTTGATAAAAGCTTCCAGATATTTGTATAAATTCCACGGACTGTTACTTACATAAAGCATGGGGTTTGCAGCGTCTCCAGATTTCCCCTGATGTAATTTGGTATAAAAACTGGACGCTCCTTTAAACGGCGAGCGCTTACCTACCCCGGTAAATAATGTATTTAATATAACCCGCCATTTCAACAACGAGGTTACACCAGTCTTTAAAATGGTATCGTCTATATCGCTTATCACACCATATTCTGCGGTTGTTGCTGGTATAAGCATCTGCCCCGAAAAGCGGTTATCATTTTTGATAAGGCGCTTTTGATTTTCATCATCATAAGCCAGCTCCACCTGCAGCCAACCCTGCTCATTGGTCAGTGCTCGTAAACCCGGTTCTTTTTGGTCTAATTTGAAATATCCCTCTGCATCTGTTGTGGTGTATAAAACGCGATCATCAGGCAGTCGTATTTTAATTTTCGAATTTGGTAATTCATCGCTTCTAAATTGGTGCCAGGCATTATTAAATACACTTGCAAGTCCGGTTTTTTCAAGGTCAACGCCTTCATCTTCAAGAGCTCTGCCTAAAAGATATAAATGATCATCGGTACCATAACTTTGGTAACCGTGAATTTGTAGGGGGTCTTTAGCCTTTAATCTTAGGCGTTGTAGAATATCTTTAAGCATACTATAAGGTAATCACTTCCTACGCAACTCACGAAAGATTAATCCTTTTTTAACTTACGAAATCGCAGCACTAAATCGATCAAAAAGAAAAAATCCCGGACATAAGTCCAGGATTTTGTTTAGTTATTAATCTTATGAATAAAGAATCACTTGGTTCTTTGTTTACTTAATTTGCTCGAGTTTAGCTTTTACTTGCTCTTCAGAACCGGTAATAGTTTCTTCAAAAACTTGAGTTTCGCCATTTACAGTAGTCGACTTTATAACTTCGGCCTTTGCCATAGCATCATCACCGACTTCCATTTTTACTTCAAGCTTTATTTCTTCTTTTGACGTAGCCATCATATCCTCGCTATGTCCGCCAAGAATAGGAGCAATCACAAGACCTACCAAACAGGTCAATTTAATCAGGATATTCATTGAAGGCCCAGAAGTATCTTTAAATGGGTCACCCACCGTATCACCGGTAACAGCAGCTTTATGCGCGTCACTACCTTTATAGGTCATTTCGCCATTAATCTCAACTCCGGCTTCAAAAGATTTTTTCGCATTATCCCAGGCACCACCAGCGTTGTTTTGGAAAATCGCCCACATTACACCAGAAACGCAAACACCGGCCATATAACCTCCCAAAGGCTCTGCACCAAAGATCAATCCCATAAGAATAGGCGTGATGATGGTGATTAATCCGGGTAGAATCATTTCGCGAAGCGCAGCTTGAGTAGAAATCGCAACGCATTTTCCGTATTCCGGTTTACCTGTTCCTTCAAGAATTCCCGGGATTTCTCTAAACTGTCGGCGTACTTCCTGCACCATTTCCATCGCTGCTTTACCTACCGATTGCATAGCCAAAGCCGAAAATATAACCGGGATCATTCCCCCTACAAAAAGGGCGGCAAGCACATCTGCTTTAAAGATGTTGATTCCATCAATTCCGGTAAAGGTTACATAAGCTGCAAAAAGTGCTAACGCCGTTAATGCTGCTGAAGCAATCGCAAATCCTTTACCAACTGCTGCTGTTGTATTTCCTACAGAATCCAAAATATCGGTACGCTCGCGTACATGATCTTCGAGTTCGCTCATCTCTGCTACACCCCCTGCGTTATCTGCAATGGGACCAAAAGCATCAATAGCCAATTGCATCGCCGTAGTCGCCATCATCGCCGAAGCGGCAAGGGCAACACCGTAAAAACCGGCCAGTTCATACGAACCGTAAATCGCAGCCGCAAAAAGCAATACCGAAAGAAAAGTCGATTTCATACCTACAGCAAGACCTGCAATAATATTGGTCGCGGCACCGGTTGAAGAATTTTTCACAATATCCATAACCGGACCTTTACCCAAACTCGTATAATGTGCCGTCACTACTGAAATTAATGCGCCCACAGCCAGACCAATACAGGCCGACCAGAACACATTAATGGAAGGAATATCTTTATAGCCTTCGCCAAAGAATTGCATTGACATTACTTCGGGAAGCATCCAATCGATCAGGAAATAACTGGCTACCAGTGTCAGGATGATCGCAACCCAGTTACCCATATCTAAAGCTTTCTGAACCTGAGATTCTTTGGCCTCATTATTCTTGATACTTACTAAAAAGGTCCCAACAATTGAAGCTAAAATACCCACTCCGGCAATCACGATAGGAAGTAAAATAGGTCCCATATTGTTGAATGCATCGGTAAACTGAGCGCCCTGAGACATATCCTGCACCAGGTAATTACCCAATACCATTGCCGCAAGAACTGTGGCTACATAACTACCAAAAAGATCTGCTCCCATACCGGCAACATCCCCTACGTTATCTCCAACGTTATCGGCAATTGTAGCCGGGTTACGTGGATCATCTTCTGGAATACCTGCTTCTACTTTACCTACAAGGTCAGCACCTACGTCTGCTGCTTTGGTATAAATACCACCACCCACACGGGCAAAAAGCGCAATAGACTCTGCTCCTAAAGAGAACCCGGCAAGAGTCTCCAGAACAATGGTCATCTCATTATAGAAGTTTCCACCTTCGGTAAGAAAACTTCCCATCAGGAATAAAAATATCAGGCTCAAACCTAAAACCGCCAGACCTGCAACACCTAGTCCCATTACGGTACCCCCTCCAAAACTTACTTTAAGGGCTTGTGGCAGGCTGGTTTTTGCAGCTTCCGCAGTACGTGCGTTAGCATCTGTAGCAATACGCATCCCTATGTTTCCGGCAAGTGCCGAAAAGAAAGCTCCTATAATAAAAGCCGGTACAATCATCCAGCTGGTCGTATCAACCACATATGAAATACCAAATAACAGGGCGGAAGCAATAACTACAAAAATGAGTAATAAGCGATATTCTGCTGCCAGGAAAGCCAAAGCGCCTTCTTTAATACTTTTTGATATGCTTTGCATACGTTCATTTCCGGCGGCCTGTTTTTTGACCCAGGCCATTTTAATAAACATAAAAACAAGCCCTAAAACAGCCAATGCAATTGGCACGTAGATGATATTTTGTTCCATAAATATTTAATTGATTGTTAAAATTGAAGTGCTAATGTAACAAAAATGCGATAAATATAAACTTAAGCTTAATTCTTCGAGAATTTAAAATAAAAAAAGGCCGCAAATTGCGGCCTTTATAATTTTATAACGTGTATCTAAATTAATCGATACTTACTTCTTCTTTTGGTACGTCACTGGTACGGTAACGGTCTATACACTGGCTGATGATTTCTTTAGCTTCAGATACATCTCCAAAACCTCCAACATCTACTTTTTTCTTTTCAAGATCTTTATAAACCTGAAAGAAATGCTCAATCTCTTTAATAAGATGCGGATTCAATTCACTTAAATCTGTAGTGCTGCTTGCAATTGGGTCACTTACCGGCACACAAATAATTTTTTCGTCAGGGCCTTTCTCATCGGTCATATGGAAAACACCAATAGGCTTCACTTCCATCACACAACCTGGAAAAGTAGGCTCTGTTACTAAAACCAAAACATCCAATGGATCTCCATCTAATGCAAGTGTTTTTGGGATAAAACCATAATCTGCAGGGTACATCATTGAAGAAAAGATCATACGATCGTAACGTATTTTCTTCAGCTTAAAATCGTACTCGTACTTATTACGGCTACCTTTCGGAATCTCAATCAGAACATCAAAAGTGGTAATTTTATCTGCTGTCATTTTATTTTTGGTTTATTTTCTTTTTTGATTTAAAAGGGGGTGCAAAAATAGACCAATTTTGAGCCTATAACAAGTAAAAGCGGGCAAAAGAGCAAGCTTTTTTAGATTACATCGTTTTCGCTTCCTAAATCATTAAATCCTGATAATCAAATATTTGTTTGATTTAGAATGAAAACTCTAAAGCTCCGGTCACCCCAAAAGCACGGGCATCGGGAAGGTTCAGATAATTTCCTCTAAAATTAAAATCGATTCGCAACACTTTTAAAATGTTACCCACACCAAAATTATACTCATAATAGGGTTTATCATTTGGCGCCAGGTAGTCAATTCCCGAAGCATTAATGAGTCTGTTTTCATCAGAAATCGAGCCCCAGGCTCCCTTGATTCCCACGATTTCGCGTAAATTCAATTTCCTTAAAAAAGGAACGCGACCAAAAATTCTTCCGCCAAAATTATGCTCCAAATGTGCCGTCACATAAGTGTCTGTGATAAACTCGTAAAAGTTCAATTGCGGAAACGTCCCATAAATGGAAAAAAGGTTTTGGTTACCGGGGATCACACTCAATAGTCCCAGAGGTACTTCGCCAAAGGTTTTACCGGCTTCAATAACCGAACTAAACGTCCCCAAACCACCCATACGCCAGGGTTGACGATAGGAAAGCTGAACCTTTTCATAGTCAAAATCACTTTGAAACAAGCCCTCTACACCTTTGGTATATCCCACAAAAATGGTCGGGAACCACTCATTACTCGTGGTACGTTCAACCCCGTAGCCAGAGGTTCGTTTACCGGGCTCAAAAATGGTACTCACCACCATCTCAGTCTGATTTACCTGCGATTTTATTTCGCTTTGCGACAAATCGGTATAATAATCAAGGTTAAAAGTAGGCGATGCCGATTTAAGTGTACGATAGGATAAATCATAGCGCACTTTCAGGTTTTTTAAAAATTCGGCTTCAATAGCAAAATTGGCCAACTTGATACTGGTAAGCTGATCGTTGTTACCCACGGTCACCAAAGACGATGAAGCAAGATTTCTACCCAGAACATCAGTAGACGTCGTGAGACTGGCCGCAATTTGCTCCACATCCTGGCGATACCCTCCACTTACTATCAATCGGGATTTAGCATCGAGCAGGACTTTACCTGAAATTCCAAACTTAAACTTGTCATCTTTGAAGCCGTAAGCCCCAAAACCTTCCAGTCGCCAGGGATCATTTTGCCCAAAATAGGTACGGGCTCCCAAGCGTAAACGCAAACCTTCTACATCATTAAAACCAAATACCGAAAAGACCGGACCAATATCCAGATTAGCCTTATCCCACTCAAAATAACCACTTACCAGCATAGCCCCCGCATCGTAAAACCGCTGAAACTTAGGCACCTTTTTGAGGGAATCGAGCATCACATATACTCCTTTTTCATCTTTGCTTAAAGGCTCAAGACGTTTCTCTTCCCAAAAGTCATCAGGTTTGGTATAGACGGCCTCATCATACTGCGTGACACGCTCATCGTAAAAGTCTTCTTCGTGCTTTTTGTCAAAGGTATAATCGTCAAAAAGTGTGGTACGTTTACCATAAACACCGCGGCTGCCTTCTTTTTTTCGCAAAGCGAAATCAGAAAGAAAATAATCACGGGTAATGAGGAAAACGGAGTCATTAAGCACTTCGAACTCCTGCTCGATATAAATCTCCTTAACCCAGTTAATATTGGCGCTTTTATTAACCTGAAGGTTGATTTCTTTAATGGCCCAGGTGGTATCGTTTACCCAAAAATCTCCTTTAAAGGTAAGCTCTGCCGGCCTTCTGGGATAGTAAATGATGTTGTAACACCATTTGTTTTTGATGAAAGCACTGTCTGCCAACACGTAGTTGTAGGTATCTATACCCGTTGTAGAAAGCGGACTCACAAAACTTTTATCAAAAAACTTCAGGTAGTTGTCGTAAATGTTAAAATCGTTATACAATTCCTGAATAAAAGCGATGAGGGTTTGATTAGTATTAAAACCACTGTTACGGTTTCCTTCCAGTTCTTCTTTTTCTTTACCTAAAACATTATTGCCATAAACTTTACTGCTCCGCTCATTGATAAAAATAGGCAGGTAAGTTTTACCGGTAATGCGAGAAGTATCCATCTGGTCAAAGATGAATTCCATTTTATTAAAAATCTTACTATTTATAAGTGAACTGTCAATGGTATTGAGGTCAAACTCGACCTTTTCGTACTTGTCGTACTCGTATTGTTTGAACTGGCTGAGTCCGTTAGAGCGTTTGTTTGCCCAGATTTTCCGTAAGATATCAATCGCCGGGTTGTTCTTCTTAGATTGTTTACCGGTATAAATAACGACTTCGCTTAGGCTTTCAGTCTCTTCTTTTAGTGTGATTTCGAGATTATAATTCACCCTTTGAGGCAGATCTACCACTAAAGACTCAAAACCCACAAAAGACACTTTCAATTGATCGTAGTTAGCATCAGATTGAATGTAAAACCTTCCGTCTTCATTAGTAATTGTACCTTCAGTAGAGCCTACAAAAACCACATTGGCAAAAGGAATAGGATTCCCACCCGGGTCTAATACGAGTCCACCTGCCTTAGTCTGTGCCAAAAGAAAAAAGGGAGCTGTTAAAAACAGCAGAATAGAAATAATATACTTCATAAAGACTAAGTAGGCTTTTGGGGTCTTCCTTACTCCTCTTTGTGATAATGTTTCGTTAAGAATTGAGCAGGAATAAAAAAAGCTCCATCTGAATGATCAAATGAAGCTTCAAAGATAGTAGTCTCAGATTACCTGTACAGTACTTTTTTAACAGCTTTAACAACATCATTGCTATTGGGCAACCATTCTTTAAGTAAGACTGGCGAATACGGCGCAGGAGTATCTGCAGTATTAATTTTTACGATTGGAGCATCCAGGTAATCAAATGCTTTTTCCTGAACCTGATAGGTAATCTCTGTAGATACGTTACCAAAAGGCCAAGCCTCTTCAAGAATTACCAGACGGTTTGTTTTCTTAACCGAGTTAAGAACAGCATCAATATCAAGTGGTCTAACGGTTCTTAAATCTATTATTTCGCAGGAGATTCCATCCTTTTCAAGTTCATCAGCTGCAGCGTAGGCTTCTTTAATGATCTTACCAAAAGATACAATAGTAACATCAGTACCTTCACGCTTGATATCAGCAACACCAATTGGGATTAGGTATTCACCTTCAGGCACCTCCCCTTTATCGCCATACATTTGCTCACTTTCCATAAAGATAACCGGATCGTCATCACGTATAGCAGATTTCAATAATCCTTTAGCATCAGCAGGATTAGAGGGCACAATTACTTTAAGACCGGGAGTGTTTGCAAACCAGTTTTCAAAGGCCTGTGAGTGCGTAGCTCCCAACTGACCGGCAGAGGCAGTAGGCCCTCTGAAAACAACCGGACAATTAAATTGGCCACCAGACATCTGGCGTATTTTTGCAGCATTATTAATAATCTGATCAATACCTACCAGCGAGAAGTTAAAAGTCATATACTCTACAATAGGACGACAACCATTCATAGCGCTACCTATCGCAATCCCGGCGAAACCAAGCTCAGAAATAGGTGTATCTATAACACGGTCCGCACCAAACTCGTCAAGCATACCCTTTGATGCTTTATAAGCACCATTGTATTCTGCCACTTCCTCACCCATAAGGTAAACGGCCTCATCACGACGCATTTCTTCGCTCATAGCCTCGCAAACGGCTTCCCTAAATTGTATTGTTTTCATAAATAAAAATGGATGTAACGTGTCTTTTTATCAACTGATTTTATTGTAAACGCTCTAAAAAGAGATAATGAAACCTACTTTAGAACGTCTTATTTTACACTGCATACTGAGGTAAAACCCCTTTTTAAACAGGGAGAGCAAAAATAGGAATTAAATCGTCGGCAAGGAATTGCTTTTAACGAAATTTTGTTATGCGTGCATAGTAAATTTCGGATTTTAATGCTTATTTTCGTAGCGAAAACGAAATAGTTACTTTTTAAAGCAATATATATGAAAATTTTAGTGTGCATCAGTCACGTACCTGATACAACCTCAAAGATCAATTTTACAGACGATAACACCAAATTTGATACTAACGGAGTTCAATTTGTAATCAATCCTAATGACGAATTTGGATTAACCCGTGCCATGTGGTTTAAAGAAAAGCAAGGTGCGACTGTAGATATTGTAAATGTAGGTGGTCCTGAAACGGAACCAACCTTGCGTAAAGCACTTGCAATTGGAGCAGATACAGCCATACGTATAGATACTGAAGCCCTTGATGGTTTTCAGGTTGCTACAGAATTAAGCGCTGTAGCTAAAGAAGGAAATTACGACCTTATTATCGCCGGGCGTGAATCTATTGACTATAATGGTGGTATGGTTCCCGGGATGTTGGCTAATCTAATCGGTGCAAGCTTTGTAAATACCTGCATCAGTCTTGAAGTAGATGGCGACACTGCAACGGCTACCCGTGAAATAGACGGTGGTAAAGAGACCGTTGCTGCTAAACTGCCTCTTGTTATAGGTGGTCAAAAAGGTCTTGTTGAAGAAAGTGATTTACGTATCCCGAATATGCGTGGAATCATGATGGCCCGTAAAAAACCGCTTACAGTTAAAGATCCTAGTGGCGCTTCAGTGGAAACCGAAGCTGTTTCATTTGAAAAGCCGGCTCCTAAAGGAGATGTAAAACTTATCGATCCGGACAATCTTGACCAACTTATTGACTTACTTCACAACGAAGCCAAAGCTATATAAGTTTAAAATAGACAACCCGAAAACGTATTTTTTTCGCAACTGCGAAATCATTAAAAATTTAAAAAACATGTCAGTTTTAGTATATACAGAATCAGAAGAAGGAAAATTTAAAAAAACCGCTTACGAAGTGGTTAGTTACGCACGTGGCATCGCAGATATGATGGGCTCAACCGTAACCGCCGTAGCTTTTAATGCAGACGAAACTGCTTCGCTTGGAACTTATGGTGCAGATAAAGTTATGCATGTCAAAAATGACAAGTTGGGTAAATTTAATGCCAATGCATACGCTGCTGCACTTACGCAGGCGGCAAAAAATGAAAGTGCAAAAGTAATCGTGGTGAGCAGCAGTGCTAATGCTAAATATTTGGCCCCTTTACTCGCTATCGATCTTGAAGCAGGCTACGCTTCGAATGTTGTGGCGCTACCAGAGAGTGAATCTCCTTTCAAAGTAAAACGTACCGCATTTACCAATAAAGCTTTTAATCACACCGAAATCAAAACCGATGTGAAAATTGTAGGTCTTTCTAAAAATAGTTTTGGTTTAAAAGAAGCTCAGAAAGATGCATCTGAGGAAGCTTTTGAAACCAATCTTGACGATAAGCATTTCAATATTGAAGTAAAATCTGTTGACAAGGCTAAAGACAAGGTTACCATTGCCGATGCAGAAATTGTAGTAAGTGGTGGTCGCGGTCTTAAAGGTCCTGAAAACTGGGGAATGATTGAAGAAATGGCAGATATTTTAGGAGCAGCAACCGCTTGTTCTAAGCCGGTATCTGATATGGGATGGAGACCGCACAGCGAGCACGTAGGACAAACGGGTAAGCCTGTAGCATCTAACCTGTACATTGCAATTGGTATTTCCGGAGCGATTCAACATCTTGCAGGTATTAATGCTTCAAAAACTAAAGTAGTTATCAATACAGATCCTGAAGCTCCTTTTTTTAAAGCGGCAGATTACGGAATTGTTGGAGATGCCTTTGATGTGGTGCCTCGTTTAAACGAAAAACTCAAAGAATTTAAGGCAAATAATTCCTAGCTTAAAACACTTAAACTTACAAAGGCTGTTTAAATTGTGATGTTAATCCGGTTTTAAACAGCCTTTTTTATATTTTTACACCCTATGAGTTTAGTGCGCTTAAATATAAAAGGGATATCGTACAGCCAGACACAAAATGGTGCATACGCCTTAATCCTAAGTGAAGTAGAAGGTGACCGAAAGTTGCCTATAGTCATAGGAGCCTTTGAAGCTCAATCTATTGCAATCGCTTTAGAAAAAGAGATCAAACCACCACGACCCCTTACTCACGATCTTTTCAAAAATTTTGCCGATCGTTTTGACATTCAGATCAAGCAGGTGATTATTCACAAACTGGTTGATGGTGTATTCTACAGCAGTATCATCTGCGAACGAGAGAGTTCTGAGGAAATTATTGATGCCCGTACCAGCGACGCCATTTCTCTGGCATTGCGCTTTGATGCTCCAATTTTTACCTATAAAAACATACTTGAAAAAGCAGGGATTTATCTGAAAGGATCAGAGGCTGACACCAGCCCTGAAGATGATGTTTTAGTAGATCAATTGGTCGTTGATGACCCTGAAGAAGAAAGTACAGCCAGCAGTGATTACAAAAAACTTTCGCTTAGCGAGCTTAATTCGCTTTTGGAGCAGGCTGTTGCAGCTGAAGACTACGAGGCTGCCGCAAAAATCAGAGACGAAATTTCTAAACGCAATTAAATTTGATGCGAAAATTATTCCCATTACTCATCTTTCTTTTTAGTTCAGTTAGCACATTTGCCCAAAACATTCAGGAAACCCTGCCCGTAGCACCTGCAAGAGACATAATACCAAACGCAGGATTCTCATTAGAAAGCTTGTGGCGCGGAGTTTTAGGAATGATTTGTCTTTTAGTCATTGCTTATTTATTAAGCACCAACAAAAAAGCAATTAATTGGAAGACTGTAGGTGTAGGTCTCCTGGCACAACTTTTATTAGCAATTGGCGTATTGCGCGTGCCTTTTGTTCAAAAAGCCTTTGAGTTTGTAGGGAAAATATTTGTCAAAATTCTTGACTTTACCGCAGCAGGGAGTGAGTTTCTTTTAGGCGGAATGATGGATGTTGACAGCTACGGCTTCATCTTTATCTTTCAGGTACTGCCTACGATTATTTTCTTTTCAGCTTTAACCTCTGTTCTTTTCTATCTGGGAATCGTACAGGTTGTGGTTAAAGGAATGGCCAGGGTTCTTACCAAACTGATGAATATTTCAGGTGCCGAAAGCCTCTCAGTTGCTGGTAACATTTTTCTGGGGCAAACCGAAGCACCTTTGATGATTAAAGCCTATTTGGAGCGTATGACCCGTTCTGAAATACTCCTGGTGATGATTGGCGGGATGGCAACAGTTGCCGGAGGCGTGCTGGCTGCTTACATTGGGTTTTTAGGAGGCGACGACGACGCATTACGACTGGAATTTGCGCGGCATTTACTTGCGGCTTCGGTTATGGCAGCACCTGGCGCAATTGTTATTTCTAAATTATTATACCCACAGCAGGAGCCTATTGACTCCCGTGTTGAGGTTTCGCAAGATAAAATTGGTGCAAACATTCTCGATGCCATTGCTACCGGTACTACCGAAGGTTTAAAACTTGCTGCCAACGTGGGTGCTATGCTTCTCGTATTTGTTGCATTTATAGCAATGATTAATTATGGTTTTGAAAAAATAGGTGAAGTAACAACGCTCAACAGTTTTCTCGCAGAAAACACCCCGTATCCCAAGTTCTCTTTAGAAGCCGTTTTAGGAACTATTTTCGCTCCGCTCATGTGGCTTATTGGCGTAGCATCAGAAGATGTGATGCTAATGGGTCAATTGCTGGGAATCAAACTCGCTGCCAGTGAATTTGTTGGCTACATTCAGCTTGCCGAACTTAAAAATCCGCTTAACGAACTTAGCTTTACCTATCAGAAATCGGTAATTATGGCGACTTATATGCTGTGCGGTTTTGCCAATTTTGCTTCCATCGGAATACAAATAGGCGGTATAGGATCTCTGGCTCCAAAACAGCGTAAAACACTTTCTGAATTTGGACTTAAAGCAGTTATAGGAGGCACACTTGCCTCGTTACTTTCTGCTACAATTGCAGGAATGATTATAGGATAGGCTTTTTAATCAAGAAAGGTAAGCGCCCAGTCTTTAGCGGCATCAAAATTGGTAAAAAAAGCAAAAGACCCTTTAAAAACTTCCTGCTCTTTAATCAATTCTTCCATACGGGATGGCCCTTCTGGAGAGACAATAGCAAGCGCTTTCATTTTAGATAAATTGAGCCCTTTAAGCATCTCTGGATCAAGACGGGTATCGAGACCCCGCTCAGAGATAAACACATATTTTTGATTCCCGTAAAACGAATCAACGTCCTTTAGTATCATACGTGCATACTCGGGAGTAACTTCCTTAATATCGTCAGGATAAATGAAATGTACATACCTATCATAGAGTAGGCCTTTGCCAAACGGATATTCTAAGGTCTTCAGGATCATATCGACAAAATACAGATTTTTTTTGCTGTTAAAAAAATTTATATTTCCGTTAATAAGTATTTTTTAAAAAAGACCATCATTCTCTTGAAGAAAGAACTAATCCCGTATTTTTAAAGGCTGAAAATTGAAGAAAAATGAAGCAATATCACGATTTAGTCAAACATATTTTAGATGAGGGTATTCAAAAAGGAGATCGTACCGGAACGGGCACTCTGAGCGTTTTTGGTTACCAGATGCGTTTTGACCTAAGCGAAGGTTTCCCAATGGTAACCACAAAAAAATTACACCTCAAATCAATCATTTATGAGCTGCTTTGGTTTTTAAAAGGAGATACTAATATTGCCTATCTTCAGGAAAAAGGCGTACGCATCTGGAATGAATGGGCCAATGAAAACGGCGATCTGGGCCCTGTTTATGGCCACCAATGGCGCAATTGGAATAGTGAAGAAATCGACCAGATCACCGAACTTGTTGAAACTCTTAAAACCAATCCCAATAGCAGACGTATGCTGGTTTCTGCCTGGAATCCCAGTGTGTTGCCCGACACCAAAAAGTCTTTTGCAGAGAACGTTGCTAAGGGTAAAGCGGCATTACCTCCCTGTCATGCCTTTTTTCAGTTTTATGTAGCGCCGGGAAATCCGGATGCTGAAGATAAACGCCCGCGCCTTTCCTGCCAGCTGTATCAGCGCAGTGCCGATGTGTTTCTAGGCGTGCCTTTCAACATCGCTTCTTACGCACTTTTTACAATGATGGTTGCTCAGGTATGTGATTATGCTCCGGGAGATTTTGTTCACACTTTTGGAGATGCACACATTTACAACAATCATATTGAGCAATTAAATTTGCAATTGAGCCGAGAAATACGCAATTTACCGACGATGAAATTAAATCCTGAAGTAAAAGACTTATTCAGTTTTACGTTTGACGACTTTACTTTAGAAAACTACGACCCGCATCCACATATAAAAGGTGCTGTCGCCATTTAAACCCCAAATTTTCAAGTCATGAGAAAAATCTTAATCATTGCCTTTCTGGCATTTTTTGGCAACACCTACGCTCAGGAAGGAATTACTGTTAGTGGAAATTCACTCTCAATTCGTGAAATTCCTCCAGTTTGGCCAGGCTGTTCCGGTTCTGAAGCAGAAAAGAAAGCCTGCTTTAAGAAACAACTCGTCAATCACGTGGTTACTAATTTTCGATTTCCTGAAGGTTACAAAAAAGGGAGCGTAAAAGAGCCTGTAATTGTAGATTTTGTAATAAACGAAGAAGGAAAACCTCAAATTTTGGGAGTTAAAGGAGGTACAAAAGCATTACAGGAAGAAGCCAAACGCAACATCCTCGCTATCCCGCAAATGACCCCTGGACAAGCAGGCGGCAAACCCCGAGCAATAAAATACTCCATGCCCTTTACCTTTTAACGCGGGCTTAACTTCTTACAATCAGCAGCAATACTTTTAAATTGTAACTTTGAGAGAATAACTTTAAGTTATAATGCATTTTTATGATTGTTAGTGCGACGGCTCTCCTTGATTTTCTATTAGAAACCCGCAGACATAGTGAAACCTTATGTAAGCCTTTACAAATTGAGGATTACGTGGTGCAACCTGTTGAAGATGTCTCCCCACCCAAATGGCATTTAGGCCACACGACCTGGTTTTTTGAGGATTTTATTCTAAAAAAGTTTAAACCTGATTATCAGGAATACAACCAGCAGTTTTCTTTTGTTTTTAACAGTTACTACGAAAGTATGGGAGCACGCGTCGTACGCACCGATCGGGGAAATCTCTCCCGGCCTACTGTTGACGAAATTTATGCCTATCGCAAATATGTAACTGATGAATTGAACGATTTACTAAGTGATTCAAATGCTTTATCTGTAGAACTGGAAAAACTGGTTGAAATAGGTATTCATCACGAAAAGCAGCATCAGGAATTACTACTTACTGACATAAAATACATTTTAGGTAACAATCCACTGCTTCCGGCTTATTCTAAAACATATCAAGAAAATACAAAGAAACCTAAAAAGGCGAATTGGATTCCGGTTGAAGAAGGCGTGTATGAAATAGGACATCAGGGAACTGATTTTTGCTACGATAACGAACTGGGAAGACATAAGGTCTACCTAAACCAATTTGAGATTTCAAGCGAACTGGTTACCAATGCAGAGTACTTAGAATTTATAGAAGCCGGAGGGTATGAAGATGCTTTGCTTTGGCATAGCGAAGGTTGGGCCTGGGTAAATGAAAATCAAATAACAGCTCCACAATACTGGCACATTGAAGACGGCGAACGCATGAGTTACACCCTTGCCGGTTATAAAAAACTAGAGCTTGATGCTCCGGTTACTCATATCTCTTACTATGAAGCTTATGCCTACGCGCAGTGGCGGGGTTTACGCTTACCTACCGAGTTTGAGTGGGAAGTTGCTCAGGAGCATTTTAAGTGGGGACAGCGCTGGGAATGGACGGAAAGTGCCTACCTGCCCTATCCGGGGTACGAAAAAGCGCCGGGAGCCTTAGGAGAATACAACGGGAAGTTTATGGTAAGTCAAAAAACCCTGCGAGGTGGCTCTACCGCTACTTCACCTAATCATACACGTGCTACCTACCGCAATTTTTTTCACCCCCATTTACGCTGGCAATTCACAGGGATTCGTTTGGCGCAACACTAAAAGAATATGAAGACTAAAAAATCGGAACAACATTTTGATACTGTTTTCCAAAAAGAAATTCACGAAGGCCTGACTGCCTTTCCCAAATACATTTCTTCTAAATGGTTTTACGATAAAACAGGTGACCAGCTCTTTCAACAGATAATGAATTTGCCTGAATACTATCTTACCGGCTGCGAATACGAAATTCTTGATACAAATACGGCTGAAATTGCTCAACTCTTTAGTGATAAGGAGGGTTTTGATCTGGTTGAATTGGGTGCAGGTGACGGTAAAAAAACCAAGGTACTACTCCAGCATCTGGTGACTAATGAAATGCCGTTTACTTATAAGCCTATAGATATCAGTCAAAATGCTCTTGACAGTCTGGAAAACGATTTGCAGAAAGTGTTTCCAAAACTGGATATGATTACACAACAAGGCACTTATTTTGAAGTCCTTGAAAAACTTTGCAAGAGATCCAGCGAAAGAAAGACAGTCATTATGGTTTTAGGCTCCAACATTGGTAATCTAAACCATGAGAATGCGATTAAATTTCTGTCAGACATCAGAAAATGTATGAATCCCAAAGATTTACTTTTTATGGGATTTGACCAAAAGAAAGACCCTTCAATAATCTTAAGTGCTTATAATGACTCCCAGGGAGTTACCGAAGCTTTCAATAAAAATGTTTTGAAGCGCATCAACTCGAGTCTTGATGCAGATTTTGATCTTAATTCATTTAAGCACTGGCCTATTTATGACCCGGAAACCGGTACCACGAAAAGCTTTTTAGTAAGTACCAAAGAACAGAAAGTAAGTCTTAATAAGCTCAATCTGGAAGTCAGCTTTTCTGCCTGGGAAAGTATTCATACCGAAATATCCCAAAAATACGACGATCACATTGTAAACTGGCTTGCACAGGAAGCTGGTTTAGAAGTCTTCGTTAAATTTCAGGATTCTGAAGAATATTTTACAGACTATGTATTTAAAAAGATCTGATCTAAAACTAAAAAAGCAATCAAAATCGCCGATTCTGATTGCTTTTCTTCATTTTTTTCAGCTTTAAATTAAAGCGCCAAAAGACTGTTTTCAGCTCCCGCAAAGTCGTTAAACTTATACCCGTCTGCTTCCGGCTCATTAACCCACTCTCCGTCTACTGAATAACGAAATTCATAAGTAGCATCTACAGGTATATTGAGCTGGCCCTTAAAAGAACCATTCTTAAGTTTTTTAAGTTCTGTCTTTTCCCAGTCATTAAAGTCTCCTGCAACAGCAACTGCGTTTGCATCGGTATCCAATACCGTAAAAGTAACTTTACACTCAGGTTTAGATTTTAAAAATTGTTTCGTAATTGGCATAACAAATTCATTTTAGTTAGAACAAATTTAAGATATCAGTAATATAAAACTCAAAAAATCAGGTATTTAAACTCATTTTTCCGAAAATCTCAATCAATCTTTGGTTCTTTCTTTGATTTAGAATTACGAAATCGTTATTGAAAACTAATCCATTAAAAAATTAACTACGCAAAACATACAAATAATGCTAAATTAACTCCAAAAGCTTTTGCAAATCACTTTCTGTATTAAAATAATGGAAACTTACCCGAATTCCATCACCTCGTTGTGAACAAATCACATCGTTACTACGTAGCTTTTCAAAAGTCTTTGCATCGCCTTTAATGTTGTAAAAAGGGCCGTGAACTTTTCGTTTTAGCACTTCATCGGCGAGTAAATTGCGCTCTGCAAATGCTTCGAAAGCGAGTTTTTGTAATTTTTGGATTTGTGCTTCAATGGTATCGAAACCTACTTTTTTTACCAAACCGAGTGCCGCCTGAAGACTTCCTAAATTCAAGGTGTCCAGATGTCCGGGTTCCATTCGGCTTATTAAATTAAAATCCTCAGACTTATACTTTCCTTTATCTGAACCATAACCTAAATTTTTTGGCTTTAGTCGCTTCTCTACTTCTGGTTTAAATAGAAAAAAACCATTACCGTAACCTGCGTTCAGCCATTTGTAGGCACTGGCTCCAAGAATATCAATACCACTTTTGCCAAAATCAAAATCTTCAATACCCAGGTATTGCGTTCCGTCAGCCACAATAAGCATGTCTGGATACTGTTCCTTAAGTGTTTTTAAAAAATCAAAATCTATACGAATTCCATTTAGATACTGAATTAGGCTGAGGCAAAGTACATCGGGCTTGTGTTTATTCACTTCCTGTTCAATATTGTCTTCAAGCCATTCATCTATCTTCGCATAATGCACTTCAAACCCCCTTTGCTCTACCGCCCAGTTTATTGACGGATAATCTACGTCAAGTAATAAGAAACGCGTTTTTGCATCAAATGCTTCCAGCAAAGCATTAAAACCAATGGAAAAACTGGGATGTAGCGAGGTGTATTGTGGTGTATGGTAAAAAAAACGGGCAACATCTTCACGTACCTCATCAATAAAAGCCCCTTGTTCATCTTTTAAAATACTACCCAAAACCAGATAATCAAGATCATGATTTTGTCTAAAATCTAAAACGGTTTCCGAAAGCAATCCGGAGCCTGCCGTATTGAGATGTATATAACTGGAAGTGATGGGGAATTCTTTTTTTAGGTTTTTCATAAGGTAATAGCCTGAGTATTTCTTGTAAATTTAACCTGTTCTAAGAAAGCCAAAGAATTTTAAGCGCTTTTAGTTTTAAAATTTGTTGTTTATCTGCAAAATCAGAATCTATACAATCACATTTACCCTATATAATTATGTTTTCAAAAAAACAGGAAAGTTCAAAGATTGATCCGGAACAGCGCGAACTCATTGAATACGCTCAAAAGCGCGTAAAACAAAAGAAAAATCTCTTTAGACATTTTATTGTCTTTCTCGCAGGTTGTGTGCTATTCATAATATTGAATAAGTTTTTAGATTTTGGCTCGGCCTTTAGACCGGCATCTGTAGATTGGTTTGTATGGGCCGCATTGATATGGTTTTTCCTCTTTCTCATTCACGTGCTAAATGTGTTTTTACTAAATAGTTTTATGAATAAAAAATGGGAAAATGAGCAACTTGATAAACTTGTTGCCAAGCAAAAAGCTAAAATTGCTAAACTTCAGACCAAAGTTGAAAACGAGCATCCACTACCCAAAAGTGGTTCAAGCATTTCACCGGCAACAGACCGGCCATTAAATTCCTGAACACTAATGACTACATTAATTGCTGCTGCTGCAGAAAACAATGCTCTAGGTAAAGACAACGAGATGATCTGGCATTTGCCCGATGATTTTAAACGCTTTAAAAAGCTTACTTCCCATCATCACATAATTATGGGAAGAAAAACGCTGGAGTCTTTTGACAAACCTTTACCCAATCGTACCCATATCGTAATAACAAGGCAGGAAAATTACAAGCCAAAATTTGAGGGAGTTTTAGTTGCTAAAAACCTTGATGAAGGTCTTAAATTAGCTCAGGATGATGAGCAAATCTGGGTTATAGGCGGTGGTCAGATCTATAAACTTGCATTAGACCAGGCTACTCATATAGAACTTACCCGAGTACACGGCAGGTTTGAAGCAGATGCGTTTTTTCCGGAAATTGATCCTGAAAAATGGGAATTGATTGAAAGCGAATTTCACGATAAAGACGAGCGTCATGACTACGCTTTTACGTACCTCACCTATGCTAAACGAAACCTTTAAGGAGCACCTTTCGGAATATTTAGACAGTCCTATTACCCAAACTTCGGCACTAACCGGAGGTGACATCAATGATGTTTATAAATTAGATACAAGGAATAATAGCTACGTTGTTAAAACGAATGATGCCAACGCCTACCCAGATATGTTTAAGCTTGAAAAGCTGGGTCTGGATGAGCTTGCAAAAACAAAAACCTTTCGCACTCCGTGCACGCTGCACACCGGCAATTTTGAAAACAAAAATTTTCTTATTCTGGAATATATAGCCAGTGCTCCAAAAACAAGTAATTTCGATCAAATTTTTGGGGAAAAACTGGCTAAAATGCATCAAACCTCATCAGCCTTTGGTTTTATAAAAGACAACTATATAGGCAGTTTACCGCAGCACAATGATGAAGAGCCAGATGCCGCCTCATTTTACATTAGTCAACGTCTCGAACCTCAATTCCGGCTTGCCCAAGAACGCGGCTACACGTTTGACAATTTGGATAGCTTCTATTCTCGCATTGAAAATCTTATTCCAGACGAAGCAGCTGCCTTAATACACGGGGATTTATGGTCTGGTAATTTTATGGTGAGTGAAGACGGTCAACCCGCACTCATTGATCCCGCTACCTGCTATGCGCCACGGGAGATGGATTTAGCCCTTATGCGCCTTTTCGGTGGCTTTTCAAATACCGTTTTTGAGAGTTATGAGCGTATATTCCCCCTAGCTGCAGATTGGGAAAAACGGATTGAGCTTTGGCAACTCTATTATATACTTGTTCATGTAAATCTTTTTGGTGGGCATTATTACGCTTCCGCGAAAGCGATACTTCGCAAATACCTCTAAATCTTAACAAACTTTAATTATTAGGCTTAAAGTTTTGGCTTTGCCTTAAAAATAAGAAGGCTCACTATCGCGTACTTTTAAAAGAAAAATAAAATCATGAGCACCAAAAATTTAGTTAGCACCGAAGCTTTAGAGAAGCTTAAAGAATTAGCAACCGCCATTGACTTTGCATTTATGGCAACAGACCTTTCAAACCAACCCATTGATGCAATACCGATGTCCACAAAAAGAGTAGATGACAACGGGACTATTTGGTTTTTAAGCAACGCAAACAGCGATCACAACGCAAATATCCAGAAAGACTCGAAAGTCCAGCTATTTTATTCAAAACCCGGCGATTTTGAATTTTTAAGTGTTTACGGTGAAGCTAGCATTACCCGGGATCGTACCGTTTTAGACGAATTATATGGTAAAAGTGACGATGCCTGGTTTGAAGGCAAAGATGATCCTAATTTAACGGCCATCCAGTTTAGACCTGCAAGTGCTCAGTACTGGGATGCCAAATCAAACAAACTTGTAAGCCTTCTTAAAATCGCATACGGGGCAGTAACCGGTGAAGAAACCGACTTAGGAGAGACTGGTTCTTTAAAAGTCTAGACTTCTAGTCTTCGGTGGTAATTAAAACTAAAGTGCGCTTTCCAGGAGAGGGATAGCCCATAATACTGTCTATAGATTTAACGAAATGAATGGTTTTAGCCTGTTCTAAAATACTCTTTTTATAATCATTAAATGTAACCAGTGGTAAATGCTGGCCATCAACTACAAAGACATAATGATCTGCATCACGACGTGTTAGCGCATATTCTACGTGCATTTTTAACTCTTTAAGCGCTGTCTTTTTTGAAAAGTCATTCCAGGTGTCTTTAGAATCTGAGGTTTCCAGAATAATTTCATCAGGCCTTTCAGTTTGTGCTACGAGTACAGTAAATGGAAGAACCATAAAGCCAATTAAGAGAACAAATTTCATAAACTTCATTTCTTAGCATTTAAATGTAAGAAACTTTTAAATTTCAAATTCCTTTAAGGTATACGTACTTTTGCAAATTCAAGAAACACACTAATTATGAAAGCATATATCTTCCCGGGACAGGGAGCACAATTTACAGGAATGGGTAAGGATGTTTATGAAGCATCAGCAACAGCTCGTGAATTGTTTGAAAAAGCTAATGAAATTTTGGGTTTTGACCTTACAAAAATCATGTTTGAAGGCTCAGCCGACGAACTCAAAGAAACAAAAGTCACCCAGCCAGCAATATTTTTACATTCCGTGGCACTTTTTAAAGCGTTAGGTGATCAGGCCCAACCTCAAATGGTTGCAGGACATTCGCTTGGTGAAATTTCGGCACTCGTTGCCAATGGGGTTTTAGGTTTTGAAGATGGTTTACGTCTTGTAGCGCAGCGCGCTCAGGCAATGCAAAAAGCCTGTGATAACACTCCATCTACCATGGCTGCCATTTTAGGCCTTGAAGATGAACTGGTAGAAGCTGTTTGTGCAGATGTAGATGGCGTTGTCGTAGCAGCAAACTACAATTGTCCGGGGCAGCTTATTATTTCCGGGGAAATTAAAGCCGTAGAAGAAGCATGTGACCGACTAAAAGAACGTGGTGCCAAACGGGCATTACTGCTACCAGTTGGCGGTGCTTTTCACTCGCCTCTGATGGAGCCTGCACGAGAAGAACTTGCCGCCGCGATCGAGAAAACTACTTTTAGCGAGCCCAGTTGCCCTATTTATCAAAATGTGAGTACTACTGCCGTTACAGATCCCGCAGAAATTAAGAAGAATCTTTTATTTCAATTGACCGCACCGGTAAAATGGACTCAAAGCGTTCAAAATATGCTAAAAGACGGTGCAACCGAATTTATAGAGGTTGGTCCCGGTAAGGTTTTACAGGGACTGGTTAAAAAAGTAGATCGCCAGGCCGATACCAGCAGTGCTTCTGTTTAGATTTGGACAATTACGTACAATACGAAAATAAAAAAGCCCGGCAAAACCGGGCTTTTTCTATATTTCTCGTAAGAGATTACATGTTGTCGTCGTTTCCTTCAACTTCGTCTTCTACTTCCTGAGCACCTTCTTCTACAGCAGCCTCAGTATCGTTAGCAGCGTCTTCAATAGCGTCACCTGCATCATCCATAGCATCACCCATGTCATCAGCAGCACTTTCCATTGTATCTTCAGCTTTTTCTTCAGTTGTTTCGCGACAAGCAGAAACAGAAACCATTAGTAAAAGTGCGAAAGCACTAAACATAAATTTTTTCATAATCGTATTAATTTAATTAGCGTTAATTGGTGTCAAATGTATATAATAAAATAAGGCTTATTCTTAAATTTTATTAAATTTTTCCTCGATTTGTATTTTTGATAAAAATTCCGCAACAGATCCTATAAATTAATGGCTATAAGTGCTTTGAATTTTAATTTTTTGAAATTCCGTTTACTTTACCAAACAAAAAAGCATCCTAAATGTAAATTTTAAGATGCTTTTTTTGAACTGGAATAGTCTCTATAAGGTCAAACTATATTAGTTACATATCATCATTTCCCTGAATTTCATCGTTGAGTTCATCAGCTCCTTTCTTAACAGCCTCTCCGGTTTCTTCAGCTGCGTTCTCAACATCTTCACCTATTGCTTCTACTGCATCTTCGGTTTTTTCTTGTGTAGTTTCTCTGCACGAATAGGTCGTGGCTACGATTGCAAGCATCGCTAGACTTAAAAAAATACGTTTCATAATACTGGTTTATTGTTTAATCTAAAAATACTCAAATATCCTTAATGCGGATTTTTTTCATTTAAGTATTTCCAATAACGCCGCGGCACGTGTCTTAAGTGCAACTTTTTATTTATCCGGCTTTTGATACCCGTACTTTTAAAATAGTCCTGCCACATTTGATCATAGAAAATTTCTTCCTCGTGGGTAATAGCATTGAGATTCTTAAGATTAACGGCTTCAAGATTTACAAAATCAACTTTCTTCAGGTCATAATAAATCCCATAATCGCGTTTTAGGTCATAGATCATAAAAACCTGATCAGCATATCTGTTTTTAAAATGTTTAGCGATGAGCGGTAAAACATTAAAGTCGGGCTCTATTACAGCCAGATAAGTATTGTCTTTAGCGCGTTTAAATCGCACGAAGGCTTCCATTCGATGCTTCTCTCGCCCTACTTCTTTTGTCCAGTCTGCTAATTGTAATACTGCAGGGTGACCGTAATCCTTTTCATTTTTAGTTTTTAAAACATAACGAACCGCCTCAAGAATTTTATTCTCAGCCCCTGATGCCTCTCTCAAATATGATCTGTAAATCAATTGTTGAAGATGACTAAAAGGTTTTAAACCCTGCCACACACGATCTGCTTTAGAGGCATCGGTAAACACCTTAATATCTTCTGCAAAAAAGTCTGGTTGAAATGCACTAACGGGTACAATAGCAACCTGTTGCAAACGCTCATCATACACCTGAAATAGTGCCGTGAGCAAACCCTCAAAAGTCTCGTCATAAACAAGTCTAGTCATAAGCTGTTTAGAAAAGTTGTAATTGCTGATTATACATTTTTTGATATTTGCTCTGACTGCTTTGCAAAATCATGCTTTTAATTCGCTGGGGCTCTAAATCTCTTCGTTCCCAGTCTTTAGATTCACATACCATAAAATACTTGGCGCGATTCATCGCGATACCTATTGCCTTTAGATGCTCCCAATTGAGTTTGCGATACTTTCGTGCATTCAAAATTTTATAAACCGATTTCATTCCTAATCCCGGAATACGAGCGAGCATCCGTTTATCTGCCTTATTTACGTCAACCGGAAAATGATGCAGATTACGCAATGCCCAGCTTAATTTGGGATCAATATCAATGTCCAGATTGGGATGGTCTTTATTTAAAAGTTCGCGGACATCAAAGCCGTAAAAGCGCAATAACCAATCGGTCTGATACAAGCGGTTTTCCCGTAGCATCGGCACCTCGGTTCCTAAAGCTGGCAGTCTGGAATCCTGAAGTACTGGCACATAACCCGAATAGTAGACCCGTTTCATTTTATAGGTGCTGTAATAATGTACAGCACTGTACATAATATCTTTATCACTCTCGCCGGTTGCTCCTACAATCATCTGCGTACTTTGCCCTGCGGGCGCATACACGGGTGTATTTCTAAGTATTTTTTTTTCGCTTTTATAAATTGCGATATTGTTTTTCACGGTTTCCATCGGTCTGATGAAATCTTTATGCTCTTTTTCCGGCGCCAGTAGTTTGAGTCCAGAAACGGTGGGAATCTCGATGTTAATCGAAAGCCGGTCAGCATAAAGTCCTGCCTCCTGCATCAGTTCATCATTACAGCCCGGTATTGATTTGAGGTGTATATAGCCATTGAAGTTTTCTTCAAGACGCAGCTTTTTGGCTACCGCGATCAGACGCTCCATCGTATAATCTGGGCTTGAAAAGATACCGCTACTTAAAAACAGGCCCTCAATATAATTTCGCCTGTAAAAGTTGATAGTGAGGTCTACGACTTCCTGAATTTTAAAACCCGCGCGCTTGATATCGTTACTCTTTCGGCTTACGCAATAGGCGCAATCAAAAATACAGTGGTTAGTAAGTAAAATCTTTAACAGGGAAATACAACGCCCATCTTCGGTATAGCTATGGCAAATACCCATTCCGCTGCTGTCTCCCAATCCTTTATTTTTGTTGGTACGCTTACTCCCACTGCTGGAGCAGGAAACATCGTATTTAGCTGCGTCAGCAAGTATGTTCAGCTTTTCGCGAATGCGCTCAAAATTCATAGCTTAAATTTTTATCCAACACTTCAGAATTTTCGTTTCAACCTCAATATTGATTACTGGATATTACTTTAAATTTGTCTTGGATTATTTACGAAAATAAAGAATTTTTCCATATTACGGATTTTTTCCTAACTTTAATTAGGATTTATTCCGATTAATACTATTTTTACGATATGGGAATCAACGATGTAACGGGCGATATTCGCCGATTCAAGCAAATACGGGAAGAACAAAATCTTACGCAAACCGAGTTTGCTGAAGCTTTAGGGATCAAAAATTCTACGGCAGACATTGAGCGTGGAAGAACAAAACTTTCTGGTCAGGTAGTAACCGAATTGTTACGCCTCTATAATATAAATCCGTTGTGGCTATTCGGTTATAGCAATCAAAAGCTATTGCACGCAGGTAAAGGAGATGTAAGTCCTAAAGTTGTAACGGTAGATTCTGCAGATCAGGAAAATCTTGTGATGGTTAATCAAAAGGCTGCTGCAGGTTATCCTCAAAACGTTCAGGATGTTGAATGGTATCAGCAATTACCGGCTTTTGATTTGCCGCTACCCCAGTACCGCAATGCAACCTATCGCGGTTTTCAGGTAGAAGGCGACAGTATGTTGCCTAATTTTATGCCTGATGACTGGGTACTTGGTAAAGCCGTTGCCAGTATGAATGAGGTGACTTCAAATAAAGTTTACGTTGTAGTTATGCCAGATGCAGTCGTGGTTAAAAAGCTTCAGAAACTGCCAGACCCTTCTAAAGTGCTTCTTATTTCAATAAATCAGGAATATGTACCTTATGAAGTACAGGTGAGTGACATTCAGGAATTGTGGCAAGTTAATAGTAAGCTTACTTTTAATCTTGACGCCCCTTCAGAAAGCAGTCTGTTACGTGAATTGCAACAAGGGATGGAAGAACTAAAAAATCAGATGCGCAATCTTCAATAAGCTACCTAAGTCAGGTTTGGCTTTCATTCCGGAAATTTAATTTAAAGGTAAAAACTTCAGGATATCATTCCTTTTGATAATGCCAATAAAAAAACCACCGGAGTTCCGGTGGTTCTTACTTAAAGTGATTTCAATTTAATTGTCTACTTTAATCTTGGTTTCGCCGTCAGCGTCTTCCTTTATTTTGACTTCCTTATCGTCAGTCTCCATTTTAAGTTTATAATCGCCGTCGTCAGATTTTTCTTTAATTGTTGCGCCATCTTCTTTCATTTCGTCAATCAGCTTTTCCTTTTCACTTTTTTCGCGACAAGAAGTTACTGACAAGGTTAATGCAAGAAGCACTATGGCTAAATAGCTATAAGGTTTCATAATTTTTCTATTTGTTATCGTCTCCGATGTTATCGATTTCCTGGTCAATTTCTTTATTGACTTCCTGATCTACCTTCTTAGCAGTGCGCTCCAGAATACCTTCACGTTCTACTTCAGGTTTTTCAACTTCAACTTCTCTTACTATAACAGTCTCTTTTTCTTTGTCTTCAGCTTCCCTACATGAAAAAGTTACAAAAGTAGAAATGCTTAAAGTCAGAAATAAAATTGCTTTTTTCATAATTAATTAGGTTTAATTCAATAGCCAAAAGTAGAAGGATTTTACTTTTGTTGATCTGTCCTAATTATAAATGATTGCCAAAACTAGCTTAATAATGCGTTAAATACCTGTGTTTTAAACTGCTCCCAGAGGTATTCAAACTAATTTTAAAGTAAAAATGAGCTTTTATAAATTGTATGATTTTCTACGGGATTTGCAGAAAAACAATGCCAAAGAGTGGATGGATGAACACCGTAGCGAATACCACGAAGTACGTGATTTTTACATCGACTGGTTAAACAAGATGGATATGAGGCTAGCAGAAGTCGATACTGATTACCATCCCACCACGGGCAAAAAAGCCATTAACCGCATCAACAATAACCTGCTCTACCATCCAAATAAGCCCATATATAAAGATCATTTTGGAGCCGGTCTTGATGGGGCTCCCAATCATGGAGACTTTTACATTCACCTGGGCACTTCAGAAAGTTTTATAGCAGGTGGCTTTTATAAGCCTAAGAATGACTTGCTACATAGTATAAGACAAGCAGTTGATTACAATGGCGAAGAGTTTATTAAAATACTGAACAAAAAAAGCTTCAAAGCCAAATTTGGTAATTTAATAGATGATGGTGACAGCTTGAAAACAGCACCCAAAGGCTTCTCCCAGGACCATAAGTATATCGAGTTGTTACGTATGAAATCTTTTGCCGTTCAATATGATCTTACTCAGAAAATAGTAACCAGCGACGACTTTGAAGAACTGGTAGTTGATGTTTACAAAGAAATGTTACCCTTTCGCAATTATCTGAATCAGGCTGTAAGTGTTTGAGATTTGAGATAATTCCTAATGGCCTGCGTTGCTCCCGTTTGGCTCGAGATAAAATGCCCGGCAATCATTCCGGTTTGATGTCTGAAATCTGCCTCTGCAACTAGTTTATTTAACAATTGTGAAGCCTCTTTTGGTGTTGAAACTGTAAAAAGTCCGGCCAATTTTTGCAAATCCTGAGCTTCCTGAAACTTTTTGATATGTATACCGGTAAGGATAGGAATCCCAAAAGTTGCCGGCTCTAAAATATTATGAAGCCCCGTATTCCCTGCTGCTCCTCCCACGTAAGCTACATCGGCATACGCGTAAACTTTGCTAAGCAGCCCTACGTGATTTAAAACCAGAATTTCGGCACGACTTAAATCTTTTAGATCGTAGTCAGTATATGTGATGCTTTTGCGTTTTAGCCGCTTCATAAACCGGGCAATTTGTTCAGCATCAATTTTATGCGGAGCAACCACAACTTTTATAGTGCTCTTATTTATAAAATCAATCAGGAGGTTTTCATCTTCCGGCCAGGTACTTCCGCAGACCAAAAGCAATTGATCCTGTTTAAATTCTTTTATAAAATCGAGGCTGTTGTCGTAAGAACGTTGCCGAGAAACCCGGTCAAAACGCGTATCCCCACTCACTGCTGCATTGGCATATCCCAATTTAGTTAATACACTAAGAGACGCTTCATTTTGAAGGAAGAAATAATTAAAAGCTTCTAGTTCCTGCTTCATCCAGCTGCCGTACCACTTAAAAAAAGGCTGGTTCTCTCTAAAAACTCCCGAAATCAACAGCGTATGCACAGACGTCTTTTTTAATTCGTTTAAATAATTAGGCCAAAATTCATACTTCACAAAAAGCGCAAGCGTTGGATTGAGTAACTTTATAAATTGCCGGGCATTCCTTGCAGTATCTAGAGGCAGGTAGGTTACAACATCTGCCAAAGGGGTATCTTTACGAACGGTATATCCGGATGGTGAGAAAAAAGTGAGGACAATTTTAGCAGCAGCATAGTCTTCACGCAGATTTTCAAGTACCGGCACCACCTGTTCATATTCGCCAAGGGACGCGGCGTGAATCCATATTACCTGATCCCCGGAATCAATAGTTGACTTTAGTTTAGAAAAAACACCCTGACGCACCCGCCTGAATCCCTTCAGCTTAGCACTAAATAACCCTAAAACAGGCAAAAGCCATTCAAAGAGCTGTATTAAAAAAGAATAGAGCTGTCGCATACAGGCGTAAAAGTAGCCTTTTCCACAAAAAAAGACATTGGGTATAGGGTGCAGATTTCGTACTTTCGTATACCGAAGATATTCTTATTTGCAGGCGCAATTGCTATTCTGATTACTATTTTTTCGGCACCACATAAACGAATACCAGCCCCCAAAAGGCCTCTAAATTATTGATAAAGTCCAGCCCAAGTCAACATTTGATTTCAAAAGGGATGGCAAAATTTTTTACTAGATGAAAAAAATTCAAATGGTTGACCTTAAAGGTCAGTACGAACCTATAAAAGAGCAGATAAACCGCTCTATTCAAGAAGTTATTGACACTACCGCATTTATAAATGGCCCCGAGGTACACGGTTTTCAAAAAGAACTTGAAGATTATTTAAATGTAAAACACGTCATTCCCTGTGCCAATGGCACCGATGCCCTGCAGATTGCGATGATGGGTCTGGGGCTTAAACCCGGCGACGAGGTCATTACGGCCGACTTTACTTTTGCGGCAACGGTAGAGGTTATTGCCCTTTTGCAGCTTACACCGGTTCTGGTTGATGTAAACCCTTATGGTTTCAACATTGATGTTGAAGCTATCAAAAAAGCTATTACCCCCAAAACAAAAGCTATTGTGCCGGTACATCTTTTTGGTCAGGTTGCCGATATGGATGCCATTATGGAAATTGCCAATGAGCATAATCTTTTTGTAATTGAAGATAACGCCCAGGGTATTGGCGCCAACTACACCCGCCGAGATGGCTCAAAAGTCAAAACAGGAACTATTGGTCACGTAGGCAGCACCTCATTTTTCCCCTCAAAGAACCTGGGATGTTACGGTGATGGCGGTGCGATATTTACTAACGACGATGATCTGGCTCATACGCTTAGAGGTATCGTAAATCACGGGATGTACGAGCGTTATCATCATGATGTGGTGGGCGTCAACTCACGTTTAGATTCTATTCAGGCTGCAGTTTTACGGGCAAAATTACCCCATCTCGACACCTACAATTCAAAGCGTAGAGAAGCGGCTCGTAAGTATACTGAAAGACTAAAAGATCACGTCAAAATAACCACTCCGCTTATATGTGATGTTTGTGATTGCCATGTTTTTCATCAATACACACTAAGACTGAAGGATTGCGATCGCGACGGACTCGTAAAACACTTAAACTCAAAAGACATCCCTTGCGGTGTCTACTACCCCATTCCATTACACAGACAAAAAGCATACACCGATTCGCGTTATAACGAAGCCGATTTTAGCGTAACCAATCAGTTAGCTAAAGAGGTTATCTCATTACCTATGCATACTGAACTGGATGACGAGCAGATTGATTACATCTGCGACAGCATACTTGAATACATCAATGTTTAAAACCTGAAATTATGCGCAACACTCTTGTTTTTATATCCCTCGCTCTTTGTGGTTTTAATGCACTGGCACAGACTACCTATATACAGGCCGGTAAAATTCTGGATGTAAAGTCTGGCAAAATGCTCAGTGAAAAAACAATTGTGGTAAAAGCAGATACCATTGCGGAAATACTTGACGGTTATCAATTAGGTAAGGGTACTATCATCAATCTTCAGGATAAAATTCTTTTACCCGGTTTTATTGATATGCATGTGCATCTCGAGAGTGAGACGAGCCCAACAAAATATCTGGAAACCTTCACGCTTAATGATGCAGATATAGCCTACAATGCGCAGCTGTATGCTCAAAAGACCCTAATGGCTGGTTTCACAACCGTAAGAGATTTGGGAGGCAGCGGTATTAATGTCTCCCTGCGCAACGCGATTAATACTGGTAAATTGATTGGTCCGCGTATTTTTACGGCTGAAAAAGCTATAGGAACCACAGGTGGTCACGCAGATCCTACAAACGGCTATAAAAAAGAATTGATGAATGACCCAGGCCCCAAGGAAGGGGTTATTAACAATGTAGATGATGCCCGAAAGGCCGTACGCCAACGCTATAAAAATGGAGCGGACTGGATTAAAATTACTGCTACCGGCGGGGTGCTCAGTGTAGCTAAAAATGGTCAGAACCCTCAGTTTACCACAGAAGAAATTGAAGCCATAGTAAAAATAGGCAAAGATTACGATCTTCAGGTTGCTGCGCACGCACATGGAGATGAAGGGATGCAGCGCGCCATCAAAGCCGGAGTCAAAACCATTGAACACGGGACGCTAATGAGTGAAGAAACAGCTGACCTGATGATCAAATATGATACATATTATATACCAACGTTAAGTGCAGGCAAGTACGTTGCAGACAAAGCACTTATAAAAGGCTATTACCCGGAAGTAATTGTACCTAAAGCTCTTGAAATAGGGCCACAGCTTCAAAAAACTTTTGCGATGGCTTACAACAAAGGAGTTCCTATTGCCTTTGGTACGGATGCGGGTGTGTTTCCTCACGGAGAAAATGCAAAAGAATTTGTTTATATGGTTGAAGCCGGAATGTCGCCGCTAGAAGCCATTAAAAGCGCAACACTGATCAGCGCTCAAATTTTAAAGGCAGAACAGGATTTGGGTCAGATTGCTACAGGCTTCAAAGCAGATATTATTGCAGTAGACAGCGATCCCCTTGATGATATCAGTACACTGACTGATGTGAGCTTCATAATGAAAAACGGTGAGGTCTTTTTTAAAAAATAAAACTCCCTCTTCTTAAAACCAGGTGATTTTATCTTCAATGGGTTCCCGGTCTCCCTGAGGGACTTCATCCTGATAAGGACCTAGATAGAAAAAACCCAGACAGCGCTCACCTTCCGCAAGCTGCAATTCTTCCTGCATATCGCTTATATAACCCGGCGAACTCCAGTAACCACCCAATCCCATTTGACCGGTCATCAACCACATGTTTTGTACAGCCATAGCGGTAGCCGCAATTTCTTCCCATTCTGGCACACGCTCCTTGAGATCACGCTGCATACAAATAGCAACTACAGCACCACTACTCATCACTTTTTCAACACTTTTTTTCAGTTTAAATGCCGAAAAATTCTTTTCAGGGGTGGTACGCGTATAGGCCGCAGTGATTTTATCAGCTAGTAAAGCTAATGATTCACCCTTAAAAATCTTGAATCGCCACGGATTGGTTTTACGGTGACTTGGAGCCCAGTTTGCCGCTTCCAGCAATTGTAAAATCTGATCCTTACTCAGATTCTGGCTCGTAAATTGATTGGGGAAAATAGAACGACGTGATTTTAGTATCTCGAAAAGTTTCAAATCTTGCTGTTTTAAATATGAGACCCAAATGTAAGAAATGATACAGTTATTACTTCAAGAAGGTTATATCAACAGCTAAAACAATGATAAACAGGGAAAATCCCCGTTAAAATCAGGTGATTTTTACGTGTAAAAAAGCGTTATAAATATTATTTTCGTAATATTTGCATCCCCTAAATCTAAAAATTGAACCTATTCATATAGTCATGCAGGTCAACTTCAAAATACTGCTTCTTACTTTATTCGTATTCAGCGGCTTATTTAAAATTAATGCTCAAGAGAAAGAATTAAGTAAAGCTGATAAAAAATTTGAAAGCTACGCTTTCATAGATGCTCAGAAAATCTATCTGCGCCTTGCCGGTGAAGGCTATGAGTCTCCCGAGCTTTTTCAAAAATTAGGTGACTCATACTACTTTAACGCTAAATATGAGGAAAGCGCGCAATGGTATGAGAAACTGGTAGATCGTTTTCCTGAGGCCGTCACTCCCGAACACCTATTTCGTTATGCACAGGCCTTAAAAGCGCTTCAGAACTATAACAAGTCTGATGAGATTATGGAAGCCTTCAGAAGAGCAAAAGGTGGTGACACCCGTGCTGAACTTTTTGAAGAAGAGCCTGATTATCTGGAGGACATCAGCTATTCAGATAGTGACTATGAGGTTGAAAATTTACGCAGAACCAATTCCCGGTATTCGGATTTTGGACCTATGTTTTATGAAAATAAGCTCATTTTTGCTTCTTCCCGAGACACCGGAACAACCAAAAAGTATTTACATAAATGGAATAACGAGCCATTTCTGGATTTCTATCAGGCTCCTTTAGACCGGGAAACGGGGGAACTGGGCACTGTAGAAAAATTTGCGGAGAGACTTAACACCAGGTATCACGAGTCTTCTCCTTCGTTTACAAGCGACGGAAGAACCATCTATTTTACCCGTAATAATTTTGCTCAAGGTGTTAAGCGCACTGATAAAAACGGAACCATAAGACTAAAAATCTACAAGTCTGAAAAGCGCGGTGACAGCTGGTCTGATCCCAAAGAACTCCCGTTTAACAGCGATGAGTACTCGGTATCGCACCCTGCTTTAAGCCCTGACAATAAAAAGCTTTATTTTGCCTCAGACATGCCAGGCACGACCGGCTTTTCTGATCTATGGGTAGTTGACATTTTAGGCGACGATGAGTATAGTGAACCTCGTAATCTAGGGCCAAAAATTAATACGGAAGGACGCGAAAATTTCCCTTACATCAGTAAAAAGGGAAATCTCTATTTTTCTTCTGATGGTAGACCAGGCCTTGGAGGGTTAGACATTTACGTGGCGGCAACCCGTAAAAACGGAGACATTGCCTATATCATTAATTTAGGTAAACCCATTAATAGCCCTCAGGATGATTTTGCTTTTATTGTAGATGAGTTTAGTAATGTGGGATACTTCTCTACCAACCGGTATTTTGGGATGGGAGGTGATGATATTTTTAGATTCACCCGTACGATTAAGGCAATCCCGGAATGCCGTACACGCATTGTAGGTACCATACGTGATGCTCAAACGCTATTACCTATTGCTACCGCTACCGTAAGTGCTCTTGATCTGGATGGTAATGTTCTGCAAACAACAGATGTTGATAAGAACGGCAAATATGAACTCAACCCACTGTGTAATACTGAAATTTTAATCAGAGCTGAAGAACCCGAGTATTATTCTGCAGAAGAGCTCGTCACGACATTGATTGAAAATAAGACTAAAACTGTTGATCTTAATCTGGAACCAAGAATTACCCGTATCAATCCGGGCGATGATTTAGCCAAATTACTGAAGCTCAACCCAATTTATTTCGATTTTGACCGCTTTAACATTAGACCTGACGCAGCATTAGAGCTGGTAAAAGTACTTGCAGTGATGGAATCAAACCCTACTCTTGTAGTAGAAGTACGGGCACATACTGACAGTCGTGGTGGAGATGCTTACAACCTCACATTATCAGATAAGCGCGCTAAAGCCACTGCTAATTATATTGTAAGCAGAGGAATTGATCCTTCACGAATTAGCGGGCAGGGCTTCGGTGAAACGCAGCTTCAGAATGAATGCGCTAATGGGGTAGATTGTACCGAAGAACAACATCAGCTCAACAGGCGATCTGAATTTATCGTAATCAGTTACTAAAAATAAAATCCCCTCAAATCTTTTGAATGATATGAGGGGACTTTATTTTAATAAAGTTGCGAGCCTACTTAATTATTAGACTTTGTAGTATCCTGGGCTGTTTTCTTCTTGCCAAACAAACCTCCCAGTACATCTTTTACTGCTTTTGAAGCCGTGTTTTGAATAACACTATCTCTTTTTGTCTGAGGCGTTCCGGTTTGAGTAGAATCTTTAGGTTTTGCACCTCCGCCTAAAATTCCGCCTAAAACATCTTTAATTTTATCTTCTCCCTGCCGGCCTAATTTTTCTTTCTGAGTTGCAATAATCTGCTGAGTAAGGCTTGAAACTGCCTGTTGCGTATTAATACCCACCTTTGGATTTGTAAAGCTCCCTGTCAATTTAATAGGAAGGTCTACGGTATATTGCTCCAGATTTTGATTACTTAAACCTGACAAAGCTCCTCCCAATTTGGATCCTAAATAGGTCCCGGGTACATCCAGATTTAAGGTATAATTCATTGTATTTTCAAGGCTATGTGTACCACTCACGCCAACGTTAATTCCTTTTATATTGAAATCAAAAGGTTTAACGGTAACCAGACCATCCTGAAAACTAAATTGTGTTTTAAGATTGCTCAGATCCAGTTTGTCCAGGTTAATAAATTCAAGATTGGTATCAAGCAATTGAAGTAACTTCATTTTTTCAGGATCTACTTCAACAGTAAGCAACTGAGCCAAAGCATTACCCGCGAGACTAGACAACACAGGAGTCAGGTCATTATTAAGATTACCATTTAGCGTAAGATTTGTATTTAAAGCGCCCTGCAAAGCTCGCGCAATGGGTGCCAACTGCTGAAACATCTCCAGGCCTTCAAAAGACTCACTGATATTTACATTATTCAGATTTAAATCCATGCCAAAAGTCGGAGTCGCTGTCTTTGTACTTACGTTTCCGCTAAGTGCAATTCTTCCGCCAAAGAGATCAGATTGTATATTATTGAGCCTTGCGGTCTCATCTACGACAGATAAATTTCCTTTTACATTTTTTAAATTGATGTTGTCATAGATAATTGTTCCGGCTGTAAAATCAATACTTGCATCCAGGAAAGAAGGTATCTTTATTGCCGTTTCTGGCGTAGCGGTCGCTGACGAAGTTTTCTCAGCCGTAGATGCTGTAGGCTCTTCTACCACGCTAAAATCCGCCAGATCTACCGTGTTTGAATTTACGGTAAACCGCCCTTTTAATTTTTGTTTTGAAAGTAAAAACGGAATGAAATTTTCAAGACTACCTTTAGCATTTAAATCGGTCTTTCCCGTCTGGGCCTGTAGGTTTTCAAGACTAATAGTCCCCGGATTAAAACTCAGATTCACTGCCGCTACATTAAGCGCATTGGGCAATTCTGGAGAAACATATTTAAAATCTTTCAGGCTTGCTGTACCGCTGCTTTTGATATTTTGATACTGCTCTTTGTTTACACTTTCCATATCAAATACAGTGGTCATATCTACGTTAAGCATCCCATTTATATCCTGCTCCAACTCTAACGGATAGGCCTGTTCTAAATTTGCCAGATTGAGCCTTCCTTTTAAAGCCAAATCAATAAGAGGATTAGTCGTGAGTCGCCTGATGGTTCCTTTAGCATTAAACACATCCTGATCTATTCTAAAATTCAGATTATTTAAACCTAAATACGTGTCATCTACATTCCCGGTTTCATTGACAATACGTGCATCAATAATGATATCCTGCACGGTTTTAGGGAGATTGGGGTATTTAAAGGATGCGTTATTTGATTGAATTTCAATATTCAACATTGGGATATGCTCCTCGTCAACAATTCCATTAATACGACCATTTACAATAAAATCTCCGGTAGTTGTCACCCCTTCCAGATTTTTCGCGTAGACTTCAGGAATGACCTGTAAGAAATTTTTAAAATCACTTGATGGCGTTTTAAAGGAAAGATCGAGTTCATTGTTGTCTTCATTTACCTGAACAAATCCTTCAAAAACAAGAGGAAGCTGGTTAATCAAAGCTTCATTTTCTTTAAAAGTATAGCGCTGTAGAGGCAGGTTCATCTCAATCACCGCATCAAGAGCAATTTTGTTTTGATTCAGGTAATTTATTCCATCAAAATCAAAAGATGCCAGAGCAGTAGTCGAGGTATTCAGATTAGATACATCTGCCGAAAAATCTCCACTTCCCTCATGATTCACTTCACTTAAACGCAAATAGGTTTTAGTGCTTTCATCAAGGTAATTTACACGAGAATTAGTGATCGCATATTCCTGCACTTCAAAAACAAAACTCCCAGATTGGTCTGTGAGAGTATCATTAACGGCGTTGGGGTTTTCCTTAGCAATATCATAATTTGCATTGCCCAGACTGTCTACTTTAATATTTACAAAAGCGCGATCAATCGCAATGGCATCAACCGCTATAGGTTTGTCTGTAGAGGTTTTGAACAATTGCTTTACTCCCATTTCGAGCTCGAGCAACTCGCCCGCCGCCAGCGTATCTCCTGCAAAAGGTTCCCGGTTAATTACCGTGAAGTTCTTCACCTGTACGGTCGCATCTGGAAAGCTGCTGAATAAGGTAAGGTCAAATTCTTCCCAGTCTACCGTAGCATTGAGATTCTCGTTAATAGATCGCTTGAGTAAATCTTCAAGCTGACTCCTAAACAAAAATGGAGCAGCAACGAGGGCTAATACAAGAACCCCGATTACAATTGCCAGTATTTTAAATATTTTTTTCATCTTTTTCTTTCTTAAAAATTGCTGCTCTTTAAAGCAGCATACATTCATTGCACGCTACACTTCTTCGGCCTGTTGATAATTATATACGTCATTACCTATCTCTTCTCCAAGAGCCAAATTGAAGCGTTTACGAAATAAGAACACGCCCAGGTATAAGAACGGGGTGTCACAAATAGCAACCATAACTTTAAATAAAAAACCACTCAGCAGAAGGGACCCAAAAAGAGCCCAGTCTATTTTACCGAAACTACACAGCAAGAGTAATACCGTCGCCGTATCTACGAATTGACTGAAAAAGGTAGAAAAATTATTACGCACCCAGAGGTGCTTCCCTTTAGTAAACCGTTTCCAGAAATGAAAAAGCTGAATGTCTATATATTGCGCAAATAAATAAGCCATCATTGAGGCCAGTACCGCAACAACAGTTGCTCCAAATACTTTATCAAATAAGGCATTATCAACAGGAGACCAGCTCGTAGCAGGCACGACTGCAGAAGTATACACAATCAGCAATGAAAATACTGAAGCAAAAATCCCGGCAGTTACCACCTGATTGGCTTTTTTCTGACCGTAAATCTCACTGATTAAGTCGGTAATCAAGAACGTAATGGGATAAGGCAATATGCCTACAGAAATCTCAAAACGGTACAATCCAAAAAAATCCCAGTAAAAAAACTTCTGAAAAATAAGGTTAGATACCACCAGAGAACAAATAAACAGAGCTCCCAAAATAAAATAAATGCGGTAGGCCGCAAGTGCATCGCGCTGGTTTAAGGTCTCTTGCGTCAATCTCGTCGTGATTTGCTTTTGGTTCTTGCCAAAATTAGCAGAATGTAAAGGGCTTTTACTTAAATTGCTCTTAAAATATATTAAGCTCACACTCTTATTAACTCGCTACAAAACATCTATTTATCTCTGGGAAGCAATCAGGGAAACTCCTTTGAAAATCTGCAAAAAGCAGTTGACTTCCTGTTTAATAAAATCGGTGTTATTAAACACATTTCACCGGTTTACAGATCTAAGTCCTGGGGATACGACGGTCAGGATTACCTCAACTGCGTCCTCAATATCGGCACACGCCTTCAACCTGAAGAGGTTATAACTACCTGTCTTGAAATAGAAAAACAACTGGGCCGCAAACGTGGGAACAGTTCAAAATATACAGACCGCAAAATAGATATTGATCTGTTGTTTTATGAGGCCCAAATAGTTGAATCCGGGATTCTTATTCTTCCGCATCCCAGACTGCATCTACGTAATTTTGTTTTGCTTCCGATTTGCGATATTGCCAAAGATTTAAGGCATCCCGTTCTTAATCAAACGATTGAACAATTATTAGAATCATCTCCCGATGAAGCTCACTTAGAACGACAATCCAGATGGCTTAGAAACCCACAACAAGAATACCCACTCAGCAACTTTAATTACATTACCATAGAGGGGAATATTGGTGCAGGAAAAACTACGCTTTCAACAATGATCGCTGAAGATTTTAATGCTAAACTGATTTTAGAGCGTTTTAAAGACAATCCCTTTTTACCTAAATTCTATGAAGATCAGGCGCGTTATGCATTTCCGCTTGAGATGTCTTTTCTGGCTGACCGCTACCAGCAGCTACTTGATGATATAGGGCAATACGATTTATTCAAAGATTTTATGATTGCCGACTACGACAGTTACAAATCGCTCATTTTTGCACGGGTGACCCTGAGCGAAGAAGAATATGCACTATACAAAAAGCTGCACCAAATCATGTATAAAGAACTGGTAAAGCCCGATCTGTATATTTACCTGTACCAAAACACCGAGCGTTTACTGGCAAACATTAAAAAAAGAGGAAGGGACTACGAACAAAAAATTTCAGAAGATTACCTTCTTAAAATCAACCAGGGCTATCTCAATTGGATAAAAAATAAAGCCGGTGATAATGTGAAAATTATCGACATATCAGAACTCGACTTTGTAAAAAACCGGGAAGACTATCTTAATATTTTAAGGCAGTTTATATAAATCTACTATCTGTAATAAAACAAGGCAAGTAGGATAATCATAACCGCAGTCGCGATTAATACACCTACAGCAATGCCAAGTCTCCGGCCATCCTTGCTGCCTCGTTGGTAAGAATCGTAGTGAAAATCATTAGCTTTCATTTGAGTTGGGTATTTTAAAGTTGGTAACGCAAATCTTAACCTTAAAATTGTGACTCACCCGTCTTTTAAAGAAACTTTAGGAAAGCTTTATGATTATTAACAATAAATAAGCGGTTTTCTATTCTTTTAAAATGGTTTTAGTATAAAAATCCCACAAAACGACCCCGGCACTAACCGCAATATTAAGTGAGTGTTTTGTCCCTGATTGCGGGATTTCAATGACATAATCAGACTTATTTACAACCTCTTGCGCCACTCCTTTTACCTCATTACCAAAAATAATAGCATAACGCTGGTCTGTATCAATTTTAAAATCATTCAACATCACAGCCTGTTCGGCCTGTTCTATTGAAATAATCGTATACCCTTCTTCTTTAAGGTAATTTACCGCATCAAGCGTCGAATTGTTATAATGCCAGGCAACAGATTCGGTAGCTCCCAGAGCGGTCTTTGTTATATCTTTATGTGGCGGACGGGCACAGATGCCACACAGGTAGATCGCTTCGATTAGAAAGGCATCTGCAGTTCTAAAAACCGAACCAATATTGTTCAGACTCCGAATATTATCTAGCACCACCACAACCGGAGTTTTGGCAGACGATTTAAATTCATCAACCGTTTTGCGATCGAGTTCGCTGTTTTTTAACTTTCGATTCATCTTGCAAAAATAACCATTGCGACTTAGATCTTTCGCAAAGTTTTCTTCGAAAACAGAATTCAGACCATGTTTGATATTGTTGAAAAAAAACAATAACTCACGAGATCAATGTACGTTGGTAAAGGACTGATTTTTTAATTTTAGCCAATTCGGTAACTCGCAAAAAAAACGGAGTTTTTTATGGCTAAGAAAGGAAAGAGTAAAGGAGTAACTCCACTTATGAAACAATACAACGGGATTAAGCAAAAATATCCCGATGCCTTACTGTTGTTTAGAGTAGGTGATTTTTACGAAACCTTTGGTGAAGACGCTGTAAAAGCTGCCGGAATTCTGGGAATCATCCTTACCAATCGCAATAACGGCAGTGAACGCACTGAACTTGCAGGTTTCCCACACCATTCACTTAACACCTATTTACCGAAGCTGGTTAAAGCCGGTTGCCGGGTAGCTATATGTGATCAGCTCGAGGATCCCAAAGCCACGAAAACCATTGTAAAACGTGGCGTTACCGAGCTGGTAACCCCGGGCGTAGCGCTAAATGACGAAGTACTGCAGGCCAAAAGCAACAATTTTTTAGGCGCCCTGCATTATGGTAAAAGACTGCTAGGCCTCTCTTTTCTCGATGTTTCAACCGGTGAATTTTTAACCACCCAAGGCGATGTAGCCTACATAGATAAGCTGCTTCAAAATTTCAGCCCCAGCGAATTGCTCATCAGTAAAAAACATAAACAAGAATTCAAAGAAGACTTCGGTCCCGATTATCATCTGTTTTTTCAGGAAGACTGGGTTTTTCAAACCGATTTTGCATATGAAAGCCTCAACAAACATTTCAACACCAAATCGCTTAAAGGTTTTGGTATTGAACATTTGGAAGAAGGCATCATTGCCGCCGGAGCGGCCTTGCACTACCTGAGTGAAACCCAGCATCACAAACTGCAGCATATTGCACGCATAAGCCGTATTGCTGAAGATGCTTACATCTGGATGGACCGCTTTACCATCAGAAATCTGGAGTTATACCAGGGCACCTCTGCCAAAGCAATTACCCTGCTTGATGTTATTGACAAAACCATCTCGCCTATGGGTTCGCGTTTACTCAAACGCTGGCTAGCCCTTCCGCTTAAGTCTATTCCAGCCATTGAAGAGCGACTTGAAGTGGTTGATTATATGCTGACCCATTCTGATTTTTACGACAAGCTTTCGCAACACATCAAAAAAATAGGCGATGTAGAGCGGCTGATTTCAAAAGTGGCTACAGGAAAAGTGACGCCTCGTGAAGTCATTCAGCTTAAGAATTCGCTGGAAGCCATGGTTCCAATCAAAGCTTTGGCTTCACAATCTGAAAATGAGGCCTTACAAACGCTGGCTAACAAAATAAACAATCTTGAGCATTTACGTTCCAAAATAAAAGAAACCCTCAATGAGGAAGCCCCCATAAGCGTTTTAAAAGGTAACACCATAGCATCGGGATTTCACGAGGAGCTAGACGAGCTGCGGGGTCTTGCAACCAGCGGCAAAGATTATCTGGATCAAATGCTGCAGCGGGAAACCGAGCGTACAGGCATTACTTCTTTAAAAATTGCTTCAAACAATGTATTTGGCTATTATATTGAAGTGCGCAACACCCACAAAGACAAAGTTCCTGAAGAATGGATACGCAAACAAACTCTGGTCAATGCCGAGCGCTACATCACCGAAGAACTTAAAGAATACGAGGCTAAAATCTTAGGAGCCGAAGAGCGTATTTTAGGCATTGAGCAGCAACTTTTTGGCCAGCTCGTTTCCTGGATTACGCAGTTTATTGAGCCCGTGCAAACCAATGCCAATACAATAGCAAAGTTAGACTGCCTGCGATCTTATGCCTGCCTCGCTAAGGAAAATAACTACGTAAGGCCGGAAATCGATGAATCTTTTGATCTGGAAATTAAAGAAGGACGACACCCGGTCATTGAAAAACAGCTTCCACTGGGAGAGCCCTACATAACAAACGACACCTTTTTAGACCGGAAAGAACAGCAGATGATTATGATTACCGGGCCTAATATGTCTGGTAAATCGGCTATCCTTAGACAAACGGCACTCATTGTACTCCTGGCTCAAATGGGAAGCTTTGTTCCGGCACAATCTGCACGAATAGGGATTGTAGATCGCATCTTTACCCGTGTGGGCGCCAGTGACAATATCTCTATGGGTGAATCTACCTTTATGGTTGAAATGAACGAGACGGCGAGTATTCTAAACAACCTTTCAGAACGTAGCTTGGTGCTACTTGACGAGATTGGTCGTGGCACAAGTACCTATGATGGTATTTCTATAGCCTGGGCAATTAGTGAATACCTACATGAGCATCCGGGCAGACCCAAGACTTTATTCGCAACGCACTACCACGAGCTCAATGACATGAGTACAACTTTTGAGCGCATCAAAAATTTCAACGTTTCAGTTAAAGAGCTCAAAGACAATGTACTGTTTCTACGAAAACTGGTTCCCGGAGGTAGCGCACACAGCTTCGGAATACACGTAGCTAAAATGGCCGGAATGCCCCAACAGGTACTACACCGGGCCAACAAAATGCTACTGCAGCTCGAAAAATCCACTCGCAAGGAAGATCAAAAATCTGCATTAAAGCAAGCTACTGAAGAAGAAATGCAACTCAGCTTTTTTAATCTTGACGATCCGCTTTTAGAGGAAATTAAAGACGAAATACTTCATACTGATATAGATACGCTAACCCCCGTTGAAGCGCTGATGAAGTTAAATGAAATCAAACGTATGCTAGTGCGCAGTTCAAAAAACAAGGTTTCCTGATCAATTTTATTTTTTTAGGAAATTTACTTTGCAGATTAAAGAAATCTTGTAAATTTGCATCCGCATTAGGCGTCAGGTCTGGCACACATGCGAAAGTAGCTCAGGGGTAGAGCATCACCTTGCCAAGGTGAGGGTCGCGGGTTCAAATCCCGTCGTCCGCTCCAACAAAACCTCAGAGACCTGGTGCTCCGTGAGTCCGGGTGGGTGCAAACCTCGACGCTGGC
>PAPI01000032.1 GCA_002708845.1 Leeuwenhoekiella sp.
ATAGCGACGCGGAGCTGACAAAGCGGTTTTCGCCCAAATGGCGAAAAATTCCCAAGCGAGGGTGTCTTTTCTTTTGGTTCGTTTTCTTTGGACAAGCAAAGAAAATGAACAGAATAATCTATAGAACCTTAAAATATACAAACCGACAAAGAAGGTTCAAAATTCCCATAAATAGAAAAAAACAGTTCTTTCATCTTACCCTTCAGGTAAGAACAGGACAGGCAACTATCTAAAATTCCCTAGTTTGTACGCAATTCCAGATACCTGAAACAATGACCTTAAACCGGTACTTTATTCATGCAGGCCTCGCGTTACTGACCAGCCTTTTTTCCTGCGACCAAAAAAAACAATCAGACACTCCTGAAACCGATACGCTGAAAGCACCCAAGTGGATCAATAAAGTTGGCGTGGAGCAAAACGAATTTAAAGAAGAGGTATTTTATGTGAATGACTACGACGCCATTGCAGACGGCAGCGCGCTGACCACAACCGCCATTCAAAAAGCCATTGATGCCGCAGCAGCAACCGGAGGCGGTACCGTATCCTTTAAACCCGGAAATTACCTGAGCGGTTCTATTTTTATCAAAGAAAACGTTCATTTTACTATTCCGGAAGGGGTTGAATTACTGGGAAGCGAAGACATCGCCGATTATACCGAGATCGATACCCGCATCGCCGGTGTAGAGATGCCGTGGCCTGCGGCACTCATCAATGTACTCGATCAAAAAAACGTAACCATCGATGGCGATGGCCTTGTTGACGGACAGGGCAAAGTCTTCTGGGATTACTACTGGAACCTGCGTAAGGAATACGAACCCAAGGGCCTGCGCTGGATTGTAGATTACGACGCCAAGCGGCCCCGTACCCTGCTCATTCAAAATTCAGAAAATATCATCCTTGAAGACCTCAACATTCAGCGTGCCGGTTTCTGGACCGTGCAGGTACTCTACTCCAACCACGTCACCGTAGACGGTCTCACCATACGTAACAACATTGGCGGTCACGGCCCCAGCACCGATGGGATTGACATTGATTCTTCTAAATACATTTTGGTTCAAAACTGCAATATCGATTGCAACGACGATAATTTCTGCTTAAAAGCTGGGCGCGACTGGGACGGCCTGCGCGTAAACCGCTCTACGGAATACGTCGTGATTCGGGATTGTGTGGCGCTGGCAGGATCGGGTTTGTTTACCATAGGCAGTGAAACAAGCGGCAGCATTCGCCATGTTTATGTTTCAAACATTAAAGGTTTGGGAACCAAAAACGGACTCAACATCAAATCGGCTACCAACCGCGGCGGCACCGTTGAAGACGTATATATGCAAAACATTCAGATGGACAGCGTACGTACCTTTATGGAGGTTTCGATGAACTGGAATCCGTCATACAGCTATTCCAAACTGCCGGAAGGCTACGATTACGATAGTATTCCGCAACGCTGGAAAACTATGCTGATGGAAGTAGATCCTCCTGAAAAAGGAATCCCCACGTTTAAAGACATCACGCTGTATAACATTGACGTCAAAGGGGCTCAACGCGCCATCAATGTAAACGGTATGGAACAATCACTGGTTGAAAACATCACCTTAAAAGATGTGCACATTCAGGCTGCAGAAGCCGGCCAGATCACCCACAGCACCAATTGGAATATCGAAAATGTAAGCCTGGATATCAACAACGGATCTACCCTAAAAATTGAAAATTCGCCCGGAGTCACCTTTTCCGATTCGCTCTATGTAACTTATCCAAAAAGCAATTAAATGAGCGTTCGCTTTATATTTCTAGGGTTTGTTACTGCTTTAATGCTCAGCTGTAGTAGCACAAACAATGGAAATAATAATAACAATAGCTCAGCTTTCGAACTGGTAACCCCCCAACAAAAAGCCACGATTATTTACGATAAGAACGGGCCGGCACTCGATTCCATTGTCGCTCATCTCCTTGCTCAGGATATCGAATTGGTTTCGGGATATAAGCCTAAAGTGACTACCGACCTGAATTCGGTTTCGGGTAACGCAATCCTTATTGGTAATCAAAGTTCAGAATTATTACAATCCGTTCTTCCTTCCGATATGTATCGAAATACAGATTGGGAAACCTATACCATTCAGCTTCGCGAAAACCCCTTTCCTAAGCTGAAGAAAGCTCTTATCATTGCCGGTGCAGATCCCCGCGGCACCGCTTACGGCGTATTTTCGATCTCTGAAAAAATAGGCGTTTCACCCTGGTACTGGTGGGCTGACGCCATTCCACAAAAGCAGGAAAATCTGGTCTTGAACCTAGATCCCATTCAGTCTAAAACACCTGCAGTAAAATTCCGCGGTATTTTTATCAACGATGAAGACTGGGGCTTACAACCCTGGGCCGAAAAAACCTTTGAACCGGAAACAGGAGATATAGGCCCTAAAACCTATGCTAAAATTTTCGAACTGCTATTGCGCTTGCGCGCCAATACCATTTGGCCCGCGATGCATCCCGGCACCCGGGCTTTTTTTCACTATCCCGGCAATGTAAAAATGGTAGAGAATTACGAGATTGTTTTAGGTTCTTCCCACGCTGAACCTATGTTGCGTAATAATGTAGATGAATGGGATCACGATGTCATGGGTGATTTTAATTATTTCACTAACAGACAAAACGTACTGGATTATTGGGAACAACGGGTTGCGGAAGCTAAAAAGATAAACGGCATCTACACGCTTGGAATGCGCGGTATTCATGACAGTGGAATGGAAGGCGCAAAAACAACTGCTGATGCTGCACAGATTTTAAACCAGGTAATCGGGGATCAACGTAAGCTTTTAGAAAAAAATATAGGAAATGTTGAAGAAATACCACAGGTTTTTACCGTTTACAAAGAAGTGCTTGACGTTTATGAATACGGCCTGGAACTGCCGGAAGACATCACCCTGATGTGGACCGATGACAATAACGGCTACATTCGCCGGTTGAGCAATGCTGAAGAACGCAAACGCGACGGCGGTAGCGGGGTCTATTATCACGCTTCCTACTGGGGCAGGCCGCATGATTATTTGTGGCTGAGCACCACCCATCCGGCACTAATACGGGAAGAACTGCTCAAAGCTTACGATACCGGTGCCGATAAAATCTGGATTCTAAATGTGGGCGACATCAAGCCTGCGGAATACAATACGACCCTGTTTATGGATCTGGCTTTTGATCCGGAAAGATTCAGACAGCCGGATGCCTATCAGAATCATATGCAGGACTTTTACCGAAGTATTTTTGGTGCCGAAAATTCCCAACAAATCACCGGGCTTCGCCACGCATACTACGACCTGGCCTGGGTGCGTAAACCCGAATTTATGGGCTGGAGTCAGACCGAACCTACCCGGCCTACACATCTGACCGAATTTGAAATCGATCATTTTGGCAATGAAAATCAACACCGCTTAGATGCCTATCAACAATTGACCGAGGGCGTTGATGCCATAAAAAAAGAGCTTTCTCCGGCGATGCAGGCTTCGTTCTTTCAGCTGGTGGAATACCCCATAAAAGGAGCCGCAGCGATGAACGCTAAATTTTTAAACCGGGATCAGGCCGTGTATTATGCGGAAACAAATCCTAAAAAAGCTACAGATGCCGCTACACAGGTACAGGCTGCTTACGATACCATCGTTGCACTTACCGAAAAATACAACCGCCTGGAAAACGACAAATGGAATGGAATTATGGATTTTAAACCCCGAGGGCTTCCGGTGTTTGAATTGCCCGACCTTAAAATTTCCAAAGAAAAAGATACCCGGGCTGTGCGAGAAGCCGCACCGCTACTCATTCAAAATGCAGCTTCCTTTGTAGAAGCATTTGGCTTTGAACAAGACTTTCCACAGCAATTAACCGGACTGGGATACAGCGGTAAAGCTGTTCAGTTAGCACCTGCTACTGCATTAAGGAAAAACGATACCAGTTTAAAAAACAATCCCTATCTGAGTTATACTCTGGAGTTGAAAAACGCTCTTGACAAAGCAGCGCTTACACTTATGACAATCCCCAATCATCCAATTACAGGACAGCAGCATCTGCAGGTTGGCGTTCAAATAGATAAAGGTCCGGTTCAAATTATGGACTTTGAAACCTATGGCCGAAGTGAAGAATGGAAAACAAACGTGTTGCGCAACCAAAGCCGAAAATCAGTTAACCTGGGATCGCTCAAATCCGGAATACACAACCTCAAAATTTACAGCATCGATCCGGGAGTACTGCTGGATTATTTTATACTTACGGAAATGGGCACTACACTTCCATACACCTTACCTAAAAATTAAAATTCTTATGAAAAAGTTGTTCCCTACACCCCTGGTTTTACTACTCCTTTGCTTTATATGCTTTTCAGCCTGCGCCCAGCAACGCCTGATGGAAAATCTGGACCGCGGCCTGATCGCCATTCCGCAGCAGGACGGTTCGGTGGCTGTGAGTTGGCGGGTGTTAGGCACAGACCCCGATGCCTTGACCTTTAACCTCTACCGAAAAACTGCAGCTCAGGAACCGGTAAAAATCTATACGGCCCAACCGGGGGATCCCAGCTTTTTTACAGACACGCAGGTTGATCTTTCCAAAGAGAATACCTGGTACGTCACCACCACTACAAACGGTAAAGAAGAAAACCAACCCGGCAGCTACACTTTAAACGCGGATGCAGCCCAACTCCCCTACCATTCCGTTGCCCTGCAAACGCCGGAAGGCTACTTTCCCGGAGATGCCAGTGTGGGTGATCTGGATGGCGACGGAGAATACGAAATCATTTTACACCAGATGGGCAAAGGCCACGACAATTCGCACCGCGGCTTAACCGATGCGCCCATTCTGCAGGCCTACAAACTGGACGGCACCTTGTTATGGGAAATCAATTTAGGTAAAAACATACGCGAAGGTGCGCATTACACCCAGTTTCTTGTGTACGACTTTGACAGCGATGGCAAAGGCGAACTGGTCTGTAAAACTGCAGACGGCACTACCGATGCCGCAGGAATCGTCATCGGAGACCCAGAAGCCGACTGGCGTGATACCGATGAGCGTTCGCGCACTTTTGGTAAAATCCTAAAAGGACCGGAATACCTGACGGTTTTTGATGGTGAAACGGGAAAAGCCGTAGCAACTACAGATTACATTCCGCCACGGGGTGATATTGGCGCCTGGGGCGGCCACGGAGGAAACGGCAAAAACGACCGCACCGGCAATCGCGTAGATCGCTTTACGGCCTGTGTGGCCTACCTCGACGGAATTCATCCCAGCATCGTAATGGGACGCGGGTATTACGGCCGTAGCGTTCTGGCAGCTTTCGATTTTAAAAACAAAAAACTACAGTCCCGTTGGGTATTTGATTCAGAAAATGGGGACAATCCGTATTCCGGGCAGGGAAACCACAACCTGTCAGTTGCCGATGTGGATGACGACGGTAAAGACGAAATCATTTTTGGGGCGATGACTGTTGACGACGACGGCAGCGGCTTGTACACCACCGGCTTCCGGCACGGGGATGCGATTCACGTAAGCGATCTGGACCCCGAGGTTCCGGGTCTCGAGCGTTTTGGCATTCACGAGATTGAAGAAGGTACAAAAGGTCCGGGAGTGGTGTTGTTTTCGGCTAAGGACGGAAAGGTGCTCTTTACTGCGATGCCCAATCAGGATGTGGGACGCGGAGTCGCTGCCAATATTGATACGACGCGCGTGGGGGCACAAATGTGGTGGCTGGGTTCGCGCCAACTGCACGACATCAAAGGAAACCCCATTGGGGAAGCGCCGCGATCAGCCAACTTCCTCATATGGTGGGACGGCGATTACAGTCGCGAACTTTTAGACCGCACCTACATTGCCAAGTATGGCAAAGGCATCCTTTTTAATGCCGAAGGAGCCACCTGGGCCAAAGGCAGCAAAGCCACGCCGTCGCTAAGTGCGGACATTCTTGGCGACTGGCGTGAAGAAGTAATTTTTCCTTCAAAAGAAGGCGATGAATTGCGCATCTATGCCACGCCCATCCCCACCAAACACCGCATGTACACCCTGATGCACGATCCGCAATACCGTCTGAGTATCGCCTGGCAGAATGTAGGCTACAACCAGCCACCGCATTTAGGTTTTTATTTTGGTCAGGGTCTAAAAAGCATTCCAAAACCGAATATCAGACTCATTCCTAAAAATCTGAATCCCCCGAAATGATCCCTCTAAAACTGAAAATGCCCGCAGTTGCAATCGTCTTGCTCGTTCTGGGCTTTTCAGCGCTTGCTCAAACCCGCGACACCTTGGATCTGGAAGGAAGATGGGCATTTCAGATAGACCGTAACGACCGCGGTACAGTCGAAAAATGGTTTACCCAAAAATTAAAAGACAACATCATCCTTCCCGGGTCGATGTTAACCAACAATAAGGGCAACGACATCAGCATCGCAACCCAATGGACCGGAAGTATTTACGACAGCTCTTTTTACTTCAATCCGCGCTATAAAAAATACCAGCAACCCGGGGATGTGAAATTTCCGTTTTGGCTCACGCCGAAAAAAGAATACGTGGGAGCCGCCTGGTATCAAAAGGAAGTCAATATCCCTAAAGACTGGAAAAACCAGCGGATTTTTCTGTTTCTCGAACGGGCACATACCGAAACCGTAGTCTGGCTTGATGATACCCAACTGGGGATGCAAAACTCCATGGTAGCTCCGCATCAGTACGAACTCCAGGCCGGCATCAAACCCGGCAAGCACACGCTTACAATTCGGGTAGACAACCGCATCAAAGAGATCAACGTAGGACCGGACTCCCACAGCCTCACCGATCATACCCAGGGCAACTGGAACGGCATCATCGGCAAACTCAAACTCATCGCTACGCCTTCGGTGTATATGGGAACTATTCAGGCCTATCCCAATCGGGAGCAAAAAGAAGTGCTTTTTAAAATACCTGTGAATCAAACGGAAAACAAAAAGACTACAATCACCCTAAATCTTGATCTTACCACCTTCAATACTCCTGAAACGACCGATTTTAACTTCCGCAAAAAAGAGGTTCGCCTCACTGAAAAAACAGACACGCTAGAAGTCACTTACAGTCTGAGCGAAAACCTTCAGCTATGGGACGAATTCCATCCTGCCTTGTACCGTGCGCATTTCAGCCTAAAATCAAAAGCAGGCATAGACGAAAAGAAACTAAGCTTTGGAATCCGCGATTTTAAAACCCAGGGCCGAAGCTTTACGATAAACGACCGGCCCACCTTTTTACGAGGAACGTTGGACAATGCCATTTTCCCGCTAACCGGCTATCCGCCTATGGATGTACCCTCCTGGAAACGTATTTTTCGCATCATCAAAAACCACGGACTCAACCATGTGCGCTACCATTCCTGGTGTCCGCCCGAAGCTGCTTTTAAAGCCGCAGACTGTGTGGGTATCTATTTGCAGCCCGAAGGTCCCAGCTGGGCCAATCACGGGACTGCGCTGGGTGTGGGCCGCAACATAGACCGGTATATCTATGAGGAAACCAACCGGATGATGCAGCAGTATGGCAATTATGCATCCTATGTGATGATGGCCTACGGCAACGAGCCCCGCGGCAAGCAGGTGGAATACCTTACTGCTTTTAACGACTACTGGAAACAAAAAGACGAGCGCCGCCTGTACACCGGGGCTTCGGTGGGCGGCAGCTGGCCGGTGATCCCAAACAACGAATTTATGGTACGCGGCGGTGCCCGCGATCTTGACTGGAAAAATCGTGCTCCGCAATCGGTAAACGATTTTAGCGAAAATATCAAAGGCTTTAGCGTGCCTTTTGTTTCCCACGAAACCGGGCAGTATTGCGTATTTCCCAATTTTGACGAAATAAAAAAATACACCGGGGCTTACGAAGCCCGAAATTTCGAGCTCTTTCAGGAAGATCTGGCCGATCATCATATGCGCGATCAGGCAGATGCCTTTTTTAAAGCTTCCGGAAAATTGCAGGTGCTGGCGTACAAATACAGTATTGAAAAAGCGATGCGCACACCCGGCTATTCGGGTTATCAATTGCTTTCCCTGAGTGATTATAGCGGACAGGGAACCGCACTGGTTGGGATTTTAAATGCCTTTTGGGACCCTAAACCCTATGTGAATGCAGAAGAATGGCGGGAGTTTAGCAGCGAAACCGTACCCCTGGCAGAGCTTCCAAAATTTGTATTTACCAATGTGGAAGAATTCACCGCTGAAATTCAAATCGCACATTTTGGAAGTGCAAAAATTATTAATAATCAAAGTTGGTCCATCACAGATGAAAAGGGTGAGGAACTGACTTCAGGAACCTTTAACCAGTCCGAAATCAACTACGGACTTTCAAATTTGGGCGTTGTTCAATTTCCGCTTCGCGAAATGGATACCGCTCAAAAATTAACTCTGGAGGTAAGCATCGAAGGTCCCGAATTTAAAAATCATTGGGACTTCTGGGTATTCCCGGAAACACTTCCAAAGCTGGCAAGCAGCGTTTACGAATGTACCGAGTTAGATGAGAAAGCCCTGGAGGTATTGGAAAAGGGTGGTACCGTTTTACTCAATGCTGCCGGCAAAATCGTCAAAGGTGCGGAAGTGGCGCAGACCTTTCTCCCTGTGTTCTGGAACACTTCCTGGTTTCAGATGCGACCGCCGCACACCCTGGGCATTGTTGTAGACCCGAAGCATCCACTCTTTCAGGATTTTCCAACCGATTTTCACAGCGATTTGCAATGGTGGAGCATCCTAAACAAACAGCAGGTGATGCATCTGGAGGACTTCCCTCCTGCTTTTAAACCCCTCATTCAGCCTATTGACACCTGGTTTATGAACCGACGTCTCGCGATGGCTTTTGAAGCACAAGTAAGTAATGGAAAGCTATTGGTCATCAGCGTAGACCTCAACGATCCCAAAAAAGATGCTGCCGCCCACCAACTCTACTACAGCCTGCAACAGTATTTGAATTCAGATGATTTTGATCCTAAGACTAAACTGGAACCCCAATTGATTCAAGACTTATTTACCACCCCGTCCCGGCAACAGTTTGATAAATACACCAAAGACAGCCCCGATGAGTTGAAACCGGAGCATAAAGGAAACTAAGCTTAGCCTAACTCAAAACATCTCCTCATACCAAACTCTTCTCCTCCCGAAGCTTCGGGAGATTAGGTAGTTTGATTCTTGAAAGCATTTCTAGTGAGATGCTGAAACACGTTCAGCATGACGATTCAAAAAACTTACGTGTTAGCACGATTATATCGCGTGCAAATAAACCTCAATTATCGAGTAAACGCCTTTTGAATCGATTTTAACTCCTTTGGGGAAACACGTATCGCGGTGCCGTGCCGAATACCATCAGGAAAGGAAACCTGATCAGAAATATCAATCCAGTTTTTTAAGTCGGTAGATTTTACCGCGCCGTATTGATGGTCAGTATATTTATCAAAATAGACCAGCCACTCCCCGTCTTTCTGAATCAGCGTGGGACCTTCGGCCCAGTAGTTTCCGGTAATGGGTTCGCTCGCTTCCGAATACGGTCCGGTTAAGTTTTGTGCGGTGGCTACTTTGAGATTTTTGCGCGCCGGTTCACGGGTTTCGTCTTTTAAAACCATCACAAACTGTTTCCCGTCCCATTGAATCGTGGCGTCTATGGAATTGAAACCGGGTTCGTAAAGCACCTGGGCTTTGCTAAATTCTTTAAAATCTTTGGTAAGCGTATAATACATACGGTGGTTGTAGCCCGCATCCATTTCCGATTGGGTCTCCGGATACAAACCGGGAATGGTGGTTGCCCAGTAGATCATATATTCCTCGTTTTGGGCATCATAGGTGATCTCCGGTGCCCAGCAGTTACGCGCCGTTTCTTCGTATTCCATGACCGGTATTAATTGCTGTTCAGACCAATTGATCAAATCTTCGGAAGATGCATAACCGATGCCCCGCTCGGTCCAGCCTGTGGTCCACACCATATGATACCTGCCATCCCCGCCTTTGATGACTGCCGGATCCCGCATCAGTTTTTGCTCCCCCACTTCGGGGGTAAGAATAGACTGATCGTTGTTTAAAGACTTCCAGTGTAGCGCGTCGGTGCTGTAAGCCAGATGTAACCCGTCTTCACCGTTACCTTTAAAATAGGTAAAGATATAGGCCGGGTCCTGTGCACTACAGGTAAAGGAATTGAATACTAGTGTAAGAACGGTAATAAGTCGAATCATTGGTTTGAATATTAATGTTCATTTTTTCCATCGATGAAAAAACGAACCAAAAAAATCTAGGCTTATGAATCTCTATCTAAATTAATTGCTTGAGGTCTAAATTTTAGAAACTCGCTTTAAGGATTCTAGAAAGCTCAAAAATTCGTTTTGCTCAAACAGTCTAAAATTTTACGACCTCTTCACTTCAAATTTTACGCTAGATTTTCAATAGGCCGGTTAAAATTTGCACGAGTGATTTTAATTTGAAATCAATCCATGCTTTTTCATCCATAAACTTAATGCTTCGGGCCAGGAGTTTGCCGTGGCAGTACGCCCCATCCCAAAACCATGACCACCATCTTCATAAAGGTGCATTTCTGCATCCACTCCCGCATCCTTTAGTGCCAAGTAATACCGAATACTGTTTTCAACAGGCACGGCACCATCATCAGTTGAGTGTACCAAAAAGGTCATAGGAGTTTCAGGCGTGACCTGATATTCCCCGCTAAATTTATAGACTTCAGCCTGAGTCGGTTTTTTACCCAAGAGGTTATCGCGCGAGCCCTGATGCGTCACACCGCTTTGCATACTGATCACAGGATAGATCAACACCGAAAAATCGGGTTTGGCCGAAACACCTTCCTGACTGGCATACACCACATCCTTAAAATGCGTGGAAGCGGTGGAAGCCAAATGTCCACCGGCAGAAAAGCCCATGATTCCCACTCTTGAAGTATCAATACCGAATTGGCTGGCGTGTTCCCGCACATACCGGATGGCACGCTGTGCATCCTGCAGGGGGCCAATGCTTTTATCTTCCATAATGACATCACTGGGCAGTCGGTTTTTCAACACAAAACCGGTTACCCCCTGCTCCGCAAACCAGGTTCCCAATTTATAGCCTTCCTTGTTAATCGCCAGATGACTATAGCCGCCACCCGGGCAAATCACCACGGCTGTTCCATTTGCTGTTCCGGATTCCGGGGTGAAAATGGTCAATGTGGGATTTGTTACTTTCCCATAACCACGGATTTCTTCACCGTCAAACTGTTTTTCTTCGGTATAGTTCTCATCGGTAATACTTCCGGGTACTTCATCCCAAAGTTCAACCTCCTGCTGTTGCGCGATAAGGGCGTTGCTTACAAATAAGCTCATTAAGATTAGATATTTTAGTTTCATATAGCAATTTAGTCAATGTTCTTAAACCAATCCGGCTCTCAATAGACCTTGTATAGTCAGGCAACTCTTTTCACTTTTAAGCTACACATTTTAGTTTTAGATTTATACGTTTTTAGTTGTGTATCCCAACCAACCCTACGGGTTTAAATAAGCATAGCTTCTATGTTATGTTCATTTTCTTTGCTTGTCCAAAGAAAACGAACCAAAAGAAAAGACACTTTTTCTTAGGCATTTTTGCCCTACGGGACAAAACCGCCAGAAGCCCCCTAAATTTTCTCCAAGGCTTCAAAAATTTTTAACGGGTTCTTCTGGCTATGCTGAATAAAAAGAATACTTAAGAACAAATTACAAATTAGCCCACTTAAATTCAAAATAGAACAAAAATAAGCGTGGTTGTTTATTGAACTCAAAAAATTAATACTTGATGCGATACATTTCGGCACCTGCCAAAAGAAAACAACCCAAACCATAATCCTCAAAATCCGGTTGCTTGGTATACGAAAGCGGCTGCCCGTCTTTAGGTTCCTTTCCGGTAGATTGCAACCAGCCCAAAAATCCGTTTTCGTGTAAGCTTTCCGTAGTCACGGCGTTCCACGCTTTGGTAACTACGGGTAAATAGGTTTCACGGTCTAACAAATCGTTATTAATCCCGTAAGCGATACCGTAGACAAACAAGGCGGTTCCTGAAGCTTCTTTCCCTCCGAAATGCGTGGGATCATGCAAACTCACATTCCAAAAGCCGTCCTTGCGCTGTACTTTAGCCAAAGCCTCAGCCATCGCCTGTAAGTCTGCTACATACTGCTCCCGGTGTGGCGCATCTTCGGGAATGATCGAAAGCGTTTTGGCCAGAGCGCCAATAACCCAACCGTTACCGCGACTCCAATACGAATCTTCCCCATTCGGCTCGGTATACGGCGGATCGAAATCGGCATCCCGCCACCAGAGTCCGTCTTCCGGATTAAAAAGTCCGTTTCCGCCGATCACGTTTCGGCTTTCCATATACATCTGGTACATTTTTTCAAAGTAGCGTGGTTCGTTCTCGAGCACTCCCATTTTCGCAAACACCGGCATCCCCATTTGTATGGCATCGATCCAATCCCAATCGTCATTTTGGGGGGTATGTAAAAACTTCTGCATGCAGGCACGCGTATTCTTCAGCTTTTCGGGATCGGGTTGCAGCAGGTACAAATCGATATAGGTCTGAGCCGCATCATAATCATCGGCGTTGCGGGTCTCGTTCCCACTGCGGAAACCCCACTTATGAAAATTGGCCCAGTCTAAAGCATAATTGTAGTATTCCGCTTTGGGATAAATTTCGTGAAGCGCCATCAACCCTTCATAATACACCCCGCGCGTCCAGATATTGCTGGGTCGTTCTTTATTGGTGATAATGGTTTTACCTACATCCGGCCATTTTTGCATAAAATAAGCATTGGCGAGCTGCATCTTCTCGAGAATCACGTCCCGTTCTATCGGTTTTTGTGCAGCACAATTAAAACTAAAAATTGCAGCGAGCAGGAGTATAAATAGTTTATTCATCAGGATTGATTTAAATGCATTAATGGGTTTTGGTTGTAAGCGGAATCAAACGTACGGGTCCTAACAATCCCGAAGGAGTAGGCTCCCAGACGGAAGCATCAAAGGCTTCATAATCTTTATTCACCATATTGATCTCGTAGAAATTCTTCCATTCTTCCCCGCGTAGTTCTTTGGCGCGGATTCGATTTGCGGCCAGATTGGTGACTTTAATTTTCAGGGTATTTGTACCGGATTTAAGTGGACCCAAATCCAGTTGATAGGGCACAGACCAGGCCGTACCTATATATTGATCGTTCAGCCAGACTTCAGCACTTTCCCGCACATCGCCCAGACTTAACCTCCAGGAATCAGCCTTGATTTTAGGTTTCTCAAAGCTGGTGATATACACCGCAGTACCCGAAAAATGCTCGGCATCTTCCCCCAGGGTCGTCCAGGATTTTAAGGTATTCAACGCTGCAGCTTTAGGCAGAACGGGTCCGCCTTTTTCAAAAGTGAGTTGCCAGTCTTGATCTAAAACAAGGCCTTCATTAAGAGCCTCGGTGTAGGTCCAGGGTTTAATTCCTTCAGGAACCTGAGTTTTTAAAATCAGTGCATCCCCGGAAGCTATCTGTACCTTCACTTCGGTTTTCCCGTTTACGATACGGGTGATGGCCCGCCCGGTTTTACGATCAAGCGGATCTAAGATCGCCACATTATCGACCGCAACCGCAAGTGGAATAAACTGATCAACCGCTTTTGAAGTATGATTGACGAGGTAATAAATTTTGGATACTCCATCCCTACGGCGGATGAATTTGAGTCCGCTCTCCACAAGCCGTTCCGGATAGACACCCGCAGCATTTAAGCCGGAATCCAAGTCGACACCGCTCAGCTTGTTTTGAGCGATCAGGTTTTGCAAGGCTTCCGTTTGCTGCTCGTATTCATAAAATCCCGGAACGCTTTCCGGCAAACCGGTAAAAATAATGGAAGCTCCGGCATCTTTTAAGGCTACCAGTTTTTGCAGGGTGGCCAAAGGCATAAACTCACAGTCCGGTACAACCAGCGATTTGTAGCTGCCGCCCGATAATACAATTTTTCCATTTTCAACTTTGGCTTTTGCCAAAAAATCATCCGAAAGGAAATCAACGCCATAGCCTTTATGCATCAGCTCATTCGTGGTCTTGTAAAACGGAGTATCCAGCAGCCACTCGTTAAGCGAATGAATTTTAAACTGAAAAAACAATTGTCCGTTTTTAAAACTGTTATACTGATCGTAAATGGGCCAGTACAGTAAGGTCTCATTATCGGGTTGGCCTTCCTGCAAAACACTTTGCACATTGGCCAAATACGAAAACAGTGCCGGTGCATCTTTCCAAATGCTGTTCTTCGGACTAAAATTTACCGAAGCGTAAAACTTCCAGCCCGGCCAGCCCGCGCGCTCCGGCGAATAGGTAGACCCGTGTAGAAAAATATGGTTTATGCCGTTAAGCAAAAGTTCTTCGGCCTCCGGTTTGGTTTGTGAAAGTGCAGTTTTAAAATGCTCCCGCAACCAGGTAAAGGTCTCAGAAGAAATCAGGGGTTTCCCCGCAATATGCCCTGCGCTGGAAGAGAACTTCAACATCACCGGATCGGCATCTCCGGTACGGATGTTTTCGGTCTCGCGTCTAAATCCGTCAATGTCATAAGGCATCGAACCAAAAGTCTCACACTCGGGAATATCTGCAGATGCGTACAGATCGATCAGGTTTCCCGGCGAACCATGGGCCTGCAGTTTGGTCTTAAAACCGTGTTTGTTTGCCCAGGCTGTCCAGGCTTCATCAAAACGATGCAGCAACAAATCGGACAAGGTTTCCCGAAAATCGCTTTTAACCCGGTTGCCCAGAGCGTTGTCGGTGTCACTTAATAATAAATTGATATGAGGCTTTAAGTCATAACCCCGGTATTTTTCAAAGAACTCCAGAAACCGCGGGGTAAAATCCGTCCCATACACCTCGTAACTATCATTAAATATAGCACGGAGATTTCCGCTTAGTGTTGCGAATGCACTGTCGTAGGGTTGTACATAATCTTCAAAAGCTTCGGTAGAATAGTGATCAAGTGTATAACCCGCACCTCCCGGCGCGGAACGTTTTACCTGCTGCCCGGTTTTACCGGTAAATAGGGCATAAAGCTTATAGTCGGAATCTTTTGGCGTCCACGTAAGCCTTCCCTCGGTTACCTCATCGGTTAAGTCAGTAAGCTTTTTATTGGAATCATAAGCCAACAAAGCCGTGAGTGTGGCGGGTTGCTTTTCTTTTGGATCCGGAAGGATTTCCTGATTAAAAGGCTCTCCGCGTTTGAGCTGGTACTGCTGCACGACCAGTTTGGTTGCGGCGTATTCCCGTTCTACCTGTGGTCCGCCATAGGGCCAGCCCGTTCCCAAAACCAGATCGACACCCAGACCCAGACTGTCTGCCGTGCGTAGTGTATAGTCCAGCATCTCCAGCCATTTGGGAGAAAGATGATCCATAAAATGGGCCTCCTCCCCTTTTGCACCATAAATAGGAGTGATCTCTACCCCGCCCAAACCGGCTTCCTGAAAGGCGACAAGGTGGGCTTTCAGGTTGGGTTTATCAACCGCACTACCCATCCACCACCAGCGCGTCCAGGGTTTTGAAGTCTGTTTAATTTCAGGCCACAGATTTGTTGAAGTGAGTTCGGCCTCTGCCTGTTTTTGAGGTTTACACGATTGTGCGCTCCAAAAAAGTACTACAATAAATAGGGATCTGAACAGGAGCGACATGGAGTTAATTATGTGGAGTTATAACAAAAACGGTTACGAAGTTCGGTTAAAAATAGGCTGAAGCCGCAAAAAAGCTATCCTGTGCCGTCCTGTGAACTACCAGGTAACCTTTTATATTAAAGCAGGACAGTACAGCACGGTAAGTACAGGATACGCTTAGAAGAGATTTTATATAATTTTCAAAAATAAATGGCGTTTCCCTACGCGCTCTCAATCTAAAAACCAATTATGATACAACTAAACAAAAAATGGCTGATGATTCTGGGCTGCTTTCTCGTGAGCACTGGGATTTGGGCGCAACAAAAGACCATTACCGGCACGGTTACAGACCCTCAGGGCATGCCACTTCCGGGAGTAAATGTATTGGTTCAGGGTACGCAACGCGGTACTCAAACCGATTTTGACGGACAATATAGTCTGGAGGCCAGCGAAGGCGATGTACTGCTTTTTTCATTTCTGGGAATGAAATCGATTTCGCAGACGGTTGGAGCTGCTAGCAGCTACCCAATCACCATGCAGGAAGACAGCGCCGAACTGGATGCGGTAGTCGTGGTGGGTTATGGTACCCAGAAAAAATCAGATATCACCGGGGCCATTTCTCAGGTTACCGCAGAAGAGTTAAACGACTTCCCGGTACAAAACACCCTCCAGGGGATACAGGGTAAAGCCGCAGGTGTAAATATTTCCTCAAACGCCAGACCAGGCGAAGTGGGTAGCATTCGCATTAGAGGTAATCGCTCTATTAGTGGCGGCAACAGCCCCCTTTATGTGGTTGACGGAGTTCCGCTACAATCAGGAGGATTGGAAGCTTTCAACCCCAACGATATCGAATCCGTAGAAATACTTAAAGACGCTTCAGCTACTGCAATATATGGTTCCCGTGGCGCCAATGGGGTGGTTTTGGTTACTACTAAAAGCGGTAAGAACGGGAGGTTTCAGCTCAATTACGATACCAATGTATCTCTGGAACGTATACGCAACCTGGCCGATTACTGGAATGGAGCAGAGTATGCTGAATACCGAAGAGATGCTTTGCGCGGTGCCGGTCGTTACGGCGGTCTGGGTTATGCCGACCCCAATCTGGATGAAGACTTTTTTGGTGGGGATCAAACGGCTTTAAACAACATTCTCTCGGCGTATAATATTATTGAGCGCGATGACGATAACAATCTCGTTGTAGAAATGCGGCCCACAACACCGGAAGAACAGGAACTTTATGGTGTAAGTCAAATCCCGGTTTACAATCCCTCAAATATTCAAACGACAGACTGGGGCAGTTATTTTGAGCAAACCGGTATTCAACAGCAACACAACCTGAGTGCCAATATGGGTACCGAAAAAATGAAAGCCTACCTCTCTGCAGGTTATCTCGATCAAAAAGGAACTGTCGTTGGTCAGGAATACAAGCGTTACAGCGCCCTGATGAATTTACAGCTCACCCCGGTCAACTGGCTTACTCTGGGTGGTACGATCAATGCGAGTTATGCCATTCAGGACTATGGGTATTCAGCTGGCGGCTCCCGCGGTTCGCGTACAATCTACGAAGCCGCTTTGGGTCAGCTTCCTTATGCGCAACCCTATGACGAGAATGGCGAGTACATTTTTAACCCCGGTGGTAACCCGAATATCATCAACCCCATTCGTGATATTGGCGAGGTAATCAATGAGCGTAAAACCGCTCGTATGTTCGGTAGTTTTTTCGCAGAGGTTGAATTAGCCGAAGGTCTGAGAGTAAAGACTATTTTCGGGCCGGACATTCAGAATTTTAGAAACGGGCAGTTTCAAAGTGCCGAATCAAGCCTGAGGGGTGGTGGTACTTCCGAATCTACAAACTACGCCCGATATTCAACCAGCGAGAATGTATCATGGACCTGGGAAAATCTGGTTCTGTATAATAAAAATTTCAATGAGGTTCACGATCTGGGAGTTACTTTGCTTCAGAGTTCGTCAAGCTCTATGAGTGAAAGCAATGATATGACCGCTTCAGATTTACCCTATGACAGTCAGTTGTGGTATAATCTCGGCTCTACGAATCGGGGTGCCCTTGACGGTTGGGGATCCGGTTATGTAAAACGTACCCTTACCTCTTATATGGCGCGTATCAATTATGGCTTGCTTGACAAATATTTACTCACTGTAACGGGTAGAGCTGATGCCGCTTCGGTATTGAGCGAAGGCAACAAATGGGACTTTTTCCCTTCTCTGGCAGTAGGCTGGAATATGCATCAGGAAGACTTTTTAAATGATTCCGAATTTGTAAACCGCCTCAAACTGCGTGTGGGTTATGGGGAGGTTGGCAACCAGGCAATTGATCCGTATGTGACTTCTGGTGCCCTGATCAGGTTGCCCTATGTTTTTGGAGGAGAACCGGCACCGGGTTATGTGGTGGGCGATCCCAAAGGAACCGATCGGGGTTTTATTCCCAATCAGGATTTGGGTTGGGAGCGTACCAAACAATTAAACATTGGTGTTGATTTTGGCTTTTTCAATAATCGAATTAGCGGTTCTGCAGAATACTACGTTGCCAATACAGACGGAATTCTTCTGGCAAAATCCCCAAACTCGGTAACAGGTTATGGTTCTATTCAGGTAAACGCGGGAGCTACACGCAATCAGGGTATTGAACTTTCACTTTCAACCGTAAATATCGAGAGTCCCGATTTTAGGTGGACTTCCGATATTACCTTTACTTCAAACAATTCTGAGATTGTTTCGCTTGTCGACGGAAGCAAAGAAGATGACATCAGTAATGGTTATTTTATTGGCGAACCTCTGGGTGCTATTTACGATTTCAAAAAAATTGGTATCTGGCAGCTTGATGATCAGGACGAAATAGATCGTTTTAATGAAAATGGAAACAATTTTCAACCGGGTGATATTCGCGTTGCAGACGTAAATGGTGATGGAGTAATAGACCCAACCAATGACCGGCAAATTATAGGAAGTCCGGTACCAGACTGGATAGGTGGTTTCATCAACACATTCAGCTATAAAAACTGGGATCTCTCTGCATTCCTGTATTCGGAATGGGGTGCAACCGTGCGGGGTGGTGCAGTAGACGTTCAGGGACAATATGTACACCGTGCAGTAGATTACTGGACCCCTGATAATCCTACAAATGCCTATCCGCGACCCAACTATAATAATGGGGGTCAGCCCCTGTATTACAGTTCTATGAACTATCAGGATGGGTCATTTGTAAAACTGCGCTATGTTTCGCTGGGCTATAATTTCAATAGTTCAGACATCGAACGTTTCGGGCTTTCCAGATTAAAAGTTTATGCTCAGGCGCTAAATCCCTGGTTATATTCAAAAACCGATTTTCTGGATCCGGATAGCAGCTTCCAGAACGGAGGAGCCAACCCCAGTGCCTCATCAATTACCACAAGTAGCCTGGTATTTGGTCTCAATGTTTCATTCTAAAAAAACGCATAATGAAAAATATAATCAAAAAAATAAGTATTCTCGCACTGGCAGCGCTACCACTCACGTATGGCTCCTGTGGCGATGATTTTTTAGAGGAAGAGCTGGTCTCAGTACTCACACAGGGAAGATACAACGAACCTGAAGGCATAGACGAACTCGTAAATGGTGCTTACGAAGGTTTGCGTTTTCACTTCAATTATGAGTGGTCTTATGCACTTACCAATTATGGAACGGACACGTTCACAAACGGAGGAGGTGCTAATCACATCAAGTGGAATCAATATACCAATGATCTGGATGCAACCGAAGGTGCAAATCTGGCTCCCTATTGGGACAATATGTATGCACAAATAAATCTGGCAAACATAGGCCTTACCAAGACGCCTGAAGTACTGGCTTCAAATGAGAGTCTGCGCAACACCCGTATGGGAGAACTCTACTTTTTTAGAGGCTTTAATTATCTCAATCTGGTAACCCAATTTGGGGATGTGCCTATTTCTACAGAGCCCATAACCTCAGATCGGGCCGATTTTCCACGTCAGCCCAAAGCAGAGGTATTCAATCTGATTATTGACGATTTAACCAAAGCTACTGAAATGCTTCCGGTAGAAGAAACTCAGGAAGGGCGTTTGACAAAGGCTGCCGCCCGTCATTTTCTGGCTAAAGCCTACCTCATACGGGCCAGCGAGATGAATTCAGATATCACGGAGGCTGATGATCTTCAAATGGCTGCCAGCCTTGCAGATCAGGTGATTGCAGAGCGCACCCTGGCTCCAGATTATATGGACATATTCAACTACACCGCAGTAAACGGCCCTAACGAGCGCCTTTCTGAAATCCTGCTGGCCGCCCAGTTTGACGACAATCAGGCTTTGCTGGGGCGGTACGGAAATCAAACACACCTCTATTTTCTTTCAGTGTATCGCTTTTTTCCCGGTATGACCCGTAATATTTACGACGGTCGAGAGTTTCAGCGCTTAAAGCCTACCGATTTTGGTCTGGATAATTTTGACCGGGTTAACGACTCGCGTTTTTATAAGAGTTTCCAGACCTCGTATCTGGCTCAAAATACCAACTCTGTACCCACCTGGACTGCCGCAAATGCACCCAGTCCTGATTTGGTAGGAGAATTGAAATTTAATGTTGGTGACACCGCAGCTATATATGTGGTTAATGAGATGGATGATATGCGTTTTACTCCAGATTTTAAAGCTTCCATAGCTCCGCTGGTACTGGCGCGTTATGCAGTTAATAGTGAAGGTGATCAGGTTACAGACTGGAACATCAGCACCTACCCCTCGCTATCTAAATACCGGGCACCATTTAGAACCAGTCCTAATGACGCCAAAGGTACTCGTGATGGGATCTTGGCCCGACTGGGAGAGACTTACCTCATCGCTGCCGAGGCTTATGGCCGTATGGGGCAATATGGCCAGGCTCTGGACTACATTAATGAATTACGTGAACGCGCCGCTTATAAAGAGGGGGAAGATCGTGGTTATGTATATTACCTCACCGAACCTGAAGTTGATTTTGGGGAAACCAACGCTACAAACACGGCGATGCTGGCTACTGAAAACTTTTTCACCCCGGGGACGGCAGAGGCTAATGCTCAAATTTATCCTCCCGGAGTTGGCTCCAAGGCCGATATGTTTATTGAGTTTATTCTGAATGAACGCGCGCGTGAACTAATGGGTGAGTTTTACCGTTGGGTAGACTTAACACGTACCGAAAGATTGATATCACGGGCAAAAGCTTTCAACCCCGAAGCAGCAGCAAATGTGAGTGAAAAGTTTACATTGCGTCCCGTACCACAATCGTATCTCGATGCATTGATCATAGATGGTAAACGACTTAGCAATAGCGAGAAAGAGGCTATGCAAAACCCCGGTTACTAGACTCAAAATCATGCTATAAACGAGTTACCTTTAATAAGAATCCGGTCAGACCTTTTTTTGGGGTCTGATCGGTTCTGTTTTAATCAAAACCCAATATGATACGCATTTTACTCGGTTTAATTATTGTACTCACCGGTATCAAAACAACTGCCCAGACCGGTCTTGGTGATTTTCAGAATATAGAAATCCAAAACGAAAACTATCTTCAGATCAGGACAGACCACGCCCGGTTGCGTATAGAAATCTGCTCTGAAAAAATACTTCGTATACGAAGTGCTTGGGAGGGCTCTTTTGAAGCTGATGAACCCTATATGGTTGTAAAATACGATTGGCCAGCAACCGCCTATGAGCTGACCGACTCAAATGAGAATCTCACCCTGGAAACCGGAAAATTGACCGTTCGCATATCTAAGAATCCGGTTCAAATAAGCATTTTAGATTCAGAGGGCAACTTGTTAAACACAGATGCTTCTGCCGGAAACTACAGAAACAACGAAAAAGTAGGAGCCCATAAACAACTCTTTTCTGACGAGCATTTCTTCGGCCTGGGAGAGCGTATGGACTTTTTAGACCGAAGGGGTAAAAAAACAGAGCTTACCGTTGGCCGGGGCCAGGGCTTACCGCATATCGTAGGGGCCTATGATGTGCTCAAAGCCAATTACAGTCCGGTTCCCTTTATGATGAGCACGCGGGGTTACGGTATATTTTTTCACACCCCCTTTACCTCCACCTGGGATTTGGGGCATGAGAGTACCAATACCTACAGCTTCGAGGCCGAAGGCGGCGAATTGGATTACTACTTCATTTACGGTCCCGACTTCCCTGCTATTCTGGATGGCTATACCGATCTTACGGGCAAAGCTCCGCTTTTGCCTAAAGCTGCTTTAGGCCTGCACGTAGGCACGTATAGTGGTGGCACCTGGGGACATGAGGAGAAAACCTCAGACCACTATCCGGTTGACCTGGTCCGCAAATTCAGGGAATTGAATATTCCCATAGACATCCTGCATCTGGATTCTACCTGGCGCATCTTTGGTAAAAATGGCGGGAGTGGCGCTACCACTTTTGAGTGGCGGGAAACTTTTGAAAACCCGGAAGCCATGTTTGACAGCCTGTATGCCGAAGGATTGAGTATGGTGGGGGTACACGTAAGACCCCGCTTTGACAATGGAAACAAATTAGATCTTTTGGATCAGGCACGTAAAGCCGGATTCGTATATCCGGAACCCAATAACACCGGGGAGTTTGTAAACTTTTTTGATGACGAAGCAGTAGACTGGTGGTGGAATAACGGTGCCAAACGCCTGGCTGATAGCGGCGCGATGTTTTTTAAAACCGACGAAGGCAGCGCCTTTGGGCGTAAAGCAAACGAAAGCAACAAAACCGGCCCTCAGGGACCTGAGATTAAAAGATTACACAACCTGTTTCCCCTGGCCTATGCCAAAGCACCTTATGAAAAATTTCAGGAATACAACGGCCAGCGCGGAATGAATCATACCCGAGAGGGTTATGCCGGTATACAACGCTATCCCTTTATATTCGCAGGCGACTGGCCCAGTGAATGGCAGTATTTTGAACCGGTGATCAAAGCGGGTTTAAACATAGGGCTTTCGGGGGTTAGCAACTGGGCGCATTGTATGGGCGGCTTTGAACACGTGGCAGACCCCGAACTGTACATCCGCTGGACGCAGTTTGGTCTTCTCAGTCCCATTGCCCACCTTTTTGGCATGGAGCATCCCAATTATAAAGAACCCTGGGCTTATGGCGAGGAGGCTTTAGCCAATTTTAAAAAATACGATGAGATGCGCTACCGCCTTGCACCCTATCTCTACAGCGCGATGTATGAAAACCACCTGACCGGTAAACCTATGATGCGGGCATTGGTTTTAGACTACCAAAACGATCCCAATGTATATGACATTACAGATCAATATTTGTTAGGTAATGATCTCATGGTATGCCCGGTAACGACCAAAGGAGCAAAAACCAGAACGGTATACCTTCCTGAAGGCAACTGGGTCAATTACTGGACCGGCGAAAAACATTCGGGAAAACAATACCTCAACGTGTTGTGTCCGCTTGATCAAATCCCGATTTTCATAAAATCAGGCGCAATTATCGCAACACAGGAGTTGGTACAAACCTTAGATTCAAAAACTCCCAAAGAGGTAATACTAAACATTTACCCTGGAGCAGATAATGCCTTTACACTCTACGATGATGACGGAAAAAGCCTGAAATACCAAAATGGAAATTTTACTGCTACACAGTTTGAACTGAAGACTGAAAAAAACTTTATGAGTTTTATAAGGCGGGAATCAAGCAACGGCTTCGACCTGAATACTAGAAGTTATGCATATCAGGTACATGTTGACCAAAAACCCGATAGATTATGGGTAAACGGAGAAGAAGTTGACCTGAATACGATATCTCAAAGAGGAATTAGTTACAATCAAAAAGACAAAGTATTACAACTAAGTATCGGCCCTAGAGTAAACATTCAGAATTTTAAGATAAAGCTTTAAAAAATTAAGAGAATAACGCGCTCGCAGACATTATTTTAAAGGCTTTTTAAGAGTAAAAACGCCCGGGGCTTTCGTATTTTTACGCTCCCTAAATAAACGATTTGAACTCTAAAGATTTCCGCCGCGTAAAAAAACTTGCCGATCTTGATTTAGACTATCAGGAACTCAAAGAAGACTTCAGTATTCTAAGTTCACTGGCAGCAAATATTGCAGGTACCGAGCTCTCTGAAGTAAACTTTATTGACAATTTCACGCAATGGACGGTTGCCAGTACCCTCGGAGGCTTTAGTCAAAAACCTCGGGAAGAAGCCATCTGTAATTACACCATTGAAGAAGATCACCATCTGGAAATTGATCTAGCTCAGGATGAACGCTTTAAAAACAGCAGGTACGTTACTCAGGAGGGCTACAAATATTATTATGGTATTCCCCTCAAAATTGGGGATGATATCGCCATAGGTACCCTTTGTGTGGGTGGTAAAAATTCTGAGAAACTGAATGACACGCAGATTGAACAACTGCAATTGATAGCAAATCAAATCGTTAAGCGCATTCAGCTCAAATTTGAACTTAAACTGGCTAAAGAACATATACTTCGTGAACGTAAGCTCAAACGCCAATTGGCACACGATGTCCGCAGTCCGCTTAGTGGAATTTCTCAACTCGTCGAACTTACAGATTTTAACGATTCGTCAAAAGAAGAACTTGGGCAAATAATCAAACTCATTGCCTCGAGTGCCGAGTCGGTCTTAGAGCTCACCGATGAAATTCTAAACGATATTCTCATTGAAGATGAATTAAAGAAAAGCAAATCGGTTTTTACCTTTGAAGGCCTGGGTCATAAACTGCTTAATTTATACAGGCCTCAGGCCGAAGCAAAAAAAATAAGCTTTACCGTAGACTACGATTCCATAAAACGGGAATTTACCGGTAAGAATTTACTGCCATTGATTGGAAACCTCATCTCCAATGCAATCAAATTTACTGCGGAAGGGGGAAGCGTAAGAGTTGATCTGAATTTAACAGGCTTAAAACCCAAAGATGAAAAAATCAGCGTACGGGTTGAAGATACGGGTATCGGTATGACTTCAGAGCAAATTGAAACCATTACCCAAACTGATACTCGCTACCGACTTAAAAGCTCGGGTGCTAACGGTTTTGGAATGGGATTGCTGTTTGTACGCGAATTGACGGAAGATCTGGGGGGTACTTTGAATATTCAATCTGAGCCCGGTAAGGGAACGGAAGTTACGATCCGGATTCCGCTTTAACCCGAAAACTTAAGATTCCGGAAAATCTAGAATGCGTTCAGGTATTCTTCACAGATAGGCAGATGCTCTTTTTTAAAAGGTTTGGAAACGAATTGACATACTTTAGGGTACACAACCACCCGGATATAATCTTCTTTATTAACAGAAGAGGTTACAACTATTACATGAACTGGAGCACTAGCATGTTTTTCGTGAAGGGAGTCCAGAAACAGTCAGCCGTTCATTATGGGCATATTAATATCCAAAAGCACTAAAAATGGAATTTCAGGATGAGTTGCAATGTCTTGTCCTGAAATAGCTATACACAATTCTACAATCAAGCATACATAACCCCGGGATTAAGCTAGGATAAAGGCAAGGTGATCCCTTCATTATCTATAGGGCTTGCACGCCATTTGAAATTTCACTCAATAACTTTGTATTATACGGGAAACGCATCAGCAGTTATGCTATAGACCATGAAATTCTGTTTTCCGTCTCGAAAAATAACGACCTCTAAAATGGGTTACGGCAGCAACTCGCTTCCAATGTAAAGAAACGTGATAAAATCCCTACCCCTGAGCTTATAGAGCGCCAGCAAGGCGCTATTCTGGAATAGCGGGAACTATTGTACGCACATGAACAGCAACAATTTTAAAAAAATCAGATCTTTACAAAAAGGGATTGTAATCAAATGAAAAATTTAATTATAGGATTTTTACTTGCTGTTTTCCCGATATATAATTTTTTTTCCTGGATATATATTTTTACCAAATACCCCGAGAATCAATCATTTAGACAGGAAAATCATGAGGATTTGTTTTTTGGTATTCCCACTTCAAATAGTTGGTTTCTGGTCATCAACATGGCTTTTTTAATAAGTGCAATTGTATTTTTACTTAGGTTTAAACATACTGAAGCCTTATCGATCAAGATCTTAGGCAGTATCACTGCATTTATTTTAGTGCTTATGTTACTCTACAATTTTTGGGCATTACTTTAACTAGAATCTTTAAGTTCAAGTCCCCAATTAACATACGTATTGCAGCTCGAATGAACAATTTTCAATAGATCATATTGAAACTTTTGATCTACTAATTTTCAGCTCTATAAAGCCTATTGTTGGGTATTTCCTCATCAAGCAACAAAACAGACCGCTAAAAACGGGACAATAAAAGTACTTTAGAAAATACACCCTCTCTAAAACCGCATAAACACAAAAAAGAGAGTAACCTGTTTTGGATTACTTCCCTTTAAGTTCGTGCTTTCTGTAATACAGCTGCTAGGATAAACATTATACTTTCAAGCTATGCTGACGAATTTTAATTTAATAGTACTTCAATTACCTCCGGGCACGCAAAACCCAGACGATAATTTCCCTTTAGATTTTAATGATCCCTTTGATCTGGTTGTTTTTGTAATCCCTCCCGTAATCCTTATCGTGCTGTATATGATTTGGAGAAAGAAACGCAGAAAACTTTAAGCTTTCAAGCCTATTCTCATTTGAAAATATTCGGTAGTACTATTTCAGGATAGGGCAACTCCCAATCAAAGCCCAATATAGAGCATCAGATTATAAGAAACACAGACTTGAAAACGGAATTTTTAAGATTTTAGTAAGACCTCAAAAAAATGTAACTTGGTAAATTAAGTCATTGATTTATATAATTTTATCGAACTTAAAATTCTATTTATTAAAGATCTGCAATCATTTACCTTACTCTCGGTAAGCTAGATGCTTAACAATCCTATATAAATAGTTTTAATATTGAATTATTGTATTTTATTGCTATAAATCATAATTTACCTTAAAGTCTGTTGTAATGGATTTCTTCCTAATAAATCGTACTGCATCAATATATAATCCTAATTGGATAGCGAGCTATGAGAAGTACGCCTGCATGTGTAATGAGGAATAAAACAGTATCGTTTTAATAGATTAAGTCAAAAAGCCGCCAATAATCTACGCTATCTGTTATGTAAGCGATGCAAGTAAGGAATTAAAAAAAGATGATCTCATACTGCTCTATGAACAAACAGTTCAAAACAATTACAGATCAGATGTAACCGGAGTTTTAATCTATAAGGATGGAAGTTTCTTTCAAATTCTTGAAGGAGAGAAACAAACCCTGATTTCTTTATTTGAAAAAATAAAAAAGGATACAAGACATAGCCACATACTTACACTTTTCAGTAAGGAAAGTGTTCGTGTTTTTGAGGATTATCAAACCGGCTTTAGCATTGTAGATAATTATGAAGGACTCGAAAGTCTCAGATCCTTTTTAGACGATAAAAGAGATATCTCTACAACCTCGGCCTGTGTTGAAGGCATTATAAAATCGGTTTTAAAAGTTTAATTGAAAATTACAAGGCATTTACACCCGGTTGGGCTGCGATTGTATCACCACTCAATAAAGGTAACTTAATGTAGATCATAAAATTCTAGGGTTTGTGTGCAATGGTATCGCGGGCTCTTGATTTTAGTCTTAATCGTTTCAATAAAGATTCTAATCTAGATATTCATACAAATCCTCCGCATCCAGTCCACAATAGGTGGCAAATTCATATACCGTTACAAACTGATGCGGTTCCTTACGTAAAAACACTTTAATGTCAGACAAGAGTTGTCGTCCATAACGCTCACTTTTTCCGGTGATACACTGTACATCTTTGGGAAATACACACAGGCGTCTGTTTTCATAACGATCTAATCTGTGATAACACTACAAACCTCCGCAGAAAAAAACACAATCCTTACCTCACCCTTTCGTAGTACCAAAAAAATTTTACAGTATAATTGATTATTTAAAGTGGTCCTGTCAAATTGAGCGCAGTCGAAATGCAGGCGAGAATTCTAAACAGCTAGAAAAAACCCAACTAAGAAGTCTAATAAGACATCCCTCCAACCTCCCTTCTAAGGGAGGCCTTTAATATAGGTAAATTTAACTCCCTTCCTTCGAAGGAAGGGCCGGGGATGGATGTGATGTAATAATGAATCTGGTATGCCGAGTTAAGGCTTAGCAGAAAGCACCCTAAATAAGAAGTCCTCTCGATACCATGAAGCTCCGCTCCCGCTACACACCATCTACTCCAGGTGACAATTGGTATTTTGTATTTCGTATTTCTAATTTTCAAAACCGTAATAAACAATCTCTATTTTAATCATTAAGTATAAAAAAAAAAGGATGCCTCAGCAACATCCTTTCTCTAAAATCTCGTGTCTTAAATCTAAAATCTAACGGACTAGAAACTCTTCTTAAACCGCTCCCAAAGAGAAGGTTTATCCTGCCCGTAGGCATAACCGTATTTATTCCCGTAACCAAAGTTTGCGGTCTTTACATCATTGATTACAAAACTCACGTCATGCAGTTTCCCGTCATTAACCGCATCTACCGCAAAGTTGAGCAACTTCTTCTCCGTATATCCTGCACGCGTAACATACAAGATTAGATCGGCATAACGGCTGATCAGGAAGGTATCGGCTACCAGCATAGAAGGCGCCGTATCTACAATAACATAATCAAATCGCTCCCGCAACTCAGTAATCATCTGTCCAAATTTCTTTTGTCGAAGAAGTTCCGATGGATTAGGCGGGATACTGCCTGAAAGAAACAACTTCAAGTTAGGGTGAAATTTTGAATCATGTACCAGTGTTTCTAGACTGAGATCATTACTTACGAGATAATCACTAACACCTAGTAAGCTCTTTGCTTCAGTATCATAGCGTTGTAACTGCGGATTTCTTAAATCGGCTCCGATAAGCACTACTCGCTTCCCCGTATTGGCCAAAGTCATCGCCAGGTTGATCGAAGTAAAGGTTTTGCCCTCCCCCTTTACGGTAGAGGTGGTATACAGGCAATAGCCTTTACCATCAGTTTCAGCGTTTACCAATAAATATTGAAGGTTTGTAGTTAAAATCCTAAAAGATTCTGCTAATACTGAACGGTCATTCTCTACAATCAGGTCAGATTCTCCTCTCACAATACGTGGCAACTCACCCACAATAGGAATTTGGCGGGTTGCTTTTTCAATATCCTCTCGGCGTTCAATTTTATCATTAAATAAACGACGTACGTAAATTACGCCAAAAGGAATAAAGAGACCTAAAAGCACTGCTCCCAAGAGTACAATACGCTTTTTAGGTGATACTATTTCCGAACCATAAGCCTCATCTACCACCTTAGCTTTGGGGACATTAATAGCTTGTTGCAAAGCATTCTCTTCCCTTTTTTGAAGCAAAAACAGGTACAACTCTTCTTTAATTTCTCTATTACGCGCTTTAACTCGATATTGCCTTTCTGTTGAAGGTACTTGACGAATTTGTCCATCTATTCGAGATGCTTCTCTGTTAAGATCATTTTCAGCAACACTTAAATTCTTACGGAGTGTTATCAAACTTTGACTAATATTTGATCGAAGAACCTCAATTTGATCTTTTAAGCTCAAGACAACCGGGTTCTGAGAAGTACTCCCTTTTAAAAGTTTATTACGTCTTAACACAAGACTGTTATATTCTTCAATAAGTCCATTGACTCCAGAATCTTCATCTTCAATACCTAAATTTGCAGGAAGCAAGCTTGAATTGTCTGATTCTTGCACATAGTCAATCATAAGCTCAGCAAGTTGAAGTTGTGTATTTAGAGCCCGCTGACGAGATTCAAACTCCTGTACACTTGTTAAAAACAATTCTGCCTCACTTTCAATATTTGTAAGTCGTCGATCTTCTTTAAAGGTTTCAATATCACCTTCTACGTCATTTAGATCATTCAAAATGATTTCTAAACGTTCTTGAATAAATTCGCCAGTACTCAAGGCTACTAGATTCTCATCGGCTATAGCATCATTATTGTATTCTACTATTAGTTGATTAAGTACATCATGTGCTTTTTCAGCGACGTTATCCTGCATCGATAATTCTAATAGCGAGGCGGTCTTATCTGTTTGTACTACTCCAAGTCTAGACTGAAAACTGTTTGCTACAGTTTCGACAGGTAGGAACTCAATAGTAAGATCAAAATTTTCAGGAACTTCATTGATATTCCTTGAAGTTATCACAACATTAGTAAATCCGAGATCGATAGGACTATTTAATATCCCTTTTATAAGTTTACCAGTACTTTTGGATTCAAATACAACTTCATCATCATTTCCACGATATAATTTGAAGGAACGAGAAAGTAAAGGTAGCTTTTGGACTTTTTTCTCATTCAATGAAATTATATTTACTTTGATAGGACTTTTAGTATACAGCTCAACGTCCTTAACGCTACCTTCAACACTATATCTTACATTTAGATTTAACGCATCAACTACATTAGCCATTAAACGCCTGGATTTTAGCAGACCTATTTCGTTTGCAATTGTATTGCCTCCTCCACCCATCACTCCTAATTCTTCAAGGGCAGCAAGCTCAGATGAGCCGCTCTTGTCGTCCTTAATTAAAATGGTTGAAGAGGAACTGTATATTGGGGTAGCATAGCGCAAGTAAACAAGGGCGATAATTACTATTACAATTACGGAAATTATAAACCAAGGCCAATGTCGAAGATATTTATTAATTTCTTCTCGCAAATCGAAGGTTTCTTCCGTTTGATTTGAAGTCAATTTACTCATAAATTATCGGGTAAAAATTAAAGCTAAGGAAACGATGACAGAGGCTACTCCCAAGTAGGTAGATATTGTACCTAATAGTCCCGCACGCTGTATTTGCCCAGCATTAGGCTCTACATATATAACATCATTTTGCTGTAAATAATAATAAGGAGATTGTGTTACAGTAGCATCAGTAATATCTATATAATTATAGGTCATTTTCCCATCCTCTTTTCGCATAATCAAAATATTCTCCCGCTTACCTGTAATCATCAAATCACCACCAAGACTTAAAGCTTGGGGTAAACTAAGTTGGTTGTTGGTGACGGTATAAGTTCCAGGGCGCTGAACTTCACCAAGTACAGTTACCTGAAAATTTAATATTCGTATAGTCACCAGTGGTTCTTTTAAATAAGGTCGTATTTTTTCTTCAAGCAAGTCGGCTAATTCAATACTAGTATATCCACTTACCTGAATTTTACCTAATTCTGGAAATTGAATATATCCATTATCATCCACAATATAGGATTCAAGTGGTACATTTACCGCCTGTGCTGCTTGAGGGCCATCTAATCCAATTACAGATTTTGTTAGATTATAGGGGATTGCTGCCTCCTGTTCAGGAGCTGAAACTCTTATTGTAAGTTCGTCATTAGGCTGAATACGTATAGTAGTATCATCAGTTAAGCCAGTAGGTTGTACCTCTGAGGCATTATTAAAATAAATCACATCTTTGCTAGAAACACAAGATAAAATAAATGGTGTTGTACATAAAATCAGTGAAAAAGATTTGAAAAATTTTGAAAATCTCATAGGCATAAAATTTTTGGCAAATATAGAACTAATTTGAACAGTGTTGGGTCAATAGGCCTTTTCCTCGCCTTCAACAGCATTAAGAACCGTTTTAGCGATAATCTTTACATCTAACCATAACGACCACTTTTCTACGTAAAAAATATCGAGCCGGGTACGGTTTACAATATCGCTTTGCTCTGTAATCTCCCCACGATACCCTCGGATCTGCGCCAACCCGGTGATTCCCGGTTTTACGAAATGCCGCACGAGGTATTTGTCAACCGAACTTTGATACTGTTCGGTATGCAATTCCATATGGGGACGGGGGCCTACGACACTCATATCCCCCAAAAACACGTTAAAAAACTGCGGTAATTCATCTATACTGGTCCGTCTTAAGATACGTCCCAAACGGGTTACACGATTATCATTTTTGGTCATCATCTTCTTGTCGGCATCTTCGGTGGTGATCATTGAACGAAATTTATAGCACCAGAACACACGCTTATTAACCCCATGCCGTCTTTGTTTAAAAAATAAAGGACCCGGCGATTCTTTTTGCATCAGTATAAAAATAAGAGGGCTCAGCCAGCTTAATATAAAAATGATCACAAGGCTCGAAAATACAACATCGAAACTTCGCTTGACAATTTTAGCATAATGGGTTTCCAGTGGTAATTCGCGTAAGTTAAGTACTGGAATGTTTTCAAAAAGTTCAATACTCATAGCCCTGGTAAAAATTTCTTTATTATCAGGTATTATCTTCAGCTTCTTCAAGTTGTTATCTGCAAAAGCCATCAAATTAAACAACTGGGGCTGTGAGAGTCGGGAAGCCATACAAAATACTTCATGCACGTCCTGCTTCCTCATATAAGAAAAAGCTTCCTCCACCTTCCCCAAATAGGTAGGACTTGGAGAATGAGCATTATCAAAATAGCCCAAGTAGCGGTAGCCTAAATCGGGCTCATCAAATACCTTACGGATTTTTTTTAGATTGCGATCTCGGCCTATAACTACTACATTCACTGCGTTCCCCCCTTCCTCACGATACCGAGCCCTCGCATAATAAAAAAGTATTCGGTATACTAAGAGACTGCCAAACATCCCTAGCAAAAACCCGGTATGATACCCCAAATCAGCTATAGGCGTATGGCTCAGGCTAAACCAGGCAAAATAGGCCAGGCTAAACAACACATATAATTGCAGTGGTTTATGGATATTGGTAAAAAACCGTTCCTTTCTCGAGGTGGGATAATAGTCGATAGCATAGGCACTTAATAGCCAGGCCGTATTGTAAAACAGGATTGAATTCAGATTGAGATACAAACCGGGTATAAACCACAACAAAAATCCATTAACTATAAGTAAATGGATCAGGATGCTAATGGGTATGATAAGAGCCGAACGTTTCATAAAGTGCAATGCCGCAGCAAAGCTAAATGCTTTTAACTAAACTTTTTGAATTTAGGAAGTAGATATTGTGGGATTTTTCGGCCTATTTTAGAAAACAGGGTGAAATAGCTCGCTAACTTAAATTTACGTATGATCTGTAAATCCTCAGCAGACTTCCGCTGTTGCAGACTGGCCGTGGTACTCTTTCCGCCCAAACGCATCTTGACTACCCATGTATTTAAAAAATAGGTTTTTAAATCAGAGGCTTTAAACCAGCGCAACGAAATCTCATAATCACTGGCAATCCGATAGCTTTCATCATAAAGCCCATAACGCTCAAAGACCTCCTTTTTCACGTAAATCGTGGTATGTAAGGGGATCCAGCCCCAGTTTAAATACCGCTTTTTATAAGGCTTACTCCGGTACACCCGTTTTACCCGGCTAATATCATCCCGTTCTACATACATACCATTGGCATACACCAGGTCCGCCTGCGATTGTTTAAAAGCCGCTGCAATCTGAGCCAGGGTATCCTCAGCGTAAAACAGATCATCCGAATGCAGGATCCCGATCACGTCTCCCGTAGCTTGTTTTATGCCTTTATTAAGTGCATTGTAAAGCCCTTTGTCCGGTTCAGATTTATAATAGCCCAGTTGATCGGCATACCCTTCGATGACAGCTTGTGTTCCATCGGTAGAGCCCCCGTCAATAACTAAATGCTCCACATCAGGATAGCTCTGCCCCAGCACACTTTCAATACATGAGGCGATATGCTCCCGGTTATTATAGACTATGGTTATAATGGATATTTTCAAAAATCAGGGTGTTGAGTAATGTATTAAATCTTAATTGTTAATCGTTTACAGAAATTGTAGACATTTTAAAAATAGAAGTTATTGAATTTAGGATTCGGAATACCGAGTACAGCGTTTTTATCTTCTTACTTCTCACCTCATACTTATTACAATTAACTTTTAACAATTAACTACGAAGAACCTTATCAAAATACGCTATGGTCTGCTCCAACCCATCCCGCAACTTCACTTTCGATTCCCAGCCATTCAATTTCTCATACGCCAAAGAAGAATCCGGCTTCCGTTGCTTCGGATCATCCTGAGGCAAAGGCATAAATTTCAGTTGGGATTTTGAGCCAACCAGATCCAGAACATTTTCCGCCAGTTCGAGCATGGTGAATTCTCCTGAATTCCCCAGATTTACCGGCCCGGTAAATCCCTTTTCTGAGGCCATCATCCTGCAAAAACCCTCGATTAAATCATCAACATACTGAAAAGATCGGGTTTGAGTTCCGTCTCCAAAAATAGTAATATCCTCTCCTTTTAAAGCCTGGACAATAAAGTTGGAAACTACGCGCCCATCTTCGGGGTTCATTTTGGGGCCATAGGTATTGAAAATACGTACGATTTTAATATCTACTCCATTTTGATTATGATAGTCCATAAAAAGGGTTTCCGCACAGCGTTTTCCTTCATCATAGCAGGAGCGAAGACCGATGGGGTTGACATTTCCCCAATAGCTTTCAGGTTGCGGATGTACTGCTGGATCCCCATAAACTTCAGAAGTACTGGCCTGTAAAATACGGGCTTTTACGCGCTTGGCAAGACCAAGCATATTGATAGCACCCATAACCGAAGTCTTGATGGTTTTAATAGGGTTATATTGATAATGTACCGGGCTGGCAGGACAGGCTAAATTGTAAATCTCATCTACCTCAGCATAATAAGGCTCCGTGACATCGTGACGAACCATTTCAAAATAAGGATTATCGAGAAACTCGATAATATTTTGCTTGCTTCCTGTAAAATAATTATCAAGGCAAATGACCTCATTTCCTTCATTTAGCAAACGTTCACATAGGTGAGAACCGAGAAAGCCGGCACCACCTGTAACTAATACTTTTTTCATTTAAACATTTTTTGATTGGTTCAGTTCCCTAATTTTTATTTGTATTAAAAATTCATAATAGGCCATATTGGCACAATAAATAAATCCCGGCTTACCCTCGAGAAAGCCAAGATTGAAAATATATGACTGTAAAAATCTAAGTAGAGGCCAACCTGGTAATCTAATCAACCAGGATTTTAAAGCAGGGTTTCGAATACTTTTATTACTCGAAAAAACATTAGCAAATGGGGGTCGTTTTTCCAATCTTGCCTTTGCTTCTTGAGAAGAATATTTATTATGTCGACTAATCCATTCTGCCCAGCCTTTCGAGAAACTGTAATGCAGATAAGGTTCTTCAATATATTCAATTTTCCCATCGACCACACCTTCTTTCTGCCCATGTCCAAAATCTGTAAATCGCGCTCTTCCTGCCCTAAGAAGTCGAAACTGCCATTTCGGAAAATTATCGCAATGCTTTAACCAGGTATCTTCAAGCATCATTTTCCAACAGCAGTAATAACCAGCAACTGTAGAATCTGCTGTTTTCACAGTTTGTAGTACAGCCTGCTTAAACTCTTTTGTAACCACTTCATCTGCGTCCAAAAATAAAATCCATTCATTTTTGACTTTTATATTATCCAAAGCATAATTACGCTGTTTCCCAAAACTTTGAAAAGTATTATGATGAAGTGTCAAGCCATATGACCTTGCAATCTCGAGTGTACCATCGGTACTTCCTGAATCCAACAAATGAACATCATCGCACCAACCCAATGCATTAAGACACATAGGTAGGTCTTTTTCTTCATTCAATGTGAGTATAATTATGGACACCATTTTAAAAAAACTTTCATAGATTATTCCAAAATTCGTTGTTTAATAATCCTTGCGGGATTGCCTCCAACCACTGTCCAGGGATCAACATTCTTAAAAATTGCCGATCGTGCTCCAGCCACAGCTCCATCTCCAATTATAACTCCCGGACCAACAAAACTATCTGCGGCTATCCATACCGAATTACCAATTTGAATAGGCTTACAGGTTAGAGGAAAGTCAATTTTTGTAAAGTCATGTGTTGAAGCGCACAGGTAACTTTTCTGAGAAATTGTAGTTTGATCACCAATATATATATTACCTTGATTATAACAATCTACTGCGGGTCCCAGAGTACTATAAGAGCCCATAGTCAAATTCCAAGGTGCCCATATTCTTACGCTAGCATAAATATGAGAAGTATACTCCAGTTTTGCACCAAAACATTTAAGAATAAAAACTCGATATTTTTTAAAAAAGCGGGTACCAAATGGGCGAAAGAGTAACAAATATGTCGAATTCCACAATACGCGAGCTAATTTATTTTTTAACCCGAAATCAGAGCGATACTGAGATAGATCAGCCTGGTTATTTTCCATCTCTTTTAAGTTATTTTTTTAATGCCGAATTTAATTGATTATGCATTTTTTTAGCAGCCTTATCTATAGAAAAATGCTCCAAATAAACATTACGCGCACAGTGCCCCATATTAGCTCTTTCTAAATTACTCAGGGCATTAAATCGGGCCAAAGTTTCATAGGTACTACTTTCTAAGTCTTGACAAATTAATCCCCCACCCCCTTTTGCTATTTCTCGCCAAATATTTACCTGATCGGAGATCAATACTGGTTTTTCACAAGCCATAGCTTCCGCTACTGCAATTCCAAAATTTTCTTGGTGGCTCGGAAGTACAAACGCATCGCAACCATAAAAAGCACCCCACTTGGAGTCCCCTACCAACATTCCGGGAAAATGAATCTTTTGATGTTTACCAAGCTGGAGCATACGTTTTCCAAACTCGGTTTCTAAACCTGGTCCTGCAATAATTAAATCTGGAATATCTTGATGCTTGTTTAACAATTTCAAATACGACTTTACAAGTAGGTCAACCCCTTTTTTCTTGTGTACTCGACTCAAAAAAAGCCAATAAGACTGGTCTTTTAAATCAGGCACAGCAATTCGTAGAGCTTTATCAAAACTTTGTTTGAAGGATGGGGGCGATTGTATACCATAGCCCACATTTATTTCGAGATTTGGACGATAAGAATTGAAGGTAGTACGCGCTAGTTCTAATTCCTGCTGACACGTAAATAATACACCACTACTTTGGTTAATAACCCTTGATTCAAATAAATTCCAAAACATACGATTTCGAATAGCCTTTAGTCTTCTTTCTGGTGCTTTTTGAAAATAGGGGTCTAACATACCATGCGGCATAACAAATAAAGCTGGAAAATTTTTATAGGTTCGCTTGGCATTATTCCAGATACGATAAGTTCCATAACTATTGTAGAGCCATAATCCGTGAATGATGAGTATATCAAAATCCCTGATATGCTTTCGTAACCAATCAGAATACTTCTTGGCATAGGAATATGGGCCACGAGCTGGTCCTAAAGCATGTATCGTAAATCCATCTTTCTTAAGAAAATCAGCATCCGGACTATCAAAAGACACAACTTCTGTATGTACGCCAAGACGATCTAAAGCTGGAATACTGTTTCGAATCCCTTGACATGGTCCACCAGAAACCGGGTCCATGGTCGCTATTATACGTAATACTCTCAAACTATTATGCTTTTATAAGCTGCTTCTATTTTATCTAATGCCAGGTCTGAATCAAATTTTTTTGCTTGCTCCAAGCCTTTCTCTGAAAATAGCTTCAAGTCCTCTGCAGATTTATTGAGTAGGGCTTGAATCATCTTAACACCTTGATTAATAAATTCACCGTCATTGTCAACAGTTTCCCTAGGTATATAAAAAGCTGCAGTACCACCAACTTCTGTCATTGGTTTTTCATCTGTTGTGATTACAATTGTCCCACTAGCCATTGCTTCGGCGATAGGCCAACCAAAACCCTCTGCTAATGACGGAAAAAGAAAAATAACTGCACCAACGTAGGCCTTTTTGAGTGATTCATCATCAACTTGAGAAAAAAAATGTATATCCGAATCATAGCCCGATTTTTCAGAAAAAATTTTCATTGCTCTTGTGGGCTCCTTCCCAATCATTATCAAAGGATATACAATATTAGGACGCGAATTGCGCCAGGCAACATATAATTTCAAAACGCCTAAGCGATTTTTGTACCACTGGTTACCTCCTACATGCAAAATATAACCATTGGTAAAATCCTTCTGAAAAACGTCAGATAAATATCTCCGGCAAATTACTTTGTCTAAAGGAAAAAAATCTTGGTTTAGTCCGTTATAAATAACTTCACAGAATTCGGGAAAATTAGGCTCGAGAAAGTGCAAAAGATCTGATTCTGTCTTTTGGGAAATACATATAAAATTTTTCCCTTTTCTATAACCTGTACGAATAAATTTTTGATACAAACGCCCAGTAAATCCAGTTGCGTTTTCTGGAATTTCACCTAAAGCCGAACGCTGTGCCAAAAAATCGTGGCAATGTATTATGTGTGGATATTTTTTTACATACGGTACCCAAGGCCCCAGCGCATGATCTGTAAAAACGAAAAGAACATTTTCAGAAGCTTTGTCCTTTAGTCGTTTTTTTAGCGTTTGAGGAAAAATAATGTACTGATCAACATAGGCCAGCCATTTTTTTATCAATGTATTATTACTAGCATTAATTAATTTAGGAGGTGCTGTCCACGTTTTCACCTGATGTCCTCGTAGTTCCATACCATTTTTAAGCCAGCTGGCATAGCGAGGCATACTTGAAGAATTAAGAAAAGACGGATGCGTTATTAGGACTATATTCAAAAGATTAATTTTTGCCTATTTAATTAGACACGTTAAGTAACTTCTTGAGATTTGTTGATATTGTCGAAAAGCTATAATTTTTAATTATTTCTCGTGATGATATTTGATAGGTCAAATTATCTTTTTCAATAACAAGCTTAAGCTTGTTTGTCAACTCCTGAATATTACCTAACTGAAAACTATAACCATTCACCCCTTCCATTACCAAGTCTGCTACACATCCGGTTCTATCAGAAACAATTATTGGAAGATCAAAATTCATTGCTTCGTTTGTTGACAGTCCCCAAGTTTCACCGTTTCCTGAACACATCACAAAAACATCTGCGAGACTATAATATTCTGTAATTTTAGATTGATTGATAAATCCAGTGAGAAGAACGTTTTTAATATGCTTTTCTAATATTGTTTTTTCAAGTTTTTCTCTATATTCCCCCTCACCAACCATTACGAGCCATACTTCAGGGTTATTTAAAGCGTGAAAAGCTTCTAATAAATCTAAAGGTCTTTTCTTTTGTATATACTTACCAGAGTAAAGTATTACTTTTTGATTTGGCTCTATACCATTACGCTCTTTTAAGCAATCTCTCTGATCTTTAAACTCTAAAAAGCTCTTAGAAAATCGCTCATTATCAACTGCATATGGACAAAAAACTAATTGATGCTCTTGTACTCCAAGTCTTTGATAAAATTCTTTATTTTGATTACCTATGTACAAAAATGTATCAACCCCTGAAAAAATGATTCTACGTAGAAAAAAACTCTTTAAAGCTCTCTTTAGGTTGCTATTTTTACTTTCTTGAGATTGAGGGGTTTCCAACCTAAGGCAAATCTTATTTTTACTAAACCGACCCAATAAAAGAACCAAAAAATGAGTTAAATAATGATAGCCGTGCACTACAATAGCCGCATCTTTTTCTTTAAATAACTCCCTAATAACCCCAAAATTCATCAAACCTAAAAATCCATTAAAAATAGAAGGTTTGAAAGAGTAATTTTTAAAGAACTTATATCTGTATCCGTCTAATAAAGGTATATCCCATTTTATTTTGACACCAAATTGTTGATCTCTTTTTAAATTTAAGGTCTCACTTGAACAATACCAAACACTACAGTTTATACCATCACCATTTAAAAATTTATAAAGTGGTGCAAAATATTGTATAGGATGTGAATTTAGGAAAATAAGCTTTTTCAACTATAGTCTGCAATTAATTAAACGAACTTTATATTCTAGTTAGGGGATAGATTATCAATTACTTATGAAGTATAAGAAATACTCATTTAAGAATTAAAAGGGTAATTTATGCTTTTTAATACAAGAATTCTAATATTTAAAATTAATATGTGATATTTTTAAATATTAGAATTGGCATATTAAATTCAGATTTATCTAACTGATAGCCGTCCTTTTTAAAATCGCGCACTTAATAGTTAAATGTTTGTAGTATTTTCCTCTGGTTAAGCCTGTTCCTCTAGAATTTTGAGCAGACCTTTTTTTACCGCATTGAAATCATATTGAGAAATGAGATCTTTAGAATTAATACTATTTTGATCTAAAGAGTTCTCGTATAATATGGACTGGATTGCTGAGGCTAATTGTGAAGTATCACCTGTTTTATAAGTGTACCCATTTTGTCCCGAACGAACTAAATCCTTTGCACATCCAGTAAGATCTGATAGCACAAGATTAAGGTTAAAATTCATTGCTTCATTTACAGACAAGCCCCAATTCTCTCCCTGACCCGAACACATAACAAATAAATCTCCAATTGCATACCATTTCGGAATCTCAGATTGATTTATAAATCCGGTCAATATGACCTTATTTAAATTATGCTCCTTGATATAAAGCTCCATCTGGGACCTTAAATGACCATCTCCAATAAAAATCAGCCAGCAGTCATCTCTATCAAGTTCTTTATAGGCAACTAATAAATCGAGAGGCTTTTTTTTATTAATATATTTTCCAGAAAAAAGTATTACTTTGTCTTTTGGTGCTATCCCATATTTAGATCTCATTTCTGATGCATTGACATCAATACTTCTAAATCGATCATTATCTATCACGTATGGAACATCTATAATTTTTCTCTCACTGATTTCGTATGAACGGTAGAATAATCTATTTTCTACACCAATGGCGCAAAAATAATCTATACGTGGAAATACTATATATTTCAGAATTATCCTTTTAAATTTTTGCTTCAGCCCATTTTTTAAAAACTCGTGAGTTAAGGGCATGTCATTTCGCAAACAAATTGTATGACCTGCTAACTTGCCAAGTAACAAAATACCAAGATGAGTAAAGAAGTTCCAACCGTGTACTACAATAACAGATGGTTCTGTACGAAATAATTGTTTAATCATACCAGGATTAACGAGACTAAAAAATTTACCGCTATCCTCCTCGTTTCTGCCATAATTTTTGAAAAATCTAGAATTATATCCATCAAGTAATGGTATATCCCATTTTACCTTTACGCCAAATTGTTTATCTAATTTACCTTTGATGGATTTATCTGAAGCGTACCAAACTGAACATTCTACACCATTAGCATTTAAATATTTATAAAGAGGAGAAAAATATTGAATAGGGTGAGAATTAATAAAAATTAGCTTTTTCATAAGTAGGGGTCTTATTAATCAATTCTACATTAAGGCTTATTTGCCTTTTTGCAAAACGCCATTTATTGGTACTACATTAAAATTTCTCAAGACAATTTAACTTTCTTAAAATAAGTTTAAACACTAGAGGTATACATTTTAAATTCATTTAAAAACATCAATAATTCAACTAGATTAGGTAATTCAATATCTAACTCCTTTTTCTCAGCATTATTGCGGAAACCGCTCTGCTCAGTGTCACAAAGATTAAATATGTTATAATACCCTGCCAAAAACCTCTAAATATAAAAGAAATATCAGAGCTTATGCCATTAGCATTTCTGAACATACCCAAAAAAACAAAAACACTCATCAGTGCATATGGAGCATAAATATTTTGATCTATCGACGTATATACAAAATAATTTAAGAGCTTAAAAACTATTAAAAAAGCAAGAAGTTGAATCAGGAAATACAAATAACCAAAAGTCGCTAGCCCATCTGCTATGTGACTTGTCACTTTAAAACTACTTAGGTTGCTACCAAATAATAGATCCCCCCTAGAAAAAGATAATTGCGCTTTGTCTAAGTTAATTTTTAAAGCTTTCAAAACAGGGGAAGGCAATAAGGAAAGCCATCTATCGTAAAAAGAATTTCTCATCTTAGTATTTCCGAATCCGATTCTTTCAGCATAATATAAAGTTTGATCGCTTATACGCATATTTGCATAGCGATTTAACATAAAGTTGTCGAGATAATCCTCTGTCCAACCCGATGAGTAGGACTCTAAAACTTTAGTTTTTCGATCCATTTTGTTTCGTAAAGAATTTAATAATTCTTTATCCCTGTAGGTATCGATAGTCTGAGTTAATAATTGCATTTTGCCTACATCCCCACGAACAGCTCGGGTATATAGCATTGCTAGAGATAAATCAGAAATAATACTAATACCGAAAAAAATTAATATCGTAACCCCTGCGACTTTTGGAATAGAAATTATGTCAGACAGTTTAACATTAGATATAATTGCATTTAAAAAAAATAATATGAGTGCAGTGGCAACTGGGGCAATTATTGATTCTCGACTATTAGAGGCTATATTTATTAAAAAAATGACAGATATGTATAGCCAAATTGGTTTTTTACTATAGTTATCTTTGAGGTTAATTAATTTTGGAAATAATAAAATAATAGGAGCATTGTATAGATATCCCAATCCACTCACAAATTTCCCCGTCACATCCCCATACTCTATGCTACCGAGAGAAAATGTGAATATGCGTATCACGAGCCCCATAAATCCAAGAATCCAAAGTTCACTTTTAGATATTTTAAAGAAGCCACATTGATAGAGTGACTTTGTCAGCAAATTATTACTGCTCTTCTTACCGAGTCGACCACAAGCCAAATAGAATGCCAATGAAGATATTAAGAAAAGTAGTATTTCATAAAAAAAGGTGACTATTGGTCTCTCGAAACCATAGGTAATAGGTTTTCCTTCAAGGATAGTTGCAACCAAAGGCAAGTACCTATAGAGAAACATTGATAAGTACATTAAGAAAGCAAAAGGAAAATTAACAATATAATGTCGTTTCAGGAAATATCTAAACACTCCGTAACTAGTCAATGCCATAATACATCCTAATGCATTAGCCAACGAAGGGAAGAAAGTAATTTCTAAAACTATTGCAATAAGCAAAACAATTCCTAACCAATAGCTAATACTGCGAAGTAGAGAAGATGGTTCTTCTATCATAAATTAAAAAATGGATAAGAAATGAACTTTAAGCTTTGCTATTTAGATGAAATATTCTCAAATTAATCTGTAGATGATATATGAACGTAAATAATTTTAAAGCGCAAAATTACAAAGGCACAGTTGAATTTATTTGGAATTTACGAGCATCAATTATTTGATACAACTAAAATAATTCTAAGAGTTTTTAAGAGCTATTTCTATCATTCTTTTGATAGTCATATTATTTGAATAACCCGAAGCGATGCAACGTTCAGTTCCTGCCCTTGCAATCTCTACTCTTAACTCATCATTAATTAAATAATATCTACACTTTTTTAGTAATTCTTCGTTTGTTTCGAAAAAATCGGCCTCATTTCCTTCTTTAAACAATTTACAATGCTCCTCAGTCCTTTCCGCAAGCATAAAGCCTCCACAGGCAGGAATTTCAACTGACCTTGTCGTTTGCTGGTCTAAGTTCATCTTTCTAAGGAAACATAAAGATATCTTGAATCCCTTGAGTGCCTTACAATATTCTTCTGAATAGAGAGGGGGCTTAATATTTAAATTAAAATGATGATTTTTAAAGGAATTCCACTTACCGTCTCCGAATACTGTAACATTAATTCCGTTTTCGGCTAAATACAAAATACTCTGAAACCTCTCTTTTTCCCAAGTACCAATAAATCCAACATCCACGTCATACTTTTTGACATCCTCAGGACTGAGAACTCTAGGATAATGAAACTGGGATTCGTAACTGTTGTTTACAAACTGCACATTCTTCGCTCCCAGTTTATGAAGAGTATCAATTATGTAACTTTTATTTGTAAATACATAATCGTAATAAGGTAGTGAATGAAGATAATTTTGACTTTGATTATGTCTAAGAGCCATATTATCCGGTGAGTAACTTATGATTTTTGTTTTAGGAGAGGTTTTTTTAATAAATTCAAGGGTTCTATAATTTACAAGTGTTCCTTTATCTATCCACACAACATCATATTTGTGAGACTTGACTTTTGCCATTATATCATTATTCACACCAGCTATGTCAGGAAGAGAAACTGATAAGCCCCGTTGAAATAGCCAATTCCTAACCTTATAATTAAGGGAAACATTATCTATAGCTGTATCTACAGAATCAACTTCTCCTATCGATTCTAGAGACCAATGTCTATGAAGACAAGTGTTACTTTGACCGTAATTGGTTAAGTTTCCTACCGATAATATTCTCATAAATATTACCTTACGCGAATTAATGCCATGTTAAACTTTAACATGAGTTTTTGAAAGAGTATTTTAAACTCATGAAGAAGTCGGCCTTTCTTTGGGTTAGTACCCTTGTAGTTCAAAAGTTGATTATTATTTGGCCTCCACCCCCCTGCTTCTCGGTGAATACTATAAACATTTTTCATAGATCTATATTGGGGTGAATCAAAAAAATAGGAGGGATATATATGAATTCCTTCTTCAATCAACTCATCACGATCAATAAAGCCGTTATCATCATATCCATATTTTTTCGCCATTAAAGCCATTACCTGAGGGGCGAGAATCATTTCATAACGAAAATTTATTGGTATCTCTGTATTCGCGCTTCTAATAAAATGTCGATCTGTGTAAAAACTTAGGCAATCTTCTATTAAAGGATGTCCTTTTTCAGCTCCAAAACAGTGAGCTGTCAACCATCGCTCCTTCTTTCCATAACCGTGAGTTCCAGCCTCTCTTGCAACAAACAGACGGTTATTTAGGAATTGATCAAATGATTTGAATACTTCAATATCAGAATCGAACCAAATACCGCCATAGTGATAAACTACATAAAACCTCAAAAAATCTGATGCAAATGCCCATTTTTTCTGACTAACCGCTTCATTAGCAAATGTATTATCAATTTCTTTCAGCTTTGGTCCATCCCATAAAACTATTTCGTAATCAGGTAAAACTACCCTCCACTTTTCAATAAATTTTTGAATATGTTCGGGGATGGGATCATTACTAAACCAGGAATAGTGGATGATTTTTGGTATCATAAATAAAGGAATTATTCAGTATTACATTTTATTTAAAAGCAATACAACCGATTTATTTTGAGACATTTGAACAATATCAAACACCTTCAATTGCGTCAAGTAAAAATTTAATGGATTTATCTTTTAATGCCTTATATTTTTTTTCGACGTTGTCCCAATCTATAGGTGCTTCCAGCTGCTCTTTAAAGCTTTTACTACTATTTCTGTCATACAGTCTAGTTTCTAGACCTAATTCGCCTAAAATGTATTTCGCTCTGTTTTCACCATATTTATGTTTTGAATTCTGAACGAAAAAGAATAGAAAAGGTTTTTTGTTGAAAATAGAAAAAAGTAACCCGTGATAACTAGAGGTGACAACATATGTTGCATTCTGGTAAGCAGATATCCATTCGGCAATCGTAAAGTGCTGATTTTCATACTTACCTAGCTGATGAATCGGGTCATAATATCCCTCTGAAGAAACGTACTTAAAAGTAATATCTTCAGATTCAAGATAGTTTTCAATATTACCCCAGTTAATGGATTCTGGTGATTCAAAATTTATAAAGTAGCCTAATACATATTTTTCTTTTATAGGCTCAACTGAATTTGTGAGAGCGTCGTAATCCTCATTATCTAAGAGCAGAGAAGGATCTAAAACCACTTGAGGGTCTTTACAACCAGCTTCTTTTAGAATCGGTATACCAGTAGGCTCCCTTAAAGCTACGTGGTCTAGATTCTTCATATATTCTTTCAATTCGTTTTTAGCTGCAACACTCGAGCTAATTTTTGACATTCCTGCAGCGTAGACAATTCGTTTAATATCCTTTGATCCAAATTGCAGAAAATAAGCAGGATCATATCCATATCTCCCCCCCCAATTCCATATTTGATCACTCCCTGCTATGTATACATCAGCTTGGGGAGGATTTTCTCTCAACTCTTTTATTCCGTGATAAAATAAATCAGTCTGATTGAATAAATTATTATAAAAATCCTGAAAGTCTTTTTGCTTAAGTGAAAGATGCTCTTCTATTTCAGCATCAGGATTTTTAATTTTTCTATCAGTATTATCGCCTTTGAGTAAAAGATAAATTCTTTTAGCAAACTTTCTAAGTCCCTTTTCATCTTCCAAAGTAATTTTACGTCTATATCTAATTAGAAACGGGTCATAACCATTCTTTCTTAGAAATGCCTGAAGAGCATATGCCTGAAGAATTTGCCCGTAATTTTCCTTAGCATTTCCTAATGTTGCAACGCCTATTTTTTTCTTCATTTTTAAATATTTAATTTGATTTTATTTTTTTCGTTATAATTGAAATTTCGGTTCTTAATGCCTCTGGTATTTCTTTAAAATTAAAATTGAAAACCGACTTGAAAGAGTGAAAAGTTAATACTAATAATATAATTTCTGTAAAAAACATAACTACAGGAACCACGTTAATAGAACTATAAACTTTGAGAACTATATAGACCAGAATCACTTCCAGTAGCTGTTTGAGAAAGAAATATCGTGTAAATGAGTAGTGATTATTCGTTGCCAATAAGAAAACGCTGATAATATTCCACAGATTAGCTATAATAAAAACCGACAGCATACCCATAAAAAGAATGCCATTAAATTGTACTTCGTGATTTGTCCATCGCAAATAAATTTCTTTGCCAAAGAACAAAATAATTATTACCGACAAAACTGAAGTTAATAATGTGACAGCAAATGATCTGTAAAATAATTTAAAAATATCACTAGCTTTCTTAGCACCGTAAGCCAGCGAAATTTCAGGATATACAGAATTACCAAATAGGTTAGTTACAGTTCTTAAAAAATTTATCAATGTACGAGTTGTTGTGAATATTACTAGAACCACTGGACCTAGTATACCACTTACAACAAAAATTATTCCCTGGTTTGAAAATGCATATCCTAGTGGCATTAACATAAAACTTAGTGAGGGCTTTACGATTCTTTTAAAGGTGGTCCATTTGAAATCAAATATTGAAAACTTAACATTAAACCACTTGCTAGTATGAATAGAACGATAAATTATGGAAGCTAATGATGGTAAATTGTAAAAAAGCAAAATAGAAATAATATTAAAATCCCAATATATTCCAACAAACAATATTATAATCTCTAATAATCTTACAACATTTTCTATCATGGAATTTGTATGAGCTTTGGATTTAACTCTATAAATTCCCTTATAGGCTCCACCATACATTTTCACGAATACATTTAATAGGAGTAGGATAAAACTAATATTGGTTTCTAAGCCAGAAAAAATATGAACTCCAAGTATAGTTTTGAAGCCAACTATAAATCCCACTAAACCAGCACTAGTTAAAAAAATTAATCCCAAAATTCCTATGAAAAGGAACGAATTTATTAGAAGCGTCTTACATTCGTCATACTCTTTACTTTGATATTTTAGCACAAACATATTTGCGGTTGCATCATTTAGCCCTAAATTGGTCATTGCAAATACTGTAGATATTGAAGTTATAAGAATCCAATCAGCATATTTTTCAACACTCCATAATGTTATAAACAGAGGAACCATCGCAATTTGGTTTAGGAAAGTAATTCCCATACCAAAAGAACTTGCAAAATAATTCTTTGCAATGGATTTATAAATTAAGGACATATAGATGATTTAAGCATTTAAAATATGCTTTAATAAATTAAAAATCAATTGTTTACCGAAATTGAATTATTTTAATAACTTGGTCTTTCTCTATTATAAACTATCTCTTCAGAAGTCGTTGCTAGTCGCTTTTTTTGTCAGAGCGTATAAAATTTTCGAAAAGTATTAACCACACTGAAAACTTGGTTTTCACTTACTGAGCAATGATAAAACATAGCTCAATCGAAATGAAGAGTACAGTAACTAAGATTGAAATCAATCCTAATTAAAGATTAAGTCTGCACAAATTGCATCCAAGACTAGTAATATCTCAGTCACTTTTATTAATGAAATGTGCTAATTGGTTATATCCAAAAACAAAATTCTTATTTCAAATTTTCCTTTATTGCCGAATGCAGTAAAGTATTCTGAATAAAATTAAGACCAAGTCTTAGGAAAACAAACTACGATATTTGACCGAAATACTTGTTTTACCATCTTGTTGTATATAACCCGTTGATATTTAGACACTACCTCTAAGAATTTCGATATTAGATACAAAGTAGGTCAAATACACGGTATACCTAAAACAGATACCAGTGATACGCCTGCTTCAATCCTTCAGTCAGGTCTACTTGATGCTTCCAGCCTAACGCATTCAGTTTGGAAACATCTGTAAGCTTTTTCATAGTGCCGTCGGGTTTGTCAGCATTGAAATACAATTCCCCTCCAAAGCCAATAGTCTGTTTTATTAAAGAGGCGAGATCCTTAATAGAGAGATCTTCACCGGTACCGATATTGATATGGGTATTGCGAATCTCTGGCTGCTCTCCCTCGGCTGCGATCGGTGTAACATCTTTAAAGTCTCGGTTTTCCATTATAAAGACACAGGCGTCAGCCATATCTTCACTCCAGAGAAACTCCCGCATAGGTTTACCACTGCCCCAGATTTCAACCTTTACCTGGGGTAAAGAGTCGGCAGTTTCAGCAGGCAGTGCGCATTGTATTCCATATTTAGATAAGATGCTAAGAATCTCACGTTCTGAAGCACTACCGTCAACCCCCTCAATAGGAAGTTTATTAAGATCAGCCCTCAGGGCTTCCCAATTGTTTTGCTCCAAATTTTTCCCCAGGTGCATCTTTCGAATCAATGCCGGTAATACATGGGATTTTTCGAGATCAAAATTATCATTGGGTCCATACAGATTGGTAGGCATCACCGAGATAAAATTGGTCCCGTATTGCAGATTATAGCTTTCACACATCTTGATCCCGGCAATCTTGGCGATGGCATAGGGCTCATTGGTATATTCAAGCACATCTGTAAGCAGGTATTCCTCTTTCATCGGCTGTGGGCAGTTTTTGGGGTAAATACAGGTACTGCCCAAAAACAACAGCTTCTCCACGCCGTGTAAATAAGCCTGATGAATCACATTATTTTGAATCATCAGGTTCTCGTAGATAAAATCAGCCCGATAAGTATTGTTGGCGACTATCCCGCCCACTTTTGCCGCCGCCAGAAATACATACTCTGGCTTTTCGGCTTCAAAAAACGCAGCCACCTGAACTGCTTCCCGCAAATCCAACTCACTACTCGTACGATACACCAGATTGGTATAGCCCTGCTCCTGCAGATTTTTTACAATAGCTGAACCCACCAACCCGCGATGTCCCGCTACATATATTTTTGAATCTTTATTCATAGTTTTTGAAATATCCCCAACCTCATATATTCTATAATTCCAAGACAATTTGTTACTCAAGTTAACACCCTTCCCACCCCCAAGAGAAGGGCCGGGGGATGAGGTTACTCGAAGTAATTCAAAATACGATACCCGCCATCCTTCAGATACTGATCTTTCTTCATCAGTTTTAGATCGCTTTGCATCATATCGTTGACCAGGTCTTTCAGATCATATTCGGGTACCCATCCCAGTTTTTCTTTGGCTTTTGTCGCATCTCCTATCAACAGGTCAACTTCAGTAGGCCTAAAGTATTTAGGATCAACCGCTAATACTTCTTTCCCGATTTCCAGTTGATATTCAGGATTCGTACAGGCTTTTACATAGCCTTTTTCATCAACCCCCTCTCCCTTAAACTCCAGCTCAATCCCGGCGTGACCAAAGGCCATACGTACAAACTCGCGTACCGGTGTGGTTTTATTGGTAGCAATCACCCAGTCTTCAGCCTCTTCGGCCTGCAAGATCATCCACATCATCCGCACATAATCCTTGGCATGCCCCCAATCGCGTTTAGCGTCCAGATTCCCCAGATACAATTTATCCTGCAATCCCAAAGCGATTCGCGAAGCGGCACGGGTAATCTTACGGGTTACAAAAGTCTCCCCGCGTATGGGTGATTCATGATTAAACAAAATCCCGTTGCAGGCATACATTCCATAAGCTTCGCGGTAATTAACCGTAATCCAATAGGCATACATCTTGGCCACCGCATAAGGTGAACGCGGGTAAAAGGGAGTGGTCTCCGTTTGAGGCACTTCCTGCACCTTCCCGTACAATTCGGAAGTAGATGCCTGATAGATACGGGTTTTATTTCCCAAACCCAGCAAACGTACGGCATCGAGTATACGTAAAGTACCCAGACCATCCGCATTCCCGGTATATTCGGGCACTTCAAAAGACACCTGCACATGACTCATCGCGGCCAGATTGTAGATCTCATCGGGTTGAATTTCCTGAATCAGGCGAATCAGGTTTGTACTGTCCGTCATATCCCCGTAATGCAAAATAAAATTACGATGCTCTACATGAGGATCCTGGTACAAATGATCAATACGATCAGTATTAAACAGGCTTGAGCGGCGCTTCAGCCCGTGTACTTCATAGCCTTTCTTCAATAAAAACTCACTTAGGTAAGCCCCGTCCTGCCCGGTAACCCCGGTGATTAATGCTACTTTCATAATGTGGTATTAGTATTCCGTATAAAAATTAAGAGCCTATGGCGTAAAATTCAAAACCTTTAGCCTTCAGCGTTTCTTTATCCAAGAGACGACGCCCGTCAAATAAAAAGGCCGGCTTCAGCATGTCCTTGTAGATTTGATCCCAGTCCAGGCTTACAAATTCATCCCATTCGGTCATAATCGCGACCGCGTGGGCTTCATCAGTAGCTTCATAGGCGGTATTCACTACAGTAATAAGCTCCCGGTTTTCGGCTTCAGAGCGCGTACCCAGATAATCCAGGTCGGCCAGGATCTGTTCTTTGCTCACCTTGGGATCATATACCACCACCTCAGCCCGCTCATTCAGCAGATAGTCGGCTACATAAATAGCAGCCGATTCCCGGGTATCATTGGTATCCTTTTTAAAGGCCCAGCCCAGCATCGCGATTTTTTTCCCGCTTACCGTATTATATAAGGTACGTACGATGTTTTCGGCAAAACGCCTCTTTTGATGATCATTCATAATAATCACCTGCTCCCAGTAATCTGCCACTTCTTTTAAACCAAAGGACTGCGCGATATAAACCAGGTTTAAAATATCCTTTTGAAAGCAGGAACCCCCAAAACCTACCGAGGCCTTTAAAAATTTAGGCCCTATTCGACTATCCTGTCCTATAGCTTTCGATACCTCATTCACATCAGCTCCGGTCTTTTCACACAATTCAGAAAGCGCGTTGATCGATGACACCCGCTGTGCCAAAAACGCATTTGCGGTCAATTTAGAAAGCTCTGAGGACCACACATTGGTGGTAAGTATATGCTCCTGAGGCACCCAGTGTGCATACACATCAACCAAAGCCTGCATCGCCGCTTTTCCTTCTTCGGTATCCGGGTCTCCCCCAATTAATACCCGGTCTGGCGCGTGTAGATCTTCCACCGCGGTACCTTCTGCCAGGAACTCCGGATTGGAAAGTATTTGAAACTTCACCCCATTTCCGGTATTTTCAAGTATGCTTTTTAAGGCTTCAGCCGTACGTACCGGCAGGGTCGATTTCTCCACCACAATTTTATCAGTGGTAGATACCCGCGCGATTTGCCGTGCACAAAGCTCAATCCATTTCAAATCGGCCGCCATGCCTTTCCCAATCCCGTAGGTCTTGGTAGGCGTGTTTACCGAAATAAAAACCATATCCGCTTCGGCGATCGCCTCATCCACTTCCGTAGAAAAAAACAGGTTACGCCCCCGGGCTTCACCCACCACGGCATCAAGCCCCGGTTCATAAACCGGCAGCTTCGAAAGGTCTGCATCATTCCACGCAGCAATTCGCTTTTCATTAATATCTACTACCGTTACTTTAATTCCGGGTGCCTTTTGGGCGATTACCGCCATAGTAGGCCCACCTACATAACCTGCCCCGATACAACAGATGTTTTTTACTTGTGTCATGAGTTTAAAAATTAAATCCTTTAAAAATAGCCAATTTTTACCATGGCTTCGCCTCGTGAGTCCCATTTAGAGTCCCACCGGGGTAAAATAAATACCGGAGCCTGTACAGGTTCCGGTTATATAGAAACAGCCTTTAAGACACCAGGTCCCGGTAGCTGGCCTCGACGATAACGCCAAGATTTTTTAAAAGCAAACGCACCTTACGTGTGCCCGTCTGATCAATAATACCGCTTTGCCCCTTAAACACTCCGCTTTTAATCTCCACCCGATCTCCGGGATTAAATTGCTGCACCTGCACCTCTGCTACCCGCTCATCAGCCAGCCAGTTTTTAACGGTCTCCAGCTCCTCGTCCCGTACGATTGCCGGCTTACCCAGCCAAAATAAATACCGCACCACACTATGCACCGCAAACACCTGTTGCCGCTGGCTTTCCTCAAGACGTACAAACACATAGGATTTAAATAACGGCACTTTAACTTTCTTCTTGCGATCGCTCCACTGCCTTACTTCGGTCTTTGTGGGACAAAACACTTCAAGCCCCATCCGCTCCAAAGCCGAAGCGGTTTTTTTTTCAGTTTGCGACTTCACGTAGAGTACGTACCAGTTCATTGAAATTCGGCGCTTTACAACCAGGCTTTACTGCTTAGTCTTTAACATTTCGGAAAGGCGAAAATAAGTAAAAACAGGCTCTAAACAAGGGTAAAATAACATTAAATTTCCTGATGAAGTCAAATAAACGCAAACGACAAAACCGCGAAAACGTTTGAATATCAGCGCCTAAACCTCAAATAATAGTTTAGCGCATTGAACCCTAGTCAACTACATTGCTATAACCTATAGCTTTATAAGTTTAACAAATAACGACTTTCCAAATTCTTAAATTTTAAGATAAAAAAAAACGGAACCATATGCCTCTGTTTAGCGCGCGAGGGTAGTAGTGGCACCTGAATTTCAAAAGCGCTGTTAACGATAAAGAATTACGCCTAAATTAAACCCTCGATTCTCGCTGTGTTAGGGTGCGATTAAAGCGCACGCATAAAAAGCACAGAACCCCCGAAGAAAATCTGGGGACTTATTGCGGTTTTGCCCGATAAGGCAAAAAACCTCCTAAATGTGCCTGAGTCAATAGTGGCTACAGAACCGCAATAGCGATAGGCACATGCAAGTTGACCAATTAAAAACCATAAAAACGACAGAATCAAAAGCGTCTTTTCTTTTCGGCATCTGACGACCCCAGGGAAAGGAATGTACTGTTCCGAGAGAACTTTTAAGCATTCAAACGACGAAAGAGTCTCCTGGTAAACCGACGCCAGGAGATTCACGAGCTCCAAAACAAATAAACAACAGCGAGATAAACCGACGCCAGGAGATTCACGAGCTCCAAAACCAATAAGCAATAGCGAGCTAAAGAAAAGGAAAGAAGATGCTATAGAACCCTTAATTTCTATTCTCCTTCCCTTTCTTTTGTAAAGTAAGCCGTTTCTTAGACAAGAACTAAAAATACTATTCTTATGTACTCCCTCGGTTCAGAATAGCCGCTAGGACAGAGCGTTAAGAAAAGGTCTGGTAGACCTTTTTAGCGAATGAGCCAGGTGGCGCATAGGCTTCAAGATCGCATCATTTTCTGGCATTCTCTTATTTACTTTTAAAATAGCAAATGCAGCGACGCGGAGCTGACAAGGCGGTTTTCACCCGTAAAATGGCTGTTGAGTCAAGCACTCTCCTCGCTAAAGGACTAAATTAGTATCCAGGACCAGTTTAAGAAGTTTTGATCTCGACCATCGAGCGAAAAATTCCGAAGCGAGGGGCTCTTTTCTTTTCTGCATCCGACGACCGCAGGGAGAGGAATACACTGATCCGAGAGAACCTTTAAGCATTCAAACGACGTAGGTTTCTCCTGAGCAAACCGACGCCAGGAAATTCACGAGCTCCAAAACCAATAAGCAACAGCGAGATATATAAGAATAATTAAAACTATAACTCCCAACCTTAGTCCCTTTCTTTTGTCTTGATACAAAAGAAACAACACGTCTGGTCAGCCGGGCAGGAAAATCAAGGCTCACAAGACGGTATCTAAATTTATTGTTCGCTGCACTGCATTGTTTCTAGCTAAAATAGCCCAACGCGGCAAGCTGGCTCATTCGCTAGAATAGTCCACCGGACTATTCTTTAACGCTCTGCCCTACGATACCTTCTTGTAGGCCGTCTTCTGCATTAGAACTAAGAACTTTATCCTTTAGCCTTCTTATTCTTCAGTATAGCAAATTACTTCCCCTGAAATCATTTAACCTAAAAGATCAAACGAATTGGTGTTATTTGGAGAATGTAAAAACCGGCATATAGAAAAGATCTCGTAAAATTTGAGGTGAAGGCTTCGTAAAATTTTCTGCTGTCTGACCCGCAGGGGAGTTCAGAAAATTTAGAAGCCGAACGATAAATTTAGAGATCGTTTCTTAAGCCTAGACTTTTTTGGTTCTTTTTTGGGCGATGCAAACCGACGATAGGAGGTTCACAAGCTCCAAAACCAATAAGTGACAGCGAGCTAAAAAAGAACAGGACAAACTTTAGAACCTATAACCTCCGTCTCACCCCTTCTTCTCCTGTAAAGCAACGCCTTTAAAAAATGGAATTAAAAATAAGCTTTTAAAAACGCCAGTGCATTGAGTCCCATAATACGATCTACAATAGCCCCGGCATCTAATTTGTTGAAGTCATGTTTAATTCGATCTTTTAGGAGATAGTTGTAAGCATGACGTTCCAAAAAATCACTCAGATAAGGGAGTTCTTCCGCAGTCCAGAACGCGTTTAACGGATCTATAATCCCATCGTAGTCTGAACCTATCGCCATACAATCCCAGGCAAATAGTCCTTCAGCGTCTAAGACTTCCAGAATATGTTGAATCTGGTTCCAAAGCAGTTCAGAGCGATAATGCATAATTTTATGACGGCGCGTGGCGTGACGGGTGGTTTTCAGGGTTTGTTCACTCGCAACCCTGCGCTCATCAAGTTGTAAACCAAGTATACCTCCGCTGCGTGCGATCATAACGAGCTCTTCATCATAAAAATTAATAGAAGTAGCCTGTAGTTTTTGGGCAGTCTCCGGATGCTGCATAACAGGCTCCTTTGGAGATTTAAGTCCGTTTGCAGCTCCATGACTTACGATAATCGGCAACTCGCCGTGGTTGTATTCAGAATCGAGGTAGGTATAATATTCATAACGCGCCTTTACACTCATATGCTTGACGTCAATTAAAATGGACCTGCCCGCTTGTGGATCAAGCAGCAACTTCATCACTTCCCGGCCTAAGGGGGTAAACCCCAAACCCAAACCAAAGCTTTGATCCGCCTGTTTTTTAATAAGTCCGCTAAAGCTTTCTTCGTGTCCGCAGAGGTGATTCCAGAAGTGATGCGCCATCGTTACAAAAAGGGGAGGGTGTTCCCAGTTTTTGAGGGTTTTCAGATTTTGAAGCACCTCCTGCCTGTCGGGATCGGAAGACAAACCGGTATTCAGCACGTGCATACCTTCAATCGTGAGAATCACACAAATACTAATGATACCATCCTGTTCCTCTTCGGCTTTGATAATCTCAATCTCGTTATACGAATTAACGATGCGATACCTAAACTTACCCTCCTTCAGTTTGATAACTTTTCCGTCCAGTTGTTTATAAAACGCATATTCAGCCTCGAGATCCTTAAAATATTCGGTAAAGCCCTGTATATGATCTATACGCTTCTTACCCAGACCCGTTGCGAAGTTGGCTGCAAGATCAAGCAGCAGCTCGTTGTTGACTTTATTGCGTACAAACCACTTTTCCATGGGGTAAAGCGAAACACAGACCACACCTACTCCACCGTACGACATAGCAGTAAAGTTAGCCTGTGAAAACTTCGTAAGGCCGGTTAAGTAATTGAGTACTTTATCAAATACCGAAGGCGGATCGTAATGCCAGATTGAATGTTTAGAACTCCGTCGGGCTGTATTTTTACCTGCCGGTTTAGTATTAAAACTTTTACCAAAAGGTTTCAGTGCCGGATGACAATGCAAATCGACGTAAAAATGAGAAGTATTCATAACTTGAGTTTAGATGTACTCAGGGGTCATAAATGATAAAGGGATGGTAAGATAAGTATTTATACTGAAAGTCAGTTACTTAAAATAGCCTCGAAATAGCAAACCAGCCCAAAATACGCAACCAAAAGCTTAACAAAGCTCAATCCCTTGCTTCAGAATGGCCGAAGAAGCTCCGAGATTCAGGAGCGACAGCGACGCCGAGCTGACAAGGCGGTTTTCGCCTGTAAAATGGGTGTTGAGTCAAGCACTCTCCTCGCTAAAGGACTAAATTATAATTCAGGACCAGTTTAAGAAGTTTTGATCTTGATCATCGAGCGAAAAATTCCGAAGCGAGGGGCTCTTTTCTTTTCTGCATCCTACGACCGTAGGGAGCCAAATGCACTGTCACGAAACATTCTTTAATGATTTAAACGACCTAAGAGTCTCTTAAGCAAACCGACGAAAGGAGGTTCACGAGCTCCAAAACCAATAAGCAACAGCGAGTTAAAGAAAAAGGAAAGAAGATCTTATAGAAACCTTAATTTCTATTCTCTTTCCCTTCTTTTGTAAAGTAAGCCGTTTCTGAAACCAGAACTAAAAATACCATTCTTTAGTACTCCCTCGGTTCAGAATAGCCGCTGGAAGCTCCGAGATTCAGGAGCGATAGCGACGCGGAGCTGACGAGGCGGTTTTCGCCATAAGGCGAAAAATTCCTAAGCGAGGGGCTCTTTTCTTTTCTGCATCCGACGACCGCAGGGAGCCAAATGCACTGTCACGAAACAATCTTTAATGATTTAAACGACCTAAGAGTCTCTTAAGCAAACCGACGAAAGGAGGTTCACGAGCTCCAAAACCAATAAGCAACAGCGAGCTAAAGAAAATGAACAGAACATGCTGAAGCAACTTAAAATATATAAATCGAGGTACGAGGTTGACGAACTCAAAAAAGCAATAAGCGACAGCGAGCTAAACCGACGACAGGAGGTTCACGAGCTCCAAAATAGTAAACAAAAAAAAGAGCCCTTAAGGCTCTTCTATACTATTTAAAACAAAAATCTTAATCCTCAGGATAAGCAACATCACCATCCCACTCCATAAAACCACCCATCAGATTATAGGTTGTTTCAAAGCCCAGCTGATCCATCAATTGAGCAGCCTGCCCGCTTCGGTTACCTGAACGGCAGTAGACGTAATAGTTTTTAGACTTATCCAGTTTATTGACCTTATCAATAAAGCCCTGACCTTCATAAATATCAATATTATGCGAATCGGGGATGATTCCCTCGTCTACTTCATTTTGAGTGCGTACGTCCAATACAAAGGCATTATCGTCTGCGGCCAGTTTTCGGCGCCATTCTTCCTGGGTTAGATTTTTCATAAATTTCTTTTTGAGGTTGAATACCAAAGTTAAGGCATTGGCTATTTTCTTCCTAAATTTTATTTAGGCTTTGATGGAGCAACCTATGGCTTTGGTGTTGCTGGGCTCAACCGGTTTACCGGCAAGAAGAGCCTCAACTGCATCTACTACAAAGCGCTTGGTTACTGTAGCCTCATCGCGGGCACTATCGTCTATAGCTCCTATATATCGTACCATCAGGGATGCACCTTCTTTTTGCAAGATGTATACATGCGGGGTTTTGGTTGCTCCGTATTGCGGGTATATCTCCTGATTTTCGTCAAAAAGATAGGGAAAAGTGAAACCCTTTTCGCGGGCACGCTCCTGCATAGCCTCATAACTGTCACCGGGCTGGACTTCAGGATTATTAGGATTGATCGCAATCACCGGATAGCCTTTAGACTTAAATTGTTTATCTAGTGCAATGATGCGGTCTTCGTTAGCGATAGCAAACGGGCAGGTGTTGCAGGTAAAAACCAAAATAAATCCTTTGGCTTCTTCAAAATCGGCGAGTGAAACCAGCGTTCCGTTTACATTCTTCAGGCTAAAGTCTGTAGCGACATCTCCCACTTCATAGCCGCTCTCAAACGTATCAATTTGGGTAATAGCAAATGCTGAAACAACCAATAGTAAGGTTAAAACAACAAGAATTTTTAGGGATTTCATCGCATTACTAGTTTAATCATTAAAGTCGCTTTTAAAAGAAAGTAATTCATGTTCCAGCGCCGGATATTCAAATGTACGCTCGTAAAAGCGGTATTCTTCTGAACTAATGAGTACCGTTGCCGGTATAGCTCCACTCCAGTCTTCTGATACCTTTGGGATCCAGACATCTCCGTGCGGGTCATCAAGTAGAATCACATCAGACTTAAGCTGGTTTTTAAGAATAAAAGGAATCAATTTCTCCTGAACCTGATCGGGAAAATCAAGACTGACCAGTATAACCTCAACCTTTTTATCTTTATATTTTTCGTGTAAGGTTTCAAAAGCAGGCAACTCGGCCAAACACGGCTTACACCAGGTAGCCCAAAAGTTTACAACCCGCACCACATCCTTATCATTTACAGTTAAAAAAGGCTCGAAGTGGTCAAAATCATAAACAGCCAATTCGTACCTCTGCTCTTCCAGCACTTTTAAAGGTTTTGGCAACTCCCTCCCCTTGGTAGCATTGGTGCAACCCAGAGACAAAAAAGCAACCAATAAAATTAAATATGATCTCAAAAAATCAGTTTAAACCGGTTCAAAGCGGCTAAAACTAGTGTAAATCAACTGTTTTTGCACAGCCTTTAAGATTTGTATAACAGTTTATACGTCCCAGCTGACAAAAATTCGATGAGCTTCTTAATAAGGAGTTAAACTCAATCGCTTTACTTGCCAGAAAAGAACTTTAGTATACATTTGTATATACAAATATTGTATAGACGATAATGACGATTGAAGAAGCTTTACATATTAGTGCGAAACTGGATTTAGAATCCAAGACGGCAATAAACCTGCAATACACTTCCCGCCTGCTGGAAGAAAAGTTTGCTGGCTTATTAAAAGAATACGATTTGACTACACCCCAGTTTAACGTACTTCGCATCCTAAGGGGACAAAAAGGAAACCCTGCTAGTTTAGCCTGTATTCAGGAACGTATGGTAGATCGCAACAGCAACACCACCCGTCTGGTAGATAAACTCATTAAAAAAGAATGGGTCAAGCGCAGGGTTTGTCCAGATAACCGAAGAATGGTTGAAATTGAAATAACCGCTGAAGGTCTTGCTGTTCTCAAACAACTGGATCCGCTTACCCGGGAGCTTAACGCTAAAAATGTAGAAGCACTAACAGAAGAAGAATTAGTAACCCTAAATACCCTTTTAGATAAATTAAAAACCAATGAGTAATTATTTAGATCATTTAAACTGGCGCTATGCCACCAAAAAATTTGATGCCGACAAAAAAATCAAGGCTGAAGATTTAGAAACCCTGAAAAAAGCCGTTCAACTTTCTGCATCTTCCTACGGACTTCAACCTTATAAAATTTTGGTTGTGCAGGACGAAAAAATCAAAGCAAAGCTGAAAGAGGCCGGGTACGATCAAACGCAGTTTACCGATGCTTCAGAAATTTTTGTATTTGCACATCAAACCGATTTTGGCGCAGAACTGGTAGACTCTTACATCCAGTTGGCTGCAGATGCCAATGGCGTTAAGCCGGAAGATATGGAGCAATATGCCAATTTGATGAAGAACTCATTGCTCAACCTGCCGCAGGAAGCAAAAGCAGGCTGGACAGCCCGTCAGGCTTATCTGGCACTGGGCAACCTTTTAAGCGCTGCCGCAGCTCATAAAATTGACGCCTGCCCAATGGAAGGCTTTAACGCCGATGCATTTGATGAAATTCTAAATCTTAAGGACACCAACTTACACGCTGTTGCTGTTGTTGCTGTAGGATACCGCAGCGAAGAAGACAAACATCAGCACGATCCTAAAGTAAGAAGACCTCAGGAGGAATTATTCAAAACCATTTAATTTTTTTTTAGTCAAACATTTGTACATACAAATAAAATCCTAAACCTATGAAAACAGTAAAATCAATTTTAATTCTTGCAGTAGCAGTAGGCACTGCATCATTCACAACAAAAGCAATTATGGAAAAAGTAAGCGTAAAAACAAGTTCAATCACCTGGACCGGTAAAAAAGTAACCGGTAAGCACGTAGGAACCATTGACCTGAAAGACGGGTTCTTTACAATGGAAAGCGACAACATCACCGGTGGTGAGTTTCATATCGATATGACCAGTATTGCATGCACCGATCTTTCCGGAGACAGCAAAGGCCAATTAGAAGGACACTTAAAAAGTGATGATTTCTTTGGTGTTGAAAACTACCCTACTGCAAAACTGGTTATCACCAATGCAGTTAAAGAAGGTAATACCTATACTGTAACCGGAGATCTCACGATCAAAAAAACCACAGAGCCGGTAACTTTTGAACTGGAGCGCGCCGGTAACAACTTCAGTACGGTGTTAACCATAGACCGCAGTAAATACGATGTGCGTTACGGTTCGGGAAGTTTCTTTGATAATTTAGGGGATAAGACCATCTACGATGACTTTACCTTAGACATCAATCTGTCTATCTAAAATTTTTCAGAACTTAATTCCGATTTTGTTTGTTAACTAAGTAGCTATTTTTATCTTTGATGCACTTATGAAAAACAGAATCACAAATACCTGGTGGTGGATCTCGCAACTTTAAAGTCGTGATGCAACCTCGTATTTGATAAATACAATACTATAAAGGCCTGTCTCACGACAGGCTTTTTTTGTTTTCCGCAAAGCGGAAAAAACATGAAACAACTTAAGGTCGTTAAAACAATAGAAAGATGAAATTCACCCTGAAGACCCACAGTAAAAAAATACTGGCAGATACCATTACTCCGGTTTCGGTTTACCTGCGCTTGCGCGATAAATTCCCTAATAGCTTACTGCTCGAGAGTAGCGATTACCGGGCCAATGACAATACCTTCAGCTACATTTGCTGCAATCCCATCGCTTCCATCTCGGTACAAAAGGAGCAGATCAAAGAAGTTTTTCCTGACGAAAGCATGCAGCATACCCCTATCGATTCAGATACCGATGTGGTGGGGATCATAGAAGGCTTTGCCCAAAAGTTTGAAACCCAAAACAACGATCGTAAGTTCATTCAAAACGGACTCTTTGGCTATATGAGTTACGATGCGGTGCGCTATTTTGAAGATATCGAAATAACTAAAAAGGAAGGCGCACTTGAGATTCCCGACATCTACTATGCGGTGTATCAAAACATCATCGCCATCAACCACTTCAACAACGAAGCCTACATTTTTTCGCACACCTATGAGGGTGAAAACAACCTTGATCAAATCGCACAACTGCTTACCGTAAAGAGTTTCGCTGAATATTCGTTTAAGCTGGAAGGCGAGCGCGAGTCGATAATGACTGATGAAGCCTTTGTTGACCTGGTGCAAACATGTAAAAAGCATTGCCAGCGTGGGGATGTGTTTCAAATTGTACCTTCCAAGCGTTTTTCACAAAGCTTTAGTGGTGATGAGTTTAACGTATACCGAAGCCTGCGCAGCGTAAACCCGTCTCCCTATCTGTTTTATTTCGACTACGGAAACTTTAAAATATTTGGCAGTTCACCTGAAGCACAACTTATCGTTCAGGATGGCAAAGCCGAAATTCATCCCATCGCCGGAACCTTCAAACGTACCGGTAATGACGAGCAGGATGCGGCATTAGCCAAAAAATTATCTGAAGACGCCAAAGAAAACAGCGAGCACGTCATGCTGGTTGATCTCGCCCGAAACGACCTAAGCCGAAACGGAAGTGATGTCAAAGTAGAGACCTACCGTGAAGTACAGTTTTTCTCACATGTGATTCATTTGGTAAGTAAAGTTACCGGAACCAAACATCCCGAAACCTCAACCATGCGTGTGGTGGCAGACACCTTTCCCGCTGGTACACTAAGCGGAGCGCCTAAACACAATGCGATGAAATTGCTGGAGAACTACGAACCCATAAACCGTGATTTTTACGGAGGTGCCATTGGCTTTATGGATTTTAACGGCAATTTTAATCACGCGATTATCATCCGTTCCTTTTTAAGCAAAAATCACAAATTACACTATCAGGCAGGTGCCGGTGTGGTAAGCGATAGTGTTCCAGAAAAAGAGCTGGAAGAAGTGTATAATAAACTGGGCGCACTCACCAAAGCCCTCAAACTGGCAGAAGAGATTTAGACCCAATTCAAAAAAATAAAGAATACTAAATAAAAGTACTAATGGCGCAGCCAATTAAAATATTAGTCATCGATAATTACGACAGTTTTGTGTACAATCTGGTGCATTATCTGGAAGAGTTAGATTGTGTAGTGACGGTAAAACGAAACGACCAACTCAAACTTGAGGAAGTTGCAGACTATGACAAGGTGTTGCTTTCACCGGGTCCCGGTATTCCTGATGAAGCCGGACTTTTAAAAGCGATTATAAAAGAATACGCTCCGTCAAAAAGTATGTTTGGTGTCTGTCTGGGACAGCAGGCTATCGGCGAAGTTTTTGGCGGAAGCCTAATCAATTTGGATAAAGTTTTTCACGGAGTAGCCACTTCGGCAAAACAGGTGGTCGATGACGAGCCGCTATTTAGAGACGTTCCGAAGGAATTTGAAATAGGCCGCTATCACTCCTGGGTTGTTGCTCCGGAAGATTTTCCGGAAGAATTAGAAATCACTTCGGTAGATGATAACGGACAAATCATGTCGCTGAGACATCGTAACTACGATGTGCGCGGCGTGCAATTCCATCCCGAATCGGTACTCACACCAGAAGGAAAAAAAATGATCAAAAATTGGGTAAATAGCTAATCGTTTTTCTATTTCCGCCCTTCGACTGTCGCTCAGGCTAGACTTCGGCGGAAATCTTATAAAACACAATTACAAACATCAAAAATAATTCTCTCCCCTGGAGAGAGATGCCCAACGGGCAGAGAGGGCTTATGAAAACAATATTAAACAGACTCATCAATCACGATCAGCTTACCAAAACGGAAGCATGTGAAGTATTGGTCAATATTTCAGAAGGAAAATACAACACCAGTCAGATTGCGGCTTTTATGACCGTATATATGATGCGTAGCATTACGGTTGAGGAACTTGCGGGTTTTAGAGATGCCTTACTTGATTTATGCATCGCTGTTCCCTTTGAGGGATATAATGCGATTGATTTATGCGGTACGGGTGGTGACGGCAAAGACACCTTTAACATCTCGACGTTGTCTTCATTTGTTGCGGCAGGCGCCGGAATCCATGTAACCAAACACGGAAACTACGGAGTCTCCTCAGTAAGTGGTAGTAGTAATGTGATGGAGCATTTGGGTATTAAATTCAGTAATGAAAAGGATTTCCTGAAGCGATGCCTGGATGAAGCCGGTATTTGCGTATTGCATGCTCCCCTCTTTCACCCGGCGATGAAAAACGTAGGTCCCATTCGCCGCGAACTCGGTGTAAAAACCTTTTTCAACATGTTGGGCCCGATGGTAAATCCGGCATTTCCAGACAACCAATTGGTTGGGGTATTTAACCTGGAACTGGCCCGTATGTACGGGTATCTTTATCAAAAAACCGATAAGAATTTTACCATTTTACACAGTATTGATGGCTATGATGAAATCTCGCTTACCGGAGAGACCAAAGCCATTCGAAACAGTAGCGAACGTATGTTGACTGCGGAAGATTTTGGAGTTGAAACCATAAAACAGGAACAGATTTATGGCGGAGACAGTATCGAGTCTTCAGCAGCCATCTTTAAAAAAGTAATCAGTGGCAAAGGCACCGAAGCGCAAAACAATGTGGTAGCTGCAAATGCAGGAATGGCCATCGCAACGGTAAAAAACCTCGACCCTAAAGCAGGTTTTAACATCGCCAAAGAATCCCTGCTCAGCGGTAAAGCCTTAGATCGCTTAGAGAAACTAATTCAACTTAGCTCGCGCGTCTAATAGGTAATAGCAATAAAAATAATAATAGTAGTCGTTTTGAACATTCTAGATAAAATAATAGCAGACAAACGCAACGAAGTAGCCTTGCGCAAACAGCTGATTCCGGTGAGTCAGTTGGAACAATCGGTGCTTTTTGAGCGTACGAGTCCATCGCTTGCAGAAGCCTTAAAAGCCAGCAATTCGGGAATTATAGCCGAGCACAAACGCCGATCGCCCAGCAAACAGGTGATTAATCACAACCTCAACGTGCAGGATGTCGCGCAAGGTTATGAAAACGCCGGAGCCTGTGGGATGAGCGTGCTTACAGATGGCAAATACTTTGGAGGTTCGCTGGATGATTTACTTTTGGCCCGGGCCTCAAGCAGCTTTCCTTTATTGCGTAAAGAATTTATGATTGATGAATACCAAATTCTGGAAGCCAAAGCATACGGGGCAGACGTTATTTTGCTTATCGCTGCGGTACTTTCGCGAAGCGAAATAAAATCCCTTTCAGAGTCTGCGAAGTTCTTAGGAATGGATGTCCTGCTCGAAGTTCACAATCTCGAAGAATTACAAAAATCGATGATGCCTTCGCTTGATATGCTTGGCGTAAACAATCGAAACCTCAAAACCTTTGAAGTTAGCCTGGACATCAGCAAAAGCCTTTCGGAAGAAATCCCTAACGAGTTTGTTAAGGTTTCCGAAAGCGGTATTAGCAATATAGAAGCCATTACTGAACTAAAACCCTATGGCTATCAGGGCTTTTTAATAGGTGAAAATTTTATGAAAACCGACAATCCCGGCCAAAGCGCGGAAGCTTTTATCGAAGAACTCAAATAAAAGGCTCCCCTCCTTTAAAAGGAGGGGAACGTTTCAGCTTGCTGAAACAGGGGTGGTTATACTGCCCAGAGATTGAAAGAATCTATAATGAAAAACAAGGACATATCTAAAAAACAAACTCCCTCTCCTTTGGAGAGGGCTGGGGTGAGGACTAAAGTCTGCGGCATGAAGCACAACACCGCTGATGTGGCAGCACTTGATCCGGACTACCTGGGCTTTATTTTTTTTGAGAAGAGTCCGCGTAATTACGATTTAAATGAGATTCCGGAGCTGCATTCTGGAATCAAAAAAGTGGGTGTTTTTGTGAATGCCGAGTTGGATTTTGTGTTAGAAAAAGTCCGTCAATTTGGGTTTGAGGTTATTCAGCTACACGGTAACGAATCCCCCGAGTATTGTACGGAACTGAAAACCCGTCATGCTGAACTTGTTTCAGCATCGCATCCTAATTTAGGAATGCCTGTACCGAGCCCAATCGAGGTACCTGCACTGAGTTCAATCGAAGTGTGGAAAGTCTTTAGCATTAAAGACAGCTTTGATTTTTCAGTCCTAAAAGAATATGAACCCGTGGTTGACAAATTTTTGTTTGACACCAAAGGCAAAGAAAAGGGCGGCAACGGCTATACCTTTGACTGGAATGTCTTAAAAGACTACCCCTCATCAAAACCCTTTATCTTGAGCGGCGGTATTGGCCTGGAGGAAATCGACTCTGTAAGAGAACTGATGCAAACCGATTTACCGCTCTATGCGATTGATGTAAATAGTAAATTTGAAGACCAACCCGGACTAAAGAATATTGAAAACTTAAAAAAATTGATTGATTCTTTTACCCCTACTAAAAGAACTTAATAAAAAATAGGAATAAGAATAAAAGATTTCTGTCTGAGTCTATCCTGAGCGATAGCCGAAGGGCGGAAATGTCAAAACAAGATTATGAACTACAACGTAAACGAAAAAGGTTATTATGGTGATTTTGGAGGAGCCTATATCCCGGAAATGCTGTATCCCAACGTAGAAGAACTGCGCCAGAATTACATCAAAGTGATGCAGGAACCCGAGTTTCAGGAGGAATTTCACAACTTGCTCAAAGAGTACGTAGGCCGCCCTACCCCACTCTATTTTGCGAAACGCTTTTCTGAAAAATACGGAACAAAAATCTACCTGAAGCGTGAAGATTTGTGTCACACCGGGGCGCATAAAGTAAACAACACCATAGGTCAGATTTTAATGGCAAAACGCCTGGGCAAAACCCGCATCATTGCAGAAACCGGTGCCGGTCAGCACGGGGTGGCTACCGCTACCGTTTGTGCCTTGATGGGTCTGGAATGCATCGTGTATATGGGTGCTGTAGACATTAAACGTCAGGCACCTAACGTAGCCCGGATGAAGATGCTGGGCGCCAAAGTGGTTTCGGCAGAATCGGGCAGCAAGACTCTTAAAGATGCTACCAACGAAGCCATTCGCGACTGGATCAACAATCCAACAGATACGCATTACATCATAGGTAGCGTAGTTGGGCCACACCCCTATCCCGATATGGTGGCGCGTTTTCAAAGTGTGATTTCCGAAGAGGTAAAAAAACAATTGCTTGAGAAGGAAGGTCGTGAAAATCCGGATTATGTAGTGGCTTGCGTGGGCGGTGGTAGTAATGCAGCTGGCATTTACTATCATTATCTCGACAATCCCGAAGTGGGAATCATCGCGGTAGAAGCGGCCGGTAAAGGCATACATTCCGGGGAAAGTGCGGCAACCTCAGCATTGGGGAAAGAAGGCATCATTCACGGGAGCAAAACCCTGCTGATGCAAACCCCAGATGGGCAAATCACTGAGCCCTACTCCATCTCTGCTGGCCTTGATTATCCCGGTGTGGGACCTATGCACGCCAACCTATTTAGAAGCGGGCGTGGTGAGTTCATCAGCGTCACCGATGACGATGCGATGCAGGCCGGTCTGGAGCTTAGCAAGCTGGAAGGCATCATCCCGGCAATTGAAACCTCACACGCCTTGGCAATTTTCAACGACCGAAAATTCAAAAAAGACGATGTGGTGGTGATTAATTTAAGTGGTCGAGGGGATAAAGACCTGAACACATATATAGAATATTTTGATTTAGCATAAGGGCGTTGCCCTGCTCAAAAAGCACGGCCGGGCTTTCGGCAGTCGCTTTTTTAAAGGTTTGCCTCGATACAATTTTCTAACGAAAATCACTCGGCAACCTTTAAAAAGAGCTCCAACAAAGCCTCAATCCCTAACGCAAGTCCATAAATAAAAAAGATTTCCGTTAAAGTTTATCCAGAGCGATAGTCGAAGGACGGAAATGACCAAAGAAGACAAATATGAACAGAATAAATAAAAAGTTACAGGAAGATAAAAAGCTGCTTTCCATTTACTTTACAGCAGGGTATCCCAAATTAGAGGATACCACAACCGTGATTCACGAACTCGTAAATGCCGGAGTAGATATGATCGAAATTGGTTTGCCCTTTAGTGATCCGCTCGCGGACGGTCCTACGATTCAAGAGAGTTCGACTGCTGCGCTCAAAAACGGAATGACCACCGCAAAACTTTTTGATCAGATCAAAGACATTCGGAAAACGGTTGATATTCCGCTTATTGTAATGGGCTACTTCAATCCGATGCTTCAGTATGGGGTCGAGGCCTTTTGCGCCAAATGTGCCGAGATCGGCATCGACGGACTCATCATGCCCGATCTTCCGCTTGCGGAATATGAAGAGCATTATAAAGACATCTTTGAAAAATACGATCTAAAGATGATCTTCCTCATTACTCCCCAAACTTCAGATGCGCGGATCAGACAAATAGATGCTGCCAGTGATGCGTTTATCTATATGGTGAGTAGTGCGAGCACTACGGGTAAAACCTCAGGTTTCAGCAATGTACAAACCGACTATTTTGAACGCATTGCAAACCTTCAGCTAAAAAACCCTCAAATTGTTGGCTTCGGAATTAAAGATGAAGAAACCTTTCAAGCCGCCACTCAAACGGCTAAGGGAGCCATTATCGGTTCTGCTTTTATAAAAGATTTGACCACAAATGGTATTAAAGGTATCGCCTCTTTTATTTCAAATATTCGATCCTAAAAAATTAAGTTGCTGACTGTAAGCCTTTTTTGATTAATTTAACGGGAACTTAATAGGATGTTATCAGTATTTAACACGCGCTATCGCTATCTTGAAATGAATTTAAAAAAGATAGTACAATGGCAAAGAAATTTGAAAGAACAGTAGATCAAAAAGATAGTGACCCTACTAGCAGTATGGGTGACCGTAAAAAGCAAACCAACAAAGTTGATATTGATGAAAAAACCATCAAAGATCAGCAGAATAAAAAATAAGATTTACATCGTAATGTAAATTCCATTTTCGCCCAACTTTGTAAAAATGGAAGCCGGTGCACTTAGGTGTACCGGCATTTTTTTTTGGAAAGAAGGCTTCTAAAAAACCAGTTTACCCAACAAAACAGGATTGGTAATATCTTCTGCATTCAGTTCATACTGCCTCAATTCAGACGCACCAATGACCAGCAAATGATTGTCTCTAATGATGACATCAAAAGCGTCAATCTCAATACCTCCCAGCAGATCAGGCTCAGCAGGATTTGTCACGTCAAAAATACGCACCGTGCCTTGGTCTGTTACCAGCAAATAGTTATTGTAAAGTCCAAGTCCTATGGGGCGATCCATTTCCACTGTAGTGAGCAAAATAGGTTCACGCGGATTTTTAGTATCATATACTTGAAGCTCATTGATGTTCCCCTGACATACCGCATTGGTATGTAGTGTGACATAGGTATAATCACCACTAGAAACCACAGGATCACAACTGCGCACATGCTGAACTTCAGAAAGTTTCAATGGAAATTTAGGGTCTGTAATATCGTAAATAAACATACCCAGTCTACTACCCATAAATAAATAGTCATCAAGCGCGTAAAGCGTTTCGATATCAAAACCAATATACTTATCCCCGGTCTTCACTGGTTTATCAGGATCTGTAATATCAAAAATGTTTAATGCCTGATCGTCTACGGTGTAAAGATAATCCCCAACCAGAGCAAAACGAGCAAGAGAACCGCCCTGACCATCCCCACCGGCAACATCATTGCTTACGGCACTGGTGTCCCCTTCACAGGAAGTGAGAATTGAAACCAACAGTAATAAAGTGTATAACGTATTTTTCATGACTTAGTCTTCTTTTAGTTTATACCCCACAACAACCAACTCTTCGTCTACTCCATAACTTTCAGGAGTTAAACCTTCCGGAGATATCAAAGCCGGAAATGCATTTTGCTCCCGGTGTAAAAGTTCTAACTCATCATTGCCTCTTACATAGCGGAAAGCGACGAGATCAATAAGATGATGGGAGTACATCACATCCCCCCGTATGGCCAGATCAGTACTTTTGGGAATACTAATAAAAGCCAGAGATTGCGGATCATCAGGATCTGTATTATCAAAGACATGAAAACCTTCCTGCTTTTCATTGATGTACATCATATTATCTTTTATGTAAATCTTACCGGCATTTTGTACGGGACGGGAAGGCAGCAGTTTTATGGTTTCTTCAAAATCGGTGCGGGTTTGAGTAATGGGCTCGTAGGCTACATAATAAGGGTCTACAAGCTCAGCCCCATCGTCATCTGTGGTGTACCAACACGACTGTAACAGCAGTGCAACACCAAACAGGAAGTACATCTTTTTCATAATTAATTGGTTTAGTTTGTTTTGAAGATGCAGATTAAAGCAAAAGGTTGCTTACTTCTTACTCTATTTTCGAAATAATTTCACCAAATGACAATCATAAGCTTAATCTTTTAAGAGTATTCCTAAGGGAATTTAAAATTGACACACAGGACAAATTAAGATTCGCTTGAAGCTATATTTGCAAAGTTTATAATCGAAGAAGGTAACAGAAGTACCCGTTAAACTTATACTAATCCGCTATCGGCTAACCCAAAGCGAATTGAAATACTTTATTTTCGTAAAAAAGCATTTATGAGAAAACTAGTTTACAGTCTTGCTTTAATGACAGCTTTTACAGCTTGCAAGAATAATAAATCGGTCTCTGAAGAGACTAAAGAAGAATTGGCTGATAATGGCGGCGTTACAGTTGAAACTACGGTTGGGCCACTAGAATTACCGGCTCCCTTTGCATCAGAATCAGTTACTAAAGAAAGTAAGGTAGTAGCCTGGCCCCAGGGAAAAACCCCGGTTGCTCCCGAAGGTTTTACAGTTACACGCTTTGCAGATGAACTGCAACACCCCCGCTGGACGTACGTCGCTCCCAACAACGATATTTTTGTAGCGGAATCCAATACCCGCAACAGCGCCAATCAGGTCACTTTATTGCGGGACACCGATCAGGACGGAAGTGTAGACGAGCGTTTTGTATTTAAGGACGGGCTCAACCAAAATTTTGGGATGCTGGTGTTAGGTGACTATTTCTATATCGCCAATACAGACGGACTTTACCGCTATCCCTACACCGAAGGTCAAACCAAACTGGAAGGAGAGGGCGAAAAAATAGTTGAGCTTTCTGCAAGCGGGTACAATAACCATTGGACGCGGAATATCATCACTAACGAAGCTAAAGACAAAATATACATTTCGGTAGGTTCTGCCAGTAACGTAGGTGAACAGGGAATGGAAAAAGAAGAACGCCGCGCGGTAATTCTGGAGGTTAATCCGGATGGTAGCGGTGAAATTACCTACGCTTCGGGATTGAGAAATCCGGTAGGTATGGACTGGAATCCCGTCACCGGCGAACTCTGGACCGCAGTTAACGAGCGTGACAAATTGGGAAACAATCTGGTACCCGATTACGCAACAAGTGTTAAAAAAGGCGGTTGGTACGGCTGGCCCTACAGCTATTACGGGCAAATCAATGATCCACGCTGGGAAGATGATCCCCACCAGGAATTGGTAGATAAGGCCATTGTGCCCGATGTGCCGTTGGGACCACACACCGCTTCTTTAGGGTTTACCTTTTATACAGCAGATGGGTTTCCCGCCAAATACCAAAACGGAGCCTTTGTAGGCCAGCATGGTTCATGGAATCGCGAACCTTTTTCGGGCTACAAAGTGGTTTTTATTCCGTTTGAAAATGGCAAACCGCAACCCGCAGTAGATTTTCTTACCGGCTTTATTCCCGATGAAAATGGTAATGAAGTTTACGGCCGACCGGTAGCAACAACGGTTGCACCTGATGGTTCACTATTGGTTAACGATGATGACAGCGGTATAATCTGGAAGGTTTCGGCTAAGTAAATGAAAAAACTGTTCCTAATTAGCGTATTTCTGGTAATGACCTTTGGGTTTTCTCAGGAAAAAAAAGTTTCAGATTCCTTAATTCCACGCAATACGCTGGGCGAAATCCTGATAACCGCGACCCCGGTTCAAAACCAGTTGCAGCGCATACCGGCCGCAGTAGCTGTGATTTCTGCCCAAAATTTAGAGCGCGGCGATCAGCTATCGGTTGCTAACGAACTCAATAAAATTCCGGGAATTCAGATGCAGCAGGGCGCGCTCAACACCAGCCGCATCAGCATTCGCGGCCTTGGGGCGCGCAGCCAGTATTCAACCAATCGGGTTAAGGCCTATTTGGAAGGAATTCCACTTACTACTGGCGAAGGAGAGACCACTCTGGAAGATATTGACCTGAGCCTGATTCAAAATATGGAAATCATCAAAGGCCCGGCAAGCAGCAGTTACGGTGCAGGTTTGGGTGGTGCTATGTTGCTTTCAGTTATCAAACCCAAGGAGCCTGGATTTTCGGCACGCACTAATTCCCTGGCGGGTTCTTATGGTCTTTTTAAAACAGGAGTGACCGGCTTGTTTGCAAATGAAAACACACAGGGATTTCTAAGTTACAACCACTTAGAACGTGATGGTTACCGCGATAACAGCGGCTACAACCGCAACAGTATAACTGCGTATGCCAAAACCCAACTCAATGAAGCATCCAGCCTGAGTTTTTTCGGAAATTACATACGTCTAAAGGCCTATATCCCCAGTTCGATCAATGCTACGGATTTTAAGGAGAATCCACAAAAAGCGGCCTTCACCTGGAATCAGGCACGAGGCTACGAGTCTTATGATAAGGTTTTGGCAGGACTATCCTATAACTGGGAAATAAATGACCAGAATTTGTGGACTACCAGCGTTTTTACCAATACCCGTGACGGTTATGAGCCACGTCCTTTTGATATTCTGGACGAAGACACCTTTGCCTTTGGGATACGCAGCAATCTGAACTCTCAGTTTTCGATTTTTCAGCTTGCCGCGAAAAGCAGTATTGGGGTTGAATATTTTGATGAAAACTACAAGGCTCAATTTTTTGAGAACGACTATGAAAGCAATCCGGGTAACGGAAGCATTCAGGGAAACCGCTTTGCCAGTCAGGAACAGGACCGTAAATACCTGAATCTCTTTGCCCAGATTCAACTTCAATTTACTGAGCGATTAACCGGAGACTTTGGCCTCAATTACAATCACAGCAGGTATATTTTGGATGATATTTTAAGCGAAAGTACTACTGACAATTCGGGTAAGTACACGTATCCTCGTATTTTCTTGCCGCAGGCGGGGTTAACCTACGAGGCGTTTCAAGACAAGTTTGTATATGCCAGTCTGGCCCGGGGTTTTTCGCTTCCCACAGTAGCAGAAACCTTAACCCCTGAAGGTGCCATCAACCCCGACATCAAACCGGAAACCGGCATCAATTACGAAATAGGTTTTAAAGCCCAATGGCTCGATAAGCGATTGTATACAGAACTCGCTTTATACAGCATACAGGTATCTGATTTACTCGTCGCTGAACGCGTGGGCAACGATCAGTATGTAGGTCGCAATGCCGGAAAAACCGATCATAACGGACTGGAATTTTTTGTGCAATACCGCGATTATTTAACGGACGTGTTGATGATTCAACCCTATGCTTCGGTGGCTTTAAACGATTATTCCTTCGAAAAATTCACTGACCGTGACGTCGATTACAGCGGAAATGATCTTACTGGTGTTGCAGACAAGGTGATTAATCTTGGACTGGATGTTCAATGGAACACAATTTCTATAAACCTCAACTACCGTCACACCGGAAGCATTCCGTTAGATGATGCAAATACGCTGTACAGCGACTCGTATAATCTGGTCAATTTGCGTTCCGATTATGGTTTTGAACTGGGTAGTATGGTAGATCTAAACGTTTTTGGAGGCATCAACAATCTTTTTGATACTGCCTATGCGGCTCAAATCTTACCCAATGCCACCGGTTTTGGAGGAAGCCTGCCCCGGTATTATTATCCCGGTGAACCGATTAATTTTTATTTGGGGCTTGGTCTAAATTTCTAAATTAGAGATTCAGATTTGTTGAAGTAATCTATAATAGCTTCAGTTATCTCCGGGCAGCGTAGCACCTTCCTCTTTAAACTTTTTAATCTCCGCATTAAAGCTTTCGCTCAATGCCAATAACTCTTTTAAAAGATCAAGCTGATGTTCGGGTTCTAAAAGAATGCCATCCAGATTTACGGCTCCTACATATTCAAAAAAGAGATTTTGATATTCGGCTTCGATTTTAAGTTGTTGTCTTAGAAACTTTTCGTCAAAATAGGCATCGCTGGCAAACAATTGCTGAATACGTTCATAAGAGATAACCCCATAATCTTTTGTCTTTTTAGAAGGGTCTTTTTTAAACAAACTCGCAAAGCGTTTGGCCAGCATGATAAAGTCGATGCCATTTGTAGCATACTTTGGGCGGTATTCCTGTGGGTTAAGTTCATAATCCCTTCTAACCAGATTATTGACCTTAGCAGTATATTCCTCCTGATTAAATTCTTTAGGTTTTGGAGCTTCGGTAAGGCGCACCTCATCCAGTTCGTTGAGATTTTCATTTAATGCAACCACCCAGCGTTGCTCCAATTGCGACTGTTCAACAATAAAAACCTGAGTTTCCATAAAGGGCGCGCTAAAAACCAGCGAATCATTGAGGCGTGCCGCGATGCTAAAATCTCCTGCATCGGTAGTAACGGTTGACTTGTTTTGGGTTCGGTTTTCAACTAAAACACCCGGTACTCGCTTATCACCGGCATACACCTTACCCGAGGTGTTTTGAGCTAGTACCGATGCGGAAATAGCTAATAAGCAAATCGTAAAAACACATTTTATATTCATAACGGTATAGGTTGTAATACCTACTTTTAATCTAAAGTTTCTTGCGACAACTGATGAAATTCTTTGCTCAGTTTTAACAAATAGTCTAAAAACCGCAACTGATTTTTCTCCTGAAGCAAACGCGCATCAAATTGTTGACTCTCACAATAATCAAAAAACATACCTTCTTGTTTGGCGCTAATTTGCAATTGATTTCTCAACAGATTTTCATCAAAAAAATCATCGGTTTTAAAAAATGCTACTAGTTCTTCGAGCTCCAAGACTCTAAAACGATTGGGATCAGGCTTTTCTTTCTTACGCTTCTTCTTATTCTTGAAAATCAATTTAGCAATAGCAATAAAGTCAATCCCTGAAGAAGTTGGTTTAGGACTGTACAAAAACCAATTTTTCTGAATATCCTCCTGCAGCCAGTCGTTAAAATTCTTATCGTATTCCTCCACATTGAATTCTTCAATTTTTGGAGTGGTGCCTGTAAGTCGCACTTCATCTAATTCATTTAAAACTTCTTTAAGTTCTACCACCCACTGTTCTTTAAGCTGATACGGCTGCACTCTAAATTTTTGAGTCCCAAAAAACGAAGCACTAAAAATAAGGGAATCTCCTACTGCTGCTACGATTTCAAAATTCCCCCATTTGTCTGTAGATACCATTTTATCTTGAGTAGTGTTGATGATAAGCACACTTTCTTTAGTCTTATCATTAGCGTATACTTTACCTGCAGTAGTTTGAGAGTGGGTTTTGACTCCAATGAAAATAATAAATAAGCAACTAAAAATTCTTGGCATAAACTTGGTCTGTATTTTAAAGACCTGAGTTTTAGACCTTCGTTGCATCTATTAGATGCGCACGGCATCAGGTACCAGTCCGGTGTAATCCCCACCGTTGCGTATTACATCCCTTACAATAGAAGATGATATGTAACTCTTACCGGAAGAAGTAAGCAAAAACACGGTCTCAATCTGGGCCAGTTTCCGGTTGGTGTGTGCGATTGCTTTTTCGAACTCAAAATCTGCCGGATTACGCAAGCCGCGTAGAATAAAACCCGATTCGGTTTTATTACAAAAATCAACAGTTAAACCTTCGTAGGTCATCACCTTGATTTTGGGTTCGTCTTTAAAAGACTCTTTTAGAAATGCTTCGCGCTGATCTAAAGTAAACATATATTTCTTTTCGGCATTAACCCCGATTGCAAGAATGATCTCATCAAAAAGCTTAAGGCCTCGTTCAATAATATCGTAGTGCCCTAAAGTAAGCGGGTCAAATGATCCTGGAAATACTGCGCGTTTCATATCTTCAATTTAAGAAATAACCAACAGAAAAAGTCACATTATAATGACTTAAAGAAAAATCATCCGATTTAAACCGATCCAAATAAGGATCAAATGCTAAATGAAGTTGAAAAAGTAAATCTTTATAGGATCGAAATGAAAAACCACTAACTATTGCCGGGTTAAAAAAAACGTTACCCTTCCAAACTTCATCAAAATAGGGACCTGTAATCTTTTCCCTAACTAGGAAATCTCCACGAATTCCAAGATCAAATCTAAACTTTTTGGTTATTGAAGTCTGAATCAAGAAGGGAATGGAAATATAATTCCTAAAATCCCTCAAGTTTTTGATATTGCTATTGTATAAATCATATTGAAAATAAGCAAGTAAAAACTCGGTATGCAATCCAAAGGTTCTGTTCAATTTGTACTCTGCCATCCCTCCCAATTCATATCCAAAGCTTTCATCAAAAACAGCCTCAGAGACAGGAAAATTATTAAAAATAACTCCTGCTTTAACTCCATAATCAATTTGAGCCATTGCTTGAAATCCTAATAGTAAAGTCAACAGCAAGAATATTTTCCTCATTCTATTGGTTTAGTGCATTTGAAATTACTGAATCAAACAACTCAGTCAGCGTAATCCCGGCTACTTTGGCTTGCTGGGGGATGATACTTGCCGGACTAAGCCCGGGAGTTGTATTGACTTCCAGAAAGTGCGGTTCGTCGTTATGAAAGATAAATTCGGCCCGCGTAAGTCCTTTCAGCTTTAAAATTTTAAAGACCTTTTCAGCTTCACGCTGTACGGCTTCGGTTTGAGCTTCAGAGATGCGTGCCGGTGTGATTTCCTGAGACTTCCCTGCATATTTAGCCTCATAATCAAAAAAGTCGTTTTCACTTACAATTTCGGTAACCGGCAAGGCAGTAATCTTTCCGTTGTAGTTGATAACGCCGACGGAAACTTCAGTTCCTTCTAAGAACGATTCAATAATGATCTCGTCATCTTCCTGAAACGAGTTTTCAATCGCTGCTTCTAAATCTTCCGCAGCATAAACCTTTGAGACTCCAAAGCTACTCCCCGCTTTATTGGCTTTTACAAAACATGGCAAACCTACTTTGCTGACAATCGCTTCAGTATTAATAATATCGCCCTGATTGATAAAATAATTAGTCGCAGTCTTAATACCATAAGCTTTAAGTACACTAATACAATCGCGTTTATTGAAGGTTAGCGCAGCTTCATAATAATTACATGCCGTTTGAGGAATGTTGAGCAGGCCTAAGTACGCCTGAATACGCCCGTCTTCCCCGGGAGTACCGTGAATGGTATTAAAAACACAGTCAAATTTGATTTTTGTCCCGTCAACTGTAATTGTAAAATCACTTTTATCTACCGGAATGGGCTTGTGATCGGGATGCGTACAATGCCACCCCTCCTTTAAGAGTGAAATAGGGTAAACCGTGTATTTTGAAGGGTCGAGATGTTTACAGACGGTGTTTCCGCTCATTTGTGAGATCGCAGCTTCGCTGGAATATCCACCCATCAGGACTGCAATAGTTAACTTTGACATAGTAAAAACGAAAGCTTTACGTTAGGTATTCTTTAGAGCCCCAAAGAACGCCAATTTTAGAATAAATAGGCAAAAAAAATGATTGTAATTGAGCTTCAGCGTAAATTACGCTAAGTTTGCAAACGCATCCCGACAACCTTTAATAAAGCATCTATACGTTTTACAAAAGGCTGTCGTTTTAAACTAAATAAAAGCGCTCCTGGAAGCACAGATATATGGGATTTTTTAAATTTTTATTCAGTAAGACCTTTTTAAAACAACTGCTTTTTGCAGTACTTGTTTTGGTTGTTTTGGGTTTTGGCGTGGTGTTTTGGCTTGACAGTTCAACCAATCACGACCAGCGCATTGCGGTACCAGACCTCAGCAAGATGACGTTAAGCCTCGTTGAGCAGGAACTCGATAACGCCGACTTGCGCTACGTAGTTATAGATTCTTCAAATTTTAATCCGGATTATCCAAGATACTCGGTAATTGAACAAAACCCGGCTCCGGGTAAATTTGTAAAGGAAGACCGAAAAATTTACCTAGTACTCAATCCATCGGGTTATCGTCAGATTACGTTACCCCAGCTCGTAGGCCGTACTCAGCGCCAGGTAGAGCCTACCCTTCTGGCTTTAGGATTTAAAATAGGTAAAATAGACCTGCGCGATCACATTTCTGAAGATGAAGTACTGGAGTTACGCCACGATGGCAGAACTTTAAAAGAAGGGGATGCTTTACGCAAAACATCGGTAATTGATCTGGTTGTGGGTAATGGTAAAGGTCGTTATGTACCTGGTAACGATGAGCCAATGGAAAACTACGATGACACGTATGTTCCTGACGATGAATTTATAGATGATGAAGCCACAGACGATGCAGGAATTTAAAACCGAAGACCCCGAAGAAGGAGACGACGATCTGTATGAACATTACAGCTTTACCGCTGGTAAAGGACAGGAACCCTTACGCGTAGATAAATTTTTAATGAATTTCATTGAAAAGGCGACCCGTAATAAAATACAGCAGGCTGCTAAAAACGGAAACATCGAAGTCAATGGCGCCGTAGTTAAGCAAAATTATAAGGTAAAAGCCGGTGATGTGGTACGTGTACTTTTTGAACACCCGCCTTATGAGTTTTTACTAACGCCTGAAAATATTCCGCTAGACATTGTTTATGAAGACGACACCTTATTAGTAGTCAATAAACCAGCCGGAATGGTTGTACACCCCGGCCACGGAAACTACAGCGGTACACTCATCAATGCACTTATTTACCATTTTGAAAACCTCCCCGAAAACAGCAGTGGGCGCCCGGGTCTGGTGCACCGTATCGATAAGGACACCAGCGGCTTGCTTGTAGTCGCAAAGACCGAAGAAGCGATGACGCATTTGGCTAAACAATTTTTTGACAAAACCAGTGAACGCGAATACATCGCTATTGTATGGGGTAATGTTGAGGCAGAAAGTGGCACTGTAGAAGGGCATATAGGGCGCCATCCCAAAAACCGTATGCAAAATACAGTTTACGAGGATGGAGATCAGGGTAAAGAAGCCGTGACACACTACAAAGTAATTGAACGCCTGGGTTACGTGACCAAAATTTCCTGTAAGCTGGAGACCGGTCGTACGCACCAGATCAGGGTACACATGAAATATATAGGCCACACCCTGTTTAATGACGAGCGCTACGGGGGTGATGCTATTTTAAAGGGTACCACATTCACTAAATACAAGCAGTTTGTAGAAAATTGCTTTAAAATTTTACCAAGACAAGCCTTACACGCCAAGACTTTGGGCTTTGAACATCCCAAGACCGGTGAGTGGATGCGCTTTGACAGCGAGATTCCTGAAGACATGACGGCCTGTATTGAAAAGTGGCGTACCTACGCAAAACACGCAATGGAGTAATGCGTGGCTTAAAAGATCGTATTTCAATACCTTTACGTTATGTTTGATTTTATACCCGAAAGTTTACAGCCCATCCTGATTATCGTTGTTCTGGCTGTGTTGTTTTTTGCAGTAATGGCCAACAATCGAAAGAATCAAAGCAAATTACGTGAGCATCGGAAGCGTAATTTTAGAGCAGATTATACGAGACGTAAAGCAGAGCGCGAAAAATCGCGTAAAGATTAAGCTAAAAAAAACACCCGTGAAAATTTATACTAAAACAGGAGACGATGGTACAACGGCACTTTTCGGCGGTACCCGGGTTTCCAAACATCACATACGCATTGACAGTTACGGCACACTAGATGAGCTCAACTCGTACCTGGGCTTGTTACGCGATCAGAAAATTGACAGCCACAGCAGGGAAATACTCTTGAAAATTCAGGAAAAGCTTTTTGTGATAGGGGCTATTTTAGCTACAGATCCTGAGAAGGAAATCCTAAAAAACGGTAAAAAACGTCTGGACATTAAACGTATCTCAGATGAAGACATTAATCTGTTGGAAGCCGAAATGGACGCGATGGATGAAACCCTGCCTCCTATGACGCACTTCATACTTCCCGGCGGACATCAGACCGTGTCATTCTGTCACGTAGCCCGCTCGGTTTGTCGAAGGGCAGAACGTTTAGCCACAGCACTTTATCAACACAGCCCTTTTGAAGCAAATGCTCTAAAATACTTAAACCGCCTATCTGACTATCTATTTGTACTGGCACGTTTCTTGTCAAAACACGTACAGGCAGAAGAAATTAAATGGATTCCCGAAAAGGAAAAGTAGCCTTTTGATATTCGATAAAAATGCCTTTAACGCCAATAATTACAGGTAGTTATAATCGTTCTTAAAAATAATTTCGAATTAATTGATAATTTACTTGGTTATTACGTTAATAAATTTATTTTTGCAAAAATTAAATACGTTAACTTATGTACTGGACATTAGAACTAGCTTCTCACCTGAGTGACGCACCCTGGCCTGCAACCAAAGATGAATTGATTGATTATGCGATTAGAACGGGAGCTCCCTTGGAGGTTGTAGAAAACTTGCAGTCTATGGAGGATGAAGGTGACTCTTACGATTCTATCGATGAGATATGGCCAGACTATCCGTCTGATGATGACTACCTCTGGAATGAGGATGAATATTAATAGTTACCACAGGTAAACCTAATAAAAGTCTCGCTTTGAGGCTTTTTTTTTGCTTAAATTTGAACCCGTTTTCACAGGTACTTAGCCTGTTTAAACAGCTCGATACATAAAATTAACATCAAAATCAGTAATAGGTTTTGATTACAGGATAAAGCCTTCTAAATAAAGGCATACAGAGATTAATCAACCGGACAAACCGCATACTATGGCGGGAACGTTTCGGAAAAACACAAACCAGTTATGGGATTATTAGATAAAGTTTTAAAGGTTTTTGTAGGAGACAAATCAAAACAGGATGTCGCTTCTATTCAACCTATTGTAAATAAAATCAAGAGTTTTGAAGCTGAGCTTGAAAAACTTTCGCACGATGAACTCAGAGCTAAAACTACCGCCTTCAAGGCTAAAATAGCTGAGGCTCTTTCAGACAATAACGCAGAGCGTCTCAAACTGGAAGCTGAGGCTGATGAGACCGAAGATATTGATCGTAAAGAGGAAATTTACACCCATATTGATAAACTCAAGGATGAAGCCTATGAAATTAGTGAAAACATCCTCAACGAGATCCTTCCCGAAGCTTTTGCAGTGGTTAAAGAAACCGCTAAGCGCTTTTTCCATAACGAAACCATACAGGTTACTGCCAGTGCCTTTGATCGCGAACTGAGCGCTGAAAAAGATTTTGTCACCCTTGAAGGTGATAATGCCCTCTGGTCTAACAGCTGGGATGCCGCAGGAAAACCCATCACCTGGGATATGATTCACTACGATGTGCAGCTTATAGGTGGTGTGGCAATGCACCAGGGTAAAATTGCAGAGATGCAAACGGGTGAAGGTAAAACTCTTGTGGCTACCCTTCCGGTGTATTTAAATGCACTTACCGGTAAAGGGGTTCACCTCGTAACCGTAAACGACTACCTGGCAAAACGGGATAGTGCCTGGATGGCACCCCTGTTCAACTTTCATGGACTTACCGTAGACTGCATCGATTATCACAGACCTAATTCTGCAGCGCGCCGTAAAGCTTATGCCGCAGATATTACCTACGGCACCAATAATGAATTTGGTTTTGATTACCTGCGTGATAATATGGCACACGCGCCTAATGATTTGGTTCAGCGTGACCCCAATTATGCTATTGTAGATGAGGTTGACTCGGTATTAGTAGATGACGCACGTACACCGCTTATCATCTCAGGGCCGGTACCCAAAGGAGATCAGCATGAATTTGATGCTCTTAAGCCAAAAATTGATAGTCTTGTTAGTATACAGCGTCAAAATCTTACCGGTGTTTTAGCAGAAGCTAAAAAATTAATCGCGGCTGGTGATACCAAAGAAGGAGCTATATTATTGCTTCGTGTTTACCGCGGTCTTCCAAAAAATAAAGCCCTTATCAAATATTTAAGTGAAGAGGGAATTCGTCAACTCCTGCAGAAAACTGAAAATCACTACATGCAGGATAACAATCGCGAAATGCACGTGATTGACGCCGAACTTTATTTCACCATTGACGAGAAAAACAATCAAATAGAACTTACTGATAAAGGAATTGAGCATCTTTCAGGTAAAGACGATCCTAATTTCTTTGTAATGCCCGAAATGGGTATAGAAATCAGTAAGATTGAAAACGCCAATCTTACTCCTGAAGAAGAAGCTCAAAAGAAAGAAGAATTGTTCCGCGAGTTCAGCATCAAGAGTGAGCGTATTCACACGATGAACCAGCTGCTTAAAGCCTATACCCTGTTTGAAAAAGATACAGAATATGTGGTGATTGACAACAAGGTGAAAATCGTTGATGAGCAAACCGGTCGTATCATGGACGGTCGTCGTTATAGCGATGGCTTACACCAGGCGATTGAAGCAAAAGAAAATGTAAAGATTGAAGATGCTACCCAGACTTTTGCGACAGTAACACTTCAGAATTACTTTAGAATGTACCGCAAACTCAGCGGTATGACCGGTACTGCAGTTACCGAAGCGGGTGAATTATGGGAAATCTATAAGCTGGATGTGGTAGAAATCCCAACCAACCGACCTATTGCCCGTGATGATAAAGACGACAAGGTTTATAAAACCAAACGTGAGAAATACAACGCAGTTATTGACGAAGTACAGAATCTGGTTGAACAAAACAGACCGGTACTTATTGGTACTACTTCAGTAGAAATATCTGAATTGCTAAGTCGCATGCTTTCGCTTCGTAAAATCAACCACAACGTGTTGAACGCGAAACTGCATAAAAAAGAGGCCGACATTGTAGCAGACGCCGGTAACTCAGGTCAGGTAACCATCGCCACCAATATGGCCGGGCGTGGTACCGACATCAAGCTAAGCAAAGAAGTTAAAGAAGCCGGTGGTTTGGCCATCATAGGTACAGAACGCCACGACTCCCGTCGCGTTGACCGCCAGTTACGTGGTCGTTCGGGACGTCAGGGAGATCCGGGTAGTTCTCAATTCTACGTATCGCTTGAAGATAACCTGATGCGCCTCTTTGGTTCTGAACGTATCGCCAAGATGATGGACCGTATGGGTCTGAAAGAAGGTGAAGTGATTCAGCACGGAATGATCTCAAAATCTATAGAACGTGCGCAGAAAAAGGTAGAGGAAAACAACTTTGGGGTACGTAAGCGCCTGCTGGAATACGATGATGTGATGAATGCACAGCGTGAAGTAATTTACAAGCGTCGTTACCATGCCTTATTCGGAGAGCGTTTACGTGTAGATATCGCAAATATGATTTACGATACTTGTGAGCTGATTGCTGAAACCAATAAAATGGCTCAGGATTATAAGAATTTTGAGTTTGAATTGATCCGTTTCTTCTCGATGAGCAGTCCGGTTGAAGAAGCAGAATTTGCAAAACTTTCTGCGAAAGACCTGGCTGTACGTATTTATGACGCGGCATTAAAACACTATCGCGAAAAAATGGAGCGCAATGCTGCTATTGCTTTCCCGATAATCAGCAATGTATACGAGAACCCAAATAGCAACTACGAGCGTATTGTGGTGCCCTTCTCTGACGGAAACAAAGAGCTGAAGGTTGTGACAAACCTGAAAGACGCCTACGAGTCTAAAGGTAAACAGCTGATCACCGATTTTGAGAAAAACATCACCCTTGCAATCATTGATGATGCCTGGAAGACGCATTTGCGCAAAATGGATGAATTGAAGCAAAGTGTGCAGCTTGCGGTTCACGAGCAAAAAGACCCATTACTCATTTATAAGTTTGAAGCATTTGAACTCTTCAAGCAAATGATTGATCAGGTAAATAAAGATGTGATTTCATTCCTGTTTAAAGGGGAATTGCCGGTTCAGCAAGAAAATCAAATTCGGGAGGCACGTCAGGTTCAAAAGTCTGAGCAAACGCAAACTTCTAAAGAAGAAATACCGAATCTGGATGAGCGTGCAGCACAGAGTCGCGCTGCAAGCGGAAATACACAACCGCAGCGTCAGCAAATAACCGAAACCATCACTCGGGAGCGCCCCAAAATAGGACGTAACGATAAGGTAACTATCAAGCACGTGATGAATGGAGAAAATAAAACCATGAAGTACAAACAGGCCATTCCGCTTTTAGATAAAGGCGACTGGGTGCTGGTAGAAGAATAGACTCATTCTTCCCCAACAATTCAGAAGCCCGAAGATTTCCTTCGGGCTTTTTTTCTGTTTGAAATTCAGCGGCTTATCTGTAAATAAATACTTAACACTAACTTAATATTGAGGTTTGTTGTGCAATAACATAAACCTTACTTTCGCTCAAAATTCTATCAAATTGTTTTCTAAAGAACGCTTACATAACGAATTACTGAACGCTACAAATATGAACGCAGTAGAACTGCGCGCCTGGTTGCGTACCGATATTGCACCCATTACCGTAGCCAATTACAAAGACGCTCCTTCTCTGGACCTGTCAAATAAGCTGCTGCGTATCCTGATGAAAACAACTGAAGAGCTTACCCGCACCGATTGTCTTATCATTCAAAGTGTACTGCAGCGCATCAAATACCTTAAAGCCAACCGATCCCGTGATTCATTCTTGCGATTAGACTGGGAAAACAGTTTGCGAAATCTGGGTTATGATCTCAAAAAATCTGCTACTAAAGCGAAAGAAACAAAGGCTGTTTATTAAACAGACCACAATTTCAAAAGCTTCTGCCTTAACCTGATTTGTAGTATCTTAGGATAAAAATTAAGGAATGATTTCGTTTAGACTTGAATTTAAATGGGCGGTGATTTATACCCTTTTCCTGTTTATCTGGATGATTTTTGAAGTCTGGATGGGATGGCACGACAAGCATATTGCTCGGCACCACATCTATACCTTGTTTTTTTATATTCCGGCTGCATTAATTTACTACCTGGCGTTGACTGATAAGCGGAATAATTTTTATGGCGGAATTATGACCTACAAACAGGGGTTTGTCGCCGGACTCATCATTACACTATTTATTGCACTCCTTGCCGCACCTGCTCAATACATTATAAGCACATACATCACGCCTGATTATTTTGAGAATGTAAAAGCCTATGCAGTAGAAAAGGAAAAAACAACCATAGAAGAGGCTGAAGAATTTTTCAACCTCAAAAGCTATATGATACAATCTGTTGTTGCGGCTATTATCTCCGGGCTTTTATTCACGACCCTACTCGGACTTTTTGTAAAAAGGAAATAAATTATCTGTGTTTTCTGAAAAATACAATCTGTATTTTTACTTTATGAACTCAAACATCAAACTCATTTGCTCTGATATTGACGGTACACTTTTAAATGCTGATCGTGATATCGCTCCTGAAACAGCTTCGGCTTTTAATAGACTTCCTAAGGATTTTCCAGTAATTCTGGCTTCTTCGCGAATGCCTTCGGCAATGTATTATTTGCAGGAAAAAATTGGCTGTTTTGGCAGTCCGCTTATTTGTTATAATGGCGCATTGGTTTTAGACGAAAAGGGAAATGCACTGCAGTCACACACCATATCCTTAGACTTGCTCAACTCAATTATTGATCACCATCAAAACTACGATTACAACATCAGTACGCATTGCACCGATACCTGGCGTACCGAGAAAATGGATTACTGGACCATGCGCGAAATACGCAGCACCCGTATGCAACCTGTTTATGTGCCACTTAAAGACCTCATCCCCTCTCTAAAAGCCGTAAAAGAAGAGCCCCATAAAATTATGTGCATGGGATCTCCAAAGGCTTTAGACAACCTAATTACACTTTTAGAAGAAAAGCATCCCGGTGAAGCGCACCTGTACCGCTCTAAAGACAGTTATGTTGAGATTTCGGCAAAAAATATTGATAAGAGCACAGCGCTCTACGATTTGATTAAGAGCAAATACAATCTTGAACTAATTAATGTTATGGCTTTTGGTGATAATTTTAACGATACCCAGCTCATCAAAAGAGCCGGTCTGGGGGTAGCAATGGCCAATGCAGCACAGGAGGTAAAAGATGTTGCTGATTTTGTTAGTGAGTACACAAACAAGCAACACGCAGTGGCTAAAGCCATTGAGAAATTCTTAATATCCTAATTTGAATAGCCGCAACTTAAAGGTCTTTTGAACGACGTATGGATTTATCCCATTGGCGGTGTTAAAAAAAAAGAGGCACACTCCAACCAAAAAGTGCACCTCTTCAAACAACCTAACCAATAATCTTAAATACTCTTATATATAATTTTTATAATTATTCACCTTAATTTTTGCTCCCAGATCGTGCATCAGGTTATATAAACCGAAAAAGGTTCGGTTGATATAGAGAAAATGCTTGCTGCCGCGATTACCATTCATTTTTCTGAGTTGGGTATCTTTTGAGTATTTGTCACTCAAATCGGCGATTTTAGCGAAGAATGTCTCATCGCTAAAATCAAACGTATCGAGGTGAAAGGGCTGAGTAAATAAACTCAGCATTTCATGAAATAATTCGGAAAAAAATTGGAGTTCTTCAGGGGAATCCTCTTCACGAAGTATTTCAAGTTCAAACATTTTCTCTTTAAAAATCTCTGGATTATTTATATTTTCTGGATTAGCCAGTTCAAAGTAGGGGATATAAAATTCTTCAGGCACTTGCTTAATGCAACCAAAATCAATCGCGATAAGATTATAGTTCTTATCGACCAAAAAATTTCCGGGATGTGGATCTGCGTGCACCGCTTTGAGATGATGCATTTGATACATATAAAAATCCCACAAGGTTTGCCCTACCTGATCTGCAGCCTCTTTATTAGTATTACGCGCGGTAAATTCACTTAGGTGTTCCCCTTGCATCCAGTCCATCGTAATAATTCGTTCGCTGGACAGTTCTGGGTAGTATTTTGGAAACTTGAGATTGGGAATAACACTACATTTTTCAGTTATTTCCTGACTTTGCTTTACCTCAAGAATGTAATCTGTCTCTTCAAGAAGTTTATCTTCTACTTCTTTGAAATACTTTTCTTTGTCTTTTCCTTTCAAATTAAACATCCTGCTAGCGACCGGCTTCACTAGAGCCAGGTCGCTGCTGATGCTGTCTGCAACGCCGGGATATTGTATTTTCACAGCAAGTTTTTTCCCATCTTTCGTGGCCTGATGCACCTGACCGATGCTGGCCGCATTAACGCTTTGGGTTGCAAACGTATCGTATAATTCTTCAGGATATTTATTCAAATAATTTTTAAAAGTCTTTCTAACCAATGCCGCGCTTAATGGTGGAACGGAAAACTGAGACAATGAAAATTTTTCAACATACGCCTTGGGCAAAATATTTTTTTCCATACTCAGCATCTGCGCAACTTTAAGCGCACTGCCTTTTAAGCTTTTAAGACCATCATAAATGTCTTCGGCATTGTCATCGTCAAGCTCTTCTCGACTTAAATCTGCATTAAATGCTTTCTTACCATAATATTTGGCATAATTACCACCTACTTTAATACCGGTCTTCACGAGCTGAGAAGCGCGCTGCAACTTATTGGTTGGTATGTAATCGATGGTTTTCATACTATTTATTTAGTCTTTGTAAAATTTTCTTTAAGAAGGAACTTTCCAAAATCAAGTACACTTTCTAAAGGTGTTGTATTAAATACGTCAAAAATAGCATTGACGGATTTCTCTATAGCTACATCTGTCTTTTCAAAACGGGCAGAATTGTCGTCCATCCAATATTTTAAAAGAAATAAAGTCTGTAACCACGCACCCTCACTGAATATAGAAACCGGATTTTTACTCAATCTTGAAGATTTCTCATCATTTGCCTGTTCTATCAAATCTCCAGCAAATTCGCGTACTTTAATACGTAAGTCTCTCAATTGAGCCAAACTCTTAAGCTGATTCTTCTCCTCCTCCAAAGCAAAAAGTACGTAACTTCGATTGGCAGTTAAGACTTCGAAAAATGTATAAAAGAAGGCAAGCATTTTTTCTCTGTTGGGATATGCTTTATAGTCCAGATTTTTATGTAATACACTTATGGTATTCTCATAAAATGCAATCCAAATAGACTCGCGAATTCCTTGGAAAGATCCAAAAAGGTTGTAAAATTCGCCCTCCTGTATTTTATGATCTTTACAAAATTTAAATACCGAAGCAGGACGTTTTCCGTTCTCAAGAACGTACTCCATATACATGGTCATAACTGCTTCTTCAGTAAGTTCCTTTTTACTTGACTTTGTGGATGTTGCTTTCTTTGCTACCATATTTTAATCTTCTTATGTAAAATTAACCCTGTTTAACCTTTTATCAAAACGCTTAAACAAAATGTTACGTTAATGTTCTTTCATAAAATTTGAAACTTGTGCCAGTTTGTCACAACCCGCTCTTTGGTATTTTTTTTGAAAAACGGAGATACAAAACATCTTAAAATTAATTGCGCCAAAGGCGCTTAAATCCAAAATACATTATGTCCACAGGTAAAATAAATGTTGCTGTAGAGAACATTTTTCCGTTGATCAAAAAGTTTTTATACAGCGATCACGAGATTTTCTTACGCGAGTTAGTATCAAATTCAACTGATGCTACTATTAAGCTAAAACATCTTACCAGCATAGGTGAGGCAAAAGTTGAGTATGGTAATCCCATCATCGAAGTAAAAGTTGATAAGGATGCTAAAAAACTTCATATCATTGATCAGGGTATCGGGATGACCGAAGCTGAAGTGCAGAAGTACATTAACGATATCGCATTTTCAGGAGCTGAAGAGTTCTTAGATAAATATAAGGATACGGCTAAAGACAGCGGAATTATAGGTCATTTTGGTCTTGGTTTTTATTCAGCATTTATGGTTGCCAGCAAGGTTGAAATCATCACCAAATCTTATAAAGATGAGCCGGCTGTTCATTGGGTTTGTGACGGTTCACCTGAATTTGAACTCACCGCATCAGACAAATCAGAACGCGGTACTGAGATCATCTTACATATTGCAGAAGACTCCACTGAATTTTTAGAAGAAAGTCGCATCCGCGAATTGCTTACTAAGTACAATAAATTTATGCCGGTACCTATTAAGTTTGGTACTAAAGAAGAAGAGCTTCCGTTACCCGAAGATGCTGCTGAAGATGCCGAGCCCGAGACTAAGACGGTTGATAATATAATCAACAACCCGAATCCGGCCTGGACTAAGCAGCCTACAGACTTAGAGGAGAAAGACTATAAAGATTTCTACCGAGAGCTCTACCCAATGCAATTTGAAGAGCCGCTTTTTCATATACACTTAAATGTAGATTATCCTTTTAACCTGACCGGTATTCTGTATTTCCCACGATTGGGTCAGGATATGAATATTCAGCGGGATAAAATTCAACTGTACCAAAACCAGGTTTTTGTAACCGATAATGTGGAAGGTATCGTACCGGAATTTTTAACGATGCTACGAGGGGTGATTGATTCACCAGATATTCCGCTTAATGTTTCGCGCTCGTACTTACAGGCCGATGGCGCCGTTAAAAAAATATCAAGCTACATTACCCGTAAAGTAGCCGATAAATTAAAATCGCTATTCAACGAAGATCGTGCTGACTTTGAAAAGAAATGGGACGACATCAAAGTAGTTATTGAGTACGGAATGCTCAGCGAAGAAAAATTCTTCGATAAAGCTGAGGCCTTTGCCCTCTACCCTACTGTTGACGGCACCTATTATACATATCCGGAGCTTGAAGAAAAAATTAAAGAAAACCAGACTGATAAGGATGGTAAATTGGTTATTCTCTACGCTTCAGACAAAGATGCTCAGCACAGCTATATTGCTGCTGCAAAAGACAAAGGTTATGAAGTATTATTGCTCAACTCACCCATAGTCTCTCACCTGTTACAAAAGCTTGAGACATCAAAAGATAATGTGAGTTTTGTACGTGTAGATGGTGATGACGTCAACAACCTTATCAAAAAAGATGAAGAGCAAATTTCTAAACTTTCAGACGAAGAAAAAGAAAATCTGAAAAAGCTACTTGACGAGACTATTGCAGATAAGTCATATACCGTAAAGCTGGAAGCAATGGATAGCAATACTGCTCCCTTTACCATTACGCAGCCTGAGTTTATGCGCCGAATGAAAGAAATGCAGGCTACCGGCGGTGGCGGTGGAATGTTTGGTATGGGAAATATGCCAGATATGTACAATCTTGTAGTCAATACAAACAGTGAGTTGGTAGGTGAAATCCTAAATACCAAGACCCGTAAAAAACAGGAACGTTTGATTAGTCAGTCATTAGATTTGGCTCGTTTGTCTCAGGGCTTGCTTAAAGGCGAAGCTTTAACTAACTTTGTCAAACGCTCCTATGAAATGATTAAATAGGTAGTTAGATCGTAGATTTGAGAACCTTGATCTAGAAACCCTGACTTCATATTAAAAACCGTCCATTTTTGGACGGTTTTTTTATGCTTCACAGGCAACCAAACACTAACGTTTCTTTAACCTCATAAGCTGCCGAATTCCTTCTTTTTTAGGTAACTTTCGGCACTCAACCAAAGCTATGTTTCACTTCACCGCAACCTATACAGATCTGTACCAGCTGAGTATGGCTCAGGTTTACTTCAATAAAAATGAAAATCAGCAGGCTGTTTTTGACTACTACTTCCGCAACCTGCCTTATAAAGGCGGATATGCCGTTTTTGCCGGGCTTGAAGAGTTATTGGATATTATTGAAACCCTTCGCTTTTCTGAAACAGATCTAGAATATCTGAAAAGCCACGATTTTGAACCCTCTTTTTTAAACTACCTTAAAGACTTTCGCTTTAGCGGAAACATTAAAAGTATGGCCGAAGGTGAAGTCGTTTTTCCAAATGCACCGATTCTGGAGGTCGAAGCAAACCTTATCGAAGCCCAGATAATTGAAACCATTTTGCTAAACATTCTGAATTTCCAGACCCTGATAGCAACTAAGGCCAGCCGCATTCGCAACGTAGCCGGCAATAAAACCCTTCTCGATTTTGGTTTACGTCGTGCGCAGGGTCCCGGCGGATATTATGCATCAAGAGCAGCTATGGTGGGTGGCTTTGATGGAAGCAGTAATGTAGTGACAGGACGGGATTTTGGGATTTCGATAAGCGGCACTATGGCTCACGCCTTTGTACAGAGCTATGACGACGAGTTAACAGCCTTTCGGGATTTTGCAAAAAATAGACCTAAGAATTGTGTTTTGCTTGTAGATACCTATGATACATTAAAAAGTGGTGTTCCCAATGCCATTACGGTGGCTAAAGAAATGGAAGAACGCAATCAAAAATTATTGGCGATACGTCTGGACAGCGGGGATCTTGCTTACCTCGCAAAACGCAGCCGTAAATTATTAGATGACGCCGGCCTTAATTACGTAAAAATCGCAGCTTCTAATCAACTGGACGAGTATGTTATACAAAGTTTACAGAATCAGGATGCACCGATTGATATCTATGGCGTAGGAACAAACCTGGTTATTGGCAAACCCGATGGTGCCCTGGATGGCGTTTACAAGCTGGCTTTCGCTAACGGAAAGCCTCGCATTAAAATTTCGGAAAGTATTTCTAAAGTGACACTTCCGCATAAAAAGCAGGTATACCGTGTATTTACAGAAGACGGAGCGATGGTAGGTGCAGATGCGGTGGCGCTAGAAGAAGAGTGGCACATTAACCGTATGCACCATCCCGTTGAGCCTTTTAAAAATCTCGTTTTAACAAGCCTCAGGCAAGAACAAATGCTGTATCCCGTAATGACTTCGGGTAAACGCGTCAACCCCAAAAAAAACATTCAGGAAATCGCTGCATTTAGTCGCAGGCAGATTAACGCCTTGCCTGATGAGTACAAACGTTTTGACAATCCGCATATATATAAAGTAGGTATCAGCACCAAACTCAAGGAAGAACGCGACAAACTAATTGAAAAACACAAAGAATAATTATGCGAAAATTTACTTTGTTTCTGTTACTACTTATTTCGTTGTCAAAAATTTCCGCTCAATCAGAAAATAACAAGGATTATCTTACCAGAGAAGATAATGTTGCGTGGTTAGAATCCTTTAAGAATTTAGAGACCGAAGAGCTTCAACTCCAGGCAATAAGAGAAAAAATTTACAGCGACAGTCTTTACATTGCTCCTAGACCTGGAATTTCGTATACCGGTTTGTCTAGTGAATCTAGGAAACGTTTAAAAGCCAGACAGGATTCTTTGCCCAAAGTAACTTCTGATTGTAAGATTTTAATGATATTAAATTCAGAACAAAATCAGACCGAAATTAATTTGGAAAAAAATCCAAAATCTATAGAATGGGTTGAAAAGCTCATTCCACAAAATATTGAAAGCATTCAAATACTGGAAGGTACCGAAGCTACGGCACTCTACGGCTCACGTACCAGGGGCTGTGCCGTGCTACTTTTAAAAGCGTCAATAGGTAAGCTAAGCATTCCTTCAACCGAAACAAACCATTAGAAATTCAGTTTTTATGAAAGCACTTCTAATTATAGATATGCAAAATGATTTTATGCCTGGAGGAGCTCTGGCTGTACCCGGAGGAGATCAGATTATTCCGCTTGTAAATAAGCTACAGGATAAATTTGATCTGGTAATTGCTACTCAGGATTGGCATCCAGAAAATCACTCAAGCTTCGCCGACAATCATCACAATAAAAATGAATTTGAGACCATTGAAATTGAAGGTCTCGAGCAGACGCTTTGGCCTGTACACTGTATTCAGACTTCAGACGGCGCAGATTTTCACCCACACCTCAACGCCTCTCGCATCGAAGCTATTTTTAGAAAAGGTACAAACCCAAAAATTGACAGTTACAGCGGCTTTTATGATAATGCACATCGAAAATCTACAGGACTATCCGGCTATTTGAAAGAAAAGGGCGTTACCTCAATCTATTTTTGTGGTCTTGCTGCAGAATACTGTGTAGGCTATTCGGTTCTTGATGCACTTACGGAAGGGTTTAAGGCTACTTTATTTGAAGATGCTACCCGAGCTTTAAATGAGGATGCTTTTGAGGCTACAAAAGAACAGATTCTTGATAAAGGCGGTAGAATACGCCTGGCAGAAGACATACTTTAAGGTAAAAGATCCAGAACATTTTTCGCTCAATTTGATTGTCCTACAACGATTTTAAGTCCTTCCCGCTCCCGGGCATCTGGAACTACAAATAACGTATGTAGCTTTTTGGCGTTAATTTGCACGTTGGTTTGAAGCCTTTCTAGAGGAGAATTTTTAGACCTCAGAATAAAGGTATAATCCGCCGGACTAATTATCTGTGCGGCATGAATCTTAGCATAGTTTGCGGTACCAAAGTCTGAAGATGACTTCTCCCCTTCAGCTCGATCAAATCCCGTTATACTTAATGGCACTTCATAAGGCACAAGATTAACCCATCGCAATTCTGCACTGTTTTGTCCACCCTCATATTGATCATCAAGCAGGCGTAATTGGGGTAAGAAACCATTATCTGTTTTAGCTTCTTCGCCACTCACAATACGGTGCAATTTAGTATTTGTAGTTTCAGCGTTAAGCTTCGGTTCATCAGACAATTTACCGTACACAATAAGTGTAAATTTTGCTCCCCGGGCAAGTCCGATTTTTTTCTTTAAAATAGGTTTTGATTTAACGCTTACCGTAACCGTATAATTTGATGATGGCAACGTTATGTATTCTGAAAGATCTGAATAAGAGAGTGTCTGTATTTTTTCAGCTTTATCAGATTTAAGAGCAATCGAAACACGTTCCGAAGTATCTAAAAATTGACCGAAACGAATTTGAAGCGTATCATCTTTTCTTTGATCACATCCAAAGAAAAAAACCAAAATTAAAAGCCCCAGAAAATTAGTTCTATTTATTATCATCATTTCGTTTAATAGTTTTTTTCAGGATATAAGGTCTTCCGAAAATAATTACCAAAACGATAAATCCTACTGCAACAAGTGCTATGGGCTTAGATATGACAAGCCTAAAAATAAGTGCTAACCCAATGATACTGCTCATCACAATGCCAAAAGCAGGTATCGCTTTTCGGGAATCTGATTCTTTATAAGCAATCCAGTTTACGATGCCAAATGTGCATAAAAAAGCCAGACTGGCCGCTTCTACCAGCGAACCCAGGCTCCCTATTACCGCCAGTGTAGCTGCCAGAGCCCCCAGCACAATTATAGAGCGATCAGGAATATCATTGCCATTGGTATGGTTAAACCAGGAAGGCAACTCATTTTGTGAAGCAATGCGCTTAGCCAGATTGGCCGTTGAGAATAACGTAGAATTAATTGCGGCAGCGGTTGCAAAACCGGCAGCGATAGTCATTATGACGATACCTGTTGACCCCAGAGCATCCTGTGCCGCAATACTTAGAGCAATTTCTTTAAAACGTATTAGCGGTAAAGCTCCTCCTAGCATTGTAGCACCAATTGCGACAAGAATGTACAAAATCACTACAAATCCTACCGCACTTATTAGTGTAGGCATCAGATTTTTCTTAGGGTTTTTAATTTTATCGTATTCATAACTTAAGAGTTGAAATCCTTCATAGGCCATAAAAATTGCCGCACCTCCAATCAAGCTTGACCAAAACGGTCTGGGTTCTATACCAGAAGTGAGTTGAACAGGATCCCAATGCGCGATTCCATAAATTGCCAAACTAAATAATACAACGAGATTAACCGTTACGATTGCTATCTCAACTTTAGAAAGTTTACCTACTCCAGCCAAATTGAGCAAAACTAACGCAGCAACAATACCCAGAGCAAGTAAACGGGTGATCCAGGGCCCGAAGTTAAAGGCAAAAGAGACATAATGTCCAAAAGCAAAAGCGTACACGGATATGGTAAGCACATAACCCAGGATAAGCATCCAGGCCAGATTACCCGCCATGGCTTTGGCCTTTATTTCTTCAAGAAAAACAAAAACCCCACCCTCTTTTTTAAATTTATTGGTTAAGAATACATAACTATAAGCAGATGGTAATGCTATCAACCCCGTAAGTAAAAAGGCCAGCCAGGCCCATTGTGCAGATACAGCGATTACTACACCCAGTACGGTGTATATGCCACCGCCTACCATTCCTCCGGCAGCCAAAGCCCAAACTGCGAGCACACCAAGATTACCTTTTGATTTTGTCGCCATTAATATTATTACGTTTTGTAATTACAAGTTAGAGAGACTCCAGAAACAAACCTCAATAAACACCAGCTTTAAACTAGTTTTAACGCTAATCTTAATTTTTTTAGCATAAAGAATTATGAATTTTCAATCGAAAAAGTAGTTACATTAGATGCGATCAATACATCCTATAAAGCAACTTACCAGGCGGGTTACCCGCTTAAAATTATGATACACCCACACACCGAAATCCGATTTATAAATGACCAAAAGGGTCACGGCGTAGTCGCCACACAATTCATTCCGGCAGGTACGATTACCTGGGCACTTGATAAACTCGATCGGGAATTCACTGTTTCTGATTTTCAAAAACTAGACTCCCTTTATCAAAATATTTTGGAGACCTACACCTACCGTAATAAAAACGGAAATCTTGTTTTATGCTGGGACAATGGCAGATTTGTAAATCACAGTTTTAAATCCAATTGCTTAAGCACTGCTTATGATTTTGAGATCGCCATAAGGGATATTCATCCCGGGGAAGAATTAACTGATGACTATGGTTATCTCAATGTAACAAGTCCGTTTGAAGGTATAGATGAAGGTACCTCTAGAAAGGTTGTTTACCCTGATGATCTTTTGAATTTTTCGCACATTTGGGATGCGCAGATAAATACCGTTTTCCCTAAAATACTTGAAGTCAATCAGCCTCTTAAAAATTTGATTTCTGATGAAGTGTGGTCTAGAATTGAGGCTATCAACGCCGGTAAAGCTACGATGGCATCAATAGCAGAAAATTACTTTCAACCCATACATGCTAAAAAACTAATCTAGCACTCCCAGCAATTATTTAAACCGTATTTTTCGTCAAAAAGAGATGATTTTTGGAGGAATAGATGGTTGCAAGGCGGGATGGCTGACGATTACCTATAGTTCAGGACACTACGACTGGAAAGTCCTGCCTGAGATAAGTAAAATTACTTTTCATTTAAATAAAAAATCCCGTGTATTTATAGACATGCCTATTGGCCTGGCTTCTAAAGAATTTCCGCGTACTATCGAACAGGTTTTGAGACGGGAATTAGGAAACCGCAGCTCAACCGTTTTCAGTGTACCTGCAAGAGCTGCTGTTTTTGAAAACAACCGCGAGCAAGCTAAACAACTTAATATAGAAGCAACCGGAAAAAGCCTTTCAGAACAGTCACTAAATATTAAGTCTAAAATCCTCGAAGTTGATCTGTTTATACGCGAAACCTTTTCTTCTATTGAATTGATTGAATCACATCCTGAATTGTGTTTTAAATATTTAAATGGAAGCATTCTTCAGTCAAAAAAGTCTCAAGAAGAAGGAATTGAAGAGCGTCTTGACATCATAAATAAATATGACCCCAATTGCGGGGCGCTTTTTTATGACATACTCAAAAATACCCTGCGCAAACACGTTAAGCCCGATGACATTGCAGATGCTCTTGTTTTATGTTTGGCTAATAAGCTTAATTTAAAACAGCAACCTGACTTCTTAATTGATGATCATCCTCAAGATGCATTTAAAATCCCTATACGAATAGGTTATTACCAGCCTTTAAAAAAATAAAATTGGTTTTTACGGAATTCCATAAGATCTTAAGTCTTTGAATGCCTATATTAGTCCACGCCTAACTTCACTGTAAATAAATTTATAAATATTTGACCTCGATATTTACTCATGATTTCACTTAAGTACAGAAAACGCAAGCGTTATCTTAATCTTACACTTGGCCTACTTTGGATAATAATTTTAGTATTCAGAATTGGCCTAAATCAAAAACTGGAAGCATTTGATTTTTGGATCATTGGCTTTGCGCTATTTTTCATCCTGTATTTCATATATCTGACTAAATGGCCTGTAATTACCCTTAGTGAAACTCAAATTATAAGGCATCGTTTTTTGGGAGATAAAATTCTTTTCATAAATGATTTGGTAGAATTTAAAGTCAACGCAAAAGGAGATTATGTACTTAAATCAAATTCGGGCAACACGATATGTTTTAAACCGGTATATTTAGACAAGAAATCTTTAGGAGTATTTAAAAAATATTTAGCCGTACTTATTTCTGAAAGAAAATTGTAGGCATTTGCAGCTCCTGTAAAAAATTAGATCTATGATTGAGGCCCCTTGGCATTATTACATAATGGCAGCAATGTATATTATCGCCGGCGTTATGCATTTTATAAAGCCAAAAGCTTATATGCGCATCATGCCAAGATATCTGCCAGCTCATAAAAGCCTTGTATACCTTAGTGGTTTGGCAGAGGTAATCTTAGGTGTTCTTTTATTTTTTAGCTCGACTCAAGTTCTGGCAATCTGGGGAATAATAACGATACTTGGTGTTTTTCTCCTAGTTCATGTGTATATGCTTTCGAATGAAAAAGCAGGTCTTAACTTACCAAAATGGCTGCTTTGGTTTAGGTTATTTTTACAATTTGGCCTTATGTATTGGGCCTATTTCTACCTGAACGCATAAAAAAACCCACGTATAACGTGGGTTTATATAAAATCAACCTATTGGATGATTATTGAAGTGTGATGGATTTAGTGAAATTGTCATTTCCTATAGACACTCCTATTCTATAAGTTCCTGCCGGCAAAGCATTTAAGTCTAATGCCTGCTTTACAATAAGTTCTTTATTGGAAAGAGATTCGATAATCTCACCATTCTCATCATAAATACGAGTTGTCGTTTTAACTTCTTTAGGATTTGTAAAGGAAATCAATACAATACCATCGTTTACTTTGTAACTAGGTTTAAAAATAGTTTTACTCTCATCGCTTACAATATCGAGACCATCAGAATTTCGCGAAATTGTGGTGTATGATTTTGCATATGCATCTTCGTAGATAAGATAATACTTTCCAACGGGAAGCTGCTCAAGACTTAAAGTCTTGCTATCATTTGAGGCAGTGCCCGCATATTCAGTATACAAGCGCTCTCCGGCTACATCTTCAAGATATATTTGAGCACCTTCTATAGCATTAGTATAAGCTACATTTACGCGGAAATTTTCATTTACGGTTACTGCTATTCCGTCTGCTGCGTTTACGTTTAGACTTAAAAGAATCATCGTAAACAGTGCCAAAGTTTTAAATAGAGTTTTCATAGTTTTGGGTTTTTCAATTTGTTTGATACAAACTTAGGTTGATTTTCTACCCCTAAATAGAAGCCATTATGCATATTTATGTCCTATTTTAACTCCACAATCGATTTAAAAATTACTTTTGCGAAAAATATACATATTAAGGTTAAAATAGCATAGTTGGTTATGCCTGCTCTTAACTAATTTTAGAAAAAGATTTCTAATTATGATTAAATCCCCAAAACCTGCTTTTGAAAAAATTGAACCCGGTTTTGGCAGTTCATTTTCTTATAGGACTTACGATGAAAACCATGAGAACAACAATCTCAATTTTTGGCACTATCATCCGGAGTTGGAGCTGGTATACGTAAAAAAAGGTACTGGTAAAAGACAAGTAGGAAGCCATATCTCCTATTATAGAAACGGAGAACTAATACTGATTGGCTCTAACCTGCCCCATTGTGGTTTTACAGACTCCTTAAGTAATTATGAGCGCGAAACCGTTATCCAGATGAAACCTGATTTTCTTGGAGAATCATTTTTTGAAATACCTGAAATGCGAAGCATACACGGTCTATTTGAAAGAGCAAAAATGGGGATCGTATTTCATGGAGACACCAAGCGGGAGATTGGCGCAAAGATTGAGTCACTAAAAGATTTACAAAGCTACGAACGTCTTCTTGGTCTTCTTGAAATTCTGAAACTTCTGGATAGAACAGATAATTATACCATTTTGAATGCTCAGGGCTTTATTCTGGAAACAGAATTACAAGACAACAATCGTATAAATGTCATTTTCAATTTTGTAAAAGAAGAATTTAAAAGACAAATCTCTCTTGAAGAGATTTCTGAGTTGGTAAATATGACCGTTCCTGCATTTTGTAGGTATTTTAAAAAAATTACCGGAAAGACCTTTACTCAGTTTGTCAATGAGTATCGCCTGGTTCACGCGGCAAAGCTTCTACACGAAAAGCCCATAAGTATAACCGACGTATGTTTTGAGAGTGGATTTAATAATTTCAGCCATTTTAATAAACAATTCAAAAAGTTTACTGGTAAAACGCCTTCAACTTACCGAAACGAACTTAAAAATGTGGTTTCCTAATATCTCATCCTGCGCAGATTAAATACTTGTAAAATTCTTCAAAACAGAGGAATAAATGTGAAATTAAACCTATTTACTAAAGTGGGAAGATTATTTTAATTACATTTAATTTCCCTCAAATTCAATCTTCCCTAGACTATTTTATCATCATTTTGACGTAATTTTATGCCGCCTTGTAGGATTTATATTCTTACGAATTTGTTAAATTATTGGTCAAGCTGTAACTTTTAATGGTTTGTGCTACCTATAAGTATTGATCCATTAGAATTATAATGTTTAAAATCTAAAAATCATACCCAACCATGATTCTACTCAATTGGCAAGAAATCTTTTATATAAATAGATTTACAACGTCGAGGTGGGATGCTCCAAGTCGTGAAGATGTTTATTTTGAAATGATTCTTATAGAAGAGGGAAGTGGGCGCATAAGTCTTAATGGAAAGACAATAAATTACAAAAGCAGAGACAGTTTTGTATTTTCTCAGGATGAAAAACCTGATATAAAAGTCTACGAGACTACTACATTTATAGTCTATCGCCTGACACAACTCATGTTCTCCAGCAAAATCAATCTTAATGAACGCCAATACTGGCTCAGAAGGTGTGAATATATCTTCAATCATCCCAAACGACGTTTTGATACCGCATTGCGCAAAATGGAGGATCAGGACCTCGTCTGGCGTATTATCTTTCTCATAAATAAAGAAAATATAAATAAAGAACAGTACTACCTTGAGATTATAGCGAATATGCTTAGCACGCTGCTAAGTATTTTGGCGCGGAATGTAACAGATACTCAATTTTCAAAGGAGTTATTACTGAAGTCAGCTAAAAAGACGGAACGTATTGATGAGATTTACGCATATATCAGATACAATATTTACGATTCTAAAAAGCTTAAGATCGCTAACATAGCTAAACACTTTCATATTACGAGTAGTACCTTAAGCAACTATTTCAAAAAGGAAACGGGCAATTCACTTCACAATTACATCATACTTTACAAACTGGAAATTATAAAGGATCGTTTATTAAATTCTGAGTTTACAGTCTCACAGATTGCTATTCAATTAGGATTTACAGATGAGAGCCATCTCACCCGAATTTTCAAAAAATACTGCGATAGCACCCCAAAACAATTCAAAATCGACCACGGCCAGGATTAAAGTATAGGTTTGAAACGAATCTTTTAATTAATTGAAAATTCGGTTTAAAACCGCAGCTAATCGAACACCTCCTTTTTGCAGTTGTTGTGTAACCAGATTCATATAGTCCGCGCTATATTGGTAACCCAATTTTTCTCCAATTGCTGCAGAGTCATAAACTGTATTCGCCAAAGCCTGACCTTCTTCAACCCAGGATATCAAATCACCTGATGCAAGAACCTTATATTCTTTTTTAGACACATTGCCAAAATTGGCGCTCAGCTCGCTATATGACATACCGTAACTCTCAATCATTTTTGTATCCCAAACGGAATGCAGATTGGTACCGTCATTGAACCAACGCACTTGAAAGTCGTTTCCGCCCTTATCATCTGAGTGCCCTAAATGCAGGGGTTGATGCAAATCTCCTATAAGGTGAATAAGCAATTTTAAGTGAAAAATCTTTTCTTCCTTTGAACTTGAATCATCCATTAGTACCTCTTCACAAGTTCTAACAGCCATTACCAAATCGCCATATTTACTTTTTTCCGACTCTGCGTAACTTAGCCCAGGCTCAATATTCACGTAATGCCAACTACTGTATTTTCGATATTCATCGTAGCTTTTGATCTCATCTGCATAGGTAGACACAGTTACCAAAGTCTCATCATCGAGTATTTTCTCGATAGCCTTTTTGGCTTTACCTGTTAAATATTTAGATGCGATTGCTGCCGTTGCTCTATGACCTTTTTTACCCCAGTCATCGGCATAACTCGAAAAACAGGATATTACTATCAAAAAGATGCAAATATGTGATTTTATCATTGTTTAATTTTTTCGCAAAAGTAAGCATTATAAAAGGCAGAAACGACCCTTTTAGCACAGAGCAAAATCTAGAAATCTATTTTTATTTGGTTATCAGATGATTACAGCCTAATTATCCTTTATTTTTCTAAATTCCAGATCTTTTGAACCCGTTTACACACTTTGGAATACTTTTAGATAGGTGACGAGATGTCTAAAGCTGTAACAAATAACGCTATCTTACGTTTAATTCTGGTTGAGCCTAGATTTTTCTTAATAACTTTGATACAACTTAATACTTATAGATTTGGTCCCATATGAATACCTTTAAAGAAGTACAACGATTTGACCAATGGTGGTTAAGACTACTTTTAGTCGTAATACTTGCTCTTGCAGTGAGTCCGCTTATAATGGATTGGGACACCTTAAAGTTATCACGCTTTGAGATTGCATCAGTTGTACTAAGTATTTTGGTGATTTTGGGAGTGTTCTTAGGATTTTGGTATGTCTTCAAGCTTGAAACGTTAATTGACGCCAAAGGCATTACCTACCGATTTTTTCCGTTCCATATAAAATCCCGATTTAAGGCCTGGGAAGAAATTAAAAGCGCTACGGTACGCAAGTATAATCCTATACGTGAGTATGGGGGTTGGGGCTATAGAATATCGTTTACAAAACGAAAAGCACTAAACACTAAAGGCAATAAAGGTGTTCAACTTTATTTTAAGGATGGTAACGAATTACTTCTAGGAACTCAATATCCGGAAAAGATAAAAAAGATTCTTGACTACTATAAAATTCCGGTAAACTCTACTTTATAATGAAATCATTTCTTTATGTGATTATTCTAGTTCTATCCTTTTCTTTGAGTGCTCAGGAATGGACTGAATCGGAAATACGTATAAATGAACTCATAAGCGGCACCTTACTGGAACCCATTACCAAGACGGACACACTTGCTATAATTATAGCAGGATCAGGTCCTACCGATCGCAATGGAAACCAGCAAATGCAGCAAAATAACAGTTTAAAAAAACTGGCTGAGGCGCTTACCCTTGAAGGTATTGCCACCTATCGGTATGACAAAAGAATACTCAAGCTTCTTCGCAATAACACATTAAAAGAAGAAAATTTACGCTTTGAAGACTTTGTAGATGACGCTGAAAGTGTTGTTCGCTATTTTAAGAATCGTAATTTTAAACATATCGTTCTCATAGGTCACAGTCAGGGTGCACTTGTTGCAAGCCTTACAGCTGCGAACGAACCGGTAGATATGCTCGTGTCGCTTGCAGGCAGTGGTCAACCTCTTGACTTACTTATTCTGGACCAACTCGCTAAACAGGCCCCAGGCTTGGTTGAAAATGCGAAGCAGGCTTTTGAAGATTTAAAAAATAAGGGGAAAGCCGAAAACTTCAGCATAGGTCTAGCCTCCCTACTAAGACCTTCAGTTCAGCCCTTTATGAAGAGCTGGATGCTTTATGATCCTGCTCTGGTTATTCAAAATCTTGAGATACCTATATTACTTGTATCAGGCTCTAAAGATATCCAGGTGCCTCCCAGCGAATCCCAGTTACTCAAAGACGCTAAACCGGAAGCAAAACTTGTGTTTATTGATTCTATGAATCACGTTCTTAAAGAAGTGAACGGAGACGATCTGGACAATGCAAAAACCTATAGTAATCCCAGTCTTCCCGTTATAAAGAAGCTTATAGTAGAAATCACCTCTTTCATAAGAGAAGGTCAGAAGTAATTATTCAGTTAGGTCCGTCATTTTATCAAATTTAAGGAGCCTTTTATACTGGTATATCTTATAGAATTTAGGCATATTTGTATCCCTCAAAAACAACCTTATGCAGATTAAAAATTTACTTATTTATGTTTTGCTTTTCACAACTTTGCTCAGCTGCAGCAAGAGTGGGAACTTCGTTCTAACCGGAAAAGTAAACGGTTTACGAAAAGGGATTCTCTACCTTCAAAAGGTTGAGGACACCGTGCTAGTTAATCTGGACAGCGTTGTTATTGATGGCGATCCTGAGTTTGAACTCTATGCAGATCTTAAAGAACCTCAGGTTGTTTACCTTACTTTAGAGAAAGTTGACGCTTCAGACTATGATGATCGTATCTTGATTTTTGCAGAGCCCGGTGAGATGACTTTAAACACTTCTCTCAAAAACTTTCAGAGTCAGGTAGCCATTACAGGTTCTGAAAACCAATTAAAGCTAGAAGAATATAATAAAGTTTTACGCAGGTTTAATGATGAAAACCTTAACCTTATTAAAAAGAGCTTTGAGGTTCGTAAAGATGAGAATGAAGATTCCATAATCTTTTATGACCAAAAGATTCAAAATCTTATCAAACGAAAATATCTGTACACGGTTAACTTTGCAATGAACAATAAGGATTATGAGATCGCCCCTTACCTGGCTGTGTCCGAAATTTTTGATGCAAATGTTAAGTACCTGGATACAATTTACAAATCGTTAGAACCAAAGGTGAGACGGTCTAAATATGGTAAAGTTCTTAAAGATTATATCGAAGAACGTGAGAACACCAACATTGAAGACCAGACCATGACCAAAACCATCTCGGAAACAGACAGCATCGAAGAATAGGATGTATTTCTTATTAAAATAAAAAAGCCGGTAATACATTATTACCGGCTTTTTGTTTGATATGATTATAAGATTAGAGTGCGTTAACCCTATCTGCCAATTTACTCGCTTTTTCTTCAAGCTCTGCATTAACTGCTTTAAGATGTTTTCTTCTATTCTCTACGGATTGATCGTTTACTTTTGCAATTAACTCATCAAATAAAGCTATAGAATCATCTACGATAGCCTCTGCTTCTTTATGATCTTCCTTAGGATTGGAAGCCTCCCAGAAATAGGCTGCTTCAATAATATCACCCAATACAAAATTGATGTCTTTTTTTAAGTCTCTTATACTTGCCATAATTCTAAATTTTCAGCAAAAGTAAGTCTATTTTAAGTAGCAATTTAATGATTGCGAAAAAACTCTTATAGATAAACCTCTAAGACTTCACAAGCTTCAGCTGAGATTGTAATCCCGCTATTTTCCGCAGGCACTAACAAAGTATGCCCGGCTTTAAGAGAGCCAGAGCCACCGCTACCTTCATATGTTAGGCTTCCTGAGACTACGATGAGAATCGTAAATGAATCATTACGATCTATTTGGTATTTATCATCCTCAATTTTTAACCAGTCGGTTTTAAAATAGGTATGATGTTTAAGTGTTTGAGGCGTATTACTTGCTTCCCTATCGTATTCCAGCTTAAAATCCTGAGTTAGCTCAAAGTCGAGCACTTCACGGGATTCAGAAACGTGTAAGTCCCTTAAATTGCCTGAATCATCTTTACGGTTGTAATCGTAAACCCGATAGGTAACATCTGAAGTTTGTTGAATTTCGGCCAACAAAACCCCACCTCCAATAGCGTGGATACGACCGGCATTAATAAAGAATGAATCCCCCTCGGTAACAACGTGAGTATCCATTACTTCTTCTATTGAAAGATCTTCAATGCGCTTATCGTATTCTTCTTTGGTAATCTTTTGATTAAATCCTACCGTTAATAAGGCACCGGGATCAGCCTGCATGATGTACCACATTTCGGTCTTACCGGTTCCTGTAGGCGAAGTTTCGTCTGTAGGATGGACCTGAATAGAAAGATCCTTAGCAGCATCTATAAATTTTATAAGCAATGGAAAGTTTTTGCCAAATCGCTCATAAACCTTTTTGCCTAACAAAGCTTCCGGATTCATCTCAATAAGTTCATGCAGGCTTTTACCCTTCAAATCTCCACTCTTTACCATACTTTGCCCCTCAGGAAGATCTGCAATTTCCCAACTCTCTCCCATTTTTGCCTGAGCGTCATTGCCCTTTTGAAATAGGGAATTTAGTTTTTGTCCTCCCCATATTTTTTCTTTTAATACGGGCTGAAAAGTAAACGGATAAAATGATGTTTGCATAATATTATCAGTAATTGTTTTTATTTAAGTTCCTGAATAGGTTACAAAATTACGTGCTGTCTCGTAGAGGGTTATTTCGAGGTCAAATTTAGGATCAAGTCTGTTTTTTAATTTATTGTAGATAACCACACAAATATTTTCTGCTGTTGGATTCAGACTTTTGAATTCGGGTAAATCCTCATTTAAGTTTTTATGATCAAAATGATCCTCTATCTCCTCTTTTATCAGGTCTTTAAGTACCTTTAAATCGATCACAAATCCGGTTTCAGGATCAATTGCTCCGGTTACACTTACTATCAAATCGTAATTATGACCGTGATAATTTGGGTAACTGCATTTACCAAAAACTTCCAGATTCTTTTGATCATCCCAATCAGCTCTAAAAAGCCTGTGCGCTGCATTGAAATGCGCCTTACGTTTTACGGTTACTCGGGTCATTGCTCGATATGATTATAGAACTTCTCGAAAATAATTTTAAACCAGGCTGTATACAATTGCGGGTTCTTCTCCATATCAATTTTAATGTCTGGCAACGACATCCATTTCCAGGCTGCAACTTCTTCAGGGTTTAAATTGGGTTCTCCATCGTAGGATCCCGTTAGTATATGGTCATACTCATGTTCCGTAAGACCATTGTCAAATGGAGCTTTATAAATGAATGAGATGCTTTCTTCAAGGTCTGTTGTAAATCCCATTTCTTCCATCAGACGTCTCTTCCCTGCTGCAATATGACTCTCCCCTTCCCGCTGATGGCTGCAACACGTATTGGTCCACAATCCGGGGGAATGATATTTTGATAGCGCACGTTGCTGTATCATCAATTCTTTAGCATCATTAAATACAAACACCGAAAATGCTCTGTGTAACAATGCCTTTTCATGTGCTTCCATTTTTGGCATCAGGCCTACCTGGTTATCGTTTTCATCAACAAGAATTACCAGTTCTTCTGTCATAGTTTACTTTTTTGGTAAATGTACAAATACACTTCAGGCCTAACAATATAAAAAAGCCTTCTTATTCAGAAGGCTTTAGGGTTTTGTTATGTAAGATGCGTATTAATAATCCTGAACAATGAATTCGCTACGTCTGTTAAGCTGGTGTTGCTCTTCCGTACAAGGCACACCATTACTACACTCATTAAGCAGCTGTGATTCGCCATAGCCTCTACCTGTTAAGCGATCACGTTCTATACCCCCTTTCTCTACGATATAATCAATTGTTGATTTATTGCGTCGTTCTGAAAGCGCCATATTATACACATCGTTACCACGGCTATCTGTGTGCGAGCGCACATCAATATGAAGCTGAGGGTATTCTTTCATAATTTCGATAATCTTAGCAAGCTCTACAGCAGCATCAGGCCTTATAAATGATTTATCAAAATCAAAATATATTGGATTAATTAATTTACCCAGGTCAAAATCTGGCGGAATATCAACAATTGAAGGTTCAAGTTCAATTACAACAAGTACTTCACTGGATTTTTCGGGAATCGTAACATTCTTTTCGGCTGTTGCGTAGCCTTCCATCTCAGCTCTGGCAAAATAATCAGCTCCACAGTCGGGATTCTGGTAACTAAATTTAGCGTCAGGAACTTCAGCAACACCTGAAATTACAAGATCATTATCTATATTACGTATGCCTACCAGGGCTCCATTTAACGGCTCTCGAGTGTTTTTATCAATTACCTGTACAATCAGTGTACTCTCGCAGGCCGCTCTGGTAAATGTATATATATCGTCATCCAGAGGATCATTCGAACGGTTTGATGCAAAGTAGCCTTTACCGGATTCTGTATTATAGATAAAGGTAAAATCGTCCTTAGGACTGTTTATAGGCTCTCCTAAATTTGTAATACTATTCTTTTCAGAATCATAAACATAAACATCAAGACCTCCCAGGCCACCACGACCATCAGTCGAGAAATACAGCTTACCATCTGCGTCTACAAATGGAAATGTATCTCTCCCCGGAGTATTTATAGCAGTACCAAGATTTTCTACCGGTCCGTATCCATTTTCAGTAATCTCAACCATCCATATATCAGATTCGCCATTACTACCGTCACGATCTGATGAAAAGTAAAGTATTTTACCATCTGGTGAAACTGCCGGATGTGCTGTAGAGAAGCTGTCACTATTGAAAGGTAGCTCCTGTACATTACCAAAAGAACCATTTCCTGTTCTGTTGGCCTTATAAAGTTTTAATTTATTGGTATTCTTCTTATCGGTACGATACGTCTCATTGGTATAATTATTTCGCGTAAAATAAAGGGTGTTTCCATCTGGGGAAAGGCTTGCTGTACTCTCATGAAATTCAGTATTGATGCTTCCATCCAATTTGGAAACACCATTTATCTGACCCTGATCTGTAATATCTCCAACATATAAATCTAAAAAAGGCTGGTTATTCCAGGAATGAATTCGAGTGGTCAAAGTACCGGTATCGCGTGTTGAAGAAAACAACAATTTTTCATCAAAAAAGGCTGGCGCAAAATCGGAATACCCAACACTGTTAGCACTTAGACGTTCAATCTCAAAAGTACCTAAACCATTACCCGATTTTATCTCACTTACTGATGCAGAATTGTAGTAGTCATCGCCTTCTGCCTGAACTAATTCCTCATATTTTTTAATCATTTGATCTGAAGTCTCGTAATCTTCAGTAGCCCGTAAAGCCTGAGCGTATCTAAAATATTGATTAGGTGCTACTTCCTGTGGATATTTTTCAACCAATTTACCATACCACAGCGCTGCATCGTCATAATCTGCATTATAGTAATAACTATCAGCAAGTTTTCCAAAAAGATCTGCAGACTCATACCCCTCTTCCGCCACGCGTAAGAAAATCTTTTGAGAATCTACAAAAGCATATTGATTAAACTTCTTTGTCCCTTTGGCCAAATCGCGTTCTTGAGCATTGACGAAAGTGCTAAAACAAACCAGAACTAATATTGAAAGCTGTAATTTTTTAAACATAAGGTCCATAGTTTTAAATTTTAGAAGAATCGAGGCGTTAGCATTCTATCGTACTCTTTAAACAATTCAAAGCGTAAAAAGACCTCATACGTGCCATCATTATAAGTTGCATTACCCAATTCCGTACTTTCACGATCGTATGCAAAACCTACGAGTAAACCATCATTTATTTGAAAGCCAACCAAACCACTTAGAGCAGCACTCCAGCGATATGAAGCTCCCAGGGTAAGTTTCTCGTAGAATAAAAAGTTAGCATTAATATCTACAGCTAAAGGTGCTCCTGAGACCATTTTAACCAAGGTTGAGGGTTTAAACTTAATATCATTATTCAGATCAAATACATAACCCGCTAAACCATAGTAGTGAATACGCTCTTCTGCAACAAAGGTTTCTGCACTCTGCGTACCGCTTCGGTCAAAATGGTTGGTTTGTAATAAATGTGGTGCAGATAGACCTCCGTAGAATTTTTCATTATGATAAAAAATACCTACCCCGACATTAGGAGATAGCTTATTGTCTATATTGATCAAAAAGGGATCTCCAACATTAAAAGGATTGGTTCTTGCGAAATCTACATCGAGAAGATTAAGAGATCCTTTTAAACCAAAACTGAGCTTACCCTCCATTCCGGTCTCAATTGTATAACTAAAATCGGCATTGAAATACGTTTCACGTGCAGGTCCTAAGGCGTCATTAACCAAACTAAAACCAAGTCCTACTTTTCCTAAACCTATGGGACTGTGAACAGAAAGATTTTGGGTTCTTGGAGCTCCATCAAGACCTACCCACTGGCTGCGGTGTAGCATCAATATACTCGTCACTCCACGGTTACCCGCATATGCAGGATTTATTACCAAAGGATTGTAAATATACTGTGTATATTGAGGATCCTGTTGTGCCTGAGCAGTAAAGCTCAAAAGCACAACACCACCACAAAGTAGACCTTTCATTATTCTTTTCATCATTACCTGCTTGTTTTTATAAATTCTCATCTAATGATGTTTTATTAGTTAATGTATAAGAATGAAGCCAACTGTCGTATCTCTCCATTGTCACGCTCATATTCAATGACATAATAGTACGTACCTGTAGGTAATCGCTCACCTCTTCTTACTGTCGCACGACCGTCTGAGAATCCTCTAAAGGCATTATCACCATTAGGATTATATCCTGTAGTACTAAATACTTCTACACCCCACCGGTTAAATATTTTAACCGAATTATTCGGGAAGTTCTCAATGTTCTTAATCATAAAGATATCATTCAATCCATCACCGTTAGGAGTCATCACATTGTAAACGATTATGTCTTCAACGTTTTCAACACCCTGTAACGGTGTGAACGTGGCGTCATCAGGTTCTCCATCACCTTCTAGATCTTCATCTGTAGTATTATTTGGATCATCTGAAAGGTCTTCTATCACGTCACCATTAGACAACACCCCACTAGCTATAGCTTGGTTAGTTACACCTGCTGATTCAATATCTGCCTGAGTGATCGTATAAATTGCACTAAAGGTTGAAGAATCAACTACTCCCGGAGCAAGATCAACAGGACCACCTGTAACAGGCACCAAAGGATCGTCTATTACAATATCAAATATTGAAGTTTCACCGGTATTATAAACCGTGAACGTGTAAGTAATAGTCTCCCCTACGTCTGGAATACCGTCACCATCCTCATCGTTGAAAACACCTATTTTCTCAACACTCATTCCTGTAACACCAGGAGTTGTTGTTATTGTAGGATCATTACCTGGATCGCCGTCACCGTCATCATCGGCAAGCTCATCTCCGTTATCGGAAACATCAGTAACTTCTTCTCCAAACTGATCGGTACCTGCGGCGATTGCACTGTTGACTACAAAACCGGCTTCAATGTCATCCTGAGTAATCGTATATACGGCCGTTGCAGTACCACTTTCACCAGGAGTTAATGTTGCAGGATTTAGTTCTAAACCTGAAACTTCCAGCCTTTCATCACTTATCACAATATCACTTACACTTGTATTACCCGTATTGGTAACAGTGAAGGTGTAGGTAATTGTTTCTCCAACCTGTGCGAAAGCATCTTGATTTTCATCATTGAGCTCTGCAGTTTTTACAAATTGAAGTTTTGATACCGGTGATTCTTCGATTATGATGTAGACCGTTGCAACATCTGTAGCTACAGGCGAACCTGCATCAAATATTTGATACGTAAACTGATCTGTTCCTGTAAAGCCATCATTTGGTGTATACGTAAATGTACCATCACTATTAATAACTACACTACCATTTGCAGGAGCTACTATTGGAGATACAGAAGTATCTACAGTCTGAGCTTGACCTTCTGGATCAGAATCATTATCAAGTACATTACCAGTCACCGGAGTATTTACCTCTCCATAATAAGCATCATCATTAGCAACAGTTGTGTTACCAGTATCAGCAATTACCTCAATGGTTACTGTTCCTGTTGCACATGCCTGCGGATCTCCATCATCACAAACTGTATATTCAAAACTATCCTGACCTGAATAACCTGTGTCTGGTGTATAAGTATACGTACCATCAGGGTTAATCACTACAGTTCCGTGTTCTGGGTCTGTATTGTCAGTTACTGTAATTGGATCTCCATCTGGATCAAAGTCATTGCTCAGTACATTACCGTCTATAGGAACACCAACTTCTGTAATATTTGTATCATCATTCGCAACAGGAGGATCATTAGTCGTGGTTGGGAATGGAATCACCTGGATGATCACATCTGCCTGATCACAAGCCTGTGGGCTACCACCATCACACACTTCATAAGTGAAGGTGTCCTCACCGATAAAGCCATCGTTTGGCGTGTACGTATACGTTCCGTCTGCATTGAAGACCAAAGTACCGTTGGCTGGCTGGGTTACCACCGTGTAAACCTCACTGCCCGCAGGGCCGTCTGGGTTCTCATCGTTGGTCCCTACATCACCACTCACCGGCTGACCTTCAAAGGTATCGTTGATGTCATTGATCGCTAAAATGTCGTTTCCGCCATTCTCGCTAGGATCAATACTGATGTATACTGTGGCGGTATCTGTCGCTCCGTTAGCATCAGTGATCGTATAGGTAAACTGGTCTGTTCCGCTATAACCCATCGCTGGTGTATAAGTGAACTCACCATTTGCTGAGATTGAAACGCTACCGTGTGCAGGACTTGTATTACCTGTTACACTAAAGCTATCACCTTCAGGATCGCTGTCGTTATCCGTTACATTACCGGTGATGTCATCGCCGATAAACCCGAAGTACGCATCGTCATTAGCTACTACCGTATTGCCGTTATCAGCAGTTACCTCAATAGTTACTTTTCCTGTTGCACAAGCTTGTGGGTCGGCATCATCACATACAGTGTACGTGAAGCTGTCCTCGCCTACAAAACCAGGCTCCGGAGTATAGGTGAACGTTCCCTCAGGGTTTACTACAACACTACCATTATCTGGCTGAGTATTGGCCGTTACCGTGATTGGATCGCCGTCTGGATCAAAGTCATTTACCAGTACATTACCGTCTACAGGTACTCCTGTCTCGGTAATTGCGGTATCATCATTAGCAACTGGTGCTGCATTATCAGGTCCTCCTACAGGGATCACCTGGATGATCACATCTGCCTGATCACAAGCCTGTGGGCTACCACCATCACATACTTCATAAGTGAAGGTGTCCTCACCGATAAAGCCGTC
>PAPI01000033.1 GCA_002708845.1 Leeuwenhoekiella sp.
CAATAATTTTTCATTAACCCGATCTGTACGCCATTTGCAAAAATTAACTGCTTGCAGCCAACTAACCCCCACCACTGGATATTCCGAAAAGGCGGGGTGATGTAGGTAATTTTTTACCATAGCTTCATTAAAACCGAGGGGGTTTCTCCAAACTAGTGTATCTGGTACTGCGCTGGAATAAATATCCCTATAATTATCCACATCGGGCGGAAAAACCCTTTTCAGCCAATCGAGGTATTCTGCATACATTAGATTGGTAACTTCGGCTTCATCAATATAAAAAGACATTACATGTTGTTGGTTGGGGGTATTATTCCAATCACCAATTGGATCATCCTGTACCCTGCCCATTGTAAAAGTACCACCCTCAATAAAAACTAGTCCTGGCCCTGTTTCCTGCTCTTTGGTGTTTTTATTATAATCTTTTGCAAAACCGCCCATTCGGCCAATCATTTTCCACCCTGTGGCACGAGAACTGTTTTTATAGTCTCTGTTATTAGAGCAGGAAACCGAAAAGATTAATATAAAAGCAAGAAGCAGTCGAGACATTAAACTATTGGCTTTAATAATGACAAAAGTAAAATTATTCCCTAATTGCGCAAACGCTTGGCTATTAGATTTTGGACAGTGTATTTTTTTTGTGGGGATGTTCTGGCTTTAGAGGAAAGTGTTGGATTTTATTGCAGTATTATTTGGTTTTATAATGGATCCCTACACTTCCTTTTCCTTAACGATTAATGAATATTAGTAGGTTATTTTTTAGAGGTTATTTAAGGTATAACAAGTATATAATACGTTATATACTCACTTTAAATACGCTTTATATACGCTATAGATACGCTATAAACACGCTTTATATATACTTTATTATAATCCAAACAACAATGTGGCTAGTATTTGCAGGAGGTCTTATTAATGGAAATAATAAATAAAGGAGCTTTAGGAATTTAGGGGCTTTTAAAAATCAATATTTAGGAAAGATGCCCTTCTATATAATATATTATTTAAGTGCCAATGTTTAAGAAATCATTAATTTTTAAACATTAAGATTCTATACTCTATCTGTGGCCAGGATATTTCGGATTCATTCGACGGATTTGAAGTTTTATTAAGCTATGTTATTTTATTATCCATTCTTTTTTATGCATTCCTCTCAGTGGTGCCTCCCTCGTCGGATGCAAGGCGAAAAAAGTACACCTTTCTCTCGCTTTGCTCGTAGGAGACAAAAATTTTAGGAACTCGGGCCGCGCCCTCAAACAGCCTAAAATTTTACGGCTCCTTCACATCAAATTTTATAGGGCAACTTTTCGATAGGCCGACAGATAGATTGTTTACAGCTATTTCTGGAAAGACTTCCAAAAATTTTAACTTAGGGTCTATACCAAAAATCCTTGATGATTAGTGTTGCGTGTCTATATACAAGCTGCTCAAGGTTTATAAATCTGGTAGGTTGAGAGTGCCGCTCATGAAAGTAAGTAAAGAAAGTATGTTATGTTATGTTATATAGAACTATTTGTTCATTTTGCCTTGATGCAAAAGTCCGCCTTCCTCTCGCTATGCTCGTCGGAGGCGCAAAAAATCAAGAAGCCTTTAAGGAAATTTTTCCAAACATAGTTTGAAAAACCGCTGATAAAACTGCGCTGCATGCTCTTTTTCGCTAAAGCGAAACGCAGTTCCACTTGTTTTACAGCTATTTCTGCAAAGGCTTCGAATACGTTAATTTTAATGGGTATGCCAATATATTTTGATGGATGGTATTGAGCGTCCATAGGCTGCTGAAGGAATATAAATCCGGGAGAGTGGGATTTATTTTATCCAACCCACCTTTTTTTTCCAGGTTTCCATTTCCTGTTTTCTTTTTTCAAAATCTTTGGGAGGGGCTGCTCAGTACAGGCGCCAGCGCGCCAGAGGGGTCACAAGAGAAAGTTACTAGCTCTGTGGCGGGTGAGTAGGTGCAACTAGTAAGATCGCATAAAAAATACTTTACAAGGTAGTCACGGTTTTACAACATTCTCAAGCTTACTGACTATTTGTACATATATAAAAAAACAAAGCCGCTAATGCGGCTTATGTTTATGTTCCAAAATTAAATTCCGCGGCATTGACCACGGCTAACACTTTTTAGTAGTATGAAATGCTATAAATATTGGTATCTCCCATATCATCTTCATTTACAACTGTAGGATACCCTTCATCATCATAAGTATAGGTGTAGTTTAATGAATCTCCCCCAACTTCATTAATGGATGTAATATTATTTTTAAAGTAAGGAAAACTGTACCCCTCAAATCCGCTCACATAGATTCCATCAAAATCTTCAAAGAATTCAAGGAAACGTTCTATATATACAGATTCAAACTGCCCATAAAAAGGATTAATTTTAGAATCATAGGTTAGGGTAAATTCTGCAATGGGGTTGTCATCATTGTCAAAGGATTTAGCAGAAATCATATTGCCATTGCCATCATAAGTAAAAAGGGTGTATTGGAAGCTTTCAATAAACTTGGTTATAAGTCCCGCGCTATTAAGTTCCATCTGTAACTCAGAAGGAGTATTGCCGCTAAAAATACCACTTGCAGTTACGGTATTGCCATTGTAGGTTATGACTATATCATTAACACCGTTACTATAGGCAGATAAATTTCCGTCTGCATTGTAGGTAAATGTATAAACACCAGAATATTGATTAGATCCCATCTCTTCATAACTCCATTTTGTTAATCGCTTTTCTGAATCGTAAGTGAAGTTTGATGTAAACGTAAAATCTGTGCGAGACCCATTGAAGGTGGCCAATAAGTTATCAGCACTATAGGTATAATCTGCCTTTATATCATCGGATATAACTTCGGATTTTACCAATTTGCCGGAAGGCGGTTCCGGGTCTGGGCTTGAATCGTCATCAGACGAACAGGAAATAAAAATTGCGTTAAGAAAGATAAGCGCAAGGATGAATTTTGTTTTTTTCATAACATTTGATTCTTTTGAGATTGTAATATTTTTTCATTGCGCGGCAAATGTAAAGAAAATGAAATAATAGTAGAAAGTGAGCCTTATGTAAATAATAGTTAGTCCTAAAATGTAGAGAGAGAAGTTTTTATGTTTTTGGAGTTTGATAGGATTATGTAATAGCGGAATGCGCGTGTTAGCAAAGCACGTTTCATTTTATCCAACCCACACTTTTTTTCCAGGACTCTATCTTCTGTTTTCTTTTTTCAAAATCTTTTGGTGGGGATTGGTTTTCATCTTTCACCCGTCTTCGTATTATTTCCGTTTGTTCCTCAAGGGAATTTAGGCCAATGGCTTTTCGTCTTTGGTTTACTTTTGCCAAATCGTCAATAGGATTTGGGCTTAAGTTTCCATCTTCGTCCCAATCAAATTGGGTTCCATATAATTGCGATTTTCCTTCAAATACTGCTATTCGGTCCGTTAAGTAAGCTAAATTTTTTGGGTTGGCTTGATTTTCGCGAACAGCATTTTCCAGCAGTAGCAGGCAGTTTTTCATAAATTCAGGCTGTGCTATGGCGTGTTGAATTACCATCCAAGCTGCTTCACTCGCCTCCTCACCCACTTTGGTAACTGTGGGATACCCGATTGTTTGGATTATTTCATCAAGGGCTTTTGCATTCTGGTTGTGGATTTTGGCCATTTCATCGTTATAGCCATCGCCAAGTTCTCCACCCTCTATTAGCTTTCCACGAAATTCCAAGTCGGCATTTTTTAGTGCTATTATTTTTTTTGCTATTTCTTTGTATTTCATCTTTTTATTTGCGCCCGCGCCAGCGAGGGGTTTATGTTTGCTTAAAATAAAGTAATATGCCAATTGCCATCATTGTAGCATATAATGCGATTGAAATATTTAAATAGAGGTTTAAATATATTTTCTTAAAAAACACATCTCTCTTATGGAAGGTTAATCTTAATAGAAAAACAAAAAGTGCTGGAAGTAAGGAAAAAATAGGGATCACCATAAAGGAAACAGTCAAAAGCGATGCTATTTCTTGAAATGTTGGGTTAATTGCATTTAGTTCGGTTAAATAATAATAAACTAAAAAATTTAAAATGACTAGCACAAAGGTGATTAGGAATTTTTTTATGGGGCTCATTGATTATTGTATTTTATATATGTCGTAAACTTCCTTTTTGGAACTTGTAAACTTTTTTAGGAGACGCATTGGTAATTTCATGAGTGGGACGCTCGCGCCAGCGAGGGTAAATCATTATGTTATTTGTAGTGTGGGCACAGGTTGCTAACGTGCGCTAGCGTGACTAATTGCACGAGCGGGATGCTTGCGTTAGCTGGGAAATATCTTTAGTCCATTTCTTTATTAATAAATTGATGAATCCAGCCTATGACATCTTCTTTATCGGCATAGGCACTATCAGGAAATGAAACAAATTCATAACTATCAATAAAATCAGAATTATGGCTATTCAAAATTATTTTGACATTTTCCCCATTTAAATATCCAGTAAACGTCAAGGGGTATAATTCTTTATTGTAAGGATTAACAGATTTATCGGGATTAACATAAAAGTAACCTTTGTTATTACGTCTTGAGTAATCTGGAAATTCCTTTTGTAATTGATATGACATTTTGCTAAATTTTTAACTTTAGCTAAATTTACATTATTATTTTGAATGTTATAAAAAGTACTAATCTTGATTGCACGGGCGTGAGGCTCGCGAAAGCAAGGTGGTGCGCAGGACTATATCAAAAATGAACTAAATTAAGTTCTTCTAACCTAATGGCCATTGCCTCCTTAGAAACATTAAATGTATCAGCTAGTGATGTAAAAGGCTTACTTGCATAAAATTCTACAGATGCTAATTTACGCGATAGTCCTCTGATATTTTTGCATTCCGATCTAAGAATACTTGGTGAACCACCATTGAGTAAGAATGTTGAGTCCTCATTGATTATAAATTGATTAGTTAAAAACTTATTCTTAAAAGAATTTATAACCTGTTCTTTTGGCATTAAGAAAAATGATGCGAATTTATCAGCTTGAATTTCTTTATAATCACGACGAGTTAATTTGGAACTACTTTCTAACGACATATCACGATGCATTACTAAATTGTTATGCATAAAGGCATGGCCTAATTCATGTGCCGCTGTGAAGTTTTTAGTAGCATTTGGAAAATCATTTGATATTAAGACCAATCGCTTGGTTTGATCTATAATACCTGCTAATTCTAATTCTTCACGATTCTCTTTATCTTTAGGTATTTGTGAAGTTTCGTAAAAATCATATCCAAGAATTTTTTTAAATGCGATTTTGGGGTTCAATACTTCAATTAAATTCTCTGGCTTGTTCTTTTTCCAAATGTCATCTTTATGTACCCATAAGATTTCTTGAAATTCTATAACGTATTTTTCGATATCAGAATCTAAAACTTTTTTCTTCCCTTTTAAATTTGAAAGTAATTTATTAACCTTTGACTGAATCTCGATGTTAGAATTAACCTCAGTGGATAAGCTATCTATCTTTGAAGTCGAAATTTTATTTAGTCTATTGTATTCCGATTTTAATCGATCTACTTCTTGATTTATTTTCTGAGTGTAGCTCAAATCGTTAATACCATACGATAGTAAATTTAGATCAATAATAGATATACATCCACCTAATGCGGAGATACTCCCATTTAAAGCAACTTGAGAATCTCCTCTAGCAGATTGAAAAGCATTATCAAATACAAACTCAGAAATTCTTGATAATTCTATACTCAATTTTGCAATTTCAATAGGAATTTCAATTGAAACTTTTAGTTCCTTGAGTGCATCTTGAGAAAACTGATTTTTTTTGATTGGATTTTTTTCTTTATTTCTTGCTTTTCTTAGAGTAATAGTTTTGTCAAATTGTGTCGAATCTAATTGGAATAATTCACATAGCCGAGGAAAAATTCTTTCTCTAATAGCCTTATCCATTAGTAATAGAGTAGGAAGACTCTCAAGATAGAATTGACGATGATCATCATCATTCGTAATATCGATAACTGTAGCTAATAATTTTGAAGATACCATAGCTTGTAATGCAGCAGCACTACCAGATCCTGGTTTATGATTGCCTGCTCCGATTTTTTCTAAGAGCTTTTTAATTGTTATACCTAATAATGGAATATCCATACTTCATTTTTAAATTTAACTCAAAGATAATTTAAAAAAACTAAATTGTTTGTAATTAAGCATTTGTGTTGATTTTCGCTCTGTTTTATGTTAAGGCTAACTACCAAAGGTTTGGCTATTGTAGATACATTATTTTCAAAAGAATTTAAGTTGAGAGTATTATTTCTAATTTCATGATGAAAACAGTATAAAAGGGTTAGTGCCACTTAAGATTTCTTGAATGCCAATTTAATAGGGGAGAATAGTAAATATAGCAATTAATTAGCAATGAATAAATAGCAGTGAGAAAGCTGCTGTTAGCTTGATGCTGGTAGGTGAATGCGTATTAAAAGCGCATTACAAATGCTTAATATAGATGGGTACGCTTTGCAAAAGCGCGCCAGGGGGGCTACTTGTATTGTGGGCATACATTGCAAAAGTGTACTCGTGTGGGTAGTGGACACGAGCGGGACGCTCGCGCCAGCGAGGGGTTTTATATACGCTAGCTGTAGTTTATTTACGGCGCAATCCAGTCAAAATCTATTAAATTGGAAAGGTTATCAGTTGTTGTATTATCTGGATTAGACCTTAAATACTTTCCACTACTTCCGTTTACCACTTCTACTTTTTCTCCTAATCTCCAAAAAGAAGCCGAATAATTCCAAACCCAAGTGACGGCTGAATTGCCAGAAGTCTCTAAAAGTTTAATTGCATCAGCTTTTGATTTCTTCGATGCTCGAGATATCGTTTTTTCATTAACTGTATGGAAGGCATAATGCGTTATCACATTATTGCTATCTTTCCAAACTCCAGAAATTCTGTATTGAGCCATAATTTAAAAATTTTAATTACTTTCCTTTTTCAACTTACCGAAAGACTCTAATTCCAAAAACTTGGATTTAAATAAAGTAGGTGGAATCTTCATTTTCAGTAGATTATAAAAATTCTCATCGTGTGTAGAGAGAATGATTTGCTTTTTATTATTTACAACAATACTTCTCAACAAGTCTATGGTAGAAAGCACATTGATGCTATCCATAGACTGAATTGGGTCATCTATAAAAATACAGTCATACGTTTTCGAGTTAAGGGCTGAAGCTAGAAAAATACTGAGGCTCAGAATGTTTATTTGGGCCGTACTGAAGTATAAATTTGGGATGAGGCTATCCTTGTCATCGTCTTCTATTCCACTCTTCACATATATGTCAAGGCTTGGACGGTCACCAGTAAAAGTTGCAATAAACTTTACATTTTTAAAACTGGGATGAGGGTCAATCTTCCCGTAAATCTCATTGATTAAATCCTCGTAAAAGAAATCTTTAATCCTTTTGTCTAAATGATTTTTGGTCCTCTCAATCTCTGTTTTTAGTGGCTGACTTACCTTATCCTTTAAAAATTTCAGCTCTTTCTCTACATTAGTCAAATCTAATTTCGCCTGCTCGGATTGTAAGTAGGGAAGAATATTATCAGAGTAGCCTTTAAGTTTATTGACCTCAATCTTGTAATTTTGGTGTTGTTTTAATTTTTCCTTTGTTTTAGATCTCCGTTTTTTTAAGGAATTAATTAGCCTTTCACCCACAAGACCCTTAGCATTTATTAAAAGGTTATCTTCAAGATGCCTTTGATATGCTGCTATGTGCGATTCCAAGTTTTGAATTTCCTTCTCAACTTCCTTTAAATCTTCTTTTAGTTGTCTTTCATTAAGTTTTTTGAGTTTTTCATTAAGCTCTTTTAAGTCATTCTTGAGATTCTTTAGAGCTATATCGAACTCATTAAATTCATCCTTGGTATTTTGGATTTTGGTATTAACAAAGTCAGCTACTTTTTCTTCGCCTTGATCATTCTCTTCCAACCATTGGACGACTTTAATGTAATCTTTGTTGTTTTCCAAATTTCTGATTTCAGAATTCAGAAGTTCATTCTTTTCTGAAAGTTCATTTTTCTCAGATACTAACTTTTGATGGGCTTCTTTCATTGCCGCAACTTCCTTTTCTCCATATGTTTTGGACACTTGAACAGCCTCTAAATCTGCTTTGAGTTTTTTCTCATAAGCATCGATAGAATCCTCTAGAAAGTTTGACTTTAAATCAAGAAGCCTTTCATTTTCAGCATTTATTTGCTTGGTTAATCCATCCAGCAGGTTTTGCTCACTTTCCTTTTGCTCTTCAGCGAGTTTTAGCCGGTTCTGAAGCTCGTCTAACTTAGTGCTGTAAAACTGCTTGATGTCTTCAGACAAATTATTAGCTCTCTCTACATTAAAAGCTATTTCTGATTGCATTTTCGAACGTTCTTCTAACAGGGATTTGATAGACGCAGAAAGCGCATCATTGTTTAAAATCCTATCCGCAAGAACTTGGTGATTATCGTAAGTCTGTTTACAGAGGGGGCAGGTATCGGTCTCTTGTTGGTTCACGATGGTAAGACCAGACGCAATAAATTCACTGAGTGTTTTATTTAATGATTCCTGAGAATCGATACGCTCTTGTATTGACTGCAACTCTTTCTTTAACTGTAATCGTTGTGTTTCGAGCGTTTCAATCTGTTTGAGATTCTTTATTTGTTCTTGATTTTTATCAAGGGTTGTTTCCGAATATTGACCTAAGTCAAATTCATGGACAACCTTAACAAGTTCATCAACTTCGTCATCGATTTTAGAATATGCAGTTTGTGCTTTTGTAGTTTTCTTGCGCTGAGAATCCAGCTTCTCTTTTAGAGATTTAGTTGTCTTTAAAAGTGCATCATGGTTCTTTTTAAGTTCGGGAATTTTAATTAATTGATCATTAATTTCCAACCGTTGCCTTTCAAATTTCTTACTGGCCCCTTCAACTTCTATAAGCTTGAGGTTGCTTTCTTCAATATAGGTCTGAAGCTTTTCTAATTTTTGCTGATGTTGATTTTTGAGGTTATTTTTTGATGTAATTTTTGAAAGCTTATCATAGTAAGTAGGAATAAGTTTTTCAATCGTTTTCAACGCTTTTAATTGTGCTGAGATTTCGGCCTTTGACTTTTCCTTTTGGGTAATTTCGTTGGTAATAGCTTCAATATTTTTGAATTCGAGCAGATCTTCATTTATTGCTTTTTCCCGCTTACCAGACTTGTCAAAGTTCTCTAAGGCTTCAAAATATTGCTTGCATGAAAGAAAATTAGTACTACCATTCTGGGCCAACTGTATATGTGATAGTAAGTTTACTAATCTTGTAATTTCTGAATCATCACTAATACTATCAGTTAGAGCATCCAGAAAATCTGCAATATCTTCTTTGGTGGCCGTAATTTCAATATCATTAAATGCTTCATTAAACTCAAAATTATTGACAATTGAAATTTGCCTATTTACCTTAGACAAAAGGTCTTTGTCTGAAGTTTCCGTAATCCTATCCTGAAATGTTTTAATATCACTTTCCAGAGCCGTTATCTTATTATCATTGGCGCGTGAAAGCGCAATAACATTTTGGTAATACACATCGATTTCGTTAAGCCCTGGGTTGCTTTCCATGAATTTTTTATATCGATTCTCACCATCGATCTCCTTTAAAAACCGCGATATCCATTCTTGAGAAAGAATAACTCTAGCAAAATTTTTATCGTCATTACTCTTAGAATTGGCATCGTTCGCACGTTGCTTAGCTACTTCAAGATGGTTTTCTTTGTAAATTTTATTTTCAGAGTCAAGGATCTTCACCCAAGTTTCATTTTCAGAATTACGGTTTTTAAAAACAGAAACTTGCTCAGATGTAAGACGGCGCATAGTTCTAAGCGATTTTTCTGTGTTCTTTGTTACCCAAAATCGCCCAACATAATCTGTTACTGCCCACTCAACGGCATCATAGAAGGATGTCTTGCCAAAACCGTTTGGTGCATATAGCGAAACAAAATCTGCCGTCTCACCATCGTCGGTTACAAAACTAAAGTTGGCATCCTCGGGATTTTCGTAAATCCTAAAACCTGATATTTCTACAGAATTAAATTTCATTCTTGTTCCTCTTTAAATTTAGTAGTTAACTCATCGTAGGCAAGATTTAACTGTTCTGGCAAAATGTTCTTTTTCTTAATGGTTTTGTCCTTCAGTACGTCGTAAATGGTAGGGTCATATGAGAAGACAAAAGACTTGGTTCTATGTTTCTTATCTTCTAAGGCCAACTCGTTGTTGACGTGTTTATTAATTAGTGCTTCTACTGATAATGAAGCATCTTCTATGATTTTTCGGCTGGAAAACGTGTTGTTCTCTATGGTATATTTTAAATCATCTGGAATATTTATTCCATTAGGCAAGAGAAAAAACAGATATAAATTCCATCGCTCATAATCAGTATTCAAATTACTCTGATATTGGATTGCAATGAAATTGGTTATTCGAACCCAATCATTTTTTAACTCTTCTACATCAAGATTACCCACAAAAACAGAGTGAATTTGGCTGCCCCCAACATTTAATTTTTGTACTACTACAGTAGCGGAAGGAAACTCTTTCTTAAAGGTAGCAACAAATTTCTCAACTAATAAGTCTTTCATATTCAGTAGTTAGAATTGGTAAGCAGTTTTCTATAGGAAGTTCAAAGAATTCACTATCAAGTACATCAATCATTTCTTCTTTAAAGGTTGATATATTTGTGAATCTATATTTATCATATGGAAAAGAACTTGCCATATTGATAAATATCCCATCTAATGCTTTTTGTCTAATAAAATCGTTACGAAATTCTTTAATATTTATTGGAATTTTGTCAAATTTAAAAACCCCTCTAAGGCTGCCTTGAGCCTTTACATTTGAAGCGACAACTACCAGCCCATTAGTTTCTAAACCATTAAAATCTGCTTTATATAAATCTTGAAGATGACGACCAAAAAAATCAGTATTAATGTCTGAGTAAAAAAATCTAAACTTTTTGAATATATTCTTAAAATCGTCCAAACTATGCTCTCGCCTCTTAATGACACTTAAAATAATTAGTAATTCAAACCACAGAGCCCATATCTTTTTTCTTTTTAAGTGCCAGCCATCTTGATGACTCATTAACAGCAATTTCTCATCAATAAAATCTCTTATAGCTTTTGGTGTCAAATTACTGTTCGCAACTTCTCCTGCTTTAGAAACAAGTAGTGTGGCAAGAAATTCTTCCCTATCCTTTTCCAAAGGACCAGAATTCATATTGAAGATACCTTCAGAAAGAAAGCCGAAAGATTTGAGAAATAAAGGTAGAAGTTCTAGAAGTTTTCCCTCAGTTTTATAGGTTTCAATGATTTCTTCAAAATATCTTATAGAAACAAAGCCAATTTTACCAAAGTCTAGATTTAATTTTTCCTTTGCCATTCGACTTTGAATACCAATTACAAACACATTACTAGAATCGTCAAATGTCATAATACCGCCACCAGAATAACCCTCAATCTCACTATAATTTAAGATGGGATTCTCTAGCTGAGCAATTTCAAAATAATCATCTGACTGTAAAAAATCTCTAATCTCTTCTGAATCATATTGTGCGCTAACAGTGGGTTGATTTCTCAAATTCCCAGGGAAACCACAAAGATGAAAATCGGATTGTACTCTGTTTTTTCTTAGATGAATATTATCATAACCTTGGCGATAAGGAATTTTGAGAATTGCAGCATCTGCTTCCGGATGCGGGAAGAAATTTTCTTCAAATCCCATAGTAAAGGTATCAACAGTACTATTCCAACTATTACCATCAAACTCTAAAAAAGTTATTGAAACATGGGTACCATCCTCAATATATTCCTGTTCATTAGTTTCTTCATTTTTAAGCTGAAAAAGATGTTTAGCAGTTAAAATGTATGTGCTTTCATCGTCCATTGGTTGAAAAACGCATCCACTACCTGAACCTACTTTTACCGTATGCTTTTTTAAATCGTTTGCACTCATTCTTCAATACGAAACTCTGTAATTAAATTAACTTGTAATTCTGGGAAGCCTACTTTATCCTGGTCAGTAAGAAGATTATCCACCACTCTTTCATAATTTGAATAAATGATTGCCTTCGGATTTTTATTAACAATTCTTGCAATAACGCTTTTGTGTGGATGACCATGCCCTGAACTATTAGTACTGATAATATAATTATGGGTATCTACCAAATTAAACAGTTCTTTGTTGTTGTTACCTTTACTACCGTGATGGGATACTTGCATAAATTCAACCTTCACTGGATTTTCCTTTGAATATCCCAAATCCTTTAAAGCACTACACACTTCCTTTGGATGTGAATCTGCAAGTAACAAAAACTTTTTACCTTTATAACTTATCAATGTAGTGATGCTACTACCATTTTTCTCGCTTCTATCTTTTTTAAACCGGAAAGATGGTTTTTCCTCTTCAGAAATTATATCGCTGAGATTTTTTGACCAGTCATTTCCTGCCGCTGTATATTTTACATCACCTGTTTTTTCATGGTATAGTTCAAGCAAATTTTCCAATTGCTTATGTGTTGGTGTGAGAACTTTTATTTTTAAATTAAAACGTTCCCATTCCAAATCTTTCATGATAACCCCAACTCGATCAAGGTTATGTTTTTGTAGATACTTTTGAAATTCTATTCCTTCATCTACACCAGTATAAACATTTGATCCATCAGCAATGAATAAATTTAAGTCTTTATTTTTTGGTTTATTCAAATATTTCGAAATCGCTTCCCCCGAATTAAACCATACCTCATTGATATGTTCGGATGCAGTTTTATCCATTTCAAACCATTTGAGAAGTCCTTCAATATGGTCATTATCTATATGGGATAAAATGAGTAAATCTATATTTTCTTTTTTGTGTTTTATATTATCGATAATTATCTTTAAAGGTCCATTTCTTCTAACCCTATCAAAATAAGTTACCTCTCTGCCACCATCAATTAAAATATTTCTTGGTTTACCTTCGCCATCACAAAAACTGATAGCAATGGCGTCCCCATTCTCTGCCTTTAAAAATTTTATATTCATATTCTTTTATTTTTTGATACTAATAAAGTAGCATATTTCTATTCTTGAATGGAACATACAGCTCGCAACTAATATTTGGATAAAACCAACACTTGCTATTATTCAAATTTCATAATACTTTATTTTATCAAATGTAACTAAAACAAAACCCCACCAATTACGGAAAACCGTAAACGGGGTATATTTAATCGGGGAGAATATCAAATATAGGAATAATCAGTTAACAATTAGCAATTAGCAATTGTTTTTAAGTGGTTGGAAAAGTAGTGAATGGGTGAGTGTGTGAGTATGTGAATTCGTGAATGGGTAAATCGGTGAAGCGTGAAGGGTGAAGTGGGAATTTGTGAGTTTGGAAAGGGTTGTGGGCAAAGGTTTTTATATGATTACTCATTTTTAGAATGGAGCGCGACAATTAGGTTTACCATAGTATCAGTTGTTGCTAGGTTTTACTTTTTCTCCTTCAACACATTCTTAAGTTCCTTTTCGGTAAGCTGAAACTGATCCGTTAACAGTTTAATTGCTTTCTTAATTTGGCTGCCGGATTCGCTCATTATTTTATCGGCTTCGGTAAGTATCTTTAGCTCATCTTCCAGATAGGTCAATTTCTTTCGGAGGATGTAGGGGCTTTTTGCTTCGTTTACCTGCAGTTCCTTTTCCGTAATCATAGGCTCCTTGCCACATAATAGCCAAGAGGGATTTAATTCTGGACATTTATTGTATAAAAGTTCGGCATCAAAAGAATTTCTGCCCTTCCAATTTGAATATACCTGTGGGGTAATTCCTAAAAATTTGGCAAAGTCCACATCCGTTTTAAAACTGTAGTAGTCCTTAATCCTATCCAGCATTATGGCTTTATCCATAATAATAAACTATTTGTGTGTAAAAAATTTGTATAATAAACAAAACGTTTATATATTTGATTTTCAGTTTAAATATTTGTTCCATTCTCGGGAACAGATTATTTAATCTGTAAATATAGTTAAAATGAAGCAAACTTATAACGCAACGCTCGTAAAGGCGCTTGCCAAAAAGTACAAGATTTCTCCCCGCTATGTCCGTTACTGTTTGAAAGGAGAACGCTCTCCCTGCTTTGCGGATAAAATCAAAAAGGATTATAAAAGATTTATAAAAAAGATAGAAGGTATCATCGAAAAGGAATGTAAATCATTATAGGATTATATGAAACCCAACACCTATGAACAACTAAAACAAGGCTGTCCCCAAGCCTTAGCCGCCATTTACGCCCAGTACCGCAGGCGCATCTTTGGGATGGGCAGGTACCTGCTACGGGACGACTTTGTAATAGAATGCCTGGTGCAGGATACCTTTTTAAAACTATGGGTGCACCGCGACCGCATCGAGGGGCCGCAACACATCCTGTTTTTCCTCCTTTTCGTGATGAAACGCGAGTGTATCTCCTACTACACCCGCCCCAGAAACGATTTCCACAGAAAGATCCGCTCCCTCGAAAGCTTTGACAACTATCTGGACTATATGGCGGGCTACGACCCCCGCGCCGATATGGAGGCCCAAAAGGCACAGGCCAAGGACCAACAGGATTTTGAGCTCGTACAAAGCCTCCTCCCCCTCCTCGATGCCGAGGGCAAACATTTAATCGAGCTCTGCCTAAAATACGGCTTTCAATACAAGGCCATTGCACAAGCGATGGGCACTAGCATAACCGACATCAGCCTAAAGATAAAACGTGCAATAGCCACTCTAAAAACCATCATTGACCGAGGTGGAAGGCCAAACAGCAAACAAAAACCCGCCACCCTAAAATTACAGGGCGCCATGACTCCGGCACAGGCAGAGATATTGCAGCTGCGCTGTGAAAAGAAGTATTCCTTTGCAGATATAGCGCAAACATTAAATATAACTGAAAAAGAGGTGCATCGGGAGTTTGTGGCGGCTTATAGAATATTGGAGGAGAAAGATCGGCAGCAGTCGGCTTAGGGAGTATTGAGTATTGAGTAGTGAGACGTGAATTTGGGATTTGTGTAATTGTGTAATTGTGTAAATGTTGAATTGTTTATTAATCATTGATCATTGAAAATTGAAAAGTGGGTACTTGTAGACCCGTAGGGTGAGGCTTTGGTACTCACCGAATGCTGAGGCATATACAACGGCGTGGGTCTCTCTATTTTTTGCTGTAGGCTTTAAGCTGTAGGCTGTATGCTTTTTGTGAAGGGTGAAGCGTTACGGAGAAAAGGACGGAAAGGATGAAAGGACAAAAAGATATGAGTTTGTGGAAATGGTAATTGATCATTGAAAATTGGAAATTGTAAAGAGGGTGCTTGTAGACCCGCAAGGTGAAGCTTTGGCACTCACTGAATGTTTAGGCATATACAATGGTGCGGGTTCTCGACTTTTTTAGGAAGTGAGAAGTGAGACGTGAAATGTGAGACTTAAGACATAGGACGTAAGAATAAAGACTAGAGAATAGAGATAGGATTGTTTATTGATCATTGAAAATTATAATGAGGGTGCTTGTAGACCCGTAGGGTGAGGCTTTGGTACTCACCGAATGTTTAGGCATATACAATGGTGCGGGTTCTCGACTTTTTTAGGGTGTGGGACTTGGGTAGTGAGTAGTGAAATGTAAAGGGGATTTAAGTGCTTCACCAGAATGAGGTCTCGACTGCCCTTCGACTTCAATTAGGACAGGCTATTCGGGATAACTGACAACAGGTAAAAGACACAGAATATGGAAACGATGAAACTAACAAGAAAGCTACAACTAATAGTAGACCTCCCAAAAGGGGAAGAACGTGATGCGGCTTTTGAAAAACTGTATCGTTGGCAGAACCGTGCCTATCGTGCGGCAAACCTTATTGCCTCCCATCACTACATACAGGAAATGATACAGGAGTTTTTGTATCTATCGGAAAACGTGCAGTACAAATTGGTGGATGGCAAAAAGGACGAATTGGGAATCTTTAAGCAATCCAGAAATAATACTACCTACCGTTTGGTGTCCGATCGCTTTAAGGGAGAAATCCCCACCGATATTCTCTCCAACCTCAACCGCTCCCTCCTACTCACTTTTAATAAGGAGAAAACAGCCTACTGGAAGGGCGAGCGTTCGCTAAAAAACTTTAAAAAGGACATGGCCTTTCCCTTTGCCCCCGATGAGTGCGTCCACGGCCTGCACTATAACGAGGAAAAGAAAGCCTTTTGTTTTCGGCTGTTCAAGATTCCCTTTAAAATCTACCTGGGTAAGGATTTTACCGATAAGCGCAAGTTGCTGGAACGTGCAATTGCAGGCGAGACCCGCATTCGAACCTCGCATCTTAAACTTAAGGACGGTAAGATCTTTTGGATGGCGGTCTTTGAGATAGATAAGGAAAAGCACCAACTAAATTCAATGGTAATCGCCGAGGCCTCGCTGTCGTTGGAGTTTCCTATTGTTGTAAAGGTTCACAGGACCCGGCTTACTATTGGCAGTAAGGAGGAGTTCTTATACCGAAGGCTGGCCATACAGGCGGCAAGAAAACGCGCCCAGGCCGGCGCCAAAAATTCGCGCTCCGGACATGGCACCAAAAGGAAGCTAAAGGCAGTAGAAAGCTACCGAGAAAAGGAACGCAATTATGTGCACAACCGCCTGCATCTATATAGCAGACAACTTATCGACTTTTGCGTAAAGCAACAGGCGGGCACATTGGTATTGGTAAACCAAGAAGATAAAATAGGCATCGCCAAGAAAGAAACCTTTGTGCTGCGAAACTGGAGCTATTATGAGTTGATGGAAAAGATAAAGTATAAGGCGGAGAAGGCGGGGATTGAACTTATTGTTGAGTAGTTAGTAGTGAGTATTGAGTAGTGAGTATTGAGTAGTGAGATGTGAGATGTGAGTGGTTGAATGGTTAGTTAATTTAAATAAAAATAGACTCGACAACTAATAATTAAGGGAAAAAAAAGAAAATAGAAACAGATGCTTGAGGGTGCTTGTACACCCGTATGGTGAGGCTTAAGGCACTCACTAAATGAGAAAGACATATACAACATGCGAAAAACTTCATATTTTTAAGAAGCTTTTTGAGACGTGAAGGGTGAGATGTGAGTAGTGAGATGTGAGACGTATGATATAAGACGTAAGACATAGGACGTAAGACATAGGACGTAAGACTTGGGATGTAAGTGCGGGATTGTGAAAGGGTGAAGGAGTTGTCGGTTGTCGGTTTTCTGTTTTTGGTTTGAAATAGTAAAAACGTGTAGGTGTGACTTGGTCCTTCGACAAGCTCAGGATGACATTTTTGGGAATGCTGTAATTGTTTATTGAACTTTGTAAAGAGGGTTCTTGTTGACCCGTAGGGTGAGGTTTTGGGACTCACTAAATGCTGAAGCATATACAACGCGTGGCCTCTCTTTTTTGATTTAGGCTGTATGCTTTAGGCTGTATGCTTTTTTTGAAGGGTGAAGTGTGAAGGAGTTGTCGGTTGTCGGTTTTCTGTTTTCGGTTTGAAAGAGTAAAAACGTGTAGGTGTGATTTGGCACCCGAGAAACTGACAACTGACCACAGAGAACTGATAACTGATAAAAGAGGGTGCTTGTAGACCCGTAGGGTGAGGTTTTCGGACTCACTGAATGTTTAGGCATATACAAATATTTTTTGCTGTATGCTGTAGGCTTTAAGCTTTAAGCTGTATGCTTTAGGCTGTATGCTTTAGGCTGTATGCTTTAGGCTGTATGCTTTAGGCTGTATG
>PAPI01000034.1 GCA_002708845.1 Leeuwenhoekiella sp.
AGGTACCGGTTTTGAAGCGCCCAGCGCAAAATGCTGTCATAGTATCTTCGGAAAACAGTAAACACACCAAGCAGTCCAAAGCAGATAATTGCTACAAAAATCAAATTCATTAGAATGCTGCGGTCAAAACCAAGTGGTCGCCAGTATTCGGCTAACAGCACGACGATAGCAATACAGGAAATGATGATATTTACTACATTTTGATTGATGTTGAGCCTGTAGCCAGCAATGGTATGGTTGTATTCCTTTTTCGCTTTAAGCGAAAAGAATAAACCACTACATCCAAAAGCTATCAAAATCAACCCGAGCCAGTAACCAAATACAAGTGCTGTGATACCGAGTGCGATTAAAAGACCATTCAATAACAGTTTAGATCGCTGGCGAATGTTTGTTTTTCTGAAAAGGAACGCGGCAAATGGCGGTATTAAAAATAGCGCGATTACAAGCGATGCAGAAAGTGCCATTGTTTTTGTAAATGCGAGTGGTCGAAATAATTTTCCTTCAGCACCTATCATCGTAAACACAGGTAGGAAACTGATAATCGTTGTGAGCACAGCGGTTAAAATTGCACCAGAAACTTCCGCAGTGGCGTTGTAGATGATTTCATTTGTAGTGTATTCTATTCCGCTTTCGCGAAAGCGTAATTTTTCATCTTCCAGATGCCTAATCATATTTTCGGCGAGTATGACGCCCACGTCCACCATCGTACCGATAGCAATGGCAATTCCTGACAAGGCAACAATATTGGCATCTACATTAAAGAGTTTCATTGTTATGAAAACCATTAAAACGGCAACAGGCAACAGAGCAGAGATTAGAATGGATGCACGTAGGTTAAACACCATTACGATGATGACCAAAATGGTTATCAGGATTTCAAGTGTAAGGGCTTCATTGAGCGTGTGAAGTGTTTCCTGTATAAGTTGCGTGCGGTCATAAAAGGGAACGATAGTCACTTGTGAAGTACGACCATCTGCCAAGGTTTTTGTGGGTAGTCCAGATGATAATTCGGCTATTTGATCTTTTACATTATTGATGACTTCCAATGGGTTTGCGCCATAGCGAGCTACCACCACACCGCCTACCACTTCGGCACCTTCTTTGTCCAAAATACCACGTCGCGTTTGTGGTCCTAAATGAACATTTGCGATGTCCTTGATTCGGATAGAAGTGAAATTTTCAGAAGTGACCACCGCATTTTCGATATTTGAAACCGATTTCACGTATCCCAGACCACGAACCAAATATTCAGCTTGATTAATTTCCAAAGTCTGCGCACCGATGTCTTGATTACTTTCCTTGACAGCTTTTACAATATCGGTCAAGCCGATGTTGTATTGTCGCATTTTTTCAGGGTCAACATCCACTTGGTATTCCTGGACGTAACCACCGATTGATGCTACTTCAGAAACACCGCTTGCCGAAGACAGACCATATTTTACGTAGTAATCCTGTATGCTTCGTAATTCCTGTAGATCCCAACTGCCAGTTACGTTGCCATCTTTATCACGACCTTCCAGCGTGTACCAAAAAATTTGACCTAATCCCGTAGCATCCGGACCCAATGCAGGGTTTACACCATCGGGCAATAAGTTTGCGGGAAGGGAATTGAGTTTTTCGAGAATACGGCTACGTGACCAATAGAATTCTACATCTTCTTCAAAAATGATATAGATACTTGAAAAACCGAACATTGAAGAGCTTCGGATGGTCTTGACCCCAGGAATTCCCAACAATGAAGTTGTAAGTGGATAGGTAATCTGGTCTTCGATATCCTGCGGTGAACGCCCTTGCCACTTTGTGAAAACGATTTGCTGGTTTTCGCCGATGTCTGGAATGGCATCAACCGCTACAGGATCAGTTGGTAAAATGCTTGTTTCCCAATTGAAGGGTGCATTGACAATGCCCCAACCTACGAATAGGGCGAGTAGTATAACGGCAACAAGTTTGTTTTCTATGAGAAATTTTATGCTCTTATTTAGCATACGATATGATTATTAAACAGTTATAGAAATATGCTTTGGTTTGCTCACAGTACAAATGAGAAACAACAAAACGGGCCCAAAACGAATGTATCGCTGGGCTTTTCCAGTTGCAATTAGACTGCTACTGGTGCTGTTTAATAAATCAAATTAAGAATGTCTGGTGCAATACCTGCAAGTCCCGCCTAATGAATGGGGACGAGTGATCTGAGAAAGAAATCTCTTTAGATTCAGTTCTTTCAAAGAGACTAATATATGAGTAAGCAAAAGAGGCAACGAATATTTGTTGCTCAAACGTAAGTTGTATAAAATCCTGTTTTAAATCGTCCTGACCTTCAATAATTAATTGTTCATCTGAGCAACAAGATTTTTTAGAAATCATTGAGTTAGAACAACTCTTAGCAGGTTCAGCTTTTTCCATTCCGCAAGTCTGAACATCTTGGATGAATGAAAAATCTACTAACGTATCCCCACAATAGTGCATATCCACAGTAAATGACATTGTGGTCAGTAGAACCACAACAGCCATTACCATTGCCATTGATTTGTGGATAGTTTGTTTCATTTATTGCAAAATTACAAAAATTTAACAATTATTATTAAGATTAACATTTATTTGTTTTGCTAATGTAGGGCAAGAAAACGCTTTTACTCTTTATTAGAAGCTATAAATGCTATGGAAATAAGGCATAAAAAATGTTCTTTATATTCATTTGATACCGTATAGTATCATTATGAATTAGGGACTGGAAAACTGTAAAATGTTGTACCTATGTTGTACCCAATGCATAAAAATAGGCTTCCGATTTCTCGAAAGCCTTACTCTGCTTAGTAGCGGGAACTGGACTCGAACCAGTGACCTTCGGGTTATGAGCCCGACGAGCTACCTACTGCTCTATCCCGCGATATTGGACGGCAAATATAGAACTATTCTTAGATTCTCACAAGCAGGGACTAAACAAATTTTGTAATAAAACAGATATTATAATTTCGATAACACTAACGAGCCTGAGTATTAGATATCTTCGATGAATGAAGAAACTTCTTATAGGCCTGTTTATTTTTGTCTCTCTACTAGGAGCCGCTGCTATTTTCCTAAATATATATCTTAAAAAACAATTACAAGAGGTAATTGAAAACGACCTTCCCAAATCAATTTCCTTAACCTATGAAGATATAATGATAGACAGCTGGGGAGGTAATGCCAAAATTGAAAATGCCAGTGTCAATTTTAGATCCAATGACTCGCTACCCGGAAGTAAAGTTCAAAATGCCACAGTAAGTCTTCAGGGAATGAATCACTGGGATTATTTCAGAAATAAAAACATTCATTTTAAGAATATTGAAATCAATGCAGACACCCTGATTCATTATCCTAATACAGGCATCAAAAAATCAACGACTGACAAACAGGAAGATAGCATTGACAATCCCATTAGTGCCAAAAATCTGGAACATAGTTTTCAAATTGAAAACTTCAACCTGATTACCGATTTTATACAGATTCGCAATCCCAAAACCGATCAAACAGAGCTCAGAACTGCGCACTTCAATCTTAAACTCAAGGGTATTACTCCTACGATTTCTGAAACCCCTACACGTCCCTTCAATTATGAGCAAATACAATTGAGTTCAGACTCGCTATATTACAAACTCAACGCGTTTGATGTACTCACAATTGCTCAGGTAAAATGGGATGGGATTAGCCTCATTCTAGACAATACTCAGATTAAGACCATCATTAGTCGAACTGCGCTCAGCAAACAAATCAAAAGTGAACGGGATCATAATAATTTAAGAGTAAAACAAATAATTGTTGACTCCCTAAGATATGGGCATCATCCTTCAAAAAAAATGTATATAGATGCTTCTAAGCTTGAATTGAAGCAGCCTTCATATACTATTTATCGCGATAAACGTCTGCCTGATAATTACGAGACCAAGCCTCTGTATTCTGAAAAATTGCGTGAATTAGACTTTGATTTAATGATAGACTCCGTTCTAATAAGCAATGGTGCAATCACCTATGAAGAAAAGGTAAGTGGCACATCACAAGCAGGGAAACTCGATTTTAAACAAATTCATGCCTCCATTTATAATTTAGGGAATACCTATGCTTTAGGAGCCAAAAAAACAAAAATTGACATTCAGGCTCTGTTTATGACGAAAAGCCCATTAAGACTAAAGTGGAACTTTGATGTTCAAAATACTCAGGATCAATTTTATGTAGACGGGAGTCTTAAGGATTTACCTGCCACAGATTTAAATGCGTTTACATCTCCAAATTTGGGTGCATCTATGAAAGGGAGCTTACAGGAAGTTTATTTCAATATTGCCGGTAACGATTCTAACTCTCACATTGACCTAAAAATGAAATACGATGACTTTAAAGTGAGTATAGTAGACCAGGGAAAAAAGAAAAAGAAATGGCTGGCAAGTACCCTTGCTAATATCTTTATTTCGAAAACCAGCAATCGAGAAGATTCAGGTTTTAAAGAAGGACAAGGTGAAGTGCAGCGTAACCAGAACAAGTCGTTTTTCAATTACCTATGGATCAATTTAAAAGAGGGCATGTTGAAGGCGATGACATTACTGGATTAGTCTTCTGCGATCCAGCTCATAGCGTCTAGCCGTTGCTCTATGGTAAAGTTACGTATCTCAACTCCTACAAGTGCCTTATTAAAGTTTGCGATGGCGTGAATCCACTTCCTGTTGGTTACCATAGCTATTTTATTAAGCTTACTAAGGTGCTGCACCGGGAAGATAGAGGCTATAAAAATCGCATCCAGAGTAAAGCGTTCTATATTTTTATCTTCAAGATAAAGGTTGATAGTCTTGTGCTCTTTAAGCATTTCTAAAATAGCACTTTTCAGTTCCTGAACAGCCTAATAATCCATGGCACCCTCAATGATATACCCCACAGAATTGTTTGAGAAACTGAAATTTAAAAGCACAACTTTAAAGATTTGAAATAATTTACTTGATAAAAGTAAGGTTTCAAAAGGAAAGTATCTGAAAATTAAGAAGAAACCCATTGCAACGCCTCAGTTCGATTGTTGCACTTAAAAAAATGACATTGAGATTTTACAAACGTACATTCTGCTTTTGAGCGAAGTTTATCTGAATAAATATCTGAAACAATCGCAATCTTTTCAAAACGGTCTTTGTACTTAATCTTAAACAGCAAATCTTCCAAGGTTACCTTAAGGCTCATAGCAAGCCCCGATGCATTCTCACAATACACCCGTATTTTATCATAATGCTCCAATCGTTTTTCAACTTCAAGATGTACTTCATCCAACATCTGCTCATCTATCTTAGAGGTAGCTACAAACCCTACCACCTGATTTCCTAATTCAAAATATTTTAACCCCATAAGTTTTTAGTTTACAATAAGTTACAAAGCATATTCAACTAAATAAAGCCTTTAACGTTTTTTGGGAGTAAAATTTATTGTTCTATGTCTGAGGCATTAAATTCGGTTAGTTGTTGATCTTCGTAACGCACTGCCAATTCAATAGGATTGCAGCACACCTCACAATCCTCAACATAAACCTGATATCGTACTGAAGTATCGAGCAGCATCGAAATCTCTTCCCAGCAATACGGACATTGAAAAAAATGTTCTTCCATTTAGAATTCAATATTGAGCAGCTGCCCTATTTGTTGTAGTAATTGCAATTCGGCCAGTTTGGCCTCGTACTTCGCAAAATTCTTATTGGTTTTGGCATTAATCAGGTTGATTTGTGCCTGGCGGAATTCTATAGAGGTAATCTGCCCTAAATTGAAGCGCTCCTTGGAACGTTCAAAATTATTGGCATTGGTGATCACGTTCTGTTCCTGAATTTCGTAAATCTCCAGCGAGTTTTCATAATTGCCCAAAGCATTGGCAATATCCCTTTTTACCTCCAAAGCTATTTGCTGTTTGAGAATTTTTTGATTATCCTGCTGAATTTGGGCGTTTTTAAACTGTGTAATGGTACTCCCGCCGTCAAACAGATTCCAGCGTAGGTTAAGCCCCGCCTGAAAACCTGTAGTCTGTCTTGTACTACCCGTAAAGAACGCAGATGCCGGCGTAATAGACTCATTCCAGCCATAGGACCCTGTAAGACCTATGCTGGGTAAAAAACGGGCTTTTGATGTCTTAATATCGTAATCACTCAAAGTGATTGCAGCCTCGCTTTGTAATAATCTCACGTTGTTCTCTTGCGCAAGGTCAATTAGGTTTTCCAACTCTATTTTGGGAATAAACGTAACCAAAGTATCTACCTCAAAATCAGCCTTAAGATCTCTTGCAAGAATCACGTTGAGATCTCTTTTGGTATTGGCAAGCTGCTGGCGAATATTCAGGAGACTGATACTGTCGCTGGCAACATCTACCTGCGCGTTAAGCACTTCAAGCTTGGTGTTTTGGCCGTACTCAAAACGGTAATCGGCACGGGTTACGCGATTGCGCGAAATATCTAAAGTTTGCTTAAGTATTTGTTCATTTTCTGTAAGCCGCGCAACCTCATAATACACCGAAAATAATTGAATTAAGGTATTCTCAATGGTTTCCCGAGCTTCCAGCTTAGAGAGATTATATTCTTCCTTAAGGCGTTTAAAATTATACAGCCTCCCAAGCCCGTCAAACAAGGTATATTCTAAATTGATAGAAGCATTATAGCCTTCAGATTTTGCATTATTAAGTTCAAAAGACTGCCCGTCATCACGATCGGTCACCTGATCTTGCAGACTATAAGACATCCCGGCAAGACCAAAAACCGAAGGCAAATAGCCCGAGTTGAGAATACCCGAGTTATTTTCGGCAATAGAAACCTGATTATCTGCTACTGCAATGCCGTAATTATTTTCGAGCGTAATTGTAATGGCTTCTGTTTTTGAAAGTTGTTCCTGAGCAGAAATTGATAAGCCAGAGAAAAAAACCAGTATTTGCACAAAAACGGTCTTCACGATCACGGCGGATCTAAAAATGCTAAATGAGTCGTTTGCCATCATCTTATTTAAATTAATGCGCATCATCTTCATCCTGCTTTAATTCTTTTATAGCCCGCTCTACATCTTCGCGGTTTGGCTCTTTACCCGTGCGTACCCAAACTGACTTGATTTTAATCTTGTTTGAAATGGAAAGCAACAACGGTAACATTAGGAGGGTTAATACGGTTGCTATGGCTATACCAAATGATATAGAAATAGCCATTGGCTTTAAAAACTGAGCCTGTCTGCTTTTTTCAAGAAGTAAAGGTGCGAGACCCGCAATAGTTGTAATACTCGTTAAGAATATCGCGCGGAAACGGGATCTGCCTGCTTCAAAAATGGCATCTTCAAATTTCATCCCATCCTTCAGGAAGCCATTTAATTTACCTATGAGCACCAGACCGTCATTTACCATAATACCTATAAGCGCTATAATTCCCAAAGCAGAAAGTACATTGATGGGGAAACCGTTTAAGTAATGTCCCCAGGCTACACCAATGATACTAAACGGTATCATCAACAACAGTAAAAACGGCTGACTGTAACTGCGGAAGGTAAAAGCTATGGTAGCATAGATTAGAAACAAAATAACCCAAATTACCTTATTTGCTGAGCCTACCAGTTTTTCCTGTTCGCGATTCTGCCCTTCATAAGATACAGAAAGGGTTGGGTATTTAGATAAAATTTCCGGAAGGACATTAGTCTTAATATCTTCCAGAATATCTACAACACTTCCGTTAGGATCTGCCATGTCTGCATTAACCTGTATCTCGCGTTGCCCTTCAAGGTGACTGATAGATTCATCGCCGCGGTCTATAGTATAGGTTGCGATTTCACTAAGTGGAATGCGCTCACCTGTAGGCGTTACGATACGCATATCATCCAGATCATTGAGGCTGCTGCGGTCCTGACGATCGTAGCGTACCCATACCCGTATTTCGTCCTGCCCGCGTTGGAAACGCTGGGCCTGCGTTCCGAAAAATCCGCTTCGTACCTGACTCATCACGGAGTTAAGATTAAGCCCAAGGGCATAGGCTGTTTCCTTGAGTTCGATCTGAATTTCCTTAATACCTTCCGGGTCTGTATCTACCACATCGCGCAGGAGGGCATTATCTTCAAGAGCAGCCCTCAACTCCTCTTTAGCGGCCTCTAATTCTTCGGTATTATTTCCTAAAAGCGAAATAGAAATAGGGCTACCTCCAAAGTTACCACCTGAACCAAATGTAAGCCGTTCAACACCAAAAACATCACCTACTTCATCCCGGATCGAATTGGTAATTTCTGGTGAAGAAAAATCTCTAAACTCTCCCGGCAGCAGATTAATGCGCAATGAAGCCTTATTATTCCCCGGGCCTACACGCTTTATAATATTTTCAATAACCTGCTTATTATCGCTCTGTTTCGCTGTATAATCTTCATTGACCTTCCATGCCGCTTTTTCTACCATTGTGATGATACTGTCAGTACGCTGCGGGTTTGTTCCCTCGGGCATAAGCAATTCAATTGAAACAGTATCACTGGCTATACTTGGGAAAATAGTCACCCCAATAATTCCACCCATGATTGAGCTTATGGTAAGTACAAAAAGACCGATTATAATTGATAACGTTATAAGTTGATTCTTCAGGGTGAAACGCAATGCAGGCGTGTACAGGTTATCACGCATATAACGCATAAACTGATCTCCTTTTTCGTTGAAAAAACGAAGCTTGTATAAGAATTTTTCGAAACCACTTTTAGTGCTGATATCCAACTCTTCTTCACGCACCAGGGCTTTACTGTGGGCAATATGTGCCGGCAAAATGATAAGTGCTTCAACTAAAGAGACAACTAGGGTAAGAATAACTACCGTGGAAACCTCACCAAAAAATTCACCTATCCTACTATCCAGGAACAAAAATGTTGAAAACGCGAGAACGGTTGTTATAATGGCGGAAATAATTGGCGGAATAACTTCCATTGTACCATCTATAGCTGCACGGATAGGCGTTTTACCCATCTCGTAATGCTGGTAGATGTTTTCAGAAATTACAATTCCGTCGTCTACCAGAATTCCAATCACGATGATCATCCCAAAAAGCGACAGTACATTTATGGTAACACCAAAGCCGGCAGCAAAAATAAACATACCTAAAAAGGCTACCGGTATTCCTGCAGCAACCCAAAATGCCAGGCGGGTATTCAGAAAAAAGGAAAGAAAAAGCAGTACCAGCAAGATCCCTTCAATACCATTGACCAAAAGTAAATTTGTACGTTGCTCCAGGCGTATAGAAGAATCTGAAGTAATATCTATATGTACTGCATCGTATTTTTTGTTGAACTCCTCAATATACTCCTTGACTTTTTCTGCTGTAGGCAACAGGTCTTCATTATTGGTATTGCTGATCTCCACGTTGACAGCAAGATTGCCATTAAAATAGGAAGCATTCGGAGTTTCTGAAAAGCGATCTTGTATTACAGCGACATCGCTAAGTCTCACCAGCGAACCATCCGGATTTGCTTTTACGATAAGATTATTCAGTTCTTTGCCATAATACGACCGGTTATTCGCACGTATAAGGTAATCTTCAGTATCTGTTTTGATATTACCTCCCGTGGTAAGAATGTTTGCCCTTGAAACGGCCTGTGCTACTTCCTGAAAAGTAAGACTGTAAGCTAAAAGATCATTTTCACGAACAGCGATCTCAATTTCTTCAGCAGGATATCCTGTTATTTCAATCTGGGAAATACCATCCATAGCCCGCAAATCATACTCAATATCCCGGGCAATTTGTTTTAGCGTAGCAAGATCTAGCGTTTCACCACTTACTGCAAAGCCTATGGTTTGGCGAATAGCTTCCTGCTTTGCAACAACCAGCGGCTCCATTCCTGTCGGAAAACTGGGCACCCGGTCTACGGCATTTTTTACTTCAGCAAGAACAACGTTTATATCTTCGTCGTTATCAATCTCAATGGTCACGTTACCCCCGTTTTCTCTCGAAGTTGAAGTCACACGCTCGATCCCCACGAGACCCTTGAGGTTATCTTCAATTTTAAGAATAATACCCTCTTCAATCTCTTGTGGAGCTGCACCGGGATACGTCACATTTATGGTGATGATTTCAGAATCAATAAGGGGAAAAAAGGAAGAGCGCATGCGTAGCACACCGATGATTCCAAAAATAACAAACGCAAGTATGACCACATTAACTGCAACGTCATACTTTATAAAATAACTGATTAGTTTTTTCATAAAGCCTATTCAGTTTGCGCTTTAGTGGTTTCTTCCCCGTAAACCTTTACCCGCATCCCTGCATAAGCACCCGGAACCGGCTTCGATAGATAACGCGTACCATCTTCAAGCCCTTTTATTACCGCGTTTTCATCTGAAAAATAAACCGGGTCTATTTCTACCAGATCCAGTACACTGTCCCTTACAATATAAACTTTAGAATTATCTACTACCAACTGCCTCGGCAGGCTAATAGCCTCTGTTTCCTCTTTAGCATTAAGAAGAGCCTCTAAAAACATACCTTCCTTCAAATTATCTGAACCTTTTACCTCAATAAAAACCTTTATGGTTTGAGTGCCCTGATCAACACGACCATTAATACGCACCACTTTTCCTGTGTAGGAGACACCACCGGCGTCCTCAAGCGTTACCTCTTCACCCAGCTCGAGCAGATCACTAAACTTTTTGCCAATAGAAACTTCAAGCTCATAAACCGAAGTATCAATAAATTCACCCAATTTTTGGCCGGGACGTATCAAGGTACCGCGTGTAACGGCAGCTTCTGTAAGAATACCGTTAAATGGAGCGGTAATACGGTATTTAATAAGTCGTTCTTCCAGGTTTTTAACGTTGTAATAGGCTGAAAAGATTCCGCGTCCGGTAATGAAGTAGTTTTCCTGATCTGAGGCTGTTTCCGGAAGCTCTGGTACAGAACGGCTCATTTGAAAGCCATTCAGATAATTTTGCCATTTGTCAAAATATTCAGGATAGTCAAGTCTGAGGTCTGGCATTATCGAAGTAATCAGGTTATAAAGTTCACTTTTTGCTGCCTGTACCGAAGCATAGTGTTCTGAAGCATCGAGATTGAGAAGCGTCTCCCCTTGTCTATATTGCTGCCCCACTTTAAAATCGTGCGCGCTTGATCTAAACAAACCCTGAACTTCAGCATAGAGCTCCAGTCTGTTTTTGGCAACCAAATTACCGTTTGCCGGAATTATAATCGGAACAGTCGTATTTGCTACCTCTTCAACAAAAACGGTTTTAATCGCTTTTTCAACTTCCTTTGGAATGTCTTTGTCCTTGTTTGCAATGAAATAACCGGCAGTAACTGCGCCGCCAATTATGACAATTGCTATAATAGTACGTACTACTGTAAGCATAGGGTGTTTTTAAAATGATGTACCAACAACATGAAGAGTTAGACTTAGAAATTACTAAAAGGTTTAATCTGGAAATTAATTAAATTCCTCAAGCTCTTCAGAGAGGGATTCCCATTTTTCCATCAGACGTTCTAATTTCTTCTTTAAGCTATTATACTTTTCAAAAAAATCGGGTTTAGCACCTGTATTCTCATAATCACGAGCCAGCTGTACATCCATCTTCTCGATTTCACGCTCCATTTTATTAACCTCCGCTTCGGTATTACTCAGCTGATTGCTTAACGACTTATATTTTTTCTGATCATGATACGTGTTTTTAGCAGGCTCAGACTTAACTTTTTCCTTCTTGTCTTTCTTTTCGATATCCCGCATATCCTGTACCTCGCGCTGTTCTAGATAATAATCTATATCTCCAAGATATTCTTTAATCTGGTGATTTCTAAATTCATAAACTGTGGTCGTAAGGCCCTGAAGAAAATCCCGGTCGTGAGATACAATAAGTAATGTACCCTCAAAACGATTCAATGCATCTTTGAGAACATTTTTTGACTTAATGTCGAGGTGGTTTGTTGGCTCATCCATCACCAGTACGTTAAACGGCTGTAGCATCAGTTTGGCGAGTGCTAATCTGTTACGCTCCCCACCAGAAAGAACCCTTACATACTTCTCAACCTCGTCACCCCTAAACAAAAACGAACCCAGAATATCTCGTACTTTGCTTCGGTTTTTCTCATTGGCCGCATCAATCATCGTGTCCAATACAGTTTTGCTTCCCTCGAGATAATCAGCCTGATTTTGTGCAAAATAGCCTATTTGCACATTATGCCCCAACTTCAGTTTTCCTTCATAGCTGATTTCGTCAACGATAATTTTTGCCAAAGTAGATTTACCCTGTCCGTTTTGACCCACGAAAGCCGTTTTACTATCGCGCTCTACCAGCAGATCAATTCCATTTAAAACAGTTTTTTCACCATAGCTTTTTGATACATTTTCTGCCTCAATAACCACTTTCCCTGGAACCACTGAAACCGGAAAATTAAGCGTCATCACACTGTTATCATCCTCATCAACCTCAATCACATCCATACGGTCGAGCTTCTTGATAAGTGATTGTGCCATTGTTGCCTTTGAAGCCTTCGCACGAAATTTTTCAATAAGCTTTTCAGTCTGTTCAATTTCTTTTTGCTGATTTTTCTGCGCAGCCAGTTGCTGATCACGCATCTCTTTGCGCAATACGAGATATTTAGAATAAGGCTTGGGATAATCATAGATTTTACCCAAAGAAATCTCAATAGTACGATTGGTCACATTATCAAGAAACATCTTATCGTGCGAAACAATAACAACAGCGCCTGTATAATTGCGCAGGAAGCCTTCAAGCCAGATTATGGACTCAATATCCAGGTGGTTTGTAGGCTCATCCAAAAGCAAGACATCGTTATTTTGCAGAAGAAGTTTAGCCAACTCAATACGCATACGCCAACCCCCGGAGAAGGTGTCTGTGATTCTATTAAAGTCTTCGCGTTTAAAACCTAATCCCATCAGGATACGCTCGGTATCACCCTGATAGTTGTAACCGCCATGAATCTCATATTGCTGCTGCACCTCGTTAAGTTCTACCATCAGATCGTGATAGTAGTCACTCTCATAATCAGTACGTTCTGCTAGCTCGGTGTTTATTTGCTCTAGGCGCGCTTCAAGTTTTTTTATTTTGTCAAAAGCCTGATACGACTCCTCTAAAACAGTACGACCTTCTACAAAGTCAATATCCTGTTTAAGAAAACCAATTTCAACTTCTTTATCAGTTGCAATCTGGCCCGTGTCATATTCCTGCTCACCAGAGATTATACGTAACATGGTTGACTTTCCGGCACCATTTTTCCCCACCAGACCCACACGGTCCCCTTCTCCTAACCTGAAGGTAACTTCCTCAAAAAGAAAGGATCCCTGAAAACTAACCGAAAGATTATGAATGTTAAGCATACTGTGATTTTTAAAGCCGCAAAGTTACCATTAAATACATGATTAGCCGAGCCAAAAGCAATCGCTTTTTTGTAACTAAAATCACATATAGTAAAAGCGGAAACCTGTATTTTTGGAGTATGAAAAAAGTTTTACAGGGAAATCCGCTTTACAGCATTTTTACGGGAACCTGCCCGGTTTGTCAGCAGGCAGGGATGTATAAAAATCCCAACCCCTACAAATTGACTGAAACACTTAAAATGCACGAGCATTGCCCGCACTGCAATACTAAATTTAAGATTGAGCCCTCTTTCTTTTACGGCGCTATGTATGTGAGCTATGGGGTAGGTGTAGCCTTTGCCTTTGCAGCCTTTATTATTTCCTATTACTTTCTGGGTTCTAGCCTGCTTACCGCATTTTTAGCTATCGTTGGCGTCTTATTCGTTTTAGCACCTGTCATTATGCGTTTGAGTCGCAATATTTGGGTGAATTTTTTCTTTAATTACGATAAGGAAAAGGCTAAAACTTCTTAGGAAATCGGGTTATTGATACCGAATCATCAAGCGGAATATGGTTTTCCAGATGCTCGTAAAGCAGTTGAGCCAGATAAGGTGCCATCATAGTTCCGCGAGTTCCTAGACCATTAAGCAACACCAGTGCAGGATGTTTTGGATGCCTCCCCAATAACGGCCTTCTATCGCCAGTCGTAGGTCGCACTCCAGCTTCCTGATCAACAACTTCATATTCACACAAAAGTATTTTTGAGAGATAAGCCTGAAGTTCTTCGCGCGCAGATGCGGTAACATTACTATCCTTTTCGTTCCAATTAAAAGTTGCACCAACCTTATACAAATCATCTCCCAAAGGAATTACAAAAAAGGTAGACTTTGAAGCCTGCTTCAAACAAAGCTCAGGAGCTCTAATGATCAAATATTCACCTTTATTTCCTACTAACGGAAGCTTATTGAAATGAGGGTTATTCTTTAAGCGAAAGCCTTCAGCAAAAATAATAGCTTTAGCCTTTACACCTTTATAAATCACACCCTGATCTCCGTCAAGTTCTAACGCATCGTAGTCGAAACTTTCATCAACAAACCGGTCCTGATTTTTTAACCTTTCAGAATATGCCTGAAGCAATTGCGAGATACGAATACGCACGCTTTCTAAGACCTCTCCTTTACCATAAGGCGCTCGTAAAGTTTCTGAGTTGTTCCTGATCAGCTCATCTTTTATAAACCGGTTTAAACCGGGTTTATCTGATGCTTCAAACCAATTGTTTTGATCTTCAGCAGAAGAAAATACTTTATAAATAGGCATCACATCAACAGCATTCAGGTTCAGGATTTCTGAAAGCCTGCTGAAATAGGAAATTGCCAGGTCAAATTGCTCTTCGCCTTTCCAGGGAATGGTATACCGCTTCAGTATAACGGGATTGATGAGTCCTGCCGCAACTTTACTGGCAGAAGGGAAATCACCATCGTAGACCACAAAGGATTTTTGATGCTGCTCTAACTGATCGCAAAATACCATTCCCGCAAGACCAAGACCTACCACTATATAATCAACCGTTTTCATATGCTCACAAAATAACGAAACCTAAGATTCAGCGCATAAAAAAACGCCTTAAATAAGGCGTTTTTATATTTATTTATGAGGTCTGATTCTAGTAATTCCACATATCAATTTCAAAATTGCGAATCTGCTCTTTAATACGCTGAGATTCTAACAACTGCATCATCGCGTTATCCGCTATGTACTGCTTCACTTCACGGTCTCCCTGAATGTTGTCTACCTGATAAATCACACCATTAAAACGTCTTGAATTAAGTAAGTGATCAAAAGATAAGGGTTGTGCTGAGTTCTGCGGATTAAATACTTTGGCCTCGTGCAAAATTTCACGCGCCGTTGGATACCAAACCCAGAATAGAGGTACCATCACCGGATCTTCATCATCGATGAAGTTTACGTCTGGAGCTACCGGAGCAATCCCAATAAGGCGATATTTAAGCTCACCCTGACGCTTATCAAAATACCAATACCCGCGAATCCAGTACTGCTCAATATCTGCAGCTTGAATATCACGACGATCGATATATTGCTCATCTACCTCATAACCGGCATTGATTTGCTCAATACCTAAATCTGTAGTATCTACACGAGATAAAGCAGCAGCGATATCTTCCAACTCAATCTTTTGATTAAAATACGAGTCCGCATAAATATCAATCTTACCATCTCTGGCATTTTTTACCAAAACATCATATAAGGGCCTACGGTCAGACCCAATATTATTGGTGTCTATAGGATAATATAGTGGGAAGTTAATACGCTCATCAAGATCAACGATTTCCCAGGTATTTTTACCCCACAGTACATCACGACTATCCACATATCCATAAGGAAGGGGTTTATCGTTGTCCAACTCCTGTTGCCCTTCGGTCTTTTCAAACATCTCGCCGGGCATTTTTGCGTTGAGAATGTTAGTCTGCGCATAGCTGCTCAAACTTCCCATCATCAAACACAAAACAAGCGTTAAAAGCTTTTGGCCTCTCATAATCATTTATTTTAATTGGTAAGCTCAATCAATACAGGCGACACTTTTTTAAGTCTATAAGTACTATTGCCTGAAATCTGAGCATCGATATCAAATATTTGTACCGTTTCTCCGCGTTGTGCTCTACGCAGTACGTCTTTCGCGCGCGAATCCAGCCTGTTACCATTTACCTGAACGGTAGGCTGTCCCGGTACGTTAAATTTAAAACCGGTAACACGTAAACCTAACTCAAAATCAAAATCAGGTAAGGCAGCACCTATCTCTGAAATCTCTAACGAATTACGTTGCATTTTTAGTATACCATCTTCACCACGTACGGTTCCTATAGGGTTAGGAATATCTTTTATACGGAATGGTTTAGAGTCACTTACCTTAGTCCCGTCAGCCATTGTTCCTGACACACTGATTGTTACCTCACGTCCTTGACCCGGATTCATCACATAACTGCTTCCTGAAACTTTTGATAATCCCGGTGCACTTGCCGAAACATTATTATCTGCAACACCAGCAAAACTTATGGTCATCGGGTTTGCAACCCCACGATATACCACGTTCATTTTGTCTGCAGAGATTGTAGCCGAGTTAGGTCTATTAATTACAGCATAAGAGTCCGAAATCGGGATCGTAACAATCGAATCACCTTCTTTAAATTGAAGTTCTCCTTCAATTTTACGTTCTCCTACCGCACCTGCAGGAAAATCAAGCAAAACCTCTCCAGCTGAGGCTTTAACTTCTTTACCATTTACAATAACCTTGTCAAAGTTTAAGGTATTATCATAACGACCTAAAACAATTTTTCCTTTAAAGTTTTCACTAGAGAAAAATGCACTTTTATCTGGAACAACAATTGCCTGATAATTATTCATTGATAGCTGAGCAGCCTGCTCACCTTGAAGCATCGCAGATAAAAGCTCACTTTGAGTGGTCTTGATGTCAGCCTGCATTTGGGTAAGCTTAGTTCTCGATGCAATCATCGGGAAACCTTCAAAATTATAACTCAACCATTCTACTTCCTTGCCATCACGGTTCTCTACGGGATTGGTATCAAACTTCTGCTTTACTTCTGCAGCGATTGCCGGATACTCATCTTCGGTTAAAGCAACCATTTTGTTTCTAAATTCTTCAATCTTACCTTTAAAGACTTTACCCTCATCGCTTAAACCATCTCCCTGAAAGAATCGCTGATCTAAAAAATCGGTTTTATCCTGAGTTTCGTAGTCTTCAGGATCTTCTAAGGTCGCTACCATTTCAGATTTCAGATTAGCTATATAACCATCTAAATCTGAAGCAAGGTCGTTTACTTCTACTGCTTTTTCCTGTATAGGCCCGTATTTAGCGGGTTGTTCTGACGCTTTCTCAGCTAAACCAGCCATAAATGCCTGGTTTCTTTGATCTGACGTGACGTTTGCCTCGGCGATCTTGTCGTTAAGAAGACCAAATGCCGAAAGCACTTCTTTTGACATATTTAATGCAAGCATCGCGATAAACACGAGATACATCAAATTAATCATTTTTTGTCTTGGGGTTTGTTTTCCTCCTGCCATAGTGCTAGTTTTCTACTGAATTAATGAATATCAACTAATTCAGTTATCTTTTGCTCATTGCAGACAACATACCACCATACACTCCGTTAAGTGAAGAAAGGTTGGTTGCTAAACTTTCCATTTGCTCTTTCAACTTGCCGGCGTTATTCGCCACCTCATTGTTGATCTCAGCCTGACGTCCGGCAGTCTCAACCTGCACTTTGTACAAGCTGTTTAATGATTCCATCTGAGCTGCGGCAAGTGCCATTTCCTGGCTGTATTTTTTAGTAGAGTTCATAGCCTCCGCAGTTGGAGCCATTCCTTTAGCTGCACCTTCAAAACTACGAATGCTAGTGCTCAAGCTGCTCATAAGCTCTGAATCAATACGAGCTTCTTTTAGCATTGCATCTAACTTTTCAGACAACAAGCCTTTTGTTTCTGTCAATTCTTCTTTTTTCTTTGGCCTATCTACAGCCAATTCGCCTTTTAATTCGGGGTAAACTAGAGACCAGTCTAAATCATCGTCGACGGGTTCAAATGCAGAAAGAGCAAAAATAAGAGCCTCTGTAATCAAACCTATCGCAAGAAGGGTTCCACCGTTTAGAGGACCTAGTTCCCAGTGTAAAATTTTAAATAATGCTCCAAGGATTACAACAGATGCACCAAGGCCATAAGCCATGTTTAATAATTTCTTTTTTGTTTTAGCGCTTGCCATTTTTAAGGATTTTTAAATTAAGTGAAATTAGGTTAAGATATATTTGGGGAAATATATTAGGATTAATTAGCGGCGCGAAGCACCATTTCTCATATTCACATCCTGATCTACTCCAAGGTAATCCTGTACGGTTCTAAAACCGATATAGCTTCGGGCAGAATCAGCATATTCATAATCACGTGTACTTACCTGAATCATATAAGCAACGTCTTTCCAAGAACCTCCACGCACAACTTTCCGGCCATTAAGCGGATCGCTAACATTGGGGTTCATTGTAGAAACATATTCATAGGCGTTGGGGTCGTAGGATGAAGCCACCCATTCTGACACATTACCCGCCATATTGTATAAATCGTAATCGTTAGGCTCATAAGCATCAGCCTCTACTGTATAAAGTGCCTGGTCTGCAGCATAATCACCACGCAAGGGCTTAAAGTTTGCCATAAAACAACCACGGTCATTTTTGGTATAGGGCCCACCCCAGGGATAAGTTGCGCCTTCTAAACCACCACGAGCAGCGTATTCCCATTCTGCTTCGCTAGGCAAACGGAAACGGTTTACTAATTCCTGACCACGTTGTTTTTTATACGAGTTTTTGTTATCCGTTCGCCATTGGCAAAATGCTTTGGCCTGTTGCCAACTCACACCAACAACCGGATAATCATCATAAGCGCTATGCCAGAAATAATCATTATGCATAGGCTCATTGTAGGAATACGCAAAATCTTTAATCCAAACCGTAGTATCAGGATATATTTTAGTTTCTTCAGTTACGATAAACTCTTTACGAGAACCATTCTTTTTTCGGGCAGCTGCCTCAATATCCAAATACTTGTACTTGAACACCAACTTTTCCACATCAATGGTGCGCTGACCATTATATGCTTCTTCAAGGGGGATGTACATAGAATCCATAACCATTACATAAGACTCGTCTGGATAATCCATCGGATCTTCAATAAGGTCAATATCCCAGTTTAATTTTCTATCACTATAATCATCACTTAAACTATAGTAATTATCATACATGTATTGTTCATACGGCGTCATATCATCCGGATCATAATCCATAAAGGCATACTCACCAATACCGTCATTTCCGGGTGTTTCTCCCATAAGATCTGCCTCAATAGCTAAACGCGCACGGATGACCGAATCCCGAACCCATTGAACAAACTGCCTGTATTCTGAATTTGTAATTTCGGTTTCATCCATGTAGAACGAGCGGACTGTAACCGTCTTGGTAGGCGCATCTTTAATGGCAGCGATGTCGTCATCACTCTTACCCATTATATAGGCTCCACCGGAAACTAATGTCATTCCGTAGGGCTTTTCGGGATTCCACTTTTTGCCTTTTGCCCCAACAAGCTCACCGCGATCATTGCGACCGCAACCAATCAACGAGCTCGCAATTGCAATAATTGCAAGAAACTTCTTCATAGGTTAATTATGTTAAATCTAGATTTGAGACGGTAAACCTATCTATAAAAATGCTAAAAAGCAATTTTTTCATGAAAATTACCAAAAAATCTAAATAAATTGTTAATTATATTTCATTCTTACGTTTTGCCTTATACCAACGCTCCGGAATCTCTTGATTACAGGCGTTTACATAATCTTCTTCGGTGCAAGGTAATAACGTGTGCCTTTTTAATTTAGTATTAACGCCTTCTAAAAAAGGAATTTCAATCCACCATCGGTCTGATTTCCGGCTTTTATAAAAGCTCAACATCTCATCATCAATAGGTACATTGTAATGCAGAAAATCCTCATCACGATTAGAAAGTGACTCATTCATTCTGTAATTCACCCCTTCGATAAAATACCAAATCATCTGCCCCAGCAACGAAGCTGAAACAGTAACCTCTTTTGTTATTAAATATTCAAATATCCCAAATACACGCACCCGGTCACTCAAACCCGCATACCTGGCGATCGCGCAGGATTCACGTCCATTAAAACCGTTGCTATGCTCCGGATGCATAAAACCGAGTACATCTGCCTGTATCGCAGAAAGATCAAAACTTACGATATCTGCGTCCCTCATTACAGGCTCAATCCTACTTATATCGCTTGTTAAATTCCCCAGTCTAAAAGCATCAAAATAGAGTTTTTCCATCAGATCAATTTCTTCCTGACTGTTGAAAAAAGTTTGGTAGCCTAAATTTGAGTAGTTGAAAAGGTTATAGGGCTGATCTATAATTATTTTACCCACATAGGACTCGTGAGTAATGGGCAAACTGCTGTTACCTAAATCAAAACGACTATCTACATTAACTAGGTTTACCATCTGATCCAGATCATCAAACGCCCGATACAAGGCATAAGTCAGATCCTGGCTACCTCCAAGTATTATTGGAATCACGTCATTCTTAACGCAGGAACTAACCAATTCTTTGAGCGCGTAGTATGTATCTGACAATTGATCTCCGGCTTCAAGATCACCCAGATCACCCACTCTGGTATGCCAGTTCCCCGGGAATAATTTGTAGAATGCCTTACGTGCGGTAGAAAAATCAAGATAATCTTCAAGCTCCTCAACTGCTCCACGACGCTCTCTAACCCCAATTAGAACCACGTCAAGCTCTGCGAGCTCAGGCAAACCCGACTCCCTCGAGTGAATTTTAAGTTGGTTGAATAACCGCTGCTCATTAAATAACCCGGCCTGCGCAAGAAGCGCATCAGAAACCGGAAGCAAATTTTCAAATGCCATGAATTACTTCTTTTTTGCAGTTGTCTTTTTACTGGTCGTTTTCTTCTTGGCTGTTTTTGAAGCCGGCTTTTTCTTAGACTTAGGGCCTTGCTTCTCAAGTATTTCTTTCACTTCCTCAAGCGTAAGTTTAGCCGCATCTACAGTCTTAGGCAGCTCAATTTTAGTCTTACCCTTAATTATATTTGACCTGCCCCAGCGTGCTTTCTCAACCCGAATACCTTCATCCTTGAAGTTGTGTATTATCTTATCTTTTTCTTTTTGCTTCTTGTCTTCTATTAATTGCACAAGATCATCTTCAGAAAGATTATCAAAATCATATTTCTTATTGACATTAATAAAAATTCCATTCCATTTGATAAATGGGCCAAAGCGTCCAACACCTTTAGTTACAGGTTTATCTTCGTATTCATAAATTGGTGCATCTGCTTTCTGCTTTTCCTTGATGTATTTTACAGCCTCATCGTATTCCACTTCAAGCGGATCGCGGCCTTTTGGAAGGGAAACAAAGTTTTTCCCAAATTTCACATAAGGACCATAACGCCCGTTATTTACCTCAACTAGTTCACCTTCATACTCCCCTAATTCGCGTGGTAATTTAAAGAGATCCATAGCCTCTTCAAAAGTGATACTTTCTAATTGCTGATCTGGTAACAGACCCGCAAACTGAGGCTTCTCATCGTCTTCTACGGAACCGATCTGTACCATCGCACCATATTTACCCAAACGTACGCTTACTGGCTTACCAGTTTTAGGATCAGTTCCTAAAACACGCTCTCCCACTTCACGGTCTGCATTTTCAGCAACATCTTTAACTTGCGGATGAAAATCTTTATAAAAGTCTCTCATCATTTTGGTCCATTCCTCGTTTCCTTCCGCGATTTCGTCAAAATCCTGTTCAACCTTAGCGGTAAAATTATAATCGAGAATATTCTCAAAATGATTAACCAAAAAGTCATTCACCACCATACCTACATCGGTAGGCACGAGTTTACCTTTATCAGAACCCACCTTTTCAGTAAGTTTCTTGGCCTTAATGCTTCCTTTTTTAAGGGTAAGCAAATCGTATTCGCGCTCTGTACCTTCAACATTACCCTTTTCTATATATTTTCTATTTTGAATTGTGGTAATTGTAGGCGCGTACGTTGAAGGACGGCCAATACCCAGCTCTTCCAGTTTTTTAACCAAAGAAGCTTCAGTATAACGGTAAGGCGGTCTGGTAAAACGTTCTGTAGCAGTAATCCAAAGGTTATCGAGTTGTTCTCCTTCTTTTAAAGGCGGAAGGATTCCGCTTTCTTCCTGATCTTCATCGTCGGTTCCTTCCAGATATACTTTTAAGAATCCATCAAATTTAATCACCTCACCATTTGCAGTAAAGTTTGACGGATGATTGGAAGAGGCAATCTGAACATTGGTTCGCTCCAATTGCGCTTCGCTCATTTGAGAGGCAATGGCCCGCTTCCAAATAAGCTCATACAATCGTGCCTGATCTCTATCCATATTCACGCTATGCTTACTAAAATCAGTAGGTCTTATTGCTTCGTGAGCTTCCTGAGCACCTTTACTTTTTCCTTTATAATTACGCTCTTTATGGTATTTCTGACCGTAGGCCGCAACAATTTCATCTGCTGCACCCTGTTTAGCATCCTGCGAAAGGTTGACGCTATCAGTTCTCATATAAGTAATAAGACCCGCCTCGTAAAGACGCTGAGCCAAAGTCATTGTTTTACTCACTGAAAAATACAGTTTACGCGAGGCTTCCTGCTGAAGGGTTGAAGTCGTAAACGGAGGGGCCGGCGCTTTCTTGGCCGGTTTTGTAGTCAACGCATCAACCGTAAAACTAGCATTGGCGTTAGCGTTTAAAAAAGCTTCCGCTTCCTTCCGGTTGTCAAGATTCTTGGGCAGTTTGGCTTTTAGGGTTTTCCCTTCTGCATTGGCAAACTCGGCATCTATTCTAAAATAATCCTCAGTATTGAAAGCCTGGATCTCACGTTCTCGCTCTACAATGAGTCGCACAGAAACAGATTGCACACGCCCTGCTGAGAGGCCTCCTTTAACTTTTCGCCATAAAACCGGCGAAATCTCATATCCTACCAGGCGATCAAGTACCCGGCGTGCCTGCTGGGCATTCACCAGATTATAATCGATCTCTCTGGGATTTTCAATGGCTCTTAAAATGGCTTTTTTGGTAATTTCAGAAAAAACAATTCGCTTGGTCTTGTTCTTATCTAAGTCTAATTCTTCTGCTAAATGCCAGGCGATCGCCTCTCCCTCCCGGTCCTCATCACTCGCTAACCATACCATTTCTGCTTTGCTGGCTAGATCCTTTAATTTCTTTACAACAGCCTTTTTATCTTTATTAACGGTGTACTTCGGTTTAAAATCACCTTCCACATCAACGCCAAGTTCTTTAGTAGGCAAATCTGCGATATGCCCAAAGCTACTTTCAACCTTGAATTCCTTTCCTAAAAATTTTTCTATCGTCTTTGCTTTCGCAGGTGACTCAACAATTACCAGATTTTTTGCCATAGTGATTTTTTGAAGCTATTTGCCCATTTTAAATGAGCCACAAGCCAATCTATTTCTGACTTGAGATAGACAAAAGTAGTAGAAATTTTATTATCCGAACCCGCAACATTAGTATACGTGATTGATATACTTTCTATTCTGTCTAAAAATTGATCAACGAACTTAAACAAAAAATACAGAAAATGATCCCTTTAAAGCCTGACGTCCCAGTATTTTCACTCCTATGTCTTAAATCCCCGGAAAACCTTCAAAATAATACAGTAATGACACTTTGTCACAAGTAGGCTTAATTGTATCTTTGCCCACTATTTTAAGGAAGCAGTTTGTTTATGGAGAAGATAATTGACGAAAAAAAACAAGGAGAAGCCCTCGTACTCGAGCCTCAATCAAGCAATAGCAAGAAGTTATTTATAGAAAGTTACGGTTGCCAGATGAATTTTAGTGACAGTGAGATTGTTGCATCCATTCTGTCTAAAGAAGGCTATAACACCACGCAGTCACTTGAAGACGCCGACCTTGTTCTTGTTAACACCTGTTCGATACGCGATAAAGCCGAGCAAACCGTACGCAAGCGTCTGGAAAAATACAATGCCGTAAAAAAGATAAACCCGGAAATGAAAGTTGGGGTTTTAGGCTGTATGGCAGAACGCCTTAAAAGTAAATTTCTTGAGGAGGAAAAAATCGTAGATCTCGTTGTAGGCCCAGATGCCTATAAAGATTTACCCAACTTGCTAAGTGAAGTGGAAGAAGGACGTGACGCTATAAACGTGATTCTTTCTAAAGAAGAAACCTATGGCGATATTGCTCCGGTTCGCCTGCAAAGCAACGGGGTAACTGCATTTGTAAGCATCACCCGTGGTTGCGACAATATGTGCACCTTTTGTGTTGTTCCCTTTACCCGTGGACGCGAACGCAGTCGGGACCCTCAAAGTATTGTAGAGGAAGTTAACGATCTTGCAGCAAAAGGCTTTAAAGAAGTAACCCTGCTGGGACAAAATGTAGACAGCTTTTTATGGTACGGCGGCGGACTCAAAAAAGATTTTGACAAAGCCAGCGATATGGCTAAGGCCACAGCGGTTAATTTTTCTGGACTTTTAGCTCTGGTTGCCGAAGCACAACCCAAAATGCGCATTCGCTTTTCTACCTCTAATCCTCAAGATATGACACTGGATGTGATTAGAACAATGGCTAAATATCCTAATATTTGTAAATACATTCATTTACCGGTGCAGAGCGGCAGCGACCGTATTCTTAAAGAAATGAACCGCCTGCATACCCGTCAGGAATACTTCGATTTAATTGACAGCATTCGCGAAATCATTCCGGACTGTGCAATTTCTCAGGATATGATTACCGGTTTCCCTACCGAAACTGATGCTGATCATCAGGATACGTTAAGCCTGATGGAATATGTGAAATACGATTTCGGTTTTATGTTTGCTTACAGCGAGCGTCCTGGTACTTTGGCTGCGCGAAAACTGGAAGACGATGTTCCGATGCAGGTTAAAAAAGAACGTCTGGCCGAGATCATAGCCCTTCAGCAAAAGCATTCGTTACATAACACCAAAAAACAGCTTGGCAATACAGTAGAAGTACTTATTGAAAAAGAGTCCAAGAAAAGTGATGCCGAGTGGATGGGGCGTACAACTCAAAACACTGTAGCTGTTTTCCCAAAGGAGCATTATAAAGTAGGAGATTTTGTAAACGTCGAAATTTTAGATTGTACCAGCACTACCCTTTTAGGTAAGGCAGTGGGCTATTCAGAAAACAATTAATGACAAACTATGGAATCAGTTCACGCGATTAAACAACGTTTCGGCATCATAGGTGATGATCCCAAACTCAACCGATCTATAGAAAAAGCCATTCAGGTGGCTCCCACAGATATTTCGGTCCTGGTTACCGGAGAAAGTGGGGTGGGTAAAGAAAGTATTCCACGTATTATTCACGCCCTTTCCCATCGTAAACATAATAAATACATAGCCGTAAACTGTGGTGCTATCCCTGAGGGAACCATTGACAGTGAGCTTTTTGGTCACGAAAAAGGCGCCTTTACCGGTGCAACTTCAACTCGAAGCGGTTATTTTGAAGAAGCTGACGGCGGAACTATCTTTCTAGACGAAGTGGGTGAACTGCCACTTCCTACTCAGGTCCGATTACTAAGAGTACTTGAAAACGGTGAGTTTTTAAAAGTAGGCTCATCAAAAACTCAAAAAACCGATGTACGCATCGTTGCAGCTACAAACGTAAAAATGTTTGAGGCTATCAATCAGGAGAAATTCAGGGAAGATTTATACTACCGTCTGAGTACTGTCGAGATCAGTCTTCCGCCCCTGCGTGAACGTAAAGACGACATTCACTTGTTGTTCAGAAAATTTGCTTCTGACTTTGCCAGTAAATATAAGATGCCTACAATCAGGCTTGAGGATGATGCGGTTCAGCTTTTATTAAAATACCGCTGGTCTGGTAACATCAGACAATTGCGCAATATAGCTGAACAAATTTCGGTATTGGAGCAAAACCGAAGCATCACATTAGAGAAGCTGCGCGCCTATTTACCTGACACCGGCGCAAATTTACCTGCCGTTGTAGGAAGCAAAAAAGGAGAAAGCGATTTTAGTAGTGAACGTGAGATTTTATACAAAGTCCTTTTTGATATGAAAAGTGACCTGAACGATCTTAAAAAGCTGACGCTAGAATTGATGGAGAACGGAAACAATGCATCGGTGCGGGAAGAAAACAAGTCCCTGATTAAGAAGATTTATCAGGAAGAGGATACTGATGCTTTTGAGAGTGCCGAAGATATTACCGAGGTACTTCAGATTCCACAGGAGTCGGTAGTGAGTGCTCCTGTTTCAGATAAATACCATTTTGCCGAAGATGTAGAGGAAGAAGAAACCCTCTCACTTCAGGAAAAAGAATTAGAACTGATTGAAAAATCACTGGAGCGTCATAACGGAAAGCGTAAGGCCGCTGCAAAAGAGTTAGGCATCAGCGAGCGTACACTCTACCGTAAAATCAAACAATACGACCTGTAATAAATCCGTTTTACAATTCACCCCTTCAGTAAACGCAACTATGGCAAAACTTAAACTAACATTATTTTTTTTAAGCCTATTTACTTTAAACAGTTGCGGGTTTTATTCATTCACAGGAGTTGATATAGGAAGCGCAGAGACCTTTGCAGTACCGTTTTTTCAGAATACAGCCGCAGTGGTAGAACCTGGAATTGATCGCACATTCACCTTTGCTCTGCAGGATTTGATTCAAAATCAAACCAGTCTCAACTTAACCAGTAATATAAACGAAGCAGATTTAGTTTATACCGGTGAAATTATAGACTACTATTTCGCTCCTCAAACTGCCACTTCAGATAACGTAGCGGCACAAACGCGTTTGACCATAGTTGTCCTGTGCAGCTTTACCAACAAAGCGATTGCAGACGGAAGTGCAGATTTCGAAAAGCGTTTCTCCTTTTTTGTGGACATTCCTGGAAATGCACAACCTGTAGGCGCCGTGCTTGATGGGGCAATTGAGGAAATTTTTGAACGTATAACGCAAGATATTTTTCAGGCATCACTGGCAAACTGGTAATTATTATGCAAACCAAAACCTTTACATATCTACTTGAAAATCCCGACCGCATTACCGGCGAAGAATCTATGGAGCTACGTAATCTGGTAAAGGAATACCCCTTCTTTCAGGCAGCCCGCGCTCTTTATCTCAAAGGCCTGAAAAATGATGCCAGTTACCTGTACAACACTGAGCTTAAAAAAACCGCAGCCTACACCCAGGATCGCAGCGTACTTTTTGACTACATCACTTCTGATTTCTTCAATCAAACTCAGGTAAGTGAGCAGATTAAAAATCAGGAAGCGCACCTAAAAAACATGGCTGTTTTTGAGTTTACCGATGTTTCGGCACAATTAGAAGCCGAAGAAATGGATAAAGCAAACCGGGTTCTTGATCCTGATTTTTTTGTGCCTAAAGAACCTTCTGAAGAACCAAGCCCCGAAGAGCAACTGCAACTGGGCAAGCCACTTGAATTTAATAAAAAAGAAACCCATTCATTCAGCGAATGGTTAAAGCTTACGTCGTTTAAGAAAATCAATCGGGAAACTTCAACGGCTGACACCGAAGAACCCAAACAAAGCCAGCAGGAAGTTCCTTCAGAAAATAGAGAGCCACAAGTTCTTGTTTCGCAGCAACCCATTACCGAAGATGATCCCGATCGCGCCCGCCGACTGGAACTTATTGATCGTTTTATTGAAAGCAATCCTAAAATAAAAGTGAGTCCGCCAGATACCGGTTTTAAAAAGACTGATTTAGAAGATCGCTTTAAACCCAGTGATAGCCTGATGACCGAGACTTTAGCACGGGTTTATGTGGAGCAAAAAAATTACGCAAAAGCAAAACAAGCATATAAAATTTTAAGTTTGAAATATCCGGAAAAAAGTGGTTTCTTTGCAGACCAAATTCGGGCAATAGAGAAATTGCAGGAAAACAAATAATTAAATCGCGGTTAACAATCTTGAAAATCGCGAGTCATAAATTGAATATCAGATGTTTTTAATCTTTTTAGTTTTAATCATTATTGTAGCCTTCCTACTTATTGTAGTAATTATGGTTCAAAATCCTAAAGGTGGTGGTTTATCTTCTTCTTTTGGTGGAGGTGGCACTCAGCAAATAGGTGGTGTTAAAAAGACCGGGGACTTTTTAGACAAAAGTACCTGGGGTCTTGCGACCATTCTTTTAGTCCTAATTTTGATTTCAAATGTGACTATCTTTGGAGGTGGCGAAAGCAATGAGTCTAAAGTAATAGACTCTGATGATGTAGAAAACATCGTTCCTTTGACAGAACCTGCTCCTGCAGACGCTGCTCCGGCGACAGATACTGATAATAACTAAGTGACAGTTTAGTCATCCTATAATTTAGAAGACCGCAATAAAGCGGTCTTTTTTTTGCCTTTTTGTCAGCATCCCTCAACTGGCATACTTTGTGCCTTTTGGTGGTCACAATTAAGAAAATTAATAACTAAAAATTCATACAAAAATGGGAGTAAATATTAAACCTCTTTCAGATCGGGTTTTGGTAGAGCCAATGGCAGCTGAAACTAAGACAGCATCCGGCCTTTACATTCCGGAAACAGCAAAAGAAAAACCTCAACAGGGTAAAGTTGTCGCTGTAGGAAGCGGTAAAAAGGATCACGAGATGACTGTAAAAGTGGGTGACACCGTTCTTTACGGAAAATATTCGGGTACCGAACTAAAATTAGATGGAAACGACTACCTGATGATGCGCGAAGACGACATCCTGGCGATCATCTAATTCAACTTCTGTTTAACACACTAATTATCAATTATTTCGCATTCGCGAAAATTAAAATCAACAAAAATGGCTAAAGATATAACATTTGACATCTCAGCTAGAGATGGAATTAAGCGTGGTGTAGATGCACTGGCTAACGCAGTAAAAGTAACATTAGGCCCTAAAGGTCGTAACGTAATCATCAGCAAATCTTTTGGTGGACCACAAGTGACTAAAGATGGTGTGACCGTTGCAAAAGAAATAGAGCTTGAGGATGCACTTGAGAATATGGGTGCTCAGATGGTAAAAGAAGTAGCTTCTAAAACCAATGATCTTGCCGGTGACGGTACAACTACTGCGACCGTACTTGCTCAGGCAATCGTACAGGAAGGTCTTAAAAACGTTGCTGCCGGTGCAAACCCAATGGATTTGAAACGCGGTATTGACAAAGCGGTAGAAGCTATTACTGCAGACCTTGAAAAACAAGCTAAAGAAGTAGGAAGCTCTTCAGAAAAAATCAAGCAGGTAGCTTCAATTTCAGCAAATAATGATGATGTTATTGGTGAATTGATTGCTGAAGCATTTGGTAAAGTTGGTAAAGAAGGTGTTATCACCGTTGAAGAAGCAAAAGGTACTGAGACTTACGTTGACGTAGTTGAAGGTATGCAATTTGACCGCGGATACCTCTCTCCGTATTTTGTTACCGATAGCGAAAAAATGCAAACCGAATTGGAGAATCCATACATCTTGTTATTTGACAAGAAGATTTCTTCAATGAAAGATTTGCTTCCGGTTCTTGAGCCTGTTGCACAATCAGGAAAGCCTTTACTTATTGTAGCTGAAGATGTAGATGGTGAGGCACTTGCCACACTTGTAGTAAACAAATTGCGTGGTGCTCTTAAAATCGCTGCTGTTAAGGCTCCCGGTTTTGGAGATCGCCGTAAAGCAATGCTTGAAGATATCGCAATACTTACCGGTGGTACGGTAATTAGCGAAGAGCGTGGTTTCACCCTCGAAAACGCGACTATCGATATGTTAGGTACTGCAGAAAATGTAACTATAGATAAAGACAATACAACTATCGTAAACGGTGGTGGTGATAGTGATGCGATCAAAACTCGTGTTAACCAGATCAAAGCTCAGATTGAGACAACTACCAGTGATTATGATAAAGAAAAATTACAGGAGCGTCTGGCTAAATTAGCCGGTGGTGTTGCTGTTCTTTACGTAGGTGCAGCTTCTGAAGTAGAAATGAAAGAGAAAAAAGACCGTGTAGATGATGCACTTCACGCAACCCGTGCGGCTGTAGAAGAAGGTATTGTTGCTGGTGGTGGTGTTGCTTTAGTTCGTGCTAAACGTGTTCTCGAAGGACTAAAATCTGAAAATGCTGACGAAGCAACCGGAATTAAAATCGTTGACCGTGCAATCGAGGCTCCACTACGTACTATTGTGGCGAATGCCGGTGGTGAAGGTTCAGTTGTAATCGCTAAAGTAATTGAAGGTGAAGCAGATTACGGTTACGATGCCAAGACAGAACGTTACGTAAATATGCTTACCGAGGGAATCATCGATCCTAAGAAAGTAACCCGTGTTGCTCTTGAAAATGCAGCTTCGGTTTCTGGTATGATTCTAACTACCGAGTGCGCATTAACTGACATTCCTGAGGAGAAAGGCGGAGGCGCCGGAATGCCTGGAGGAATGGGCGGCGGTATGCCCGGAATGATGTAATGCAAAACGCACATAGAAATCATTAAGTAAAAAAATCCCTTCAGAGAAATCTGAAGGGATTTTTTATTGGTCATCCTTTTAGCTTTTCAGCATCCAGAAGCAAAAAGCACTACTCTATTTTAGAATCAACTGTACCACAGTTGAGCATCACATCGCCAAAATACGGGTTATACACTTTTTCTTCGTTAGAAATCCAGTATGCTCCTTTCCCATTAAAAGCCATCGGGCAATATTGATAATACAGGCTCCCGGATGTGATATTTGCTTCAACTAAAGATTTAACCTCAGCGGTCAACTCTTCAAAACGAGCTCTCTGGATAGCTACATCTGTAGCGGCAGCAATATCCTGTGCAGTGACCAAAAGTTCAGCCGTGTCAGAATCTAATTCCTTAATACTTTCCAGCATTTTTGAAGCCGCAGCTTTAGCAGCCTCAGCATCGGTATTTACGAGAGCAACTTTCAACAAATTATAATCATCATAAACCTGCGCCACCTGCTTGTTTTCAAACTGAGCTTCACGTTCACTGCCTAAATAAACTTCTTCCTGACTCGAATCCGCAGAAACGGTTACAGTTTCTAATTTCGCTTTCTTTTCGCCGCAGTCTAATAACAAAAGCGCAGCGGAAACTATAAATATTTTTTTCATACTATAAATTCAATTTTCGGACTAAAGATACAAACTAAGCTTTGCTCTTGAGTCTTTGATAATAAAATGCAGGTATTAAAATAAGCAGCAGCATGGGCTGAATCAAAAACCGCCGGATGTAAAACAGCAGCAGGTTGAGATCTATACTATAATTTTTTAAGACTAAGATGAATGCCGTTAGTAGCACGACAAATACCACTGCATAGATAAGCAGTAGTATTTTAAAATTTTCGCGATTGCGAAAAAGCAAAAGAATAAAGATGATAGAGATCGCAGCGTTAAGCCAAAACCGAATCATGGCATGTATTATAAGCTTCAAAAAATCCAGCTTCGGAAGGGCAGTCTCGTACAGATAAGCAGATTTAAAAAAAAGAATCAATGGGTCATAAAACAATTCGTTTTCAAAAATACGAATACAGACCAAAGCAATTATCAAAATAAAGCAAACTAAAAGAACAACAGCTTTTCTCATAACATCTGCTTTTTAAACCTGCGAATCCAAAAAAGCCAAAGTACTACTACCAGCCCATAAATAATTCCCGGAAATACCACATCGTGCAAAACATCTTTATAGTTTGGATACTCATACAACCCGATGCTTAGAATTGCGATACGTATGATATTGACAGCATAAACAAGTACTCCACCACCAAGAATAAATAAAAGCGTGGTGCGAAATCCTTGATAAAACGCCAGAATAAACGCGGAGAATAAAATCAAAACACTTACTGCATTGCAACCCTCTACAACACGAGCCACAAAAAGATCGTTAACATATAATTTCATTGAAGCTTCAGTAGGGTGCGATTCAATCTCTCCCCGATATCCGAGTACATTTATCAGGCTTTCGCTGTGCTGCGCTACCCGATGCGTTATATAATCCGGATAAAAGACTTCTGATTGCGCATATTTCAAATACATAGCATAACCACAACTCAACAGAAGATAGACCCCTAAAAAAGTAAGGATAAACGAAAGTACCGACTTATATTTGCGAATCAATTGAAGCACTAAAAACAGGTTTAAAACCACCCTAAAATACAAGAAAAATGACTTTTGAAGCTCTAAAATCACAAGTATCAACTATTCTGCAACAAGATAAGCTTTCGGTGGAGCACCGACTTGAAGAGCTTTGTACGCTTTTACGTGCTGAAGTCGATTATTACGATTGGGTAGGTTTCTATTTTAAAAATGGAGATAAAGATGAACTTAAATTGAGCTCCTATGCCGGTGAACCTACAGATCATACGATAATTCCCTTTGGAAAAGGTATTTGTGGTCAGGTTGCGGTTTCTAATCAAAACTTCGTGGTGCCTGATGTGAAAGCACAGGATAATTACATTGCGTGTAGCATCACGGTTAAAGCTGAGATCGTTATTCCACTATTCGTTAATGGCGAAAACATGGGTCAAATCGATATAGATTCAAATACCCCTGACCCGTTTACAGAAGCTGACGAGCGCTTTTTAGAATGGGTAAATCAGCAGGTTGCAGAAATCTTAAGCTAAAACCACGCAACCTTTTTAATAAAACACATCTCATAATAAACTAACCATTATGAGATTTTTTATTTTGCTGGCGTTGAGCCTGTCTATTTTAAGCTGTAACAATGATGATGTTGATGAGAATCAAGAAATGATTTGCTCAGCAGTATCCTGCTTTAGCTATTCTATCGCTTTAGATCTTGTTGATCAAAACACTAAGGAAAACTTATTATCCAATAATACACTGAATGCCGAAAACCTCAAACTTATTCGCACATCAGACCAAAGTGAAGTTACATTCTACCTGAATACAGACAATATTATATTCATAAGTTCAAACCGAGAAAATCGAGATTTTCAAAAATTTGAATATCAGCTTCAAAGCTTTGGTGAAGCTATTTTGAATATAAGCTTCGATTCAAAAGAAATAACATCATCTCGTGACTGTTGTATCGTTTTAGAAATCAAAAATGTTGAATTTGACGGTGCAACATCTGAAAATCTTGATTCTCCTTATTATTATAGAGTGCTCCTCGACTTGTAAGTTTACATCCCCGTCCTAATCGCCTCAACGGGGTCTAAACGTGAAGCCATAAAGGCAGGTACAATCCCGGCAATTAAACCAATAAGAACAGAGCTAAACAAGCCATAAAAAATATTGGTAGCCGAAAGTACAAACTCAAAGCTTCCGGTAAACTGTGAGAGTATAATAGTAATAATCCAAACCAGCCCAAGACCGATTAATCCACCAATGGCTGCCAGGATAATCGATTCAAATAAAAATTGAAGTAAAATAAATCGGTTTTTAGCTCCAAGTGCTTTTTGAATTCCGATAAGGTTGGTACGCTCCTTAACGCTTACAAACATAATATTGGCAATACCAAAGCCACCAACCAGCAGGGAGAAGAGACCTATAAATCCACCAATGGTTGACATAGTACCAGTAATGTTATCTATAAAATCAGTGAAGCCAGAAAGCTGATTGATAAAGAAGTTATTGACTTCATCTGTCTTTAAACCGCGATACTGACGTAAGCGTTGTGCAAGAATGGCATTAAATTCGGCTACATCAATACCAGATTCGGGCTTGATTACGATCTGTGGAAATGCCGCTTTATTATTGCTTCCATAAATACGGCGCACCACATTTACCGGCACAATCACCGCTCCATCTTTAGAAGGCCCGAAAATACTATTCCCTTCCTTTTCCAAAACCCCAATAACTGAGAATCGTTGTCCGTAAAGGCGCACTTGCTTCCCTATAGGATCTAAGCCTCCAAATAAGCCTTCGGCAATCTCATCCCCAAGTACAATCACATTAGAACCGCTGTTGGATTCAGCCTCATTAAAAAAGCGTCCTTCTGCCAGTTGCAAAGCCTCTATATTATAATACCCGTCAGTAACCGGTGCAATATTTACTCCCGTAACAAGTTTGTCTCCAAATTTTATAGATTCTGCTGGTACATTGAGACTAAAAGAAGCTGCTTCCACATCAGGTACATTTCGGCTTATAAACTGATACTCCTCATAGGTTACATCCGGAAATTGCTCCCGCTTCCACTTTGGAATATCTGTGGGCCCAAATGAAAAACGCATTAAAATAATCGTGCTGTTATCAAGCGAAGAAAGACTGCCTTTAATTTCCTGCTTGAGGGAATCTACTGCAGCCAGTACCCCAATAATCGAAAAGATACCAATAGTTACTCCAAGCAAAGACAACAAGGTGCGCAACTTATTGTTACGCAATGCGTTGACCGCAAATGCCAGACTCTCTTTTAAAACCCTGAGGTAAATTAGCATAACAAAGACTAAATTATAATGCCTGTATGACGCAAAAGACCATTCAGCGTTACAAATTATACCGAGAAAATACAAAAATATGCGTGATGTTTTAGTGCTTAAATTCATACTTTTGCACCCAAAATAAATTTTTCTTATGAGTACTCCTATTCAGGCCAAAGCAGCCCTGGTTTCCGTTTTTAGCAAAGAAGGTCTTGAACCGCTTATCAAAAAATTTCATGAACTTGGCATAACGCTTTATTCTACAGGAGGAACCGAAAAATTTATACGGGACTTAGATATCCCTGTCGTGCCCGTTGAAGACATCACATCCTACCCTTCTATTCTGGGCGGAAGAGTTAAAACACTACATCCTAAAATCTTCGGCGGAATCCTGAACCGTCAGGACCACGAGGGTGATGTTGCCGAGATGGAAGAATATGAAATCCCACAATTGGATATTGTAATCGTAGACTTATATCCTTTTGAGAAAACAGTAGCCTCAGGAGCTTCAGAGCAGGATATCGTAGAAAAAATTGACATTGGTGGTATTTCACTCATCCGTGCTGCGGCTAAAAATTTTAAAGACACGCTTTGCGTTTCTTCAGTTGAAGATTATGAAGAAGTCTTAGAACTTATTTCTACAAATGAGGGAACAACTACCCTGGCAGATCGCAAGCGTTTTGCAGCAAAAGCCTTTAATGTTTCATCACATTATGATACGGCTATCTTCAACTATTTTAATGAAGAAGAAACGGTTTATAAAGCCAGTTATACCCAGGGTAAAACATTGCGTTACGGTGAAAATCCGCACCAGCAGGGTACTTTTTACGGGGATTTTGACGCTATGTTTGAACAACTACACGGCAAAGAGCTTTCTTATAACAACCTACTTGATGTAGATGCTGCCGTAAACCTGATGGCTGAATTTAAAGATGAGAACCCAACCTTTGCTATCCTGAAGCACAATAACGCTTGTGGTGTGGCGCAACGCCCAACTTTGCATCAGGCATACGTTGATGCTTTGGCAGGAGACCCGGTGTCGGCATTTGGAGGAATTTTAATAGCTAATAAAGAAATCGATAAGGATACCGCAGAAGAAATTCACAAATTATTTTGCGAGGTAGTTATTGCGCCTTCTTATTCTGCCGATGCTTTAGAAATTTTAAAAGGAAAGAAAAATCGGGTGCTGCTCATTCAGAAGCCGGTTGACCTTCCTAAAGATCAGGTGCGCAGTTGTTTAAACGGTGTACTTGTTCAGGATAAAGATCATATTACAGACAGTCTTAAAGATCTTAAGACGGTAACAAACAATAAACCCACAGTTAAAGAGTTAACTGACTTAGTATTTGCTTCAAAAATTTGCAAACACACCAAGTCTAACACCATTGTTTTTGCAAAAGGCAAACAACTTTTTGCCAGTGGTACCGGGCAGACTTCACGGGTTGACGCCTTGCGTCAGGCTGTTGAAAAGGCAACATCTTTTGGTTTTGACCTTAAGGGAGCTGTAATGGCAAGTGACGCATTTTTCCCGTTTCCGGATTGTGTGGAACTTGCAGATAAAGCAGGAATTACAGCAGTGATTCAACCGGGTGGTTCCATAAAAGATCAATTGAGTATTGATTATTGCAATGAGCACGATGTTGCGATGGTAATGACTGGAACGAGACATTTTAAACATTAATAAAACCGTATTTTTTAAGTACATTTAAAGATTAACCTTTTAGCACCTAACCTCCCTAATTACCTACTAGCTTATGGGCTTTTTTGATTTTCTTACCGAAGAAATAGCGATAGATCTTGGTACCGCAAACACCCTCATCATTCACAACGACAAAGTTGTGGTTGACAGTCCGTCTATTGTTGCCCGGGACCGGGTAAGCAATAAAATTATTGCTGCCGGTAAAGATGCCGCAATGATGCAGGGAAAAACCCATGAAAATATCAAAACCATCCGTCCACTTAAAGATGGGGTGATCGCAGATTTTGACGCGAGTGAGCAGATGATGAGTATGTTTATTAAAGAGATTCCTGCTCTTAAAAAGCGCCTGTTTGCTCCTGCCCTGCGTATGGTAATTTGTATTCCTTCCGGGATTACAGAGGTTGAAATGCGCGCGGTCAAAGAAAGTGCCGAGCGTGTAAACGGCAAAGAGGTTTATTTGATTCACGAGCCTATGGCTGCAGCTATAGGTATAGGCGTTGACATTATGCAGCCTAAAGGAAATATGATTGTGGATATAGGTGGAGGAACTACCGAGATTGCAGTTATTGCTCTAGGTGGAATTGTTTGCGATAAGTCGGTCAAGATTGCAGGAGATGTATTCACCAATGACATCATCTATTATATGCGCACCCAGCACAACCTTTATGTTGGGGAACGCAGTGCAGAAAAGATTAAAATTCAAATAGGTGCAGCTACTGAAGATTTAGAAGTTCCGCCAGAAGATATGAGCGTACAGGGACGTGATTTGCTTACCGGTAAACCCAAACAGGTTTCTATTTCTTATCGTGAGATTGCCAAGGCTTTAGATAAATCAATTCTGCGTATCGAAGACGCGGTTATGGAAACCTTATCTCAAACTCCCCCTGAACTTGCAGCAGATATCTATAATACAGGTATCTACCTGGCAGGTGGTGGTAGTATGTTACGCGGTTTGGACAAGCGTTTATCTCAGAAGACCGATTTACCGGTTTATATCGCAGAAGATCCGCTTCGTGCCGTAGTAAGAGGTACCGGTATCACGCTCAAGAACCTGAATAAATTTAAGAGCGTACTCATCAAATAACAGGATTGTGATTCATGCAGCAAATTGTCAATTTTCTAATCAAGTATAGAAACTTTCTGCTATTTGCATTTTTGCTGTTTTTATCCCTTGTTTTTACGGTTCAGTCGCACTCCTATCACCGCAGTAAATTTGTCAATTCGGCAAATTTTCTAAGTGGAGGAATTTTTACAGGTATTGATAATATTTCGTCTTATTTTGACCTTAAAATCCATAACGAACAACTCGTTGCGGAAAACAGCAAGCTTAGACAACTTCTTTTAAATACCCGTGACAGTATTTCGCAGGAAATAGACACCACAAGTTTTGACTCCAGATTTCAAATAACCACTGCAAAGGTTATCAATAACAATTATTCGCACAAAGACAATTTTCTTACGTTAAAAGCAGGCCGAAATTATGGGATTAAGCAAGATCTTGGTGTAATTACCAGCAAAGGAATTGTGGGTATTGTAGATCGTGTTTCTCCGGGCTATGCAACGGTGATGAGTATTCTTAATAGCAACTCGCAGATAAATGCCAAATTAAAAAAGAGCAACCACTTCGGCATTTTGGTCTGGAAGGGCGGAGACCCCAACTTGGTAGACTTTATTGATGTGCAGTCTAAAGCTCCAGTCAAGCAGGGCGACACCATCGTCACAGGAGGAAAATCAACTATTTTTCCGGAAGGAATTGGTATTGGAACGATCGCAGAATACGCACTGGACCCCACCGAAAACTTTTACAGCATTAAAGTGCAATTGTTTAACGATATGACTAATGTGGGGCACGTATACGTTATTGAGAATCTGGACCGGGAGGAGATACAAACTTTAGAACAGGAAACCCGAGATGAGCAATAGCATTTTACGTAACATCTTACGCTTTATCGTGCTTGTTTTAGCACAGATTACCCTGTTTAATAAAATAGATTTTTTGGGCTATATCAACCCCTACCCGTATGTCCTGTTTATTTTACTTTTCCCCATTGGCGATAACCGCGCACTGCTTCTTTTTACGAGTTTTTTACTGGGTTTGAGTGTAGATATGTTTTCAAATAGTGGCGGGATGCACGCCGCTGCTTGTGTGACGATCGCATACCTGAGACCCTGGATTTTGCAATCGATTTTTGGTATTGCTTACGAGTACAATGCCGTTAAAGTTTCAACCGCTGCCTACGGCGAAAGACTGCTGTTTGCAAGCATTATGATATTTACCCATCATCTCATTCTTTTTTCTCTCGAAAGTTTTAACTTTTCAGATATAATCTATATACTTAAGAAGACGTTGTTCAGTGGAGCATTTACACTTTTGCTCTGCATGCTTTTTATCACTCTTTTTAGCTTTAAACGTAAATGAGAAGAATACTGCTATTTTCTGTTGTATTGGTTTCTGGTCTTTTGTTCACCGGAAGGCTATTCTATTTACAAATTCTAAATACATCCTATGCCGGTCTGTCTGAGAACAATGCCATCAAGCGTACGTTTGACTATCCCCAACGCGGACATATTTATGATCGAGATGGCGAACTGCTGGTAAGCAACCAGCCATCTTATGATGTAATGGTAATACCCAGAGAGGTTGAACCGTTTGATACGCTTGAACTTTGTCAAATGCTTAAGATGACCAAAGATGCTTTGGTAACGCGTCTTGAAAAAGCAAGGGTTTATTCTCCAAGGCTTCCATCAATTGTCATACCTCAGCTTACCAAGTCTGAATATGCCTATTTACAGGAAAAAATGCGCAAATACGAGGGTTTCTATATTCAAAAACGCTCGTTACGGGATTATCAGATTGATTTTGGAGCCAACTTTTTAGGTTATATAGCAGAAGTTAATCACTCAGATATCGAGGCAAATCCCTACTATCAATCGGGTGACCTTAAGGGAAGAACCGGAGTTGAAAAACAATACGAAGAAGTTTTAAGAGGCGTTAAGGGTGTAAAGTATATTCAAAAAGACCGCTTTAACCGCGACATTGGCCCTTACAAAAACGGAAGTCTGGATACGTTGCCTCAACCCGGAAAAGACATTACCCTCACAGTAGATGCGGCTTTACAACGCTATGGTGAAGAGTTGATGATTAATAAACGTGGCGGAATAATTGCTATTGAACCAGCGACCGGTGAAATTTTAGCTCTGGTATCTGCTCCTAACTACGATCCCGCGCTGCTAGTAGGACGTGAGCGTTCTAAAAATTTCACCAGACTTTGGTACGATACGATTTCCAAACCACTGTTTGACCGGGGCCTACAAGGAGAATATCCACCCGGATCTCCTTTTAAAACCTTAAATGCGCTTATTGCATTGCAGGAAGGTGTTGTGAATACTCAGGAGAGTTTTTCTTGTTATGGCGGTTATTCTTATGGAAGGGGAAGAAAACTGGGCTGCCATCACCATCCCTCACCACTCAGTATGATTCCGGGTATTGCCAACTCGTGTAATGCCTATTTTGCTAATGTGTACCGAAGAGTAATCGAAAAATACGACACCCCGCAGGAAGGAATGGACGTTTGGAATAATCATTTGGCCAGTTTTGGCTTAGGTGACTTTATGGGAACCGATTTACCAATCGGTCGCCCCGGGTTTATACCAGAAGGAAAGTTTTACAACAGAATGTATAAATATCCGGAGTACAAATGGTACAGTACCGCAACAATTTCGAACTCCATTGGTCAGGGTGAAGTCATTACCACACCTATTCAACTGGCTAACGTGACCGCAGCAATTGCAAATCGAGGCTGGTACTACACGCCGCATATTATTAAAAGTATTGAAGGAGATGAAAAGCAAATACCTGAAGAATACCGTACCAAAAACATTACTACAATTGACCCAGCCAATTTTGAGCCTGTTGTTCAGGGAATGAATGATGTATACAACTACGGTACGGCTTCGGCTGTACGCATTCCTGACATTGAAATTTGTGGTAAAACCGGAACTGCAGAAAACTATACCAAAATTAATGGCGAGCGCGAGCAGCTTACAGACCATTCTATATTTGTCGCTTTTGCACCAAAGGATAATCCACAAATCGCTATTGCTGTTTTCGTAGAAAATGGATATTGGGGATCTCGTTATGCAGGTAAAATCGCCAGTTTAATGATTGAAAAACACATCAAGGGTGAAATTACCAGAACTGACCTTGAAGATTGGGTGCTTACCCACAGTCTAGAAGAGGAGTATGCTAAACCTTTAAGTGGTGAGCCCTTCTACATCAATGACGGTAAAAAATTAAGTGGAGTACCCGAAAAGCCCAAACTTTAATGGCTATAAATACGCGCAACCGCGGAACTTTTGACTGGTTAATCATTCTATTATATCTTGCTTTAGTAGGTATTGGATGGGTAAATATTGTTTCGGCATCGATAGATCCTACCGAAACCTATGATTTTCTAGATATGGGTAATCTTTATGCGAAGCAGTTGCTTTTCATAGGATTGAGCATTGTCTTAATTGTATTTATACTTTCGCTGGAAGCCAAATTCTTTGAACGCTTTGCCAGTATTATTTATGTAGTTTCCATTCTATCACTGCTGGGGCTTTTCGTCTTCGGAAAAACAATTTCAGGTGCTACAAGTTGGTATGGTTTTGGAAGCTTTGGTCTGCAACCCAGTGAATTTGCCAAAGCTGCAACAGCCTTAGCTCTAGCAAAATACCTGAGTGATATTCAAACCGACGTAAAATCATTTGTGCACCAGCTTAGGGCCTTTGTGATTATTGCTCTGCCGGCAATTTGTATTATTCCGCAACCTGACCCCGGTAGTGCATTGGTTTATGCTGCCTTTTTCTTCCCCTTATATCGGGAAGGACTTTCTGGGATTTACCTGATTATTGGCTCTGTTGTGGTGGGGCTTTTTATCCTTACATTAGCTTTTGGCCACTATTATGTCATCGCCGGAATTTTGGCGATAGCGGTATTTCTACTCATTATGAATCGCAAAAAGCGATTCGGTAAACGACTGTATTACATATTACCGATAGTGGCTATGCTCTTTGTTTTTTCGGTTGATTATATCTTTCAAAATGTATTTGAGCAGCGTCACCGCGACCGTTTTAATGTGGTACTGGGAAAAGATGTCGATATGAAAAGTATAGGCTACAATACCTACCAGTCTGAGATTGCAATTGGTAACGGGGGCTTATTTGGTAAAGGGTTTCTGAAAGGAACACAAACTAAAGGCGACTTTGTTCCCGAGCAGCAAACCGATTATATTTTTAGTACAGTAGGTGAAGAATGGGGGTTTGTAGGCAGTACCCTGGTCATTTTTCTTTTTGTAGGCCTTATGCTGCGAATTATTATGCTTGCTGAGCGACAGAAGAGCCAGTTTAGTCGTATTTACGGCTATAGCTTGGCTGGAATACTCTTTATCCACTTTCTGGTTAATATTGGTATGGTAACCGGGGTATTGCCTACCGTGGGTATCCCGCTGCCCTTTTTCAGTTATGGCGGTTCATCGTTGTGGGGCTTTACTATTTTACTGTTTATTTTTGTAAAACTGGATAGTAACCGGGTTAACGACTGGTAAGATTTTGTGCAAAAAACTTTAGACCAAGATTAAAACTTCCAATCTTTCAAAATGACTGCAGCTTCCAGTTTATCTTCGACGGAATCTTCGATCTGCGGAAAAAAATCAATTTGTGTACGTTTTTCAACCTCATCTATAGAAACTGCAAAGGTTCTCAAATCTGTATCGCTTTCGCTATGCGGAATTAAAAAAGCAAGCGCTTTATATCCTGAACCTTCTTTTCGAATCAAAATTTTATAGAATGCTGAAGGGACATAAACTTCTTCCTCCCCGATTTTCGCCAGGGGCTTATTCAATACACCTCCTGTAATTAGGGTAATTTCGCCATAACGTCGTGCCCAGTCTCGTACCTGATTTTCCAGACGGTTCCAAACGCCGCCGTTAAAGTCATGCAACTGCGGACTGATGTTGCTGGTCAAAAAAGTTTCATCATAAGCCTGAGTACTAAATCGCCGGTCACCTGCTGGACACAGATGTCCCCTGTCATAGCCGCTGTTTTTATAATTGCGCCAGTTCGCAGCACCCGTTTTTACAGCAGGATCAACCTCAAAATAAGGACGACTCAGTTCTGAATCTACAAGTTGATCTTTAGTAAGCCTATATGCTACCCAGGTGGCCTGCTCAGCCTCTTCATTATACTCAAGCGTATAGTACTCATGATGAATGATCTGGTTTGAAGTAGAAGCCGGCAGATAAAAATCAAGATCTTCAGACTTTACGCTGGTCGCAGCTTCAACATACTTCTGTTTTTCCTGAGCATCCAGATATTTATCTACCAAAAAAATAAGCGTCACTGCAATCATCATCAGCAGCGGATAGGTATATTTTCGTTTCATCTTAGTTGATTCCTTTTACATCAAGCGCGTCACGCAACGCATTACCCATAAGCATGAACGCCATAACCAGACTCATAATGGCAAGGCCTGGAATAATAGCCAGATAAGCTTTGCCTAAAATAATATAGGAGTAGTGGTCTTTAATCATTGCTCCCCAACTGGGAATGGGTGGTTGTGCTCCAATGCCCAAAAAGCTAAGCCCACTTTCAATTAAAATCGCACTTGCAAAGTTTGCTGCACTAATTACAATAACCGGAGCCAGTATGTTAGGCAGTATATGCCGAAATAATATGCGCATATCCCTATATCCAAGCGCACGTGCCGCTGTGACATACTGAGCTTCTTTAACACTCAAAACCTGCCCCCGCACTACACGTGCAACTTCAACCCACATTGTAAGGCCTACAGCTATAAAAACCTGCCAAAAGCCTTTACCCAGTGCCAAAGTGATGGCTATGACCAATAGCAAAGTAGGTATAGACCAGGTTACGTTAATGATCCACATTACGAGAGCATCAATTTTTCCACCAAAGTACCCGCCAATTGCACCCATAAAGATTCCTATAAGTAACGAAATCAATACAGCCACAAAACCAATACTAAACGAAATACGTGTTCCTATGAGCATTCTGCTTAGAAGATCTCTTCCATACTTATCAGTTCCCAGAATAAAGGTTTTTTCTGAAACAAAATCCTGTTCAAAAGCCGAAGAATCAATTGGTCCTTTCAAGTCAAAATCATCATAGGCTATTGCCTTAGTCAGTTCACCTGCTCCCTCTTCGCTATAAGGCACATACTCTATTTCGTTTTTTGTTAAACGAAATGAATTAATCGGAATTTCGGTGTCTGCATTTTTTTCGCCCAAAAATAATTGGCTGATAAAGGATTGTTTTGCAGGATCAGGACCCGGCACAGTTAACATTTTCACTTCAAATCCGGGCTTTTTAGAATGAATAGAAAGGTGCATCTGGTTTGCGTTCTGGGTATCATCTGGCGCCAAAGCATAGGCGAAAAGCGCGACAAGACCGCAAAGTACGATGTATATAAAACTCAAAACGCCCCAGAAATTTCGTTTGAATTTCTGGAGCGCTAATTGAGTTAATGAACTGGATTTTTCTGCCATAAATCACTCACTGCCTGAGCCTGGATTAGAAAAGAATGAGAATATCCTTTTTCTGTTTAATCTCTGACATCTGCCAGCTTTCCTCTTCTAATGTTATTGATTTTAAGGTCTTCAAGCACGTTGATGGCTTCTTCCATATATACATCTTTAGCCAACTCTTCATGCCAACGCTGACGCTTCTCCTTAAGTACGGTATCTTTTTGAAATTCTTTTAATTCATAGGGTAGAGATTTATAAACCAGATCAGTTTTATAATCTCTAAGGGCATCAAAACGTTTAGCTTCAGCTTCGCTTTGCTCAACTTTAGCAGCATATTGCTCCAAATTTAATGGCCATACTGAATCGTCCTGCTTACTCTTTATCCATTTAGCATTTTCTTCAATCAACTGCAGTTGCTCATTTTGCGACATACGGGCATTACTATTATTGATGGTTTGCTCATAGTCAATATAGCCATCCCATACTTTGTAATCTGCTGGCGCTATCTTATCCCAGGGTAATGGGTTCTCTAAATCTTTCTCGCCTATATCAATATAGCTGTAGCGGTCTGGCACCACAACATCACTCTTCACACCCTCAAGCTGAGTAGAACCTCCATTGATTCGATAAAACTTTTGGGTAGTAATTTTTAATGCTCCCATATCGCCAAGGTCATTTTGACGCAACCAACGGTTGAGATCGTAAACATTTTGTACCGTTCCTTTTCCGTAAGTTTGCTTGCTACCTATAATAACAGCACGTTTGTAGTCCTGCATAGCTGCAGCCAGAATTTCACTAGCAGAAGCACTGATTTCGTTAACCAGAATCACTAAAGGCTTATCCCATAAAATATTGGGGTCTTTATCTTTTAGAATCTCACTATCTGCTCCATTAGATTTAACCTGTACTACCGGACCTTCTTTAATAAACAAGCCGGCAATATCTACAACTGTTGACAGAGAGCCTCCGCCGTTGCTTCGCAAATCGATAACCAAACCTTCAGCACCTTCGTCTTGAAGTCTTAATATTTCCTGCTTCACATCGGTAGCGGCATTACGCTGATTTGCGTTCTGCATATCAAAATAAAACTTGGGCAGATTGATCACTCCATACTTACGCCCTTCTTTCTCTACTGTGGTAGTCTTGGCGTACGTTTCTTCCAATTCAACAACATCACGAGTAATGGCAACATTGCGAATTGTTCCGTCTTTCTTCTTAACATTTAAAGTAACCACAGTTCCTTTAGGACCTTTGATCAGTTCAACTGCATCATCCAGACGCATCCCAACAACACTGGTCGCTACATCTTCATCCTGTTGTTTTACTTTTAGTATAATATCACCTTCTTCAAGTTGTTCACCTCTCCAGGCAGGACCTCCGGAAATAATTTCAGTAATGCTGATTTCGTTACTTTTTTTCTGTAAACGTGCACCAATACCCTGAAACTGACCGCTCATTTGCATATCAAAACGGTCTTTATCAACCGGAGCAAAATACGTGGTGTGCGGGTCAAATTCTTCTACTATAGAATTGATGTAAACCGAAAAGTAATCATCACGATCTAACTCGTCTGCAAACTCAAAATACTCTGCATACGAGTCTTTTGTGGTTTTACGGGCTTCTTCCTCAAGCGCTTCATTTGACATTAAGGTATAACCTGTAGAATCTTTGGCTTTCTTATCCTCTTCCTGAATACGGTCGTAATAGGTGCCAATAGCGCTAAACTTCAATTGGTTTTCCCAACGCTCTTTAAGCTCTTTGCGGTTTTTAGCATAAGCTACATTCTCATAGTCGGTATCAATAGAATCTTCTTCCGTGTAATCAAAAGGTTTATCAAGTACTTCTTCATAAATCTTCTTAGATTCTTCCATACGCTCTCTCAGACGCGTGTAAGCCATATCAAAAAAGGTGATGTCTTCTTTACGGATTTGATCATCAATTTGATCTTTATAAACTTCAAATTCCTTAATATCACTTGCAAGGAAATAACGCTTAAGCGGGTCTAAAGCCGTTATAAAGTCGTTAAACACCTGCTCAGAAAATTCATCATCAAAGTCTTTTGCATCGTAATGGCCTTTCTCCAGCACATAAGAAATAAGACTTATAAGTACTTTATCTTTACCAGGGTCTTCAGAATTTGTCGTGAAACTACACGAAGCAGCCCCAAGAAGTAAGGCTAAAACAAGTACTTTTGCATTCTTTATCATAATTCTAAGCATTTTATTCTTTTACTAGCAATCTACATTAAAAACCGTGCCACGGCCAGTATTATGCGGTAATTATTTGTTAAACTGCAGGCTCGCCAAAGGCCACGTAATTTAGTATTTTAGCAGCAGAAAGCAAAAATTTAATGACAGCTCAAAAACCGCTTATCTTAATAACTAACGACGACGGCATCACAGCACCGGGTATTCGTAAACTCATCAGCATAATGAAAGAACTGGGTGACGTTATTGTGGTAGCGCCAGACAGTCCGCAAAGCGGAATGGGTCACGCTATAACTGTAAATGACACCATTTATTGTGATCCGGTACGTGAATTTCAGGATGCTGACCACAAGGAATATAAATGCTCAGGTACGCCGGCAGATTGTGTCAAGATTGCCGTACAGGAAATCATGCACCGCAAACCCGACATCTGCGTAAGTGGCATCAATCACGGTTCTAACTCGTCTATAAACGTAATTTATAGCGGTACAATGAGCGCCGCTGTAGAAGCCGGTGTTGAGGGTATTCCGGCAATAGGATTCTCGTTGCTTGACTATTCTATAGATGCTGATTTTTCCCATTGCGATACGTTTATAAAACGCATCACCAGTCAGGTTTTAGAAAACGGACTTCCAAAAGGAGTGGTTCTCAACGTAAACATCCCAAAGCTTAGAGCCAGTGAAATACGTGGGATCAAAGTGGGAAGGCAAGCCAATGCACAATGGGTCGAGGATTTTGATAAACGTACAAACCCTATGGGACGCGATTATTACTGGCTAAGTGGTGAGTTTGTAAATCACGACGAAGGGGAAGATACTGATGAGTGGGCTTTGGCAAACGGATATGTTTCGGTGGTGCCGGTACAATTTGATCTGACTGCACACCGTTTTATCAAAGAATTAAACTCCTGGAATCTCAATCCTTAGTCTTTTCGCTTTGCGAAAATCTTTAAAAATCAAAATGTGAAGTACTACATCATAGCAGGCGAAGCGAGTGGCGATTTACACGCCTCAAACCTGATGAAGGCCCTTAAAAAAGAAGATCCCGAGGCCGAATTCCGGTTTTGGGGTGGGGATTTGATGCAGCAGCAAGGCGGTACTTTGGTAAAACACTACCGCGATCTGGCGTTTATGGGTTTTCTCGAAGTATTGCTGAACATCAGAACTATTTTTAAAAATCTGGCATTTTGTAAAAAAGACATTCTTGCCTATCAACCTGACGTAATCATTTATATTGATTACCCGGGTTTCAATTTACGCATAGCGAAATGGGCACGCGTTCAGGGATTTAAAAACTACTACTATATTTCGCCTCAAATCTGGGCCTGGAAAGAAGGCCGAATTAAAGACATAAAGCGAGATGTAGATGAACTCTTTGTGATTCTGCCTTTTGAAAAAGAATTTTACGAAAAGAAACATCAGTTTCCCGTTCATTTTGTGGGCCATCCTTTACTCGATGCGATTCAGGCCCGCGAACCCATAGCCCCTAAAACCTTCCGCAAAAAGAACGACTTGGATGAGCGACCTATAATTGCTCTATTACCGGGAAGTCGTAAGCAGGAAATACAGAAAATGCTTGAAGGTATGCTCAGCATTACCGGTGATTTTAAAGACTATCAGTTTGTAATAGCTGGCGCTCCCAGTCAGGATCTCGAATTTTACGAGCCGTTTTTAAAGAAAAACCGCGTGCACATTGTGATGAATGAGACCTATAATCTTCTGGACGTGGCCAGCGCAGCATTAGTTACTTCGGGCACAGCCACACTCGAAACGGCACTATTTAAAGTTCCTGAAGTAGTTTGTTATAAGGGCGGAAGGATTTCATACGAGATTGCAAAGCGGGTGATTAATCTCAAGTATATTTCGCTAGTAAACCTCATTATGAATAAAGAAGTGGTAAAAGAATTGATTCAAACCGATTTTAATACCAAATCGCTGAAAGTGGCGTTAACCACTATTCTTGATGAGGAAAAGCGGAAACAATTATTTCACGAATATTTCGAACTCGAGAAAAAGCTGGGAGGTTCTGGAGCCAGTAGGAATACAGCTCAATTGATATATAAAAGTTTAAAAAAATAAAAAATACCGAACTAAGCCTACGAGGTATAAACCTGAGATTATTTAAAATTATCAGACAGGCGAAGGAATATTTTTCACTTTGGCGCCGTCAATAAAGGAAGATTTGCTTCTATATGAAGAGAAACAGAATAATAAAGCATAGTATCATACCCGCCATTTGCCTGGCCTTAACCGGTTGCGGCGGAAGTAAAACAACAACCCAAACTAACGCTGCGGTCATAGGAGCTGTAGAGTATGAAGCTCCTAAACGGAAAGAAATCAAAGTTTCAGAAGATGCCGGAGATGAACTCATTTATCTTTCTGAAATTAAAGATGAAGATGAAAACCAACTGCGCTACAATATCATAAGTAATGCCCGCCGGTTTGAAGGTACGCCCTATAAATATGGCGGCACTACCTCTAAAGGGATGGACTGTAGCGGCTTAATTTACACGGCTTTTTTAGAAGAAAACATCAGTATCCCCAGAGTAAGCCGTGCTATTGCTGAAGAGGGTAAACGCATCAAAACCGATGAAGTAATACCTGGTGATTTGTTATTCTTTATAACCGGAAGACGCAGTAAAAACATCAATCATGTAGGTCTGGTTGTCGATGTCTTACCCGGTCAGATTCTATTTATCCACTCTTCTACCTCTCAGGGAGTCATTGTTTCTTCTTTGAATGAAGGTTATTGGAACAATGCTTTTATAGAAGCTCGCCGCATTATGTAATTTTCAATATAAGTAGTAATTTAAGGGGACTGTTCTTAGTACGCCCTACCGTTTAAGCAACAGGTGATTTTGTATTCTAAAAATTACTTGTGAAAGGCTTAAATACTTCATTACTATTAATTCTTATAGGGCTTGTAGTTGGCATAGCACTCGGAAGCCTCTATAAATTTTCGCTCAACTCTATTCTCCTCGCACAGGCTGCAACTTTTATCTTCTTTGGTCTTATTCATTTTAGACATCGGCAAAAGAAGTCGTGTTTATCTGGAATGGCTGCCCTTCTTTTATTCGCTTCCACAGGTTTTTTGATTTATACGATAAGCAACCCACTTCTTGCAAAACAGCACTACCTGAACGTGAACCATGCAAACAGTAAAAATAATTTTGTTTTTGAGTTAGAAGAGCAACTTCCTCCGGGTAATGCACAAGCCCGTTTTACAGCACAGATGCTTCGGGTAAATGATAAAATTGCAACGGGTAAAGTCCTGCTAAGCATACCCAAAGATTCATCGATAAATTCTAACGACTTCTCGATCGGCACCATTATTTATGTCAAAACCTCATTACAAACTGAATTTCCATTACAAGCACCTTACCAGTTTGACTATGGTAAATACCTCCGGAACAAAGGCATTTTCGGTCAAATCAGGCTGGAGCCCGGTTTATTTATAAACCTTCCCCAGAAAGAGATCGCCTCGAAATTGAGCACATATCAAATTCGCTCGTACCTCAAATCTAAATTAAATCACTACGACCTCAGCCCTGATTCCAGAGCTATAACCTATGCGCTACTTTTAGGTGAACGCCAGGATTTGTCTCCACAGCTCAGACAAAACTATGTTGACGCCGGTGTCATTCACATTCTGGCTGTGTCCGGACTTCACGTGGGTATTTTGATGCTGTTGGTGCAGTTCTTACTCAAACCCTTAGGTAATGCCAGGAAAACAAGACTACTTCGCCTGATAATCGTGATTGTTGCAATTTGGTTATTTGCAATTCTAACTGGTCTGTCTCCATCTGTATTAAGAGCAGCTACGATGTTTACCTTTCTACAAATAGGTTTGGTTTACGGTCAGCGACGCTCAGGATATAACGCGCTGATCGCATCGGCATTGATATTACTTCTTATAAATCCCAGACTCTTGTTTGAAGTGGGCTTTCAACTGAGCTACGCGGCCGTGTCTTTTATAATGTGGCTTTATCCAAAAATTGAAGTTCTTTGGGTTCCTAAAAACAAAATCCTGCGTTACTACTGGCAACTCGTTTGTGTAAGTCTTGCTGCACAACTGGGCGTTTTACCTTTAAGCCTGTATTATTTTCATCAGTTTCCAGGATTATTTCTTGTCGCTAATCTGGTCGTGCTTCCATTTTTGGGATTTATTCTCATGTATGGAATCTTAATCCTTAGCCTTTCTGCACTAAATCTTCTACCTGATTTTTTGATGAAAATTTACGACTTCACCCTTCAACTGCTTAATTCGTTTATTGAGCTCATTTCACAGGCAGACCCGTTTATTTTCAGAAATATCTATTTTCCGTTGATCTTGATTCCTGTACTCTATTTGCTGACATTCTCTTTAGGCAGGCTTATTCAGAAAATAAATTATAAAAACCTTAGTCGATTTCTGATCGTCTGCGCCCTCCTACCCCTGACTCTTTTGGCCTTGAAACTGAAGCAAAACGAACAATTCTATATCCTCAACACTTACCGTTCAACAAGTCTTGCCCAAGTGAAAGGTTCAAACAATTTGTTGCTGTACCTGAATGATGAAAAAACGGATATATCCAAAATCAGTAATGGCTTTATGGAAAACTTACAGATTAAAGAAATCAGGACCAAAAGCTTAGAGTCCATTTATAACACTCCTGATAGACCGCTGCTAGTAGTTGATAGTCTCGCTATTTATCAGCTGAAAGAATTGCAACCCGGATACATTCTGCTCACCCAATCGCCAAAAATCAATCTCGACCGCTTAATGCAACTTTTCCCTAACGCAACTATTATAGCAGACGCAAGCAATTACAGAAGTTATGTCAAACGCTGGGAAGAGACCTGCAAAAAACGAGAAATCCCTTTTCATAATACATACGAAAAGGGATTTTATAAGATTGACTAAAATATTTTCAGCCTTTAAAGGTGCTCACAAAATTTTCCTGATAGTTCTGCCAGGCCTCTGCGGAAGTAATTTTCTTATACGCATCAGAATGCACCATTTTTAAGAAAATTTCTAATTGCTGCGGAGTTTTATAACCCGGCACAGGCTGAATGAGTTTTCCGGTTTCGTCAAAAAAGACAACACTGGGATAGGCATTTATTTTCATAGCATGGGCAAACAGATGCTGACTGTTTCGACCTTTACGATTGGGGTTGTAGTTAGGATTGGTATATACAAAATCCTGATAGTCTATTTCCTCTGTACCTTCCGCATTAAACTTTACAGCATAGTAATTTTTATTGATGTAGTTCGCTACATCTTTATTGTGAAAGGTATTCTGATCAAGTAGTTTACAGGGACCACACCAGTCTGTATAGACATCCATAAAAATCTTTCGGGGTTCTTTTTTCTGAGCTTCAAGAGCCTCGTTGAAACTCATCCATTTAATTTCGCCCTGCTTTTGGGAAAAGCCGGCAGCTGAGCCTAATACGATTAATAGAAGAAGTATAACTGTTTTTCTCATAATTCTGTTTTTCCAACACATTTCAAAAAGCAGACCACTTTAATGAATACCGTGCATCAATTTCTTTAGTAACGGATGTAGCAGGATGATTAGTACCCCTGCACCTCCCGGAATTAAGAAAAATAATAAAAAGAAGGTAGAAAGTGAATATTCTGCAGTAATGGTATCGATCATACCTCCGGTTGTACCCGCAAGTTTATTACCTATTGCAATGGCCAGATACCATACCCCGTACATCATCGCGATCATTCTGCCCGGCACTAATTTACTAACGTACGAAAGTCCTACCGGTGACAGGCAAAGTTCTCCCATTGTGTGAAAGAAATAGGCCAAAATCAACCAAATAATACTTACAGCAGCCACTTTTGCACCTTGCGGAATATCCCTAGATCCATAGGCCAAAGCCGCAAAGCCAACTCCTAAAAGAATAAGCCCTACTCCGTATTTCACGGCAACGCTAGGGTTGTATTTACTTTCCCAAAGTTTAGAGAAAAGTGGCGCAAAAATGATAATAAACAGTGAGTTTAATACGCTAAACCAGGATGCAGGAACTTCAGGTGCATCTGCTGTATATTGCTCGTAAAGCATTGTGATTACCAGTCCCCAGATGATGACAAAACTGGCTCCAAGAATGATATTAGCCCATTTATACTTGTCAAAAGTTTGCTTAAACAACATCCATAACACCCAGGTAATTACCCCAAGCGGAATAACAGTGATTAGGGTATTTGCAATTCTGAAAATGGCACCGGCACTTCCTTCTAATACCCGATCTGTGTAGTCATTTGCAAAAATAGTCATGGAGCCGCCGGCCTGTTCAAAAGCCGCCCAGAAGAAAATGGTAAAAAAGGCAAATATAGAAACCGCAATCATTCGATCACGCACTATGGGCGCATAACGTACTATACGAGAAACCAATAAGATGAGAAATACAGCCAGAGCAAAAAGTATCATAAAATTACTTCCTGAGAGAGTTCCCACTTCAAAGTCAAAGACATTGACATCTCCAATTTTTGACATAGGATCATTAATAATCCACACCAGTCCTATAACCGCGCTAATCACTATAAAAGCTTTATCCAGTACCGAAAAAGGATTCAATTTAACCGAAGGATCTGCATTTGCAGTAGCATCAGCTTCCCCTTTTACGGGCTTTTTACCAACTTCTCCAAAAATATCCTGCGAGAAATAAAACTGAAGCATCCCGGCAAACATAAAAATCCCTGCCAGTCCGAAGCCCCAATGCCAACCCCATTGTTCGCCCAGGTAGCCACACAGCAAAATACCCAAAAATGCTCCGGCATTCACACCCATATAATAAATGGTATAAGCGCCGTCTTTTTTATGCTGATGGTTTTCATACATCTGCGAAATGATGGAGGTCATAGTAGGTTTAAAGAATCCATTACCCGCAATAAGTAGAAAAAGCCCCAAATACAATGCAAAAGGTGCGTTAAGCGCCATTGAAGCGTGACCTAAAGTCATCAACAAAGCCCCCAGAATTACAGCCATTCTATAACCAATCATCTTATCAGCGATGTAACCTCCCAAAATGGGTGTTAGATATACCATTGAGGTGTAGGTGCCATAAAGTGCGAGCGCGTGCTCTCTTGGCCAGGCCCAACCTTCATCAAAAAGTGATGCTGTTAAAAATAAAACGAGTAAGGCGCGCATACCGTAATAGGAAAAGCGCTCCCACATTTCGGTAAAAAACAATACAAATAATCCGGCGGGATGACCCAACACCGGATTTTTAAAAAACTGTTCTGTAGAGGAAGAAGTCATATTTTTATCTTCTTTGATTTTATTCAGTTATAGAGGTATATGGGTTTAGTGCACTTTACCCATTAGCTTAGATAAGATTGGTGATAAAATAAGTACAATTACCGCTGCACCCAAAGCATAATAGGCGATCAACTCAAACCCGTCTGTATAAACACCTATCGTTTCCAATCCGCCAACGTTTTTATCAGTACTTTCTATAGCTAATTTTTTCCCTATAAAACCTACAATCTGAAAGGCAAAGGCTGAAGACAAGAACCATACACCCATCATAAACGCCACAATGCGTTTAGGTGATAAATCGGTTATCTTAGAAAGACCAACTGGAGACATAAAAAGCTCACCTACGGAAATCAAAAAATACATGATCATCAAATAGGAGAAAGGTACCATTCCTTCACCATCAGCACTACCTCCACTCAAAGCCAGAATGTAAAAGCTTATCCCCGCAAAAGCCAAACCCATTGCAAACTTATAAGGAGTTCTTGGGTTTATTTTCTTTTTGCTAAGGTATGTCCACATCAAGGAAATAGGTATGGAAAGTATAATGATGTACATCGAATTTAGCGCATTTGTCTGCGCTGCATCTATTAAAATGAGATTTACATTACGTGCTGCAAAGAGCGTAATTACGCTACCTGAGAGCTCATGGAATCCCCAAAATACAGTCATAAACAGCGTGATAAACACGGCTACGAAAAGCTTTTTACGCTCATCTAAAGTAGCCTGATACATAATATATCCCAGATAGACTAAAACGGCAACTCCTATGAGTTTAAAAATTATATTCACAATATTCTGATCGCCAAAGAATGTCCCATCAGCACCCAGAGGCTTATAGGAAGAAAGCAACCACGCGATAACCGGTACTGCGAGAACTGAAAGCACATACACAATTAACTTTGGACTAACTTTTTTAGATTTTGATTCTTCTCTAACCGGAGCGTGACCTCGTTCTCCAAAAACATTAGTTCTGATCCCGTGCCAGAAGACCAGCAATCCGGTTAACATACCTATTCCTGCAAGTCCGAAGCCATAATGCCAACCGTAAGTTGCACCTAGCCAACCACACAATAAGGGAGCTACAAAACCCCCAATATTTATACCCATGTAAAAAATGGTGAAACCCGAATCCTTTTTAGGGTCACCATCCTCATACAAGGTTCCTACAAACGTGGAAATATTTGGTTTAAAGAATCCATTTCCTACTACGATAAACGCAAGAGCAAGAAAAAAAGCGAGATTGTTTTCTATAGCAAGAACAAAATGACCAACAGCCATAAGAATTCCACCTAAAAAGATAGAACTGCGCATTCCCAATATGGAATCTGACAATCTACCTCCAATTACTGTAGAAGCATAAACTAAAGAACCGTAAGAAGAGTATACTGCTGCAGCTGCAAAATCCCGGGCTAATAAAGCCTCAAAGATCACATTAACCATATAGAGCGTAAGTAACGCCCGCATACCGTAAAAGCTGAAACGCTCCCACAACTCCGCAAAAAAGAGATAAAAAAGTCCTTTAGGATGGCCAAATACTGTTGGCTGATCGTCGTATGTACTGGTTGCTTCTGTCATAGAAATAGATTATAAATTCTCTTTAATAAAATTGGTCATTTTAGTATACAGGTGTAAACGGGTGTTACCACCATAAATTCCGTGATTTTTATCCGGGTAAATAGCCCAGTCAAACTGTTTATTAGCCTGCACCAGCGCTTCGATAAGGCGCATTGTATTTTGTACATGTACATTATCATCTGCACTACCGTGTACCAATAAGTATTTTCCTTTGAGTTTATCTACGTGAGAAATAGGTGAGTTTTCGTCATAACCACTGGCGTTCTCCTGTGGTGTGGTCATATAGCGCTCGGTATAAATAGAATCGTAAAACCTCCAGCTGGTAACAGGAGCTACTGCAATGGCCATTTTGAAAGTATCGGCACCTTGAAATATAGCATTAGATGCCATAAAGCCTCCATAACTCCATCCCCAGATGCCGATACGATCTGCATCAATGTAAGGACGTTCTCCCAATTTCTGAGCGGCAGCAATCTGATCCTCTACCTCGTATTTACCCAATTCATTTTGAGTCATTTTCTTGAAATCACGCCCTTTTAAACCGGTTCCACGAGGATCTACACAGACAATAATATAACCGTCCTGAGCAAGCATCTGAAACCAATAATCGTTACCGCCACCCCAGCTGTTAGCGACACTTTGAGAACCGGGCCCCGAATACTGCGTCATAAATACCGGGTATTTTTTTGAAGAATCAAAATCTTTAGGTTTCAGCATCCAGGCGTTGAGTTCTTCACCATTTATGGGAAGGGTGAAAAATTCCTTTTCTGAAATTATGTAATCAGAAAACTGATCTTTTAAGGCCTGATTGTCTTTAATCTTGCGAATGAGTTTTCCGTCTTTAGCACTATGCAAGGTAAACACATAAGGCGTTGAAGCATCTGAAAAACTGTTGATGTAATACGTAAAGTCGGTACTGAAATTGGCCGAGTTGGTACCTGCATCTGCACTGAGTGCTTTTTTACCTGAACCATTTAGCTTGACAGCATAAACTCCCCTGTTGATTGAACCGTTTTCAGAACTTTGGTAAAACACCCGCTTGGTTTTAGGGTCATAACCATAGTAACTGGTTACTTCCCAGGGACCTTTAGTAACCTGATTGATTAATTTCCCATCCTTGTTATAGTGGTATATGTGATTCCACCCATCTTTTTCGCTGGTCCAGAGAAATTCATTATCATCCAAGAAAGTAAGATTATCGGTAATATCTACGTAGGCATCGTCAGTATCAGACAGAATAAGTTTCGCTTTCGCGGAAGCGCCATCTACAAAAAGCAGGTTGACATCGTTTTGCTTTCGATTTGTGGTTTGTACAGCCAGTACATCGGCATCCGGAGTCCACTCCAGACGTGGGATGTAATAATTCTGAAATCCGGAAAGATCAACTTCCTTAGTTTTTTGATCTTCCAGATTATAAATATGTAAGCTTACCGTAGCATTGGTTTCGCCGGCTTTAGGATACTTAAACACATCTTGAGAAGGATATAATTCCTTACCAAAAACATCCATAGAAAATTCAGGCACCTCGGTCTCATCAAAGCGGATGTAAGCCAATTTAGTTCCGTCTGCATTCCAGTCAAAAGCGCGCACAAAGGCAAATTCTTCTTCATACACCCAGTCTGTAATACCATTTATGATTTTATTTTTGGCACCATCTGTAGTAACCTGAGTGGTCTCACCGGTCATCAGGTTCTTAACAAATAGGTTATTATCCTGCCCATAGGCCACTTTGGAGGCGTCAGGCGAAAAGGTGGGCTCCTGAATGGCTTCGTCAGCAACTTTAGTGAGCTTTTTGGTCTTTAAATCATAGACATAATAGACGCCAAGACTTGAACGGCGGTAAATAGAGCGCAGGTTGGTACTCAAAAGCACCTTACTCTCATCATCGCTCAACGTGTACCCGATAAAATAATCAAGCCCTTCAATTTCGCTGGAATTGATTAGCGTAGAAACTTTATCGCCGGTTTTGTAACTGTAAACATCAAGCGTTTTTGTTCCTGTATTTCGGTCAGTATTGAGAACAGCATATTCTTTCCCGTTATTCATAGAATGCAATCGATCAAGATATTGCATTCTAAATGTACCGTCATAGATTTCTTCTAAGGTGATTTGTTTTTGTTGAGCATAAACGGCTCCCACAAGGAGAAAAAAAATCAGGGCACCTGCTTTTCGTATTGACATATTAAAGATTTAAGAGTGTAAACGCACCTTAGCGCGTGGTTTCAAACCTGGTCAGGCCTAAAAATAGTCCGCTAATTTTACTAAAAATTAACTAAAGAACACGCAATTCTCTTGTTAAATACCTATTCATAATGATGAAATGAAGGTTTTTATTGCGGTTATTTCAGCACAAAAAAATTTACTACTAAGATCATACCGCTTTTCAACCCGATTACTGTGAGGCATTTTTTCAGAATGGAATAGGCTTAATTGCACAATAAAAGCGTATTTTAAATTAAATTGCCACTCCCATAAACTTGTGTTACAACACAGGTTTTGCAGGTCAACAATATCAGTCCTATTATGTCAAATACCATTCAAGGCTTTTCAAAGCTGAGTAAAGAAGAAAAAATAAAGTGGCTCAAGCAAAGCTTTCTAACCAATAACCCAAAAGCGGAAGCGATTCTTAAACAATACTGGAATACAGATGTAAACCTTCAGCAACTACACGATGAGTTCATAGAAAATACCATAACAAACTATTACCTCCCTCAGGGCATCGCTCCTAATTTTGTCATCAACAACAAGACTTTTGCTATCCCGATGGCCATTGAAGAATCTTCAGTAGTGGCTGCTGCTAGCAAAGCTGCAAAGTTCTGGATGTCGCGAGGTGGTTTTAAAGCTGAAATTCTGGGAACTGAAAAAATAGGTCAGGTTCATTTTATGTATACCGGCAAAGAGTCTGAACTTCTGGCGCTTTTTGAAGCCAGCAAGGCAGAACTTTTAGCAGACTTAAAACCACTTACCCAATCTATGGAAAAGCGGGGCGGCGGTATTACCGGCCTTCAGCTGATTAACAAAACCGAAGCTTTAGATCACTATTACCAGCTTCACGCGACCTTTGAAACGCTTGATGCGATGGGCGCTAATTTTATAAACACCTGCCTCGAGCAGTTGAGCGAAACCTGGCAACGCGTTTTTGCATCCTGGACCTCAAAACCCGAAAATGCCCGGCTGCAAGTCGTGATGAGCATCCTGTCAAACTACGTTCCCGGTTGTGTGGTACGAGCCGAAGTAAGCTGCCCGGTAAGTGAACTTTCAGAAGCAGATGGAATTGACCCGCAGGAATTTGCCGAAAAATTTGTTCAGGCAGTACGTATCGCGGAAGTGGAACCCTATCGTGCCGTTACACATAATAAAGGCATTATGAATGGAATTGACGCGGTAGTTTTGGCCACGGGCAACGATTTTAGGGCTATAGAAGCCGGAGCACACGCTTATGCCGCTAAAGAAGGAACCTATAGCAGCCTTACACATGCCGAAGTTAAAGATGGGCAATTCCGTTTTTGGATTGAAATACCGCTGGCTCTTGGCACAGTGGGTGGCCTCACTAAATTACATCCACTCGTGAAACTCAATTTAGAATTACTAGGCAACCCAAGCGCAGCCCAACTTATGGAGATCATAGCCGTAGCCGGTCTTGCTCAAAACTTTGGCGCTATTAAATCCCTAACAACCACCGGAATTCAAAAAGGGCATATGAAAATGCACCTGATGAATATGCTTAATCAACTTGAAGCCTCAAAGGCCGAAAAAGAACAAGCCGTTACTTATTTTAAAACATACAAGGTAAGCCACAATGCAGTGCATCAATTTATTGAAGCTCTGCGCAAAAAAACAGAAAAATGAAAAAATTGCTCATTCTCCTTTTAGTTTTAACTCCGATTTTAAGCTTCTCTCAGGAACTTTCAATTGATTTGCAAGAACAAATAAAGCAGGCTCAAAAGGAATTTCAAATTCCTGCAATTGGAGTAAGCCTGATTACCACAGACTCCATTTTCAGTTATGTAAACGGAAGGATTATACTTGGAAAAAAAGAGAAAATAAGCCCCGATGCAAAATTTCATTTAGGTTCAAACACCAAAGCGATTACAGCCTTTATGGCCATGCATCTTATTGAAGAAGGAAAACTAGAGCTCGAAACACCTTTCTTTCAGCTTTTTCCAGAACTTCAAGCCAATGCAGGAGCAGAATACCATCAAATAACGCTGGGAGATTTGCTCAGTCACCAGGCTCTTATCCCTGCGTATACAAAGGGGATTGAATTGGCAAAATTTCGAAATTTAAAAGGGTCCGCTTCAGATAACCGATATGTTTTCGCTCAAAGCGTCTTAAAAGACAAACCGGCCAAAAAAGGGGAATATTCAAATGCCGGCTATGTTTTAGCAGCATTGATGCTCGAAAAAGCAAGTGGCAAAACCTACCGCCAACTTCTTGAAGAAACAATGGATGACCTGGATCTGGACTGGTTTGTAGGCTTTCCGAATAAAGAAACAACCAAAAACCCCTGGGGACACTGGTTTGAAGGCGCAAGCCTTACAGCGCTTGAACCTACGCACGATTATAAACTACCCAATTTTATGTCTAGTGCCGGTGATGTTTCTATGAATTTGGCTGACTATAGCAAATTTGTTCAATTGAATCTTAAAGGACTTATCGGCGAATCAAATTATCTTAAAGCAGCAACATATAAACTACTCCATTTTGGGCAAAGTCCATATGCCTATGGCTGGGGCAATACTTTGAATGACGGAGCTCAAGTCTCGTATCACGACGGAAGTGCCGGTACCTATTATTGCCATACGCTCATTAATACAGATAGAAATCTGGCTGTAGTCATCGTAGCAAATACAGCCACTCCTGAAGCTGTAAAAGCAATCTACAACCTGCGGAAATGGATACTAAATCACCCGCAAGAATCTAAAAAACCTTAACGATGTTGCATTTTTACGCACACGGAAAACTTTTAATAACCGGCGAATATTCGGTGCTTGATGGTGCTTTGGCCTTAGCTGTACCTACAAAAAAAGGACAGCATTTATATATAGAACCTAGTGACCAGAATGACATTTTATGGGAAAGCCGGGATAAAGACGGTAAAATTTGGTTTGAAACCACGTTAACCTACAATGAAATCAGTGAAGCGCAAATCGCAAACCCGGAAGACCCAAAACAACGTCTTTTGCAGTTATTAAGAACTGCTCAAAAATTAAATCCGCAATTTCTTGCAGAAAAAACGGCACTTAAAATCACTACACGTCTGGAATTTGATCGCAATTGGGGATTGGGCACTTCTTCGACATTGGTATATATGTTGGCAAAATGGGCTCAGGTAAATGCTTATAGACTTCTAGAACTCACCTTTGGTGGAAGCGGTTACGATTTGGCCTGTGCGGGCTCTGAAACAGCTATTTTATATCAAAAAAGTTTAGGAGAGCCCACGGTTTACCAGACGACATTCAATCCTCCATTTAGCGATCAGCTTTTCTTTGTTTATCTCAATAAAAAGCAAAACAGCCGAGAAGCGATAACTAATTACCGTAATCAACCTAAAGCCGGGCAGGAACTTCTCAAAAACAAAATATCAGGTATTAGTGAGACTTTACTGAAGTGTGAAGATCTCACGAGTTTTTGTATGCTGATTAATGCCCACGAGCAACTAATAGGCCGGGCATTAAATACTACTCCTATTAAGCAAATGCATTTCTCTGACTATACCGGAAGCATTAAAAGCCTTGGAGGCTGGGGTGGCGACTTTATACTTGCAACCGGCAGCGATATTGAGCAGGACTATTTTCGCTCTAAAGGTTATCAAACAATTATAGCTTTTGATGAAATGGTTTTAGACTAAACAAAAAAGAGCCGCTAATGCGGCTCTTTTTTGTTCTATTTCAAATGATATGGTTAATACACGTTAGCACGTTTATCTTCAATATCAGCAGCATCTTTTAATGCCTGGTAAACACGACCGTTTGCAGTGGCGCGGTCAGCATTTTGTTTTTGAATAGCAAAACTTGCGTAGTTATCCAATTCACGAGCAGGAGTAATTTCGGTTACTTTAACCACATAAACTCCTTTATTGCCATCGATAGGTTTTGACACTTCGCCTTTCTCAAGACCAAAAGCCACACCTACTACTTTAGGCTCAGTACCTGCACCCGCAAGGGTTGGGTTTTTAAGGTTAACCCCAGTTGATGTTTGCACGCTTACACCGTTAGCACTGGCGATAGCATTAAGGTCATTACCAGAAATTTTTTCTCTGATCATCGCAGCCTTTTTCTCGTTGCGAAGAATAGGAGTAACCCGTGGAGAAGCCTCATCTACCGACATCAATCCTTTTTCAGTCTTTTTTGTTACCTGAACAACCAGATACCCACCATCCACGTTAAAGCGATTTACATCACCGGTCTTACGGTCCTCGTCAAAAGCCCAACGAATAATCTCACGCTGACTGCCCTGACCCGGAATAGTCTCATCAAGAGCTTTTACGTTATTTACAGGACGTACGGTATAATTATTTTCTTTGGCAATCTCATCAAAACCATTTTTGTCTTCACTTACCGCCATTTGAAACTTGGTTGTCTTATTGAAAACATCGTTTATAGTTTGCTGAGAAGGTGTAATTTCTTTAGCAACGGTAGCTAATTTAATCGCACGTTGTCTATTTTTTTGATCATCAATTTTGATAACGTGATACCCGTATTGAGACTCCACAACACCTACATCACCTGTAGAACCGTTGAATACAAAGTCATTAAAAGGCTTTACAAAACGACCTTTGGTTACATAACCTAAGTCACCTCCTTTTTCTTTACTTCCATCTGCTGAATACTCCGGTGCAAGTTCGGCCATTTTTGAAGGACTGGCTTTGATTACGGTTGCAAGGCTGTCTGCTAATTCTTTAGCTTCAGCTTTAGTACGCGTTTGAGCTCCTGCATTCTGAAGACCCTGATAGGTTAATAGAATGTGAGAAGATTGAACAGAATCTGGAATCTGAGTTACCGCTACTACTTTAGAAATTTTGTAAAAACCATTGTCTTTATAAGGTCCATAAACATCACCTTCATTTAAAGCCCAAAGTTCATCAGAAACCTCAACAGGTAATTCACCTTTAAATAAGAAGTTGTCATTGTAACGAATATCTGAGTTTTCATTTACAAAATCCTCAACATTTGCGGTTCTGTTAAGACCACGCACTGTATCGTTAGTTTTAGTAGCAGCTGTATAAGCCAAACGATCATTAAGCAATTTTGCCACAGAAGACTTAATTGTATCTTCATCGGTAAGCGTTGCGTCCTCAGAAAACAACACATAACGCAGGTTACGGGAAGCTTCAGTTTGATACGCATCTTTATGCTCTTTCAGGTAAGCTTCAATATCATCTTTAGTTACTGAAACCTCGTCGTCTGCGATGGAAGTGTAAGGTACCTGTACAAACTCGATGTTACGCAGATTGTTTTCCATATCATAAGCCATCTTACCCTCTTTAAAGCTTGTGTTTATTCCCGCTTTAACAAGGTCAAAATAGATTTGCTGCTGCTCATTCTTGGCCAATTGCTTTTCATAAGCCACCCACTGATCGTACATAGTAGGATTTGTAGACCTTAATGTAGCAATATACTCACGTACCTTTTGCTCACTGTAAACGCCATCTGTCTGAAAATTAGGATCGTTTTGCAGCGCTTCTTTAAGCAAATCATTAATACGATCCTGCTCAATGCTGATGCCTAACTCTTCGTATTGCTCGTCAAGCAAAATTCGACGCAATTCTTCTTCCCAGGCTGCATTTACTGCCTGAGTGTTTGTAATGTTACCACCGTAACGTGCAGTCTGCGCTTCAACACGGCTCGCAAATTCTTGCTGATCGATGTCTTCACCATTTACAGAACCGATTATACGCTGTGATTTCTGGGTAGAAAATCCACCGTTTTGAAATACATCAGCCAGTACAAATGCAAATAAAGCCAAGGCTATAATCGCAATAAGAAATACAGACCGCTGTCTAATTTTGTTTAAAACTGCCATTTTTTATGTGTTTGTCAAATAGTGGGCGAAAATACCATTTTAAATGAAAAAATAAAATGTAATCGAATCAAAATACAGGTATAAAAATCTGCAGGAGGGCAGATTAGCGAAAATAGCCTGAAATCGTTGTCGTAAACCTTCGAAGAAAGCATTCTGAGCTTAATCTGTATCTATCACCCGAACCTGAACAAGTTCGATCTTTGTGTTAGTGGTTTCAAGAATGTGAAACTGATATCCTTCGATATCTACAACGTCGTTCTCTTCAGGAATACCCTCGGTATGATTAACAATAAGACCACCCAGAGTCTCATAGTTTTCATCTTCAGGAAGCTCTAATTTGTAGGTCTCGTTAATATAATCTACCTCAAGACGAGCTGAAAATTTATAAATATTCTCTCCCAACTCTTCTTCAATAAGAATAACGCTGTCGTGCTCATCTTCAATCTCTCCAAAAAGTTCCTCAACAATATCTTCAACCGTCATCATCCCGCTCGTACCGCCGTATTCATCAATAACCACTGCGATACTTTTACGTTTTTTTATCAGAATACTTAACACATCTTTGACCAGCATCGTTTCCGGCACAAAAATTACGGGCATCAGAACTTCCTCCAGACTTTTTGGCTTTTTAAAAAGCTCAAACGAATGAACATAACCCACGATATCGTCTATCGAATTCTGATAAACCAAAATCTTGGAGAGTCCGGTTTCGGTAAAAAGACTTCGGAGTTCTGCCAGGCTATCTTCGCGGTCTACTGCCACCATTTCGGTACGCGGTATCATCACCTCGCGGGATTTCACTTCTGAAAACTCCAGTGCATTTTGAAATATCTGGATTTCAGAATCTAATTCTTCATTGGTTTCTACAGACTCGATCTGTTCGGTAATGTAATTTCCCAGTTCTACTTTGGTAAATGCCAGCTGCACCTCGTCACCTTCAGTTTTAAAAAACTTTTTTAGTACTTTATCTGAAATCCAAATGATGAACGAAGACAAAAAGCTAAAGGCTAAATAAAACAGGTAAGCCGGGATGGCAAAAAACTTAAGCAGGGAATTGGCATAAATCTGAAAAAACACTTTTGGTAAAAATTCCGCAGTAATAAGCACCACCAGTGTAGAAATTAGAGTCTGAGTAAGCAGACTAAACTCCACAAAAAAAGCAGTAAGCCAGGGATAACCAAAATCTGCAACCTCAAGCCAGTTTTGTAAAATTGCACCCATATAATAGGCATAAACTACCAGTGCGAGATTATTACCTACGAGCATAGTTGCAATAAACTTTGAGGGTTTCTGCGTTAAACGTGTAAGTACTTTGGCAATAAGATCATTTTGTTTCTTTTCAATCTCTATGTGAATTTTATTGGAAGACACGTAGGCGATTTCCATCCCCGAAAAGAAAGCGGAAAGAATTAAAGAAACAATAATGATAAGTATCTCGGTTTCCATAATTAGTTTTGATTGCGCTGCTCGTATTTTTTTCTAAACCTGCGCTTAAAAAAATACATGCCTACGGCGACCACTACAAAAAATAGAAAAAGATAAGCTTTAGAAGGTTCTTCACTCCAGATTCTTACGGCTTCAAAAAGGAATAATGCAGCAAAGAATAAATAAGCGTATTCGAAATATTTAAAGTACTTAGACATTAGTTTATGCTGTCTTTGGGAGCCGATGTTGCACTATCCTGTACGTACATACGACTTTGGTTATCTAAAGATATAAAATTTTTGAAGTCTTCACTGCTATCGAAAAGATCTCCTTTGTTATATGAATCATCAGGAAATTCTATTGTATAGGGCTTATCGGTAAACACCCATTTATCCTTTTGATCCCAGAATAACTGTGATGCATCCAGACGGGTTGAATCACTTGTTATCAAAACCACATTTTCACGCAAATCAATAAGACCCGACCGTTTGTAGCGAATCGCATAATCTGAAGTGATGTAGTTTTCTTTTTTATCATCGTCTATAAAAGTCACTTCTACTCCCTCCGGAAATTCCTCATAGGGAAAATCTGCCAAACCATACTCAATGATCAATGGCGTTTTTAAGGTAGCTACTACTTTACCGGAGTCTGTATATTTAAGCAGCACCCCTTCGCCTTCAGCAGAAGGCCCTTCAGAACGCTGATTAAATTGCTGAATGCTTTCAGCGTTATTTCCACAGCTAAAAAACAAAGTCACAGCAAATGCTGTGACTAAGTTTAGAATTATATGTTTTGAAATCTGTTTCACTTATAAGCTTGGCACTACTACACTTCCACCAACCCAACAGTTGAAAGAAATACGTTCTCCCTGATTACCAGCGTTAAAGATCATAGTACGGTCTGGTGCTAATCCTCTGTAAGCTGCAGCAGTTTTATTTGCCGTGTCAGAAAGAGAGGGATCAATACGACCGGCTTTGGCAGCAGTATCAGCAGCTAACCAGTAGATCGCTCTTTTATTAAATACTGAGTCACCACAGTTGTTAGCACTCTTAGCATACATATCAGCTATTCTAAGGTAAACAATACCCATAGATGGTTGTGATGCAACTGCTTTTTGATAATAGGTACGCGCTCTTGGGTAGTTACCTTTATCTCTAAAGTTTTCACCTAAACGGTAGTAAACTTTAGCTTTTTCAGCAGGATCAGTCTGCCGCTCAGCTGATTCTTCGTAATATTCTAAAGCTTTGGCATTCTCACCGCGTTGCTCTGCAAGACGACCTAAGTAATATGAAGTCTGAGCAGAAGGCTCAAGCGTGTTTAATTGCTCAACCAAAGTCACAAACAATTCGCTGTCTGTACATTCTTTAGACACTAAACGTCCTGCTGCACCTTTAACCCAGGTCACATCATTTTTCTTAGCTTCAAAATCTGCCTCATAGAATGGAATTAAGCGATCGCAGTCAGCCAATTTACCTAGCATACCGTTAACACCGGAAGAAACTTTAGAGTAGTTACCCAAGTTAGCTTCAGCTACCTGCTCCAGACGTTTTTCCTGAGCGTTTAATGGAGTCCCTGCTTCATTCTTCTCTAAGATTTTTTCAAGGTCTGTAGCATAATTATTTTGGATAGTTGTAATATGACTTTGAACTTGGTCATATAAATCAAAAATCTCTTGAAGTTCAAGTTTACCAGCCTCCTGTAAGCTTACAGCGTGGTTAAAGAATACATATAAGCCTTTAGGATTTTTGAAGCTTTCACGATCTGTATCCCAGGCTTTTTTGAACATCTCATACTGCTCTTCAGTAGAACCGATTTTGTTTTCATACATAGTAAGAGCCAGCTCTGAAATATCTTCTCCGGCACTGGTTTTGCTTGCAAAATGTGTTTTCTTTTCCTGATACATCTTTTGAAGATCATCCAAGAATGCTTTTTGTTCGGCACCGGTAGAGTTTTCGATTTTGTATTTCAAAATGCGCTCTCCATATTGATATAAAGCAAATGAAGTAGTAGGACAGTCTTTACGAAGCTTCATAAACGGCTCGTAAGCTGCATCATAATTTTTCACTTTAGCGTGTTCTGAAAAAATAGACATCGTAGTCACACACTCCTCAGTTGCCTGAGCACTGGCGAAGCTTACCGCACCTACAAGGGCTATAAAAAGTAATTTAAATTTAGTTTTCATCGTTTGAAAGGTTTTAATAGCAATAATAAGAATTTTAGTTGTATTTGTTAGGCACAAACCACGGTCTAAGTGGGTTGAGGGACAAACTAAGACCAACTTTGAAAAAATCTTCTTTTACCAGGCCTGCGTTATTTGTTCCGCGCTGGCCGTATTCAAATGTCAAGTTGGCATTACTGAATCCGCGTCCTAACGGCAACCCAAGTCCAAAAGATATGCCAAACTCGTCAATTGACTCATTTTGTATATATAATCCGCTTTCTTCATAGCGCGCACCAAGCCTATAAGTCACTCTACTAAAGTAACTTGTAATCGAATTATAGTCTGGTATAAAATATCCACCCAAACGGTATTTATAAGAATCCTGATACGTCGCATTGTTTAAGGCAAAGGATCTATTAGTACTTTTACTGGTCTCTGCAAATTCTGCCTGAGCGCCGGCAAACCATACATTACGCTTTCCGGTCCCAAGACCGAATGAATAGGTATTTGGAATAATCATTTCAGAATCTGCAAGGCGGAAATCCTGAGCTTCTATAACTCTAACTACAGACCTGTCAATCACAGAATAGTCCACAGACTGAAGGGAGCGGTCGTTCTCTAAAGTCAATGCGGTTTCCGGCTGAAAAGTTGCCGAAGTATATAACTGGTAACCTCTTCCTAAATTTTGCTCGTATTGAAGACCTAAATTGTAGGTAAAACCACTTACATCTGAGCGATCTATCTCGCGCACTGCATATTGCTGATTTGCATCAGCCTGAATAATCTCATTGCGAATACTCCCAAAATTATAACTGGCTTCACCACCAATTCTAAAACCCTTAAAAAGCTCTAAGCCTGCGGCTAAAAAAGCACGGTTAACACCTCCTCTACCACTATACTGATTTATTTGCTCGTCTGAAACCTCAATATTAGCATAATCAACAGATGTTTGAGGGATCAAACCAAAGCCTACACCCAACTTTCTGGAAACCGGAAATGAAAGTGATAAATAATCTATCGTAGTTGAAGTCGTGCTGCCGCTTCCTTCATCTGAGGTTAAACTGGTTTCGGTATGACTCCCTGCAATGGCGAAGTTGGTAAGCTTTAAAGCTCCAAATCCGGCAGGATTTCTAAAATTAGTATGAATGCTATCTCCCAAAATACTTATACCACCCATCGCCTGGTTCTCTACAGAACCTTTAAAGTTTGACAAGCCTAAGCCGTAAAACGAATAGGGTGATGTATTTCCTTCCTGAGCCCAGCCTGAGACTGTAAAGCTTATTAAAACAACAATTAAAATTCTTTTGATCATTAAGTCCTATTAAATTCTACTATATAATTGAGTCCTTTCAGGAGAAAATTTGAGTCCGCAAATATGCCATTTTTTAATCTATCAGACAAAAATAGCCCGTCCCCTCCTGTTAAAATAATCTTTAACTCGTCGTATTCGAGTTTATATCGGTCAATTAACCCATCTAATTCCGCAACCAAACCATTAATTACTCCAGATTGCATGGCACTATAGGTATCTGTTCCTATAAGTTCAACCTGGTCTTTTGAAATCTCAAGATCCGGTAGTTTCGCCGTAAATTGGTGCATAGCCTTAAATCGCATCTGCAAACCCGGAGAAATAGCTCCACCCAGATAAGTGTCTTCTTTATTTTTAAAATCATAAGTCACACAGGTCCCTGCATCGATCACCAGTGTATTTATACCTGAACACTCTTTAAAAGCAGTTACCATAAGTACTTTTCGGTCAAGTCCCAGAGTTTCTGGTGTTTTATACAAATTAGTATAAGGCACCGGCGTAGCGGCTTCAACAACTTTATAGGAAAGACCTCTTTTTTTCAGGAACGTGACAAAATCTTTTGAATTGCCTGTTGCGCAAAAGACAATTGCATGTGGATTAGCACTTTCCTGAAGTTCAAGAAGCTGGTCTTGAGCCTCTCCTGCAAGAACCGAATAGGAAACCTCAAGCGCTCCATCCTTAAAAAGACCAAATTTTACCCGCGTATTTCCAAAATCTATGGCTAAGGTTGTCATGCACTGATTTTTTTTGCAAAAATACAAATACTCTCTCCCTCACATTCACCGAATTACAAAAAGCTTAAAAAATAAATCGGTAATTTTCTCATTAAGTGTTGTGCAGTTTAAAATATGATTTTATATTTGCAGCCGCTTTGGCGAGGTACCTTAGCTCAGTTGGTAGAGCAACGGACTGAAAATCCGTGTGTCCCTGGTTCGATTCCTGGAGGTACCACAAACAAACCCTGAAACTTTAGTTTCGGGGTTTTTTGTTTTTACAGGGGACGAATAATTTCGCACTTAAAAACTATTAACAAAGCCTTGCCATAGTTTCATAGTCGTGTTTTCTAATTTTAATCAAAACACCAACTATGGAAACAAAAACTATTCAGGTCAATAAGGAATACGATCTCATCTGCGTAGGCGCAGGAATAATGAGCGCCACGCTGGCTCTTCTCACCAAGTTACTAAAACCCGAATCCAAAATTCTCATCCTCGAGCGTCTTGAAGATGTTGCTTTAGAAAGTTCTGCAGCCTGGAATAACGCAGGTACCGGCCACTCTGCGCTCTGCGAACTCAATTACACACCTCAGAAAGAAGACGGTTCGGTTGATATCAGCAAAGCGATTTCGATCTGCAATCAATTTGAAACTTCCAAACAGTTTTGGTCCTATCTGGTTTCAAAAGATTTACTGGGTGCACCTGAGTCTTTTATTGTAAACGTACCACATCACAGTTGGGTAACCGGTGTTGATAACGCAGATTATCTTGAAAAACGCTACGAGGCGATGCGCTCACATTTTATGTTTGAAAACATTCAGTTTACACGTGAAATTTCTAAAATGAAAGAATGGTTTCCTTTAATGATGAAGGAACGGGAACAGGATGAGGTGATGGCTGCATCGCGCATAGACCGGGGTTGCGAAGTCAATTACGGCGAACTCACCCGTAAGTTGTTCAATATTCTTGAGAGCGAGTATGGCATCAGCGTGCAATGCAATGAGGAAGTTGAAGATGTAGACCCTGAGCGACCTAACGAGTGGTCTGTTAAAGTTAAAAACACAAAAACAGATCAGGTACGACATCTGGATGCGCATCATGTATTTATTGGTGCAGGTGGCGGCAGTCTGTTACTCCTCCAAAAAGTAGAGATTCACGAGAAAGAAGGTTACGGAGGGTTTCCGGTAAGTGGTGAATGGCTTATTTGTAAGAACCAGCAAATAATCGATCAGCATCACGCGAAAGTATACAGCAAAGCAGGATTGGGAGATCCACCAATGTCTGTACCTCATTTGGATACTCGATTCATTAATGGTAAACGCGAACTGCTTTTTGGTCCTTTTGCGGGTTTCAGTCCAAAATTTCTTAAAGAAGGATCCTATCTCGATCTGTTTAAGTCCATAAAACGAGATAACCTTTCTCCTATGCTTGGCGCTTTTTGGCACAACTTACCCTTAACAGAATATCTGGTAAAACAGGTGGCTATGTCTTTTGAAGACCGAATGGACGACTTACGAAAATTTGTAAAAGATGCTGACAGTAAAGATTGGGAACTAAAAGTAGCAGGACAACGGGTGCAAATCATCAAAAAAGATGAATTTGAAGGTGGAAAACTGGAATTTGGTACCGAAGTAATAAGCAGTAAAGATGGAAGCATCACTTGTCTTCTGGGAGCATCTCCCGGCGCTTCTACTGCTGTACCCATTATGCTGGAAGTATTAGAAAAAGCATTTCCTGAATTGGCAAAAGACCCTGCATATAAAGCTAAGTTGAAAGAGATTGTGCCTTCATATGCAGCTGAAGTTACCGAAGAAACCTTCAATAAAAATCTGCAATTTGTAGAAGACCAACTCAACCTAACAAAAAACGCTTCAACCTGAGCTGAAGCGTTTTTTAAATTTCGGGATGAAAGTTCGACAGTTTAATGCTTGTTTAAATTGTCTCTTGGTTCGTGATGCTCTCTTTTATCCTGAACCTGATGATTTATTTTTTCACCGTGAGTCTGCTCAAGATTTATTGCTTGTTCTCTTTTACTCGTTTTTTCGGGATTTACACTGTCTTCTGCCATAATTAATACGTTTTAATTTGTTATACTATTAAGATACAAAGCAACCTAAGTTTTCCGTTAGTAATTAGGCTTATTTAACCCTTAGTGTTAATTAGCTATTAATAATAAGCGTTTTACAAGTTTAATTTAGAAATTTTGATTCTCTAAAAATTACAGTATGTCTAAGCTCTCCACACAGGATATCGATCCTGCTGATATTATCTTGATAAAAAAAAGTCAAAAAGATCTTGATGAGATTTCGTTTTTAATGCGGGCACTTAACACGATTGGCACCCCCATAGATCAGGGAATGGAGTTACTCCCTCAGAAGTATCAGAGTAAAATAAGCATAACCATTCAAAAAGCTTTGCAGCTCGCTGTAAAAGCAAATTTAAAGACCCTAAAAACTGATAAACAACGTAGCCCTTCTTCCAACCTTACCTACCAACTGGTAACCGGTTTTTCTGGAGCTACCGGTGGTTTTTTTGGTGTCGCCGGCTTTACCACAGACTTGCTCATTTCTACAAAATTTATGATGCGTTCTATTATGGATATCGCGCGCAGCCAGGGAGAAGATATTCACGACGTAGAAACCCAGCTTGCCTGTCTTCAGGTTTTTGCTCTTGGCGGAACTTCAAAAGATGATGATGCATTAGACACATCCTATTACGCTACCCGTGCGGCGCTGCACACCTCGATGAATCAGGCCAGCGCTTATGTTGCAGAAAATGGAACCAAAAAAATTATTGAAACGCTGGCTACACAAACCACAGGTCCTATTTCAAAACTCATCAGTCAGGTTGCAGCGCGTTTTAGCGTTCAGGTAAGTGAGAAATTTGCTGCACAGGCGATACCTGTGATTGGTGCAGCTGCCGGTGCTTCGATTAATGTTTTATTTATAAAGCACTTTCAGAAAATGGCCACCGCTCATTTTACACTTAGACGCCTGGAACGCAAGTATTCAAGAGCTCTTATTCAGAATACGTATAATGAAATCGAGGTCGAAGCAACTACAGTTTCTGGTAAAGAATAGCTATTCCTCATAAACATTTAACGTTTCGATTTAATTCAATTTGGATTAAAAATTGGAATATTTCCATATTTTTGTAATAATTCCAATTTTATGAATCGAAATATTTTACATCTGGATCTGGATACTTTTTTTGTTTCCTGTGAGCGACTCGCAGACTCGTCGCTTGTAGGCAAACCGGTTATTGTAGGAGGAACCGGCGATCGTGGCGTAGTAAGTGCCGCAAGTTACGAGAGTCGTAAATTTGGCGTGCATTCCGGTATGCCTATGAAAATGGCGCGACAACTTTGTCCCAATGCAACCTACATTCGCGGTAACGCAAGCATCTATACTAAATATTCAAAAACCGTTACCGAAATACTTCAGGAGCAGGTACCGGTTCTTGAAAAGGCCAGTGTTGATGAGTTTTATGCAGATCTTACCGGGATGGACCGATTTTTTGGCTGCTATAAGTTTGCTAAAGAATTACGATCGCGGATCATAAAAGAAACCGGATTACCCATCTCTTTTGGACTTTCGGTAAACAAAACCGTTTCTAAAGTCGCAACTAACGAAGCGAAACCCGACAGTCAGCTAAAAATTGATGCCGGTTTTGAGAAGATTTTCCTCGAGCCGCTTTCCATCAAAAAAATACCTATGGTGGGCGAAAAAACCTTTCGCACGTTTTGTAATCTGGGTGTTAAAAAAGTAGGTCTCGTACAGCAAATGCCGGTTGAGATGATGGTTTCGGTTTTTGGCAAAAACGGTCGTGTCATTTGGGAGCGTGCTAATGGCATAGATCGCTCTCCCATTGTTCAATACCATGAGCGTAAATCCATTTCCAGCGAACGCACATACGGTCAGGACACTATTGATACGGTCAAATTAAAAACCACGATTCACGCGATGGCCGAAAATCTTGCCTTTCAGTTACGGCAAGGCAATAAGCTTACCTCGTGCATTGCAGTTAAAGTGCGGTATTCTGATTTTCAAACCTATTCAAAACAACTTAAAATCCCCTACACTGCTGCAGACCATAATTTGATTCCCGCTGTACTTGAACTTTTTGAAAAACTCTACAATAGAAGATTGCTCATACGCCTGGTGGGTGTTCGTTTTAGCGGTCTTACCGAGGGACATTACCAAATAGACCTTTTTGAAAATACAAACCGTACGGTAAATCTTTACAAAGCAATGGATACCATACGCAAACGCTATGGAGATCGTAGTGTGATGCGTGCAGCAACACTAGGCGAAGGCTCCAGAACCATTGGTGGGCAAGGCAATCCTTTCAACGGGCAACCCCCTATTGTTTTGGCTCACAGACATCAATAATTAAAAAATGTATTTAAACTGTCACAGCTATTATAGTCTGCGTTACGGCACACTTTCAGAAATAGAGTTACTGGATCTTGCTGTAGATTTTAAGCAGGAGTGTATTGCCCTTACAGACATCAACAATACATCTGCAGGTCTCAATTTTGTACGCAGGGCGAAAGAAAAAAACATCAAACCTGTTTTAGGAATTGATTTTAGAAATGGAAACCAGCAGTGTTATGTTTCGCTGGCGCGGAATAATGAAGGTTATCTCGAACTGAATAATTTCTTATCAAAGCACCTGCACGACAAAACAAATTTCCCTGAACAGGCTCCGGCATTTCAAAACGCAATAACCATTTATACTTTTGAAAGAGCTTTAGAATTGGACAAAGAAACCTTTGCAAAAACTGAATATATAGGTGTTGGAATCAACGATCTAAACCGGCTGCGCTTTTCAAAATACAGCACTTACAAAGAAAAGCTGGTTTTGCTGCTTCCGGTAAGTTTTGTGACTAAAAAAGATTTTAATACCCACCGGCTTTTGCGCGCCATAGACACCAATACGCTTTTAAGCAAATTACCTGTAGAAGAACAGGGCTCCCCTCAAGAACGCATGTTTCCGCCAGAAAAAATAAATGCACTTTTTGCAGATCACCCTTACATTCTTGAAAACACCAAAAAATTACTGGAGTCCTGCACTATTGATTTTGACTTTTCGCCCGGCAGACCCTCGCAAAATCTAAAAACAGTTTATGGTAACACCGAAAAAGATTTCAAAAAGCTGAAAGAACTCTGCGACAAAGGACTAAAAGAGCGTTACAAAACAATCAACGACGCCATCATCACACGATTGAAAAAAGAACTAAGTCTAATCAAAAAGCAGAATTTCGTTTCTTTTTTTCTTATCAATTGGAAAATTATAGAATATGCGCGGAGTAAAAATTACTTCTATGTAGGTCGTGGTAGTGGCGCAAACAGTATTGTTGCATATCTGCTACGTATAACTGACGTCGACCCTATAGAACTCGATCTGTATTTTGAACGATTTATGAATGAATATCGGGTAAATCCACCTGATTTTGATATTGATTTTTCTACCTGGGACCGGGAAGATGTGACCGCTTTTATTTTTAGAGAATTTAGTAAAAACGGTCAAGCCGCACTTTTGGGTTCTTATGTGACGTTTCAGCACAGTGGCGCGGTACGGGAGCTTGGTAAAGTTTTTGGGATGCCCAAACACGAGATCGACAAATTAAGTAGTGGAAATTATTCGTTCAATTCATTAGATGCTCTTGCAAAACTTACACTAAAGTACGCGAGCTGTTTACACGAGCGTCCTAACTATTTAAGCATACACGCCGGAGGAATTTTAATATCAGATAAACCTATTCATTATTTTTCGGCTACGCATCTACCCCCAAAAGATTTCCCTACCGTACAATTTGATATGCATATTGCGGAAGATGTAGGCCTTTTTAAGTTTGATATTTTGGGTCAGCGTGGTCTCGGAAAAATTAAAGACGCCATTGAGGTTATCAAGCAAAACCAACCTGATGCGGTATTGCTGGACATTCACGATACCAAGTCATTATTTGAAGACGAAAAAATAAATGCAATGATTGCGCGTGCAGAATGCATAGGCTGCTTTTATGTAGAATCACCTGCAATGCGTATGCTGCTCAAAAAGTTGGAAGTAGACAATTACCATACGCTGGTTGCTGCAAGTTCTATAATCAGGCCCGGCGTTGCAAAAAGTAGTATGATGCGGGAATACATTCTACGCCACAGAAACCCTGAAAAACGTAAAGAAGCACATCCCGTGCTTTGGGAAATTATGCCAGACACCTACGGCATAATGGTCTATCAGGAAGACGTGATTAAAGTTGCGCATCATTATGCAAAACTCAATCTTGGAGAAGCGGATGTACTGCGAAGGGGAATGAGCGGCAAATACCGGTCAAAAAAAGAATTCCAGGAAGTAAGAGCAAAATTTAAATCCAATTGCCTTGAAAGAGGAGAACCAGAGGCAATTGTTGATGAAGTCTGGAGACAGATAGAAAGTTTTGCGGGATATGCGTTTGCAAAAGGACACTCAGCATCCTACGCTGTAGAAAGCTACCAGAGTTTATATCTTAAATGCTATTTTCCGCTTGAATACATGGTTGCCACACTGAATAACGGTGGCGGCTTTTACCGTGCAGAAACTTATGTTCATGAAGCCAAAGCAAAAGGTGCTATAGTTGTACCTCCATGTATTAATAATGGATTTATCGATACAACCATTTCTGGAAAAACAATTTATCTGGGATTTCAACATATAGATAGTCTTGAGAAAAAAACTATGATTAAGATTATCAACGCGCGTTCATCCAGAGGACGTTTTACCTCTTATGATGATTTTGTAGAGCGCGTACCCGTAAGTATAGAGCAACTTGATTTGTTGATACGCATCAATGCCTTACGCACTTTAGGCAAAGATAAACGCACCTTACTTTGGGAAGCCTATTACAAAGAGAACACAACTCCCAAGAATGAAAATCAACAGCGTTTTTTTTCAGTTTCCATGCAAGATTACATACTACCTAAGTTCCACATTTCTCAACTTGAAGATGCTTTTGATCAATTAGAATTAATTTCCTTTCCACTTTATGACCCTTTTATTTTACTTGAAAAACAACCCGAAACTAATACTTGCGCTAATGATCTTGAACAGTATTTAAATAAGACAATCACTATTTACGGATATCTAGTTACGTTAAAAAATACTCGTACTTCAAAAGGAGATCGCATGTTTTTTGGAACTTTTTTGGATCAAGCAGGTAACTGGTTAGATACAGTTCATTTTCCACCAATTGCCAAAAAATATCCTTTTAGCGGAAAGGGCATCTACAAATTAACAGGAAAGCTCGTAGAAGAATTCAATTTTATAACGCTAGAAGTTACTATTATGCATCGTATGCCTTATGTGCCAGACCCTCGATTTGATCCAACTTATGATCGCAAAGAACTTTCTGCTCAAGCACCATCTTACATACTTTTGAAATAAATGTGTTACTCTTCGGGTAGGTCCTGACTGCCGTAAGCAGGTTAATTGCTGCAATATTTTAAACATCTGCTGTGTTAAAACGCTTTCCACTACTATCCCTCACGCGGCTCATTTCAAGATTTAATCTACAAGACTTTA
>PAPI01000035.1 GCA_002708845.1 Leeuwenhoekiella sp.
ACCTGCTTTTCCAAATTAAGCCCTAATACTTCACGGCTCTATATAACCAGCCAGAATTATGTACGCAGGTTCATCAAAAAGGAATACAATAGAACAGATTATTACCTGCAGGAATTGGATTATAGCTTTGTTCTGAGGTTCGACAATTTTCTAAGATTAACTAAGTCAAATACTCATAAGGGAAATTTACAGCATAACGCAGTGATGAAGCATATACAACGATTAAAGAAAATGGTTTCTTTAGCGCATCGTTTGGAATGGATCAACAAGAATCCCTTTCTTAATTTTAAGTCTACGTTAGAGCCCAGAGAGCGTACTTTTTTATCGGCAGAAAACTTTAAAAAAATTGAAACGATTGAGCTTAACTCGAATAGACTCGTACGAGTGCGGGATTTATTTATTTTCAGTTGCTATACAGGAATAAGTTATGGGGATCTCGTATTACTGAAGCCTGATAACCTGACTATAGGCGTAAACGGAAAACTTTGGATTATAACGCGAAGAATGAAAAATGGCAACTCAGTAAAAGTTCCACTTTTAAAGAAGGCTATTGCGATTCTGGATAAATATAAAAATGATAAAGCTTGTGAAATTACCCAAACCTTATTGCCTAAAATTTCGAATCAAAAGGTAAATCAATATCTGAAAGAAATCGCTGAATTGTGTGAAATACATCAGGATGTTACTTTTCATTTAGCCAGACATACTTTTGCCACTACAGTAGCTTTATCTAACGGAATGCCCATAGAAACCGTTTCTAAGATTTTAGGACATAAAAAATTATCTACCACACAGATCTATGCTAAGGTTGTTGAGCGAAAATTAGGAGATGATATGGATTATTTAGAGCGTAAGATAGAACGAGTGGAAGCTAGCAACCCAGGGGCTCTATAATTAAAAGAGGGTTTGATTGTGTTTGATTGTCAAACCTTGAATTGGGTTTCAATCCACAATAACTCTGTTGCTAGCGAGTTTAGTTTTTGAATTTAGTTAACACTGCAATCGAAAAACAAATTTTTGCACGACTTCAAACAGCAGACATATGGTTTTAAGCAATAATCACATTCACATTGTTTTTTCGCAATTCTTCACGCTTGCTTTCCGGTAAACCGTCGTCGGTAATTATGGCGTTTATTTTATCGAAACCGCAAATAAATGCAAGCCCTGATTTTTCGAATTTACTGCTGTCTGCCACCACAATAACTTCTTCTGCAATCTCAATCATAAGTTGGTTGAGATAGGCTTCTTCCATATGATGTGTAAAAATACCGTGTCCTGTTTTAATACCGTCAACTCCCAGAAAGAGTTTGTTGCAGTACAATTGTCTGAGATTACGCTCAGCCATGGGTCCTACCAGAGACATCGAAAATTCTTTTAAATAACCGCCCGGCATAAAAACCTCCAGATTCTCATACTGTGCGAGATTGTTTACGATATCTAAAGCGTTGCTGATAACGGTAAGTCTTTTAAAGCCTCCCAGATTATTCGTGATCTCAAAAGTAGTAGTGCCCGAATCCAGAATGATGCTGTCCTCTTCATTTATAAGACTTACGGCATATTTGCCAATTCGTCTTTTGACCTCAAGATTTATTTTCTTCTTTTCGGTAACAGGTAGTGCAACATTATTGGCCTTAAAAGCACCTCCGTGGGCTCGTACCAATAGATTGTTTTTCTCAAGTTTGTCCAGGTCATTACGGATGGTTACCTCGCTCACTCCGAGAGCTGCACTTAATTCATTGACATTTACTTGGCCATTTGTGTCTAATTCTTCAAGAATGCGTGATCTTCGGTATGCAGTTTTTTTCATTTGAATTTATTTGGCACTAAAAATACTTACGTTTTCTTATTAAAATAGAATTTACAATTTTTTTGTTTTATAAAATGAAAATAAAAAAGAGCGCATTGTTTTTACGCTCTTTTTAACCAAATAATCAATTTAAAACTGAAAAATTTTAGTTTACCGGAAAGTTAAGATTGTATGTTTCTACTGCATTCTGAAAAAATATTTTATACAGTACTTCTTCTGGTAGTTTAAGCCCCTGAAATGTTCCTTCAAATTCAGCAGCTTTCATCCAGCTGTCAGTTGAAAAATAGGTCCAGTGATAATTCCATAAATGTTGAAATTTTGCAGCGACCTCTTCGGCATTCATACTTCCATCGTCAATGACATCTGTACCATAAATGATTCGATCCTGATATTTTATAAAAAAATCTCTTACTTTTTCCCGATTTTCTATGGTTTGCAGCTGAACATGGCAAATGCGTTCTGCTAGATCGGTTTTTGAATTTGGAAACTGTTCCAGACGTTTAGCTACTTCATCAAGACTCCATTCCATACTAAATAAATGCAGGCCCACATAGTTGAGGTTGGGGTAACGCTGAAGCACATTATCCCGTGCTTTTATATGTTCTTCATAGGACGGATAATCCTGATTTTTGTACATATGATATTCAGGATGTTCACTAAAGTAGTCACGATCTGAATCTACTGTCATTTCTTCCAAAGGAAGCCAGCAATTACGGGGCTCCCCCTGATGATTGATGAGCAATATGTTGTGATCGCTCAAATATTGAAAAATGGGATCAAAGCGTGGATCGTCAAGTAAAACGAAATTACCTGCTCTATCTTTAACCCGCGAGTCCATCCCAATATTCTTCCAGATTTTCACTCCTTTAGCACCCCGAGATATTCCTTGTTTTATTCGGTTTAAAGCGTGAGGAATCCATTTTTCGGTATCCCAATACTCAATATCAAAAGATGTGATAAAAAAGCTTCGGTTTTCTATTTGATTCAACTCGTGAATCAGAGACTCTTGTTTATCCAGGCTTATAAAAAAGGGAATATCTGTATTGATCGAAATGAAATAGGCATCATATTCTTTAGCCAATTTGAGCTTGGCTTTCGTATTGGTATTTAAATGAACATGAGCATCAATGAATGGCCGTAGCATATTCTTCGTTTTTAATCATCTTTAATTTTTCAGTCACCAGCCTGGTGATTTCAGCAGTAGCATTAGGGAAAACTTTACGCAGATCAATTTCTTCTGTATTTCTAAGTTCCTGTTGTAAAGTAGACATAAAGATATTTTTGATTTCTGTCGCCAAATTTACTTTACAAATTCCCCGGGTTATTGCAGCCTGAACCTGGTTGTGCGGTACACCGCTACTCCCGTGTAAGACCAGGGTCGCGGGTGTAACTGCTGCGATACGCTCTAAAAGATCAAGTTCTAACTTTGGTTCTTGTTTATAAAAACCATGTGCAGTACCAATTGCAATAGCAAGCGCATCAACGCCTGTGGTCTCTACAAAAGATTTGGCTTCTTCAGGTTGTGTAAATCCCTGTGAGCCGTGTTCCTGTCCTAGTTTTGCAACAAAACCCAGCTCGGCTTCTACGTGAGCGCCATAGGATTTTGCCCGCTTAACCACTTCCTTGGTGATTTTGACATTTTCTGCAAAAGGCAACTCGCTACCATCTATCATAACTGAATCGAAACCAGCATCCAGACAACGCTGTACCAGTTCTACTGAGCCTCCATGATCAAGATGAATGTAACCATCCACTTGATATTCTGCAAGGGCAGTACGGCCCAACGCAACCGCGGTATCGATCCCCATATAATCTATAGAACTTTGAGTAAGCTGTAAAATAACAGGTTCGCCAAGATTTGAAGCCGCTTGTAACACGCCTTGTAGGGTTTCTAGATTATAGTAGTTTGTAGCTAAAAGACCACGTTTGGCCTGAGTATATTTATGTAACCGATCAATCAATTTCATACTGTTCATTTTTACGGGCGGTTTTTAATTTATTAAGTATTTGATGAAGAGATTTTTGACTGGAAAAGGCTTGAGTACCGCCTGTAGCAGTGGTATTTACAGCTCCCATAAGATTGCCGTTGATCAGACTTTCTTTAAAATTCTGAGTATTCAGAAAATGTGTTACAAAGCCTGCATTATAAGAATCACCGGCGCCGATGGCATCCACAAAAGTTTCTGGAGAAAAGGCATCAGTTTTAAGGATTTCTTTATTGTAAATCCCCCAACTACCTTCATTTCCCATTTTAAGAGCAAGGTAATTCGTGAAATCCTGAATTTCAGTGATAGCTTTTTCGATGGAATCAAACCCGGTTAAGGCCAATAGTTCGCTTTCGTTGGGTAAAAAGAAATCTACATAGGGTAGACAGCTTTTATAATCAAAATCCCAGCGTTCCAGGACATCCCATTGCGTGTCTAGCGAGGTGGTGATTCCATACTCTTTCAGTTTTTTAAAAATCTCAAGAATATCCTTGCGAATGCCTTCCTGTACAAAAAAATTAGAAAGGTGTACATGATCAAAATCTGCAATATGATCCCAGGGTATATCGGTTTGAGTAAAATCGACCATTGCCCCGCAATAGGTGATATTGGCTCGATCCTGATCGTAATTGAGTATGAGGGTGGCTCCGGTGTTTTTTTCGGCAGAAATCGAAATCCAATCAGTTTGAACACCCATATTCTTTAAAGTCCTAACACAAAGTTCACCATAAGCATCATTACCAACCTTTCCGCAGAAACTTACTGAAGCACCCAAAGCGGCTGCGTTTGCTGCAAAAATAGCTGAAGAACTCCCCAATACTACATTCATACTATCGGCAAGAATTTCTTTTCCCATTTGTGGGAAGCCGTCAATGCCATTAAGTAGAATATCCACGTTGAGTTCGCCTATTACCAGTATTTTTTTAGGCTGTTTCATATATTGTTTTTAAACTGACTTTAGATACTAATTGTGCGACATCCTGATTGCGCAACATACCCAGATCTTCATTGAGGCAATTTGCCGCGCCGCAAGAGACACCATACTTCGCTATTTCTTGAATAGAGGCTTTTTGAGACAACGCGTAAATTACTCCTGCGGTAAGGCAATCTCCACTACCCACTGTGCTTTTAATTTCTTTTATAGTTACATTGGCATGAAGAGTTTCACGATCTTTATGTAAATACAAACCTTCCTTACCAACAGTAAGGGCAATAAGGTTTACCTTTTCTGATAATGTTGGAAAAATATCTATAAGATTTTCTGATTGTAGTAATTCAGATGCTTCATGCTGATTGAGATGTAAGCCAAAGAAAGAAGTTTTCAGTAAATTTTTCAGTTGTAAGCCTGAACAATCTGCAATTAGCTTTTTGTGGTATTTGTTAGCTAATTCAGCCAATTGCAGATAGCCATCATCAGGCGCTCCATTTGGCAGGGAGCCGCTGATATTGATATACTCAACCAGCTGAATCTCTTCAGTATAAATTTTTAAAAAAGTCTCCCAGTTATCGGGGTCTACGTGGGGGCCTGGGGTAAGTAGTTCAGTGTTATTAGTATTTTGATCAGTAGATCTAAAAGTATAGCAGGTGCGCGTTTCCCCGTTAAGATTTACTCCTGTAGTGTCGATACCTTTGCTTTCAAGCTGATCACGAAGAAAGTTCCCTCTACTTCCTGCCCAGAAACCTAAAACCTTACATTCAGCTCCAAGTTCTGTCAATGCTAAAGCTACATGAATAGCCTTACCTCCGGCATAAGACACAGTATGGCTTACACGATTTGTCTGGCCAGTTTTTAATTGAGGTATCCAGGCATAAGTGTCAATCGCAGGGTTTGGGCACACACACAGAATCATAGTTTATTCGTAAATATTAACACCTTCTACAACGCGGCTTATAGCTCCGCTTACAGAAGGATTGTCAGGGTTGAGACTTAGATTTAAAGATTTGAAGAAACCCAATAACTGCCCTATAAGGGCGTAGGGTAAAATATACAGACCATTAGTGTTGTATAAGGTTTTTCCAAAAGAAGCAATAGTATTTTTAAGATCTTTATGGCTGTCACAGCCCATACATATAGCAGGAATGTGACGAGCGTCTTTAGCAATACTTTTTATCAGATCATTTTCATAAAGCTTGGTGTGCTTATCGTCTGCGGTAAGATAAATAAGTAAAGCGTCCTCGTTAGCAACAACTCTGGGGCCGTGTCTAAAACCTAAAAAAGAATCATGTTTGCAAACAATTTGGCCATCAGTAAGTTCCTGAAGTTTGAGATGGCATTCACGAGCGATTCCTAAAGCTGGTCCAGATCCTAAAAATATGGCACGGCTAAAATTCAACCCAGCTATTTTTTGTATGTCTGCAGCAGCGCTAAGTACTTCTGATGCTTGATGAGCGATATTTGTGACAACTTCATACTTAGCCTTCAAATGTTCTAAATCAAAAATCAGCAGGCTGCTCAGTAGCATAGAGGTAAAACTTCCGGTCATAGCCAGTCCTTTGTCATTACTGCTTTCAGGAAGGATAAGACTGTAAGAATGTTTGCTTTTACGTCCGTACTCGGCAACTTCACCGTCTTTGTTGCAAGTAATTAATATATGATTAATAACACGGCAGTGAGAATCAAGTAGGCGAATGGCCTCTACGCTTTCTGGGCTATTACCTGAGCGTGCAAAAGATATGGCCAGAGTAGGAATGTTTTGCAGTAATGCATTTTGCGGATGCGTAACGAGATCAGTTGTTGCAATGGCCTGTGTTAGACTTCCGGTTTGCATTTGAATAATGCCTTGTGCAGCTTCGCCAATAAATGCTGAAGAGCCAGCACCGGTAAGAATGATACGTAAGTTTTTTTGTGCCAAAATAGGCTTAAGAAAGTGCTGGAGCTGTTCTTTTTGGCTTTTTATAAGGGAATAAACTTCCATCCACAAAGCGGGCTGCGCAAAAATTTCACTATAGGTGTTGCTATTTTTTATGCTTTCGATTGTTTTTGTATTCATAACATATAAAGACTACTTCAGTATAGACAATCCCAATGAAAGATTAATTTTTTTGAAACGCTATTACCTCATTTAATGATTCAAAGAAATAAAAATAAAACGAAATAAAAAAATCTTTCGATATTTTTATTTTCTTACATTTACTTTTGATTTATAGCCATAAGATACTTTTAAAGAAAAAATTTAGTTTAATAATAAGGCAAAGAAAATCATGTTTTTATGCATTTGTATTATTCACTTTAATTTAATTAAGCCTGATCATTTGCAGGTATACTGGTCTTAAAAAAAGATATATTAAACCTAATATTTAGAATTATGATTGATTTAAATATGCTAGACTACCTATTTATATTCGGCTTTTTTGCTGTTACCTTGGGTATAGGCTTTTATGTTTCTAAAAAATCGGGTAAGAGTTCGTCTGAATATTTCCTTTCGGGTCGTACGATGCCGTGGTGGTTGCTTGGGGTTTCTATGGTGGCGACCACTTTTTCTACAGATACACCGAATTTGGTCACTGATATTGTTCGTAATAAGGGGGTTTCGGGTAATTGGGTTTGGTGGGCTTTTTTAATTACAGGTCTACTTACTGTCTTTGTTTATGCGAAACTATGGCGCCGCTCTGGTGTTGCTACTGACATTGAATTTTATGAGTTGCGGTATGGTGGCAAACCGGCTAGATTTTTAAGAGGATTTCGATCGGTCTATTTAGGGGTTGTTTTTAACGTATTGGCGATGAGCGCGGTTACTCTTGCTGCAATTAAAATCGGTCAGGTTATGTTAGGGCTTAGTCCTATTGCGGTTGTAGGTATCGCAGGCTTGGTGACGGTAATTTTTAGTACAGTGGGCGGTTTTAAGGGAGTGGTTTATACCGATTTTATTCTCTTTTTTGTTGCAATGGCCGGTGGTATTGGAGCTGCATACTATTTGGTAAACATTCCTGAGGTGGGAGGTATTTCTCAATTGCTCAGCCATGAGGAAGTATCTCAAAAATTAAATATCCTGCCGGATATTAATGATACCGGCACCTTGATAACTCTATTGATTATTCCTCTTGCGGTACAATGGTGGAGTGCCTGGTATCCAGGGGCAGAGCCCGGTGGAGGAGGATATATTGCACAGCGAATGCTTGCTGCAAAGAATGAAAACCACGCAATAGGAGCAACGTTTTTCTTTAATATTCTGCACTATGCACTAAGACCCTGGCCGTGGATTTTGGTGGCTTTGGCTTCGTTGGTTGTCTATCCTGATATCGCCAGCATTAAAGACGCCTTTCCTAATGTCGCTGAAAGTAAACTAGGGGATGATCTGGCCTATTCGGCAATGCTTACTAAACTTCCAAATGGCCTTTTAGGTGTTGTGTTGACCTCACTAATAGCCGCTTATATGTCTACTATATCAACACATCTAAACTGGGGTTCTTCTTATGTGGTAAATGACTTTTACGTGCAACAGATTAACAAAAATGCTTCGCAGAAGGAGCTTGTTAATGTGGGGCGAATATCAACTGTGCTGCTTATGATTATTTCTGCTGCACTGGCTTTAGTTCTAAATAATGCCCTACAGCTTTTTAATATCATTCTTATGTTTGGAGCGGGTACAGGATTGATTTTTATACTACGCTGGTTTTGGTGGCGCATCAATGCCTGGAGCGAGATAACGGCTATGTTTGTTTCTGGTGTAATAAGTATAATTTTAAATTTTACTGATGCGGGTCTCTATCTTTTTGGGGGTGTAGATGCTGTTTCCGAGCTGGCAGTTGCTGGATTATTGCCTGGATATATGACTTATCCCTTTGTAGTTCTCATAACTACGCTCAGTTGGCTTGCTGTCACGTTATTTGGTAAACCTGAAAGCGACGCCGTCCTATTTCGTTTTTACGAAAAAATTCGCCCAGGTGGACCTGGTTGGTTGCGTATTCTGAATCGTGCCAGTAAGGAAGATATATCCTTGCCGGCTCGAAACACAAAATGGAATGTTCCCGCAGGTATAGCTGCAACTTTGGTAGGCCTTATTGTGGTGTATGGAGCCCTGTTTGCAACAGGTTACTGGATTTATGGGTGGACTACGCTGGCTACTATTCTCACTATACTTACTTTGATTGCTGCAATTCTTTTGTATAAGCTTTGGTCAAAAGTTAAGGAGGTCATTTTCTAACCATCAGCTATTTACTTCCAAAAAACACATCTGTGAAATTGGCCTGATGTCTTTTTTGTTGGGAGTCCAGAACTAAGGTGTTTTTTTGGACCCTACAATAATGCAAGGGTATAATTTGGAAAAGTTTTGTTACAGGTCAAAGATCGAAAGGATATTAATGATATCTGTAATCCTAAAACCAGTTATTATTGAAAAATAATAGCATTAAAAAGAAAACGAAAGAAAATTATTTCGATATATTTTCTTTTTAATAAATAATTAATATATTAGCAGAAGTTTTGATGTCTTAGTAACAATTCAAAGAAATCTTTTGTTTGTTTTCATCAATAAATCTATTAAACTTAACAATCATGATTAAAACTTTTTTTAACCTGGCGCTTATCTTTAGTTTTTGTGTTTCTGCGTTTGCTCAAACTATACAGGTGAGTGGTACTGTCACTGATTCAGACACAGGTGTTCCCATACCCGGTGTGAATGTTTCAGTAGGTGGGACGAATACTGGTGTTGTAACAGATTTTGATGGAAATTACGAAATAGCTGTGGCTCAGGACGGGATGCTGATTTTCAGCTATGTAGGCTTTGAATCCCAAGAGATTTCCGTGGATGGAAGGACGTCAATATCGATTTCTCTAAAAAGTAGCACGTCAGAATTGGATGAGGTTGTCTTGGTTGGTTATGGTACTCAGAAAAAAAGTGATCTGGTCGGTGCGATTTCATCTGTCAAGGGAGATGAGCTGGTGCTGTCTACAGCGCCTTCTGTAGGTCAGGTTCTTCAGGGTAGAGCGGCAGGTTTGCAGATTACTCAAAACAGCGCACAACCTGGTGGGGGTCTTGATATTGTGATACGTGGTGCGGCATCTATAAATGCAAGTAATCAACCGCTTGTAGTTGTTGATGGTTTTCCTTTGGATGAAAACAATTTTGGTCAGCCTTCTAATGGTAACCGTTATAGTGGTGGTACACAGGGAATTTTGAATTCTTTTAACCCCAATGATATTGAATCTATTGAAGTCCTTAAAGATGCCAGTGCAACGGCAATATACGGAGCACGGGCTGCGAATGGAGTAATTTTAATTACAACCAAGAAAGGTATAGAAGGAGATGTACAGGTAAGTTACTCAGGTTCTTATTCTTACCAGGCTTACAAAGACGAGGATTATGATGTTTTTAAGCTTAAAGAATGGAAACAGCTGAGGAATGAAGCTGCTTTTGAAAACTGGGCATTTCAAAATCGGGTTTTTCCTTACAGTGATAGAACTTTAGAGGAAGCAATTGCAGATCCTGTTAATGGAGTTGAATTTAGAAGATATTATTCTGATGAAAATATACGTAATAGTGGCCCGGGTACTGACTGGTTGGGTTTGGTTACCCGTGATGGAGGAATACAGCAACATAATCTTTCATTGAGAGGTGGAAGCGCTAAAACAAAGTACTTCCTTTCAGGTAATATATTTGAGAATAAGGGTATTATTAAAAAGTCCGCGTTTGACCGGGTATCCCTTCGCTTCAATCTGGATCAGGAAGTTAATGATTATCTAAAGCTTGGTTTAAACCTTACAAAAAGTAAGATTAATAATAATAACTCTCAATTATCTACTCGCGAATTATCGCAGTCGGGTATTGATGGTTTTGAGAATTCAGGAATCATTCGTGCTGCAATCCAGCAGGGACCGCAAATTGAGGCTATAGATGAAGATGGCAACTACCCACTCAACCCAGACAGTGCGGTTGAACCAAATCCATTTTCATTACTAAATATTACCGATCAAGGTACTGTTGATCGCACTTTAGCAAATTTTTATCTAGAGCTTAAACCTATAGATCAAATACTATTTAGAGCTCAGTATGGTGTAGATCAAGGGTTTAGCGACAGAAGGTCTTATTTGCCTACTTCAATCTATGCAGGAGCACTTGAGAATGGAAGGGCAGATATTGCTAATCAGAAAAAAAATGATGATTTGGTAGACCTTACTCTTACCTACGATGATATCTATGCAGATAAGCATCAATTAACCGTTCTGCTTGGTTTTTCAAGACAGAAATTTAGATCAGAAGGTTCAAGTGCTACTGCATCTAATTTTATAACCGACGCGTTTTTGGCTAACAATTTGGGTACCGGAGCAAACAGGCCAATTGTATCTTCCTTCAATGGTGAATATGGCTTCATATCTTATTTCACTAGATTGAATTACATTTTTGACGACAAATATATTTTCACCGGAACATTAAGACGTGATGGTGCAAGTGTATTTGCAGAGAACAACCGTTATGGGTTTTTCCCTTCTGCAGCAATAGGTTGGAAAATTTCTGAAGAATCTTTTATGGAGCCTTTAAGAGAAACACTTTCACAATTGAAATTGCGTGTAAGTTATGGTGAAACCGGAAACTCGAGTGGTCTTACGGGTAATGCCTTTGCAGCACTTAGAGCAGGGCCGGCTTACCTGGGTCCTGATGAGTCGGTACTTACGGGAGTTTTCCCTTTTAGACTTGCAAACCCAGATTTAAAATGGGAAACCACTACTGAGACTAATCTGGGTCTGGATTTTGGCCTTTGGAACAATAGGGTCTATGGAAGCTTAGAGTTTTACTATCGTGAAGTTTCAGACCTTTTGCAATCAAAACCGATTAACTCCTATAATGCAGTTGGACAGGTGCTTGCAAACGTTGGTACTACTGAAGGAAAAGGTTTTGAGTTTACGCTCAACTCCAATAATATTAGCACACAAAATTTCAAGTGGAAAAGTATTTTTACATTTTCAACGTATAAAAACAACTGGAAAGAACGCGCACCAGATTTTAAACCTGCTGTGTACCAAAGCGATACAGACCCTATACGTGCTCGCTATTCTTATATTGCTGATGGTATAATGCAAGTAGGCGAAGAGGTGCCTGCTCAACCAGACTTGTTTCCAGGTATGATTAAAATTAAAGACCTTAACGGTTTTGAGCGCGACGATGCAGGTAATCCTGCAGTTGATGAAAACGGAAGATTTTTAAGAACCGGTGCGCCAGACGGCATAATAGACGAAGCAGATATTGTACTTCTTGGTTCTACAGATCCTGATGTAACTGCCGGTTTAGCTAATATCATTACCTTCAAGAATTTTGAACTTAATCTGCAGTTTAATGGGATGTTTGGACGACAAATTACCGATTTAACAGATTTTAGTTACGGTGTAAGTGCATACGGTGTAGCAGTTAATGGTAGAAATGCTTTAAGAAGTGTAAATGAACGCTGGACTCCTGAGAACCCCTCAACCACCAGACCGGCTTCGCATTTTGGATTTTCCAGATATGGCTCTGGAGATTTTTTCCTTCAGGATGCCTGGTTCATAAGGTTGCAATATGCATCACTTAGTTACCGCCTGCCTCAGGAATGGTTTGGTAATCTTTTAAACAGTGCAGCCCTTAGATTGGATGGAACGAATCTTTTCGTGATTACTCCGTATAAAGGGATTGACCCGGAGACAGATGCTTATACGGCGGCATACCCTAATGTTAGAACCTTCACCTTAGGCCTGGATATTAAATTCTAAAAAAAACATTATGAAAAAAGTATATATCTATTTTCTAAGCATACTCAGCGTTTTTACGATAAGCTGTGATGACGTGCTAGATCCAGTTAATTATGATGAAATCAATCCAAGCATATTTCCCGCATCTGAAGCGGATGTAGATGCACTGGTTTTTGCATCATATTATCCGTTAAGAGGTTCTTATGGCAATGGTATTCATACAACCTCTGAGAATGGAATTATGTTTATCTCAGATGCTACCACCGAAATTTTACAGGGCCCTTATGGCCTTCAGCAGGAAGCGACTTTACACAGTTGGAATCCTTCAACTACTGGTGTTACACGATTTTATGATGTGTTTTACAATCAAATCAGCAATATGACTTTAAATATTGATCTGATCCAAAATTCTTCCGTTCCTGAAAATGCAAAGCAGCGCGCCATTGCTGAGATACGATGTGCCCGTGGTTTATTGGCGTATGAATTATTTGATTTTTATGGGCCTTTAGTAATTGCTCCTCTAGATGTTCTATTGAACCCTTTAGAAGAAGCTCCACTGGCCAGATTGAGCAACGAAGAAACCGTTAGCTTTATTGAAGCAGATCTTCTAGCGGCTGCAGCAGACTTACCCGGACCTGAAGATACTGATTATGGAAGGTTTAGCAATGCAACAGCACATATGTTACTCATTAGACTTTACCTTCATGAAAAAAGATGGGCAGATGTAGAAACACAGGCCGATGCAATTATGAATATGAATTATTTTGAGCTTGAGGACGATTATGTAGGCCTTTGGGATGTTGAAGCACCCACTGACAGTAAAGAAGTGATCTGGTCTATTCCTGCAGATTATGCAGGTACCAGTGAAAACCAATGGCAACTTATGGTATTGCCTAACAATTTTCCCGGTAAGAGCGGTTATGGAACAATCCAAAGTTCGTGGTACTTCTATGATTCTTTTGAAGAATCTGATATCAGGAAGACAAACCTTATTGCAGAATATACAGGTACAGATGGGATAACGTACAATCGTGATAATCCCGGAAACCGAATGCAGTTGGGGCCGTTGCCGCTAAAAATAAATCAGGATTTAGATCGTACTACTGCATTAACAACGGTAGATATCATTATGTATCGATATGCTGATGTTATTTTATCAAAAGCAGAAGCAATAGCGAACAGTTCAGGAGGACCTAATCAGGAAGCTATAGATTTAATCAATATCGTAAGACGGCGCGCCCAAATAAGTGAGGTCACTCTGGATCAATATCCTGATTTAGATAGTTTTAATGATTTGGTGCTGCTTGAACGCTCGCACGAGTACTGGTGCGAGAACGGGCAATACCGGTCAGACCTTATAAGACACGGTAAGTTTGTAGAGCGCTGTAACGAATTGAATGGCGTTGCCAGTCAAAGTGCGCCTTACAAGACAGTTTTTCCTTTTTCGTTGGCACGTATTAGTGAAGGTAAAGGAGCTTTTATTCAAAACCCGGGATATAACTAAAATTATGGAAATAAAGCATTTTAATAGCATACCCCGCATAACGGGAATTCTCTTTGTAGCATTTCTTATGCTAGCGGGTGGCTGCCAGGGGGAAGATGATGAGACTAAACCCGATTCAGGAGTTACAGATGATACTATTGCAGAGATCAGTTACGAGTCCTCAACAGAGGTTATTGCCAATCCTGACAGAGGTTTTATGCATACCTATAGCGTGATGGCTGAAGGTGATGCCTTGTCACAAGATCTGCTCAATTATTTAAAAAATGAAAAAGTGACTTTGATTCTGAGAGTGTATTATCTCGAAAAATTTAAGGATGCACCTCTTAGCCAGACACAGCTTGATTTGATAACCGAAGATTTTAACCGCATTCGTAAAGCGGGATTAAAAAGTATACTTCGCTTTGCCTACACCAATCAGATGGATGGCGAAGACGCTCCTATTCAAATTGTAGAGCAACATCTGGATCAGCTTAAAGACGTGGTAACCGCAAACTCAGATATTATACCTTTTGTCCAGGCGGGATTTATAGGTGCCTGGGGAGAGTGGCACGCATCAAGCAATAATCTGACAACACCTGAAAATAAGAAGCGGGTGCTTACCAAGTTGTTAAATACCTTTCCACAAAATGTAATGGTACAATTACGTACGCCGAAGTTTAAACGTGAGATTTTTGACTATACTCAGGCCATAAACGAAAGTGTGGGTTATGGTACTTCAGATTTAGCCCGGGTAGGTTTTCATAATGATTGCTTTATGGCAAGCACAACAGATTATGGCACGTATGAAAATGTTGCAGCTGATAAAAAATACATAAGTGATGAAGCTTTTTTTGTGCCAACAGGAGGTGAAACGTGTCCGCCTTCAGGAATACCTGCAGCAAGTTGTACTACTGCAGAAGATGAAATGAGCCTTTTAAAATGGACCTATCTTAATTTGGATTACTACGGTCCTGTTCTAAACGGTTGGAGAAACGATGACTGCTTTGATGATTTTGAACGTAAATTAGGTTACAGGTTGTCCCTTAGCGAGGCAAAATTTCCTAAGAAAATCTCAGGTTCAGCTTCCCTAAAGCTAGATTTGAGCTTTAAGAACACCGGCTTCGCTCCGGTATATCTCAATAAAGAAGTCTTTTTGGTTTTCAAATCAGAAACAGGGAGCGAGACGTATGAAAAAGCATTAAATGTTGATTTAAGACGTGTAGTACCTGATGGATCTCTTGACTTTTCTGATACAGTTTCTATATCTGGAATCCCTACAGGAAATTACAAGCTGTATTTGGCAATTAAGGATGCGGCAGAAACTTTAAAAGATCTTCCCTCTTACCGAATTCAGCTGGCTAATAAAAATACCTGGGATGGTAAAGCCGGCACAAATGATTTAAAGCATAATCTGGAAATACAATAACCTTATACACATAACTATGAAAAAAATTGTTAACTGCTTGATGTTTTTGAGCCTGGTGTTGACTTACAGTTGCGCCAGTGATGATGATACTGCAACAGGAGATATGCCCGTTGCTGATTTTTCGTTTACAAATGACGGAAGCACATTTACCTTTACCAATTTGTCTGAAAATGCAACAGCATACCGTTGGGACTTTGGGGATTTAAAATTTTATGGAAATGAAGAAAACCCGGTATATACCTATGACATTGGCGGAGAATTAACGGTTTCCTTGACAGCATTTAATGAGAATGGTCAGGAATCTTACATTTCAAAGACCATTCAGGCTCCTGAGATTATTATTGTCAATATCGAGGTTGACGGGGAGTTTGATGACTGGAATGATGTAGAATATGCTTACGAAAGCCCTGATCCTACACAAGGTTCAATGCAAAAAATGAAAGTATGGGCAAAAGGTGCAATGGTTAACGTTTATCTGGAAGGAAATACCAGTATGAATATGGCAATTGTGGATATGTTCATTAATTCTGACGGGGATGCAACTACCGGATTTTTACATGGGACATGGCCTGCTTCTTCGGGTGCCGATTTTCTATTTGAAGGACCCTTTGTAAGTAATGGATGGGGAGCTTTTTACAATCACATTGATCCTAATGGAGGTTGGGGATGGGCTCCAATTGCAGGCTCGGGGGCTAATCTAAAAGTTTCAAACATAATTCCCTTGGATGACAATACTCATGCAGTTGAATTTTCTATACCTAAATCTCAGTTTGGAAGTGTAGGAGAAAGTATAGGATTTGCTTTTACAGAATTAACTTCTGGCTGGTCTGCAGTAGCGAGTTTCCCTGATGACAGTTCGTTTGTAGTTATTGAGCTTTAATCTCACCTATATCTATAAGAGATTTCCGGCTCGTTTTTAAAAGCATTCCATGGTAAAACAGAAAGATAGATTAGATTCTATTGATGCCTTAAGAGGTTTTGATATGTTAATGATTATTGTAGCAGATCAATTCTTCTATTATTTGGATGCAGGAGCCGGTACAAATTTCACAGGTTTCCTGGCGAATCAGTTTTCACATCCAGAGTGGTATGGCTTTCATTTTTACGATATCATAATGCCATTATTCTTGTTTTTGGTGGGGGTGGTCATTCCCTTCTCATTAGAAAGCAGACTAAAATCGGGTGAGTTATCTCATAAGACCTTATACATTCATATCTTGAGGAGGTTTTTTATTCTCTTTATTTTGGGCTGGGTCGTTCAGGGGAATCTTTTGGCATTTGATTTGGGTTCATTTAAGATTTTTAGCAATACGTTACAAGCTATTGCGATAGGCTACGTTTTTAGTACAATGGCCTATATGCATTTGTCTAAAGGAAAACGCTATGTATTTTTTGTGGCTTGCCTTGTGATTTATATAATCCTACTGGAATTTGTATTTGTTCCCGGATATGGAAAAGGTTTTATTGAGCCTGATAAAAATTTGGCTATTTATATGGATCGTTTAATTTTTGGGAGATTCGATGACGGATTTCAATATACCTGGCTGCTTTCTTCCTTTGGTTTTATAGCGACGACTTTGTCTGGGCTATTTGCCGGCGAGTTTGTAAAGCAAAACATTAAAGTTGAAAAGCGCCTTAAAAATTTAATAGTATATGGAGGTTTACTCCTTATAACAGGACTTATTTTAAACTTGATACATCCATTTGTAAAAAAAATATGGACATCAACTTTTGTACTGGTAACCTCAGGTATATGTTCTCTGGCTTTAGCACTATTTTTTTGGATCATTGATATTAAAAAACAAAAAGGCTGGATCTTCCCGCTTAAAGTTATCGGTTCAAATGCGATCGTGGCTTATGTACTCTCCCACATAATCAATTTTTCAGGTATTGCAGATCAACTACTTTTTGGTCTTAAGCAATTTTTTGAAGATTATTATGAGAGCGTCACAGTACTGGGCGGTTTTGCAATACTTTATGCATTGCTTTGGTATTTATATAAAAATAATACCCTAATCAAAATTTAATTCAAATCAAAAGCATTTTAGATAATTCAATAATCTATGAACTCAAGAAGAAATTTCATAAAAGGCTCTGCCGTAGTAGGTGCAGGCATAACTCTTGCTCCCAATCTGGTATTTCCATTTAATCGTAGACCCGCAACAGATCGCTTAAAAATAGCATTTATAGGGATAGGACTTAGGGGAACTAATCACCTCAACAACGCAATTCACCGTAAGGATACGGAGATTACTGCGATCTGTGACGTTGATCCAAAGCGAATTGAAATAGCGCTCGATCTCATTGAAAAAGATGGTAGAAAGAAACCTTTGGTTTTTGATAGTGACGAGAATGCTTACCTAGACCTTTTAGATTCTCCTGAAGTAGATGCTGTTGTAATATCCACTCCGTGGCTATGGCATACTAAAATGGCTGTTGCGGCTATGAAAGCAGGGGTTTATGCAGGTCTTGAAGTTTCGGCCTCCCAAACTATTGAGGAATGCTGGGATCTTGTAAATACGCACGAGGCTACCGGCACACATATGATGTTTCTAGAGAATGTGAATTTCAGAAGAGATGTGATGGCTGTGCTTAATATGGTTAGACAAAACGTCTTTGGTGAAATGCTGCATTACCGTTGTGGATATCAGCATGATTTACGTGAAGTAAAATTCAATAATGGGAAACAACCTTATGGAGGTGGTGTTGAGTTTGGAGAAAAAGGTCTTTCTGAAGCACGTTGGAGAACCAAACATTCGGTTCTACGCAATGGTGATACATACCCCACACACGGTGTAGGGCCCATAGCAGCAATGGCTGATATTAATAGAGGTAACCGCTTTACCAGTATGACAGCAAATGCCACTAAAGCTGTAGGTCTTCACAAATATGTTGTAGATCACGGTGGAGCAGACCATCCTAATGCAAAAGTGAAATTCAAGCAGGGAGATGTGATTACTTCTATGATTGAATGCGCAAACGGCGAAACCATTATTGTGACACACGACACCAATTTACCCAGGCCGTATTCACTTGGCTTTAGAGTTCAAGGCGCAAATGGACTTTGGGAAAAAGACGGAGATCGTATATATATAGAAGGAAAGTCGGAGCCACACCAGTGGGATAGTTCAGATGAATGGCTTAAAAAATACGATCACCCGGTATGGCAAAAGTATGGTGAAGAAGCTAACGGTGCCGGTCACGGTGGTATGGATTATTTTGTGATGAAAGCATTTGTAGAATCGGCATTGGCAAATGTAGCTCCTCCTATAGATGCCTACGACGCTGCAGCCTGGAGTGCCATTACCCCATTATCTGAAGCTTCCATCGAAAACAATGGCGAACCACAAGAATTCCCTGATTTTACTCGTGGACAATGGGTTGCAAGAAAGCCTTATGATTGGATGAAAGCGGAATATGTTGGTTGATAATACAGGTTAAAAAAATAAAAGTAATGGCAATGGTTTTAAATTGACATACAAATCAAGAGTTTAAACTTTAATACTGTACGTTTCATTTCTAGATAGGATGATTCTTATTCAATTATTTAGATTATAACGCAGAAATGAATTTAAAAAAACTGCCATTTTTAGTAGCGTAGCGGATATAAAATGAGTAGCAAGAGGGTAACACGCTGCGCGATGTTACAGATGCATAACTCATTTTATTTCAGTGATTTATATTTGGTGTTGCTACTTGATTTTGAAAAATTTGCAACAAATGTGCTTTTAAGCCCTATAAATAAGCAGATTTTTGCGACAAATCCGATTTAGATAGGAGTAAAGAAGGAAAGTATAGGTAGTCCTCACCACATTCCCCTGCACTGTGTTTCGGGGAAAGAGGTTCGTCCAGAAGGTCTTGAACACAGGCCAAAAATGTCAATTTTTTATTACCTAATTGGGTTAGCCATTTTTGACCTGAGTTCGCTGGGCATCCTAACTTGCAATGGACAATCTTTTCCTTTTGTGATTTATTTTCCTTTTAATACACTCCATACAGCATACCTTTTTTAATAGAAAAAATACAGGATTTTAAATTAGTCGGGCGCATAAACCGGTCGGCCATGCCTTCCTATTTATAGCCCTTTTCTAATTTAAAATCCCGAAGGTAACAACTATCAAAAATGGTATTGCGACGGCTCTGGAGGAAGTAAATGAAACACCAAAATCCCGTATGCGTTTTGATCTACAAAACTATTTCAATTGAGCAAAAAAGGATTTGCTCAAGATGAAATAAGTAAATGGTTGATGTATGTGATTTATGTTCCTGTATTTCACTGATTGTTTTTCTTTCACAAGCTTATTGATGATTCTTCCTATAAAAGATTTATCAGGCTCTATTAAAACCTATTAACAGGAATTGTAGACAAAAATTAAGAAGCGACTTTTTTCAAGATAAATGGAAGTGAAAAAATGAGCCGATTATCATTCCTAATCGGCTCATTTTTTGATTATATCTGAGCCAATTAACTACTTTAATCGCTCATCATGTATAACTGGCAACACGAAGACTGGCTAAATTTTAAGTATACTACAACTGAAATAGAAGAGAAGCTCTTTGAATTCAAGCTTGTTTCTTTTACTTTGAGAAAAGCCCGTTTTTTTGATCTCCATAGAAATTCCCTGAATGAACATCAATTAAAGGTAGTTAATCGAATGCTTGACGAAGAAACTGGAGGGTTTAAAGGGAGTATGACCGCAAAAAAGTATATTGCCCTTACCATAACATCAAAAGCTAAAGCAACGCGACCCTCAGGATTTGTGAGCAAAAAACTATTCGTCTCCATAGGTGACGGACGTACACGGTATTAAATTAACTTTCAAAACTGAATCTTTCTTGCTCGTATTTTTAGCGTACTAGAGGACTAGTTTAAGAATTTAAGTTATGCTTTATTTTATTAAAATGACTAAATTTACCTTGAAAGTTGGTAATCAGACGGTTATAAATTCACAGATCGTCAACAGAAATTTGACGAAAGCGACAATCCCCTGTGAATAGGGAGGTCTAGCCCTTGGGTTCTATCCCTGGTGAGGCTACAAATTCGGATTCTCCCGAGGCAACAGGGCTGTTGAGGTTTAAAAACATAGGTCTTAATTGACAGCATCGACCAGCCGCTGTAAATATTTCTTTCTGTGACCTTATCAGGCATTTAACTCAAAGACTCCTTTTTACCGGGTAATTAGTATCCAATATGCGTATTTTTTAACCAGTGATTATTTTAAAAAACAAAAAGTTCTAACGGTAAAGTATTGATTAATAGTTTTTTAGTGTGATTCCTGTTTTGGGATTTTAATTTGGTCGGTTAGTTGCACCCTCCAAAAGAATTTAAATCTCAAATCATGGCAAAATACCTTAATACCGCCCGGCGAATCAATACCATATTGGCGCTGGCAGTAGTTTTTTTACTTGTTTTGGCTACCAATCGTATTGATCAGCATCATTTTAAAACTGTTCAGAATAATATGAATGAAGTTTTTGAAGACCGGGTGCTTGTACAGGATTATATTTTTTCAATTTCAAATATCCTTCGAGATCAGCAACTTGATTTGCTCAATGGTACTGGTGCAATTTCAGAAACCTTCAAGGACGAACAAATTTCTGAAATCATCACCAAATTTGAATCTACCAAGCTTACTCCCGCAGAGCAAAATTTGCTGAAGAAATTTAAGCAGGACTATAACAAGCTGGTAGCAATGCAGGATGATCCAATAAAAAACGCAGATCTTCAATTTAAAGAACGTACAAATAACCGCCTCAATGCATTACAGCAAAACCTACTAGAGTTAAGTGAAATTCAGGTACAGGAAAGTAGGCGCCTTACCCGTGAAGCTCAGAAATCTCTTGATGTCAATGATTTATTGGCAAACCTTGAGATTTTCTTTCTCATCGTAATTGGTATTGCTCTGCAGGTATTAATTTTTTATAAATCAAAAAAGCTTGCTAAAAAAGATGCAGCTTGAGATGCGATAAGAGGATTTTAAAGCCAAAGTTTTGGTCTTACACAAACAGGATGTTTAACTTAGACGATCTCTAAGATCGGCTTATGAATAGCGTTGAAGCAGCTTTGAAAGAACGTATAAAAGAATTGACCTGCCTCTATGAGGTTTCTTCGATATTGGTAAACGCTGATGAGACCAATCACGAGGAAACGTATAGAAGTATTGCCCAAAGTATTAAGATTGGATTTCAATACCCCACTGATACCGAAGTTGTAATTGAGCAAGGGGAGTTTACGGTGATGACTGGTAAAATAAAAACTTTTAAAAAGCTCATAAGCACGATACAGCTATTCAAGAAAGAAGCCGGCTCAATACAGGTTTACCTCAATAAAACCGAACTTGATTTTTTACCGGAAGAGCAACCGCTTATTGACAATATCGCTTTAAAAATTAGTGATTATCTGGAGCGTCTGGCTATCAAAAAAAATGAGTTGCTGTTGCGGCAACAAATGGAACACGCAGACCGGCTTACCATTATTGGCGAACTTACCGCCGGTATAGCCCACGAGCTAAACACCCCACTTGCAAATATTTTGGGCTTCGCCGAATTGTTGCGCGATAATCTAAGCGATCATGATTCTGCTGCTTCAGACGTAGATAAAATTATTAAGAACGCGATGTTTTCTCGTGAGGTCGTAAAAAAACTGATGTTTTTTGCGCACGCCATTCCGCAGGAAAAAAAAGAAGTGAATATCATTCCCGTGGTGCGTGATGCTCTCGATTTACTGGATGCCGCCTTTAAAAAAGAACAGGTGCGTTATGATTTTCATATCGATCAGGATTCTATTTTGCTGAAAGTCGATGCCGTACAGCTTACCCAGATCATCATTAATTTGGTTATCAATGCCATTTATTTTTCGCCCAAAAATGGTCTTGTAGACATTAGGATTACTCAGGAAAACGATGAGGTTGTATTTGACATAAGTGACGAAGGTTCTGGTCTTACCGATGAAGCTTTGGATAAAATATTTCAACCTTTTTTTACGACCAAACCTACGGGAGAAGGTTCTGGGTTGGGATTAAGTGTGGTACACGGTATTGTAACCAGTCATAACGGAAGTATAACCGCTCAAAACCGGGCAGACCGGGGTGCGCTTTTTACCGTGCGCCTGCCTAAAGATGAATATGCGATTGAATAAAGAAAACATATTAATTGTAGACGATGATCTGCATATTTTAGAACTTTTGCAGCGGCATTTGCATCGGTGGAATTACCATACCTATCGCGCGGTTTCGGTTAAAGAAGCGGTTAATATCCTTCGGGATTCGCAGGTAGATCTGTTGATTACCGATTTGAAAATGCCGCAGATTGACGGCTTTGAACTCATCAAATTTGTTTCGGAGCATTATCCTGATTTACCCAAGCTTATCGTTACCGGTTTTCCTTCGGTACAGGATTCCCTTAAAGCGATTAAATCAGGAGTGGCCGAATATTTGACCAAGCCTTTTACTCGTGACGAACTCGCAGAAGCTGTTGCTAAAGCGCTTTCGGTTTCAAAGACGAAGTCTAAAGTGCAGCGCCAACCGGTTCAACGTGATTCCTACGGTGAAATCATTGGCTCTTCTGAAGAAATGCACGAGGTTCTTGATGTGATAGACCGGGTTAAAGACAATAAAGCTACGCTGTATGTTAGTGGCGAAAGCGGTACGGGAAAAGAACTGGTTGCCCGTGCGGTACACTATCAGGGCAAGTTTGCAGCGGCTCCCTTTGTACCCGTTAACTGCGGCGGAATCCCCGAGACTTTACTGGAAGCCGAATTGTTTGGTTATAAAAAAGGTGCCTTTACCGGGGCAGAGAATGACCGTAAAGGGGCTTTTCAGTCCGCGCAAGGAGGTACTATTTTTTTAGATGAAATAGGGAACGCTTCGCTTGCCGTACAGGCGCGCTTGCTTCGGGTTTTACAGGAAAAGGAAGTAACTCCGTTAGGCTCGCATAAACCCCAAAAAATAGATGTTCGGGTCATTGCGGCAACTAATAATGATCTTGCCGAAATGATCAGGAAGGAAACTTTTAGGGAAGATTTGTATTACCGTCTGAGTGTTGTAGAGATCAATATTCCGCCTTTGCGCAAACGCATGACAGACCTTCCTTTGCTGGTGGATAAGTTTTTGATCAAGTATGGCTTAGAATATAAAGATCGCTACCTGAAAATAGAGCCCGAAGCTTTAGAAATATTGAAGCGTTATTCCTGGCCCGGTAATATCAGGGAGCTTGAGAATGTGATTCAGCGTGCGGTGATTATGTGTGATAAAAGTATACAGGTTAAAGACCTGCCTGATCACTTAAAATATGATATTGAGATGCCGGAAGATGCACTTACATCCCTGGCTGAAATGGAACGTAAATACATTAGAAAAGTGCTTCGGGCTACCGGAAACAATAAAACCAAAGCGGCTGAAATTCTTCAGATTACCCGGAAAACACTGCGCGAGAAGCTCAAAAAATAGCGGGTAATTCTTACTCAGGTGGTTCCTTTTTACTCACTTATCAGTTGACTGTTATTTGCTCTTTATTGATTTAAATAACTGATTTACAGAGTTGTAATTAACTCGTGGGTTTTGTGCTTAAGGTGTTGGTATACGGCTTGCTTATTACACAGTAAGAATTCTAATAAGTAATAATAAAAAATAGTCGTATGAAAACATTTTTAGTAATTGCCGCAATGGCACTCGGTTTAACAAGTATGCAGGCACAAAATAATTGCGAAACACCTCAATTAAAAACAGGTGATGTGATTAAGATTGCAAGTCCAACACACGCAACTTACTCCCATATTAACTTTCCCAAAAGTAATTTTATCATCAAACGAGGAGGTATTGCTAACCCCAAATCTCTAATCAACAAAGAGGTTGAGGTAACCCAAGTTAAAATGGAAAATGGATGCGTTGCTGAGATCGAAGTAAAACTGAAGGATGGTAAGAAATTCTTCAATGTGGTACGTGAGGTAAGCATCGACGTGGAAGCAGCCCTTGAAGCAAAAGAGATCGTACTCAGTGAATAACTAAAGAGCTTTATTTTGTAAACCGGTTATCAGTTTTAATTGATAACCGGTTTTTTATTATAAATGGTATTTTATTTTCAGCTCGGACTCAAATTTTAAATTTCAGAGAGTCCACTAGAATTAGGCTTCCAGAGCCTGCAGCTGCTTTGTAAACTGTTCACTCAGGCTTTTGAGCCATTTGAGCTGCTCAGTTATGATATGCATCTCGTATATTTTTTTGGTTTCTTTTGAGATCGAAATCTTTTCAGTGGGTTTTTCAACAGATATACCTGCACTGGTGTTTTGAGGAGTATGTTCTAAAAGAGAAACGGCTGTATTGATATTGTTGATAATGGTCCTGGCATACACATTAAATGTAGCATCCATCTCCGTGGTTTTATGGGTGCGCAGGTAGCTTCCTATAGATGCGAGGGCTCCTACAAAAGTGTGATTGAGAACCACAAGCTCATAGAGTTTGCTGTTGTAGTTGCTTTTAGCTGAAGGTTCCTGTAAAATGCGTTGTATCGCAGCATTCACAGTTGCTGTTGCTAGAAATGCTTTTTTACGGGCTAGCTTATAAGCAACCGAAATTTCATTCTTTGTCTGATAGTGCGTTTGTATTTGCTGTAAATAATCCCGGTTTGCCACTAGACTTTCTGCCAGATTGTGTTGTAGACTCTGTCCTTCCCGGGTAGGCCATAAGAATGCATTTGCCAGACCGGCAAGTGCGGCCCCTAAAACGGTATCGAGTACCCTAAACTGTATAATGGCCAAAATATCTGGGCGTAATAGTGCGTAAGCGAAAATGATACTCAGTGTTAAAAATAAAGCAGCCGTGCGGTAATTTTTCTGTAAGCTTGCAAATGCGATCATAAAACTTAAAATCGCCAAAACTCTAAAAAGCATTTTATCTGGAAACAGATAGACAATTCCTGCAGCTAGTGCCGCACCCATAAGTGTTCCTATTATTCGATGTTTAGAACGTTGCTTCGTTAAGCCGTAACTAGGTCTCATAATCACAATAATAGTGAGTAAAATCCAGTACGGATTTTGGAGTTCAAAAAGGCTTCCCAAACTGAAACCTATCACTGCGGTAACTGCAAGTCGCAGGGCATGCCTGAAAATGGGCGAATTCACATTGAGATTATCCAACATGACCTGAAAGCTGTAATCCTGTCTGGTAATAAAATTGTCAAGTTTAGGAGCAGTAGGTCTATTGGTTGGTTTTAAGTTTTTGCTTCGGTTTAAAATCTGAGCGATGTTTAAAATATGCTGTGACTGTCGTTCCTGAAGTTCGTACAGATTTTGAAGTACAATATGATCTTCAGTAAAGGGATGGGTTGAGGTATAGTTCTGGAGTTGCTTTTTGACTTCGTTTACTGCGTCTTTGAGCGGGGCGAGGTTAGAGCTGTTTTTAGAAGAATCGTTTTTGACGATTCGATTTAGGCTTTCGCTTTGCGCTAAATTTAAGTTGATAAATGCTTTTAACTGTTCTGGATATTTGCGAAGAACCTCGTGCATTTTTGCGGGTGCAATAGGGCTTGTAAGTGCTAATTCTGAAAGATCTACGAGTTCGCTAAGTACCAGAAAGCGTTTCCGGTAATAGCTTGAAGTTCCTGAAGAATACCGACTGTCCAGTAAAATTTCGCGGAGTTTTTCTAAATGGTCATTAAAATCGCTCTGAACTTGAAAAAGTGTTTGAAGCCCTGCGTCACGATCTACGCTTTGATTCAGAAATTTACCACGGGTTTTAATATAATTTGAACATAAACTTATAGCAGTTTCCATAAGTTCTTCAACCTGTTTCTTGGGGACGATAAGGTCATAAAGCAATGTAAGCCCCAGATACCAGACTCCACCTGCAACAATTAAAAGGGAGCGTTCATGGGACGCCAGACCCGAAGCAGATAAATTCGCAAAACTCAGAACCAGAGCAAAAAGGCCAGAAAAGCCTACCAGAGAAGCTCTAAAGCCGTAGACTGCTAAAAAAGAAAGTATAAAAGCAAATGCTCCTAAGTATACGAGCTGTATCCAGAGAATTTCTGGAATATAGGAACCAAGAAAGCTTACTCCCGCTGCAATTAAGGTTGAAAGTAAAATACCAATGCGTTTGTTTTTAAGGCTACCAGTGATTGCGCTGGGAGAGCTGAACATAACGCCGGTACCTATGGCAATGCCTATGCTCAATGCGTTAAAATAGTATCCAAATAATATGGGTAATACCAGGCCCAGGGTAATAAGAAAAGCTTTTGCAAAGTCTGTGCTCTGAAAAAAGGCAAGTATTTTTTGATAAAGCTGTTTGCTCTTTAACATACAGCAATTTAAATTGAATTTTTCAGGCTTTTGCCACGAGCACCTTAAATTTTATTCTCTTAGCTTTTTAGAAATAAGCGCGCGTACTACTTCGGTAGTTATACCAAAAGCGAGGTGTGCGATAAGTTCATTTGCCTGAATATTCATCGGGATATCTTTAGGCTTGTCTTTTAGTCCTAATAAAGGGAGGGATGTTTCATGCGTACCTACCCAGGTCGTAGCGCCGTAGATCGCACCTTCTACTATGTTAAGTTCAGGCTTGTCGCGTTGAGCATAACCGTAGGTCGCACCCAGACTTGCACCAAATGGAATATTAACCAATTGCTCTGCAAGTTTGTGGTTAGATTCGCTAATGCGTTCACCAGTAAGTTTATGTGAGAGATCGTCTACCATTTTAACCTGAGCAGACCGCGTATTGGGTTTGCGTACAGGTAGTACTTTTTCGATTGCGGTTTTAACTAGTGTACCGGCCAGGCCACCTAAAACACCTGAAATTAAACCTCGGGTAATATTTGAGGAAAATGAATCTTTTTCTAACCAGGCATCTACAGCATTACTCATAATATTAGATTTTGATTTAAATTTATAAAGACACCAGCGGGTACGGTTGTGGTTTAACAGCTCTTTCACAACAAATTAATTTAATATTTGAGTGTGTCGTTTTCAAATTAGCTTTTCTTATTTGTAAAAGTTATTTTATAAGTTAAACTTATTGTTTAATTTAAAGATCAATGTAAACGCTTGTTGATATCACCAACTTAAAGGTATCTTGCTGGATACAGATTAAACTTAAGGGACGTCGCTGTGCCAGTCTCCTTAATCTAAAATTAAATGACACCTAACCCTATAAATATGAATTCTGAAACGCTCTTTAATGCCATCCGATCCGGTGATGGTGCGCAGATCAACCAAATTTTAGAAGAACAGCCTCAACTTGTTGATGCTGTTGATCAACGTGGGTCGAGCCCGCTTCTGCTGGCAAGTTATTATGGACACCGGGATTTATGTGAAATTTTAATAGCGCGTGGAGCTAAAATAAATGCTAAAGACGCTAGCGGTAATACGGCGTTAATGGGTGTTTGTTTTAAGGGATATACCGATGTGGCGCAGTTACTGGTTGAAAAAGGAGCAGATGTTAATATTCAAAATTTCAACGGAGCAACAGCACTTATTTATGCCGCCACATTTAATCAGAAAGAATTAGTTCAACTATTATTATCCTACAAGGCAGATGTTAGCCTGAAGGATGGTCGCGGGCTAAAAGCTATTGATCATGCACGTATGCAAGGGCTCAATCAGATCGAAAAACTTCTGGAAGATGCCTCGTGATCCCTTAGATCAACTTCATAGTATTCGCTTTAGAAAACCGGGTATTGGCTTAAAAGCTGTGCTCAACCCTGATCAGGAAAAGAATTTCTCCAGATTTCTCATTAATGCTCTAGGACCCGATATTTTTGTGATCAGTACCGGTTTGGGTCTTGATATTTACTACAGCAACAAAGAAGACTGTTCTGTATTTATTAGAAATAACCTGTGGCTTTTTCAGGGAACAGAAGAAAAAAGTCCTAGTGATATTCTTGCCGAAAAAAATCACGGTCGCGATGTGCTCAACTATTTTGGTACGGTTGTAAATACTCTGGTTTCTTACCCATTGCTTTTATTATCCTGTTGTAAAAAATTTATGAAACAATACCAATCTATTGCGCATAAATCAAGATTGCACTTCTTACTGTATGCTTCTTTTCAGTATCATCTGCAGGGGCTTATCACAGATGCTAAAGTTCCTTATGTAAAAAAAATCAAAAAACTTTTAAATGAATCAAATGCTACAGATTTTGAGGATTTTAGCAATCACGAAAAACTGGTAAATCATTTCAAAAAATCCCAAAACCTAAATTAATGTGTAAGGTCTTTAAGGCGTTTCGGTTTTTTTAACCTGTTCAATATTTTTAGAAAAGCCAGCGCGGTGATGTATGCATCTCCAATGGCCTTATGACGGTCTGTTCGGGCAATATTAAGTTCTTCACAAAGTTCGTCAAGAGAATAAACCTTATCAGGATTTGTAATATTTACTAAGTGAACAGTACGCTTGAATAAAACACCAGTATCAATGGTACGGTTTTTTAATTTGGGCGCTCCCAGTCTTTTAAGTGAATAATTAATTATCCCCACGTCAAAGCCTATATGATGTCCTACCAATACTGAATTTCCTATGTATTTCAGAAATTGTTTTACAGCTTCTTCTTCGCTAATTTTCTGGTATTTACTGTTTTCTTTCAAAATACCGTGAATGGCCACAGCTTCTTTACTAAATACTTCCTGCTCCACATAAAGCTCAAGACTGTTTGCCAGGTTGATACTGTTTCCCTGAAGTTCTACAGCACCCAGGCTAAGCATACGGTCGGTTTGCTTATCAATACCTGTGGTTTCGGTATCAAAAACAATAAAACGGGCATCTGCTATTGCGGGCTCTTCGAGACCTGTAAACAAGATGGCATAATCCTTATAAAATTGAGGTGGGTCGGGTTTTTTAGTGAAAAAAGGAATTCTCATTTTTTGGCAAAATCAAGTTTTATGGCTTCTGGACTACTTAAGCTGATAGCGCACGGTTAATATTTCCTGAATATCCTGAATGGGTTTAAAGCAGCGTTTCAGTTTTAGTTTTTCAGCTTTGCTTAAAGTTGCCAGTTCAATGAAGCGGCCGGAATCGCCGTGTAATATACCTTGCTTTGTCCTGAATTTCAAAAAGGCTTTAAAAGCATACGAACAGTTCTCATAGATTTCTTTGTTATTGACTTCGAGCTCTGCCAGACGCTCAAAGCGCGCTGCAGTATTGTTGATGTTTCGCAGTTTATGATGTAAACTCAAAACCCGTGCAGCATCAATAAGGGGCATCAGGCCGCGGGATTTTATGTCAAAGAAATCTTTGTGCTCACCGCCCTCTTCAACCAGAAATTGTCTGAAAAATCCCAAAGGAGAAGGGCTGCGTATGGCATCTTTGGCCATAACGCGGTAAAACATAGTGTTCTGGTCAAGGGTCTCTAAAATATTATCTGAAAGTTGGGTAACCAGCTCGGTATCACCATAAACATAACTGTAATCAAAAAATATTGCAGAGAGTAACTGGCTCTCGGGCGAAGGATCTTTAATCCAGATGTCGTATTGATTCTTCCACTCCTGAAGTGATTGGCACCAGCGCGGGTTGCTGGCCATCATATCTGCCGGGCAATAGTCATAGCCTATCTTATGCAGGGAACGGGTGATGTGACGGGCCAGTTTAATAAAATAATTCTGGGTTGCCTCATACTCTTCAGGGGCGACATTTTCAAAAACGATAGCATGATCCTGATCGGTGAGCAAGAGTTGTTCTTTACGCCCCTGGCTTCCCAGAGCAAGCCAGGCAAATTTGCAGGGTGGGGAAACGGGCATTTTTTTAAGCGCAAGTTCAATAATCCGCACGGTGATAGCATAATTGATCTCGTTGAGAATGTTTAGAATCTGCGATAAAGGAAGATTCTGAGCCAAATATTTTTTAAGTAATTGAGATACCTTTAGTCTTACGTTGCGTAGTCTTTTGGTGCGTTTAGCCAGCTTAACTTCTTTCATCAGCACCACAGGATTATTAGCAAACGTTACTACGATATCATGCTCGGTGATCAATCCAAGTAAGTTAGAGTTTGGCGTGCCATCTTCTGTGATGCACAGGTGACTGATGTCGTTTTTGAGCATCATAAGCTGAGCCTGAGCGATAGTAGGGTCTTTGTGAAAACAGCGCACCGGCCGGGTCATAATTGTAGTCACAGGATCACTTATTTTAAAAGCCCCTGTAGCAATTTTATCACGCAAATCTTTATTGGTGATAATACCTTTAGGTTTGTTATTTTCGGTGACGATGATAGAGCCCACGTTGCGGTGACTCATTTTGGAAGCCGCGACTTTAATCAGGGTATCGGGCGTACATGTAAGAATGTTTTTAGAATATTTTGCTTTTTGAAGGTCGAAAATCTCGCTGTTGCGCTCTACCGAATATTCGGTAAACAATTTCCCGCTTTCTTCAAGAGAGTAGGGGTCCTGAACGTTTGAAGCAAAGGAGGCGATGAGAAAATTACTCACTTCTTTATGCTCTAAAGCGATAGGCAGAAACAATTCAATGGGTATTCCGTATAAAATCGTTTCCTCATTTGCAGAAGCAGATAATTCGTAGTCTTCTTTGGTGATTAAAGGACGAAGGCCAAAAAGGTCGCCTTCGTCACAAATGTCTACGATTTTAGGCTCATTTTCTTCGGTGCGTGAGAGTCTGACAGCACCATCTTTAACCACGTAAAAAATGCCTGTATTTTTTTCACGCTCTTTAAAAACCAGCTTGTCTTTTTCGTAATACAGGACCTGAACTTCGCCTGAAATTTTAAGCAAACTCGAGGAACTCAAAAACTGGAAAGGCGGGTAGTCTTTAAGAAAATCGGCTACGCGTTCTGCAATGGTGTTTTTCATCAATTTTGGGCTTAATTCAGATTACGACGTTCAATAAAAAAACGTTTTAAAAGGTTTTCGGCATCATTCTCGAGTATACCTCCGGTATAGACGGTTTTGGGATGCAATTGCGTGCCCATTTTAATAAAACCGCGTTTGGGGTCTGAAGCTGCATAGACTACGCGAGCCAGTTGACTCCAATATAATGCGCCGGCGCACATTTGGCAGGGCTCTAACGTAACATAAAGCGTGCAATCACGCAGGTATTTACCGCCCAGATAATTAGCAGCTGCGGTAATAGCCTGCATTTCGGCGTGTGCGGTTACATCATTTAAGCGCTCCGTAAGATTGTGTGCCCGGGCAATGATCGTATTGTTGATTACAATAACAGCTCCAACTGGTATTTCACCCTGATCAAATGCGGTCTCTGCTTCCTGTAAAGCGCGTTTCATAAAATAGGTATCGTCAAAAGGATCTATTAAAGCCATTGAAGTTTTTGTCAGATTATTGAAATAAGGCAGTTTGTTAGGACAAGATATAAAGTTTTAAGGATTCATTTTAAGACGCACCGACTAAATATTTCGGCTAACTTTGTCTTATGAAGTATCCCTTGCTCGAAACCATAGATTTTCCTTCAGATTTACGCGAACTTCCTGTCGAAAAGCTGGAAGGTCTTGCGGTCGAAATGCGCCGGTTTATAATTGAAGCGGTTGCTGCAAAAGAAGGCCATTTGGGCGCCAGTCTGGGTGTGGTAGAACTCACATTGGCTTTGCACTATGCTTTTAATACACCTTATGATAAACTCATTTGGGATGTAGGTCACCAGGCATACGGGCATAAAATTATAACCGGAAGGCGCAAAGTTTTTGATACCAACAGGCAGTTTAAGGGTATTAGCGGGTTTCCTAAAATGGCCGAAAGTGAATATGATGCTTTTGGTACGGGACACAGCAGCACTTCCATTTCAGCGGCATTGGGTATGGCGATCGCGTCAAGATTGCAGGGAGATTCAAAAAAACAGCACATCGCGGTCATAGGAGACGCCTCTATTGCCAGCGGGATGGCTTTTGAGGCACTTAACCATGCGGGAGATAGCAGGGCTAATATTCTCGTGATTCTTAATGATAATGCAATTGGTATTGATCCTAGCGTGGGCGCTTTAAAAAATTACCTTACTCAGGTGAAGACCGGAAGTCAGCGCAGTGTAAACATTTTTGAAGCGTTGAACTTTAAGTATTTTGGGCCGGTTGACGGGCATGATATTGATAAACTGTTGGAGATTTTTAAGACCTTAAAAAAGATCGAAGGACCAAAATTTCTGCATGTAATCACTACAAAGGGAAAAGGACTAAAGCAGGCAGAGCACGATCAGGTAAAGTACCATGCTCCAGGGAAATTTGATGCATTAACCGGAGAGTTGATCTCGCCTAAAGAAACGCCACAGCCTCCCAAATATCAGGATGTTTTTGGCTTAACACTGGTCGAACTGGCTAAGAAAAACCCAAAAATTATAGGGATTACCCCGGCGATGCCTACTGGGAGTTCGATGAAATATATGATGCAGGCTTTTCCTGAAAGGGCTTTTGATGTTGGTATCGCAGAGCAGCATGCCGTAACTCTGGCAGCAGGAATCGCAGCCTCTGGAGGTATACCTTTTTGTGCTATTTATTCAACCTTTTTGCAAAGAGCTTACGATCAGTTAATACATGACGTTGCTTTGCAAAAATTACCGGTAGTATTTTGTATTGATCGGGCTGGACTGGTAGGTGAAGATGGGGCAACCCATCACGGGGTTTTTGATTTGGCGTACTTGAGATGCGTTCCTAATCTTATGATTTACGCTCCGCGAAATGAAGAAAGCCTGCGCAATATTATGTTTACGGTTCAGGTAGGTCTGGATTTCCCTATTGCCATACGGTATCCAAGGGGAAGAGGTACCAGTATAGATTGGAAAAAGTCGTTTAAAAAAATCGAATTTGGTAAAGCCGAAAAGCTCACTGAAGGCAATGAATTAGCGCTGATTGTAACCGGTCATTTTACCGCGAAGGCATTGAGATTGGCAGAATCCTTTAGCGGAAGCATCGCCGTGTATTATTTCGGTTTTATAAAACCCCTTGATACCGAAGCCTTGCATCAGATCTTCAATAAGTACGGCAGTATCCTTACCCTTGAAGACGGAGTGCTTCAAGGAGGTCTGGCCAGTGCTGTAGCTGAAGCAGCAGTAGCTTCAAACTACAAGGGTAGCATTACCAGCCTTGGTATTCCTGATGAATTTATAGAGCATGGCAGTACAGAGGAACTCTATGAATCTATTGGGTTAACTGACCCTCAACTCAAGTCTAAAATACAAGATTTGCTGAGGGACTAACTCTTAGTTTATAATAAGTTTTCTGCTGGCTGAAACACCGTCATTCTTTATCTGAAGAATATAAACCCCCTGTGATAGTGATGAGGTATTGATTTCAATCTGGTCAGAAAGCACTTGTTTTTGAGTCAGGACTTTCCGGCCATTAAGATCAAAAACAGTAATATTTCCTTCTCCAAAATTACCGTTGATAAACACATTGACCTGATTTCTGGAAGGATTGGGGAACAGAAAAAAGGGCTTACTAGTATCATCTATTTCTCCAAGACTTAGGTTGCAATTTCCTTGAAACTCCTCAGGTACGTCAAAGTTTTCAGTTTGATCTAAACGCGAAGTGGCCTCACCCTGACTCGCGTTAATGCCAAGTCCTCTTCGAGCAAAGGCTTTCCATATCAGACAGGCGTGTTTTCCACCATAAAGAACTTCATCTGCTGCAAGTATGGCATCGCGTCCATCAACAAAACCGGGTTGACAAGGCTGCATTTTCATAGCTTGCATAACTAACTTTAGAGAAATGGTATTGCCTCCTTCACTTAAATAAATATCAGATGTGAATCCATATATATCAATTAAATCCCAGGTTATATCCCAGAGCATAGAAGCCCAAACGCTACCTACTCCGTGTGGCGCTGAGAATTGAGTGGTATTGTTAGTATCTCCATATGTAACAGGATTTATGGATAAATCGGTACTGTAAGGAAAAGGTCTGATCCCTAACGTTTCATCATTTTCTCCCTGCACAACATAATTTCCTATTGGTCGGGATTGTTGAGGCGTGTCTGTTGATTGCATGGTTAAAAGCAAGCCTAAATAATCAGACCAGCCTTCGCCCATTTGCTCTGTAAAAGTACCGCCTACGCAATTACCATCTGCATCTCTTCTGGTACAGGTTTCCAGACAATCGACCGTGTCGGGTCCGCCGGTAAGGCGCATAGAAACCCCGTGTCCATATTCGTGCACTATAATTACATTATCCAAAGAACCATCTCTCCGGTAAGGCCCTGCATCTATAAGTCCTCCATCAACAGTATTTCCACTTTCAATACTGCCTATTATGCGATCGCCATCGGCTTTAGAAACCATTATAGAAGGTATAGTAATTTCAGGATCGCTTCCACCCATTTGAAAGATTGGATCTTCATTATTATTAACTATAATTACGGCAAGCGCACCGGCATTTTGTGCCAAGATTACTTTTTCAGTAAAATTACAAGAGCCTCTTCTAAAGACTGCTATCTTTCCTTCGAGATCAGTTGGGTTCGTCAAAGGGTCACATCCATCAAGCTCATCAGTTGAATCACTTCCTTCGTTTGTGTCAGTGCCTAAAACTAAAATCCTTCTTAGTTCTTGAGCAGGAAGCGAAGGTCCAAAACTTGCCGGGTATGCAGTATATTTACCGGCAAGATTTTCCGGATCATAAATTGTCAAAGGCTCGCCAGCCTCTCCTACTGCAGACCACAAAAACATTTGCATAATTGCAATCTCACCATCGGGATCGGTACCAAAGGTTGCATTGTTGAAGCCATTAATGTCTTGGCCGGAAGCGAATACAGGGTCGCCATCACCGATGACTACGGTGTTGCCCTTTATAACTTCTGAGCGACCTTTTCCGTAATTATTCGTCTGAAAGTTACCGCCTGCTTCGTCAAATCCATAAAAATAGAGGATGTCGTGAACCTTATTGTTTACATAGAATAGATTTGTTAATGAAGCATCAGTATATTCCTGAGGTTGAGAATTGGCATCAAAAGGAAAATTAAAGTTTAAATCTGCACCACCATCAGGTGAGTCACCTATTGAAAAATCGGGCTCTAAAAGAAAAGCATATGCATTATTACCCCGAGTAATCGTGTATTCTGCGCCTTCTGTGCCATTGTCATCGTGCCAGCCAAAAGGAGAAGCGATCAGATTTTGAGGATCAGTAACAACCTGTTGATTGCCTTCCCCCGGACTTTCTAAAGGAAGTGGAAAAACCAGATAGCGCTCACCGGCAAGCAAAGTAGAATTTGAAGATTTTGAAGTATTAAAACTAAGATTTCTGAAGTTGGTTTTTCTTGGAGTATGTGCTCCGTGATTACCAAAATTACAGGTGAGTAAGTGATCATTAAGCTTTAGTAAATTTCCTGTAGTTGCATCAATCAGGGCACTCCACCAGTGCTTTCCGTCAGGTGTATGAATGTTTATAGTATAAGCTAATTTAAGAGAGGAATAATCAGAAGCAAAAAATACTTTCTTAGCAGTAATGGGGTCGAGAGATATTCCTGAAGGACCAAATTTGTAGCTCTTGTTCTCAACTTGGTCAAGTATTTCTAATTTTTTAGCAGAACCTAAATTTAAGTGATTTGCCGCTGAATTAATTGCAGCTATTACACCTCGATCTGTTGTAGATATTTGTTTTGTAGAAGTAGTCTGAACATAATTTTCCATTTCATAAACCACTTCTTTATTTTTAAGAGTATAAGAACTAACCGCCTTAAATACCGGAAGGCCTTGATATATTTGTTGACCAAATACCTGCACGAGGCCATCTATTGATGTTGAATAGGAAACTATTTCCCATTCTACGCCTGAAACAGTGCTTTTTCCACTATTTTTTTCAAGATAGTTATCGATAATGGTTTTATACTCTGCTGTCTGAGCGCTCAAATTTTGATAAAGCAGAAAAGTACTCAAAAGAGTAAGGAGGTACAGGTAATTTTTTTTCATAGCAACAAGTTAACGTGGTAAATATCTTATATAGAAAGATATTTTAACTGGATATTTTAATTATTTAACATCCAGACCTTTGATTTTTTTGTAGTTCCGCAGGGCCTTCCCGTCTGTCATTGTTGATACGTGCAGGCAAATTTGAATCAGATTTTGATACAGGCTATTCTCTGGGTTAAAATCATTAATCAATAATTTTTGAATTAAGCGGTTGAAATGATTATCGTTGTCGTCAAGGGCTTTGCAGCCCGCTTCAAGGAGGGTAGAAAGAATTTCGTAACCCGCTATTTCTTTTTCAATCACTTCGCGGCTATTATAAATACGCTCAACACTTAAATTAATGATGTCTGTAATTTGAGCCTGGTAGGTACTTTTATCCAGTAGTGAATGGTGAAAAGCTCCATTAAGAATTTCATCTTCGTGCTCCATAAAAGTTTCAACGGCTTCATTAATTAAGGTGTTAATAGCCAGCGCCCTTAAATAACTCACGCGATCTGAAGTTTGAGAAAGCGCATTATACTTGTTTCGATCGATTGTTTTACCCACAAGTTTTACCATATATTCCAACGCATATTCTTCAGGTATCAGACCCAGATTGATACCATCTTCAAAATCAATTATGGTATAGCAAATATCATCTGCCGCTTCTACCAAAAATGCCAAAGGGTGACGGTACCAGCTTAAGTCCTTTTCCGATCCTCTATTGATCAAACCCAGTTCGTCTGCTACTTCTTCAAAAAAAGCTTTTTCAGATTGAAAGAAGCCATACTTCTTGTCACTGATGTCATTTGTGGGCTTGTGAGGCAGTGATTCTTTAGGATATTTCATAAATGCTCCAAGAGTCGCATAAGATAATCTCAAACCGCCGGCTGATCCGGGTTTACTTTGGCTTAAAATTTTAAAGCCGTTTGCGTTACCTTCAAATTTGACGAGATCCTGATATTCTTTCGCCGTAAGGTTGTCTTTATAGCGTTTTCCGTAACCGTTTTTAAAGAAATCGCCAATGGCTTTTTCTCCACTATGCCCAAAAGGAGGGTTGCCTATATCGTGTGCTAAAGCTGCAGCAGCTACAATGGCACCAAAATCATTAAACTTATAACCGTGAATCTGTGCGAGGTGCGGGTGCTTTTCTAAAATGCGTTTACCCACCATGCGTCCTAAGGAGCGACCTACGACAGACACTTCAAGACTGTGTGTTAAGCGGGTGTGAACAAAATCGGTCTTTGAAAGTGGAATCACCTGAGTTTTGTCTTGCAAACTTCTAAAAGCCGAAGAAAAAATAATACGATCGTAATCAACTTCAAAGCCGAGGCGTATATCATCCTGCTCGCTGCGCAGGCGTTTTGAGGTATCACCAAACTTTTTTAAAGACAGGAGCTGCTCCCAGTTCATCATAATCTAAGTTTTGCGGCAAGTTACATTTTTTGCCTGATACTATATTAAATGGGGTAGAATGGTGCATACTATATGTCCAGTATCCGCTTGAAAAAATGTGTGTTGCCGCACTATTTTGAACGTTCTGGTATTTAGATGATTGAAAATCTCTTAACATTTAGGTAACCATGAAGTAACCCCCAGCTTACGAATTGATAACAATGCATTAACCCCCCTGCAAAACATTAGAGACATCTTTGCACCGACAAATAAAAGCAAGTAATGAAACAAATTTATCTAGTTTTACTAGGACTCTTTTTAACCGCTAGCGCTTTTGCACAGGGTACAGGAAGTGTAGTAGGGGTATTGAGTGATAAAGAAATGAATAACGAGCCGTTGCCATTTGCAACTGTTCAATTAAAAGGTACAACTAAAGGTACCACAACAGATTTTGATGGTCTTTATGAGATTGCAAATGTGGAGGCAGGTACCTATACCGTAGTGTTTAGTTTCGTAGGTTATGAGACTGTAGAAATTCCGAATGTAGTAGTAGAAGCAGGAAAGGTTACCACGATCAATACCGGTCTGGGGGCAACAGCTGCTGCACTTGATGAGGTAGTAATTACAACAACTGTTTCACGCGAATCTGAGGTAGCATTACTTCTTGAGCAAAAAAATGCAACCGCCATTCAGCAGAGTATAGGTGCAGATGAATTGGCCCGTAAAGGTGTAAGTGACGCTGCGGCCGCAATTGCAAAAATCTCGGGCGTTTCTAAACAATCTGGAGGATCAGGTAACGTATATGTACGTGGTTTGGGAGATCGATATTTAAATACTACTTATAACGGGCTATCACTTCCTTCAAATGACATTGAGCGTAAGAATATAGACCTGGATCTTTTCCCATCTGATATTATTCAGAATGTGGCGGTAAGTAAAGCATATTCAACAAAATTCTATGGGGATTTTGCTGCTTCAAACGTAGATGTAATCGCTAAAGATTATAAAGGAAGAGGTTTTTTAGATATTTCATTGGGTACCGGAATTAACACGCGTGCTGCAGGAAAAGATTTCGTACGCAGTGAAGGTACCGGCTATTTCGGTTTTTACAACCGTTATGACAACAATCCCTTTGCTGTTGTGCTCTCACAGCCCGTTGACCCGGTAGATGGTGGGCAACCTATTAATTTAAACGGAAGCATCAGCGGTGGTACATCTTTTGACTTTGGAAATGAGACGCGTTTAAGTGTTTTTGCGACAGCATCGTTTACAAATGATTTTGAATACCGAAGAGGGTCAAAAGCAGATTTCACCAGTGTTTATAAACAACGCTTTGATGACGTTGAAGAGTTTGAGTATTCTACAACGACTACTGCGATGGCAAATCTTATCTATCGTATAAACAGTAAACACCGTATTTCGTACAACTCATTATTCCTGAACAGTTCGTCAGACGAAGTAGGAGATTATGGTGTAGATGGTACCGGTACAAACCGGGACGCGATCATCAATACCGATGAAGGCTTCTTTGTGAGAAACATTTTATTTAGCCAAGACATGATTTTTGTAAATCAGCTTTCAGGAGATCATCAGTTTAATGATAAGCTGGAGCTAAGCTGGGGAGTGGGTTACAACCGTGTTTTTGCAAGACAACCTGATCGTAAGCGCTTCACGCTTGAAAACTATCAGTTGACACTAGATGATGATCCCAATACCAATCCGTCATTTTATAACAACACAAACTTTGATAACCAGCGCTATTTTCAGGATATAGAAGACGAAGAGCTTAACAGCCGCTTAAATCTGGAGTATACCGCTTCAGAAGCAGTAAAATGGAATTTTGGTTACAATGGCAGAACCAAGACCCGTGATTTTAAAAACATTCGTTACGGTTACGATCTTCTTGAGCCTCGTACCGAAGTGTCGGATATAAATAATCTGGACGGTGTTTTCAATCTTGAAAATTTAGGAACTATTTACGACACCTTTGTTTTTAGACCACTAGCGCCGGAGTATGGTATTCTTAACCGCAACTTTCCTGGTAACTATGAAAATACCTATAATGGTAAACTGGATATTCACGCAGGTTATATCAATGCCGAAATTACAACCGGAAAGTGGTTATTTGTTCCCGGTTTCCGTCTGGAATCTTTTAGACAATCTATCGCTTATGATGTGATTAACCTGGGAAGTAATGGTATAGGGGAAGCCAGCGGATATGAGAATTTTTATCTACCCAGTTTGAATGTTAAGTACGCTTTAAATGACGATTCAAATCTGCGTTTTTCATTCTCAAAAACAGTTTCATTCCCAGAATTTAAAGAAGTAGCTCCCTTTGTATATGAAGATGTAACACAACGTGTGGGTGGTAATCCAGATTTGCTTAATGATCCTGCGGTTTCTAACATTTATAATCTTGACCTCAAGTACGAATGGTTCTTTGGAAAAGGGGAATTGTTGTCGCTTTCAGGATTTGGTAAGCAGATTAATGATCCAATAAACAAAGTAATCGCAAATGATGCTACCGGTACTCAGCGTTATTTTAGAACCGGTGATAAGGCGACGGTTTACGGGCTAGAATTTGAATTACGCAAAAACTTAATCAGTAACGAAAACGAGCAGCCGGTTTTGGCTGCAGGTCTTAATGCCACCGTTATGAAAACGGAACAAAAACTTAAAAGTTCGGACGGTTTGTTTTCCTCAACCCTTGACCGTACCGATGAGTTGCAGGGTGCTTCTCCTTATTTGATTAATGCTGACTTAAGCTATAGCCCTACTTTGGGTGGTTACAAACCTGTAGCTAACCTGATCTACTCTTACTTTGATGATCGTATTGAGGCATTGGGTGCAGGTCAATTGGGTAATATTATTGAAAAAGGAGTACACAATCTTGACTTTGTTTTGCGCAACGAGTTGGGTAGTAACTGGGAGGTTAATCTTAGCGCAAAAAACCTATTAGATCCCGATATCCAATACTTTAGGGCAGAACCTACCGGTGATATAATCATCTCAGATTATAGGCGAGGTATTGACTTAGGACTTTCAGTAAAATATTCATTCTAAAATATAGTAACCAAAAATTTACACTTAACACTTAACAAAATGAAGACTAATTATTTATTTTCAAGTTTGCTGGCTGCTGCGATTCTTTTCGCATCTTGCGAAGCAGATGATACTGCTGATATTGTTATCAATGTTGACGGAAACGGAGGAACTCAAACTCCGGTAACGGGAACCGAATTGAAAGGCACTTACACTTCAGACCTTAGCCTTCAGGCGGGTCAGGAGTACACACTTACCGACGCTTTGGTAATGGCGCCAAACACAAAGCTTACAATACCTGCTGGTACAACTATCAAAGCGACTAACGGAGCAAACGTCTACATTGCGATTTCACAAGGTGCAGAGATTGATGCACAGGGAACAGCTAACAATCCTATCGTACTTACTTCAGCAGCGGCTAGCCCGGCAGCGGGTGATTGGGGAGGTTTAATTCTATTAGGAAAAGCACCTATCAACTCAACCAGCGGTTCTGCAACTTCAACTTCAGAAATTGGAAGTCTTCCTTATGGAGGTGGTGATGCTTCAGATTATTCAGGAGTAATTAAATATGTGCGTGTTGAATATTCTGGCGGTGCTGCAGATGGCCAGTCAGAGAACAACGGTTTTTCGTTCTACGGTGTAGGAAATGGTACTGTTGTAGATCACATTCAGGCATTTAAAGGAAAAGATGACGGTGTTGAATTTTTTGGAGGTACAGTAAACGTAAGTTTTATCTCTGTAATTGATGCTGAAGATGATTCTGTTGACTGGACTGAAGGTTACTCAGGTACTTTGAATAATATATACATTCAGCATGGAACTACTCACGACAAAGGGATTGAAGCAGATGGCTACAATACAGATATAGGTAACAACTCTAATCCTGTTTATTTTTCTGCTCCTACTGTGAGAAACCTTACTATTGTTGGTCAGGGTAACACCCCAGATACTGAAGCTGTACGCTTACGTGCAGGTACTCAAGGTATTTTTACCAATGTTGTCATACAAGGTTTTGAGGAAGGCTTTGATCTTGATGGTGATAAAGGAAATAGTCCTACAGGTCAAGGAGTTCTTGATGATAAATTACAGGTAAATGATGTATTGTTTACTGATGTTACCACAAAAATGAAAAATGATACTACCTATGAGTTTACCATCGGTGATTTCATTTCAGGTGATGGTGATGGTACCGGTACCGATTATGACAGCTGGAAAGCCGGCTGGACTAAATAATATTTATTTAAATTAGCCAATAAAAAATCCCGGACACAACGTCCGGGATTTTTTCTTTTTGTAACAAGCGCAAATTAAAAAGGAGGATCAGCTGATCCTCCTTTTTTTATTTATTAGAACTCTTTTAATCTATAGGATTAAAGAGTGATCTTAAGATTCAATTCTTTAAGCTGCTCCTCATCAATCTTAGCCGGGGCATCAATCATCACATCGCGGCCGGCATTGTTTTTAGGGAAGGCGATAAAGTCGCGTATGGTTTCCTGACCACCTAGAATCGCTACCAATCGGTCAAGGCCAAAAGCAAGGCCTCCGTGTGGCGGAGCACCATATTGAAAAGCATCCATAAGGAAGCCAAACTGTGCCTGAGCTTCTTCTTTGGTAAAGCCTAAATAGTCAAACATTTTAGACTGGGTCTCTTTATCGTGAATACGTATAGAGCCACCGCCTATTTCGTTTCCGTTTAAAACAAGGTCGTAAGCGTTTGCTTTTACATCACCGGGATTGGTATCCAGCAATTCCATTTGGCCGGGCTTTGGTGAGGTAAAGGGATGGTGCATCGCGTGATAGCGTTCGGTTTCTTCGTCCCATTCTAATAGTGGGAAGTCTACCACCCAAAGCGGTGCAAACTCGTCTGATTTGCGTAATCCCAACTGGGTTGCAAGCTCCATACGCAATGCGCTCAATTGCGTGCGTGTTTTGAAGGCTTCGCCGGAAAGAACACAGATTAAATCCCCGGGTTGAGCTCCGGTAGCTTCTGCCCATTTAGCCAGATCTTCCTGATCGTAAAATTTATCAACCGAAGATTTATAGCTTCCGTCTTCATTACATTTTACATAGACCATTCCCAAAGCTCCAACTTGTGGACGCTTTACCCAATCAATCAACTTATCGATTTCTTTTCGGGTATAGCTCGCCCCACCGGGAACGGCAATACCTACTACCAATTCGGCATCATTAAATACTTTAAATTCTTTGTGTTGTGCAACGGCATTGAGTTCGCCGAATTCCATTCCAAAACGAATATCCGGCTTATCGTTACCGTATTTTGCCATTGCCTCGTCATAGGTCATTCTTGGGAAGTTTTCGATCTCAAAACCTACGACTTCTTTTAAAAGGTGTTTGGTTAATCCTTCAAAAACATTCAGGATATCTTCCTGCTCTACAAAAGCCATTTCGCAGTCAATCTGCGTAAATTCGGGCTGGCGGTCGGCACGTAAATCTTCGTCCCTAAAGCATTTTACAATCTGAAAATACTTATCCATTCCGCCCACCATAAGCAACTGCTTAAAGGTTTGTGGCGATTGCGGAAGCGCATAAAATTGCCCTTCGTTCATACGGCTGGGCACTACAAAATCACGGGCACCTTCAGGCGTAGATTTGATCAAATACGGAGTTTCAACTTCTATAAATCCTTTGTCAGACAGGTAATTACGCACCGCAATACTCACTTTGTGTCTAAAGATGAGTTTTTCTTTTACCGGATTACGCCGGATGTCGAGATAGCGGTATTTCATACGTAAATCCTCGCCGCCGTCGGTAGCATCTTCAATAGTAAATGGTGGCGTTTTGGCTTGATTTAAAATCTCAAGCTGCTCTACCAAAAGTTCTACATCACCGGTTGGCATTTTCGGGTTTTTAGATTCCCGCTCAATCACCTTTCCGGTAACCTGAATCACAAATTCGCGTCCCAATGTTTTGGCCAGATCCATTACGTCTTTTGGCGTACGCTCCTCATCAAAAATAAGTTGGGTGATGCCGTAGCGATCACGCAGATCAACCCAGATCATAAAGCCTTTATCACGGGTTTTTTGTACCCATCCGGCAAGAGTTACGGTTTCATTTATATGCTCGGCGCGTAGGGCTCCGTTATTATGCGTTCTGTACATGCTTACTATTTTGAAGCTGCAAATTTAAGAAGTTAAGCCTGTATTTGAACTTAAATAGAAACAAAATAGCTGAGCACTGCTAAAAGAAAGGTGTTTAAATAAAAAATCAGACCCTCTTATGAGAACGTCTGATTTTTTAACTGAATTACAGAAAGCGAGAGTCTGTCCTTCCCAGGTGATTAAGTAATCAAATTCCCTTTATCATCCCACTCTGCGATATCGCCGGCCTTAGTCGGATCCAGGCATTTGGCCAACCATTCTTTTTCGTAAGCCACACCGTGTTGATCCAGTACATCCTGTGGGACACCATCCCAAACATTGGGTTGATTGCCTTTATAGCCTATTTCTTTAATGCCTATTTCTGTAGTATAAAAACCGGTCATCGTAAGGTTGCGCACCAGCGAAAACCAGTTGACTTCAAAAGCACGCTCGCTTTGGGGTGTGTCTGCATCGTAAAAGGCAATGTCATCTAAAATCTCTTTTTGTTGTGCTTCGGAAGCTTTTTTGAATTCTAAATCAAAGCGCTTATTAGATTCATGATCCAGCCACATCAGACCGCCGCGCAACGGGTTTTGCATTTCGGGAACATCTTTTCCCGTAAAATTGATAAACTCTACAACTTCTGCGTCTGATGCACTGGCAAATTCATCGCTTCCGGGCAAAATAAGATCGCAAAGTACGGTGAGTGTAGCCAACTCGTGTTCGTTAAGAAATTCGCCTTCTTTTACAGCTTCTATACCAGCATTTTCAGCTTCCGTACGCCATTTAACGCCGTCTTCCGGTCTTGAAGCAACTGGTGCAGGCGTTTCAAGATCGGGTTTGCAGCTTTGTAAGGCAAGACCTCCGGCCAGTGAGGCCAGTACCATAGATTTTATACTTTCTCTTCTATCCATCACTTAGAGGTTTTGTTTTTGAAGTTGGTCTACAATATATTCCGATGCACGCATTGAGAGGGCCAGGATGGTCCAGGTACAGTTCTTGTCTGCCTGCGAAACAAATACTCCGGCGTCAACCACAAACACATTATCTACATCGTGTAATTGGTGAAATTTATTAGTCACCGAAGTTTTAGGATCGTCGCCCATTCGGGTCGTTCCTACCTCGTGAATAATACGTCCCGGTTTGTGCAGTCCATAATTTTGTTCTTTTGTAGGTCTGTCACCCAGTACAATTCCGCCCATATTGGTAAGTACTTCTTCAAAAGTATCTTGCATGTGTCTGGCCTGATTGCGTTCCAGATCTGACCATTTGTAATGAAAACGCAATACGGGAATACCATATTGATCGACTACATTCGGGTCGATTTCGCAGTAATTTTCATAGCGGGCGATGGATTCACCACGACCACTCATTCCTACAATGGCACCGTAGTATTTTTTGGCATCGCTGCGTAAAATATCGCCATAGCCTCCGGCATTGGTGCCAAAGAATTTATTGAAATCATTTACATTAAAGCCAAAGCCGTAGCTGGGCATGCCCATGCCACCCCATACTTCGATGTGATAGCCACGTGGAAAATCCAATTTAGAATTATCGCCCCACCAGGGTGTATATACGTGCATGCCGCCCACGCCATCTTCGTTATACGAAACTTTGCGGTTCATCAGATCGGGTACGAAAGCCATACGATCGCCACCGGTAGAATCGTGAAGATAACGCCCCACCATATTACTGCTATTTCCTAGTCCGTTAGGATGTTGCTCGCTTTTAGAGTTGAGCAAGATACGCGCCGTACTACAAGCCGAAGCGCCCAGGATCACAACACGTCCTTTTAATTTATACTCTTTACGATCTTCTTTATTGATGTACGAGACTCCGGTTGCTTTACCTTCTTCGTTAGTGGTGACTTCACGCACCATACAATTTACAAACAGATCTACCTGACCTTTACTTTTTTGTGCCGGAAATACCAAACAGGTACCTGCCGAAAAATCGGCGTACGCCGAGCAGGCGCGGTTACACTGCCCGCAATAAAAGCAAACGCCGCGCTCATTATTGATGCGTTTGGTGAGCATAGACATACGCGAAGGATAGACCGGTAAATTGGTTTTACGGGCTCCTTTTATGTAAAAAAGTTCGTGCAGCCGTGGTTTGGGTGGAGGTAAAAAGAAACCATCGGGATCGTTTGGCAAACCTTCGTTAGTGCCAAAAACACCGATTAGTTTATCAACCCGATCATAATAAGGCTTTACATCCTCATAACTAATAGGCCAGTTTTCACCGTAGCCGTCTACATCTTTATGTTTAAAATCTTTTGGTCCAAATCGCAGCGATATACGCCCCCAGTGATTGGTGCGCCCGCCCAGCATATGTGACCTAAACCAGTCAAACTCAGTACCGTCTTTATGCGTGTAAGGTTCGCCCTCAATTTCCCAGCCGCCATAAGCAGAATCAAACTCCCCGAAAGGACGGGTTTTGCCGCGGCCGCGACGCATGGATTCATAAGGCCAGCGTAATTGGGTGCGTTGATCAGGATCTGCAGGGTCAAAAAAGGGTCCCGCTTCTACCACAGCGATTTTGAGACCAGCTTCGGAAAGTATTTTGGTAGCCATACCGCCACCGGCGCCAGATCCTACAATGATGGCATCGTAGAATGTGGCATCTTCAATTATTTGCATGAATAGCGTGTTAGAATAAGGTCTTAATTTATTATTTTGTTAAATAGCCACCACTTTTCGACAAACGCCCACCCTGAGACTACAGAACCCCGAACTTAAAACAAGCAAATGCCCCGAAATTCTCGAGGCATTTGCTTGTTTTTAAAAAATCATAAATGAGGACTACTCACTAGATTTAGCCAAACGTTTTTGTTTTTCTCGGGCTTTGCGCTTGTCAGCAAATTTTACTTTGGCGCGATTGGTCAAATAAAACATAACCGGAACGATTACCAGCGTCAGGAAGGTTGCGAAAACCAATCCAAAAATCACGGTCCAGGCCAGTGGTCCCCAGAAAATTACGTTGTCACCACCTATGTAAATCCCCGGGTCATAATCAGTGAATAGACCAAAGAAATCAATGTTTAATCCTACTGCAAGGGGAATCAAGCCCAGTACAGTGGTAATCGCAGTAAGCAATACAGGTCTTAAACGCGATTTACCACCGGCAACCGTAAGTCTGAAGTATTCTTCACGAGTTAAATATTCATCGTCTTCGATACCTAATTCTTCTTTTTTACGATCGATAAGAATCTGAGTGTAATCGATAAGTACAATCGCATTATTCACTACAATCCCCGCCAATGAGATGATACCCATCATCGTCATCAGAATTACAAAGTCCATCTGGAAAATGATAAGTCCGAGGAATACCCCAACCAAACTCAGAATAACCGCCATCAAAATAATGATGGGTTTTGAAAGCGAATTAAACTGAGCTACAAGGATGAGTAAGATTGAACCCATTGCGATACCTAATGCCATCAGAAGGAAATTCAGGTTGTCTTCTTGTTCTTCCTGTTCCCCGGTAAAGCTGTACGAAATACCCTCGGGAGTGTCATAACCGCTAAGTTCTTCCTTCAATTGTCCTACGATTTCGGTGGCATTGTAGCCCTGTTCAGTAAGAACGTTAGAGTATAAGGTAATTACCCGCTTTAAATCTTTACGCTTTATCGCACTAAAGGCTGAAGATGCTTTTTTCTCGACAAGGGCTGAAATAGGCACCTGTATAATTTCTCCCTTATTGTTTCTAAAGGTTACCGGCTGATTGAACAGCGCGCTCTCGTCATAGCGGTACTTATCATTAAAGCGCACGTTGATCTCATAATCATCATCACCTTCTTTATAGGTTGAGGCTTCTTCCCCAAAAACAGATCGTCTTAAGGTCTGTCCGATTGCAGCGGTTGAAATTCCCAACTGACCTGCTTTTTCGCGGTCTACAATCACACCAAGCTCTGCTTTAGAGCGGTTGACGTCTAGTTTGAGCTCTTCAATACCGCCAATACCGAGGTCTTCAATGTAGGTTCGCATATCTTCGGCGGCAAGTAGCATTTTCTCATAATCTTTGCCGCTTATTTCGATGTTGATGGGATAACCCACCGGTGGGCCGGCAGCGTCTTTCTCAACAATTATAGAAGCTCCCGGAAATCCTTTTACGGCATTACGCACTTCGCTAAGTACCGTGCTACTTTTTACACCCCGGCGCAATTTAAAATCACGCATAGATAAGGTGATTTTTCCCTTATGAGGCATCTCGTTACTCTGGCCACCATCAGTCTGTGGGTTACCGGCACCCTGACCCACCTGTGAAATGGCACTTTCAACCATAAAGTTATACCCATCAGCATCTTCGTATTTTTTAATAGCGTCAAACACACGCTGCTCAACTTGCTTGGTAAGCGCATTGGTTTTTTCGATTGCAGTACCTTCCGGATATTCGATATAGGTTATAATCTGGTTGGGCTCATTTTCAGGGAAAAACAAGACCTTAGGCTGAACAATTCCGATTAAAATAAACGAAAGGAAAAGCATCAATAAGGTTCCGAAGAAAAACACGTAGGCTTTCTTTCCGCGTAGCGCATATTTTAAAAAGCGCTCGTAAAAGTTCTCCAGGTCTTTTAAAGATTTAAACTGAAAATAGCGTACAGCTCCGGCAAGAAAATACTTGTAAGCCCAAAGTAAAATAGCAAACAGCAACATCAGGTTGCCAATACCTCTGAGTCCGCCTGAATCTGCGATAAAACCACTTACCAGAGCGATTATACCTACTGCTGCAAGAATAAGGCTGTATCGAATTAATTTTTTCTTGGAAAGCTCTTCTTCTTCGGTCTTCATAAATCGCGAAGTAAGCATCGAGTTGATGATAAGCGCTACAAATAATGACGAACTCAACACTACTGAAAGGGTGATGGGGAAGTAAATCATAAATTTACCTATCGTCCCCGGCCATAGACCCAGTGGGAAGAAGGCTGCCAGTGTGGTCGCTGTTGAAGCGATAATAGGCCAGGCAATCTCTCCCATACCTTGTTTTGCAGCTTTGATACGCGACATGCCCTGATCCATCAGGGAGTAAACGTTCTCCACTACTACAATACCGTTGTCAACCAGCATTCCCAGACCCATCACGAGCCCAAAAAGTACCATGGTGTTGAGGGTAAAGCCTAAAGCCGAAAGAATGGTAAGCGACATAAACATAGAAAGCGGAATCGCAAAACCTACGAAAAGTGCGTTTCTAAAGCCTAAGAAAAACATCAATACCACAACGACCAGAATTACCCCAAAAATAATGTTATTAACCAGGTCATCAACCTGATTTTCGGTCTTTACAGACTGGTCATTGGTCAGACTGATGTGTAGCGACTCGGGATAATAATTTGCTTCTTCCTCAGCGACGATTTTCTTGATTGACTCTACGGCTTCAATCATATTTTTACCGGCACGCTTTTTAACGTCAAGCATTACCACGGGCTGACCGTACTCGCGAGCAAAGGTTGTAGGATCTTTTTCTTTAAAACGAACGGTAGCAATGTCTTTTAGGAAAATGTTTCCACCATCACGTTTTACCACAATGTCATTAAGTTCCTGTGGATTGTCAATTTCGCCCAAAACACGAATGTTTTTGCGCAAACCATCGGTGATAACGTTACCCGCAGAAATGGTATTGTTTTCGGCTCTGATCGCATTAAGAATGTTGTCAAAACTTACCTTGGATGCGGTCATTTTGTAGATGTCTACCGCAACTTCGACTTCCTGTTCTTCGGCACCACGTATGGTTGCTTCTTTAATCTGCGGAAGCAATTCAATCTTATCCTGAAGGTGCTCAGCATAATCTTTTAATTGCTGAACCTGAAAATCTCCCGTAAGGTTTATATTAAGGATAGGCTGTTCTTCTGAAATATTCAGGTCAAAGATATTTGGCTCAACTTTAGCTCCGTTGTCGAGGGTAGGCCAGGTAGTTTCGGCTTTCACCAAATCCACTTTATCCTTAACCTTTGTTTTGGCAACGTTAACGTCTACATCTTCCTCAAATTCTACAATAATAATACTGTAATCCTGAAGGGTAGTTGAGGTAATTTCTTTAACTCCGCCTATATCGTTAAATTCTTCCTCGAGAGGTTCGGTAATAAATTTTTCTACATCCTCTGCAGCGTTACCAGGATTTACTGAGCTTACGTAAATTTTAGTCTCAATAATCTCGGGGAATGCTTCCCGCGGCATACTGTAATAGGCAGCAAGACCACTTATAAGGATGATGGCCGTAATTACGTAGACCGTCATCCGGTTGTCTATTGCCCAGGACGAGATGCCAAATTCTTTATAATTGTTTTTTGCCATGTTACTGGTTGTTTGAATTTTGATTTTCTAAAGTAACCTGCTGTCCATCTCTTAGGGTGCGTACACCTTCGATGATAAGCTGATCTCCGCTTTTTAAGCCTGAAAGTACTTCTACCTGTTTATCTGAAGAATAGCCTTTTTCTATCTGAACCTGCTTGGCAATAGCACCGTCACCATCATTTACGTAGATGTAAGTAATGCTGTTACCTGCGGCGTTTTGCTGAATGGTATTTTCCGGGATCACAATTGCATTTTCTGAAGTGTAATCGTTAACCATCACGGTTGCGATCAGGTTTGGTTTAATCGCGCTGTCTGCGTTGGGTAAAGCAACCTTCACATCAAAAGTCCGGTTGTCAGGATTTACAAAATTACCAACCTGTCTTATTTTGCCATCGTAGGTTTTGCCTATAGACGCCAGTCTGATTTTTACATCGGTACCCTCATTTACCTTTCCTAAATAAGCTTCAGGGATTGAAGCATTTACATACATATCGCTCAGGTTGATGAGTCTGATTACCGGAGTCTGGCCTGCATTAACCACCTGGCCCTGATCTGCGATAAGATTGTCAATCACTCCTGAAAATGGTGCGGTGATCACGGTTTTACCAATACGTGATCGCATTTGGTTTGTAGCTGCTTCCATAGCTTCATAATTGGTTTTGGCTTCGAGGTAGCTTATTTCTGAGCCTATTTTCTGATCCCAAAGACGCTTTTGACGCTCAAAAGTGGTTTTAGCCAAAGCAAGTTGAGCTTCCTGACGGGCTAGTTCGCTACCCAAACCGCCATCATCTATTCGTGCCAGGCGCTGACCTTTAGCTACACGTTGTCCTTCTTTGACATACACCTGAGTGAGTACTCCGGTATATTCAGGGTAAAGCACAATATTCTGATCGGTCTCAACATTGCCTTGTACTTCAAAGTAATGTTGAAACAGAGTGTCTTGCAGGGTGGTCGTCGTTACCAGAGCTGCTTTTTTTGTGGTGTCTTTAGCCTCAATAGCAGCAGTTAGCGAGTCAATGCTGGCTTTAAGTTTTGATTGCTCCTGAACCAGTTCGGTTTTCTTGGCCCGCATCTCGCCAAGATTTCCATTTTCAATAATATCTTCAACAGAGTCCTTTTCGTTTCCACAGGAAAGCAACAAAAGGCTAACAGCTAAGAGAGTAAGTATATTTTTCATAAATGACAGGTGTATGATTTAATCGTTTTTTGGTTGATATAATGAAGTGTCAAGTGCTTTTTCAAGCGCGGCTTTGTTGGTGATAACCTCGTACATAGCCTGCAAATAATTTTGCTGAGCCTGATAGAGCTGGGTTTGAGCTTCGCTCAGTTCAAAGCTCGAAGCTATACCTTCAAAAAATTTGACTGAATTTTTGTTTTCGATACGCTCGGCGAGTTCCAGGTTTTTTTCCTGCGTGGTAAAATTGTCTAAGGCAAACTGATAATCGTTACGGGCTGAGGCAATCAGCAGTTTTGCCTGATTGCGTGCCTGCTCCAGATCTTCTAGACTCTGCTGGTAAGCCATCTCTTTTTGTGCCGTACGTGCAGCACGCATACCACTGCTAAAGATGGGTACTGCAAGTGAAACTCCTGCTATTGACTGCTCAAAATAGCGTTGCTCCTTACTTAGAAAGGTAAACTCATTACTCGCACCGGCTGCTCCATAATTTACAAAGGCCGTAAGTCTGGGGAGGGCTTTGCTTTTCTCCAGTTTTACCTGAATTTCTGCAAGATTGGCCTGATCCTGAGCGATTCTGAAATCTATGGTGTTCTCGGGATCTACAGTTGATGTGAGCAGATTGAGATCATAATACTGCATCGCAAGATCCTGAAGTTGATCTGTTACCATCAGTTTGCTTTCAATAGGAATGCCTAAAGTAAGTTTCAGCATATCGTAGGCAATTGCAAGCTGGCGTACGGTATTGTTGAGTTGTTGCTCCAGATCAAGCTGGGTGATTTGCAATTGCTCCACGTTTTCTTCTTCGGTAAGACCGTTTTCAAAAATTTTCTGAGTGTCAGAGAGGTTCTTATCTACCGTCTCCAGGTTTTTCTGAAGAATGCGTACACTTTCTTCGGCTAAAAGTACATTGCCGTAAGCTTCAATAATGCCCTGTTTGACTTCAAGATCTGTTTTTACTTTTGCGTTTTCTGAAATCTGAAGCAAGGTTTTGGCAGACTGAACACCTACAATATAAGAGCCGTCAAAAATAAGCTGATTCCAGGTTGCAGTGGCCGAAGCATTTTGCTTGGGACTAAATTGTACCGGCGCAAAAGTACCGGGCTCAGCATCGGGATCAAAAAACTGCGCAGGAATAAACGATGTGGGCTGAATCAATTGATTTTGGTAATTAATCTCACCACTTATTTGGGGTAAGCCCTGAGCGATGATTTCCCATTTTTGTTTAAGTGCAACGGCCACGTCTGTTTGTGCATTTTTTGCACTGTAATTATTTTCCAGACCATAAATTATGGCATCCTGCAGACTTAGTGCGTAGGTCTCAACTGTAGTGCTGTCCTGAGCATTTGTAAAAAAGCCTAGACTTAAAAACAGGAGAAGAAATGTTGATTTTAATTGCATTAGTCTTCGTTTGAGTGGATTAGGTTGATTAGAATTTTACGTCCTTCAGGGGTTACAATACCTCTCAGATGATACTCCAGGTATGATTCGTGAAGGTCTGCCGGGGCAAATTGCTCTAAAGGAAAGAGGCTTTGGTCTTTAATCCCGGTGATGCCCAAAAAATAAATACGGGCAACAAACTCAGGATCCAGATTACGTCTATAGAGTCCTTTTTCCAGACCATTGTTTAGATTTCTTAACACACAGCGCTGCATAAATTCATATTGATCGCTTTTGAGTTCGTCATAAATCCTGGGGTAATATTTGTTCAACTGTTGTATGGGATAGCTGCGCTCACCTTTTAAGTAATGCATCACATATTTTTTTACCTCATACAATTCTTCAATTGGATTCATATGCTCTCCCACAAGGCCTTCAATGGTGTGTTTTAAATCAGCGAGTATTTTTAAACCCACTTCGCGCACCAGTTCGGTTTTATTGGTGAAGCTGGTATAAATCGTTTTTTTAGATATACCCATATGTGTGGCTATATCGTCCATCGTTACACTTTTAAACCCCTGGGTTAAAAAAAGTTCACCGGCTTGTTTTAAAATTTCGTCTTTCATTCCGGCGCAAACCTACAACGGAAACTTTAAAAACTAAAATAGTTTCCTAAGTTTTTTACTCATTTAATGATTGCTTAACATAGTAATTCGTGTACAGCTTGTGAGGCTTTACGGTTTAAGTTCGAAAAGAGAATGTTATTTTAGCGGAAAATAAATCGAGCATGCTGCGTATTGATCAATACACCCAACTTTTTACCGAGTACCTTAATCAAAAAATAACGCCTAGGGAGCCACATAATCTTTACGAACCCATACGCTACATTTTGCAGCTGGGCGGTAAACGCTTACGCCCGGTTCTTACGCTAATGGCGACTTCGGTTTTTGAAGCCGATTATAAAAAAGCCCTTGATGCGGCTTTGGCTGTTGAGGTTTTTCACAACTTTTCGTTAGTGCATGATGATATTATGGATGATGCTCCTTTGCGACGTGGGCAGGAGACCGTGCACGAAAAGTGGGATATCAATACCGGTATTTTATCTGGTGATGCGATGTTGATTAACGCGTATCAGCTTTTTGAGAATTATGAGGGCGAAACCTTTAGAAAACTGGCTAAATTATTCAGTAAGACGGCAATTGAGGTGTGCGAGGGTCAGCAGTATGACATTGATTTTGAAAGTCGGGATGATGTAATGTTGCCTGAATATCTCAAAATGATTGAATACAAAACTGCGGTTTTAGTAGGAGCGGCTCTTAAGATGGGAGCAATTGTGGCTGAGACTTCTGAGTCTAATTGCGAGCGTATCTATGAGTTTGGTCGGGATCTGGGTATCGCTTTTCAGCTTCAGGATGACTATCTTGATGCATTTGGCGACCCGGAAACCTTCGGTAAACAGGTGGGTGGCGATATCATTGAGAATAAGAAGACCTTCTTGTATCTTACGGCTTTAGAAGATCTAAAACCGGAGCAAAGCGTCCAACTTCGGCATCTATTCAGCATAAACCCGCAGGATCCTTCCGAAAAAATAGAAACGGTAAAACAGTTGTTTTTAGAATCAGGTGCTGCTGATAAAATTCAAAAAGAAATTGAAGCCTATACCCATCGCGCCCTGGAGGTTCTTAATGCTATGGATGTTAAAGAAGAAGGGAAAGAAGTTTTGCGTAAATTTGCCCACGCATTGATGCGACGCACAGTCTAAAGGTGAAAGGTTTAGCGATTTTAGAAGAAGCAAAAGCAAGCGGTCTTTATGATGCGCTGATAATACAACTCAACAAAGATTTTCTGAGAGCAGGGCTTTCAGAGCAGTTTGATGAGCATATAAAGCCTGAAGCATTAATGCGTAATCTGCAGGCGACTTTATATGAGCAAATTCTTTCCGATTTTGAGAGTTATTTAACGCTTCTTTACACCATAGATGTTTCGGAAGCTAAAATCAAGGCTTTACCATCTATGGAACTTCACGAACTTACCGCGATAGTAACTACGCTGATTTTAGAGCGCGAACTTTTTAAAATTTCGTTTAAAAATAAACCCTAATAAAAGGCTGGATGGCGCTTGTGTATATACTGTTAGTATCGTCAAACAGCACGTTATATCGCACTCCAAATGTCATTGGCCCACTGCGGTAACCGGCTCCCAGAAAGAGTGCGGTATTCCAAAAATCACGAGTTAGTGTACCTGAAGGTTGTTCTTGCTTTTGATTAACATATAATTCCTCCAGTTCGGCTGAAAGCTGTATCTGATTCAAAGGGTTAAACAGCGCAATTACACTACCACCTGTGATTGAAGTCTTAAAATTTCCGTTCTTGATATAGGAGTAACTCAAACCCGGTCCCAGCGCAAAATACTCGTTAAAGTTGTAAATGGCGCTAGGCGCGATATTGAAAGCGAAATAATTATTTCCAAAATTCAGACCTAAACCACCTCCATACTGCACCTTATCCCAAAATCCGCGTTCTATGGACTGAGCTTTAAGACTGTGATTGGAAAGGAATAAACAAAGTAAAAGTGCGGGTAGAACGTGCAGAATTTTCATAGTTTAAGATTTTAAAGAGGTGGTATACGAAAAAATACGTTTTTTCTAGCGTTCCCAAATGTTAAGGATATGTATAAATTGAAAATGCAGCACCCAAATGGATGGTAAATATTGTATTTTTGCCCAATTATCGCTTAAAAAATCGACAGATTTAAATCATAAAATGGATAAATTTTCATTTCTCAATGCAGCAAACACTGCATATTTCGCAGAACTTTACGATAAATACCTCCAACATCCTGATAGTGTGGAGCCTAGCTGGAGAGCTTTTTTTCAGGGCTTTGACTTTGGTGTTGAAGAAAGCGGTATTGTCGCAGACTTCTCTGACTCACAGCCGGATGCCGCTCCTGCACAGGAAGCAGTACCAGATCGTTTACAAAAGGAATTTCAGGTTGTAAAACTTATTGATGGATACCGAACTCGCGGGCATTTGTTTACCAAAACAAACCCGGTGCGTGAGCGTAGGCAGTATACACCTTCACTGGCACTCGAAAATTTCGGGCTTAGCGAAAACGACTTAGATACTACTTTTACTGCCGGAGAAATTCTGGGGATAGGTAGTGCTACACTTAAGAAAATCATTACGCATTTAGAGAAAATCTACTGTGAATCGATAGGGGTTGAATATATGTTTATCAGAAAGCCTGAAGAAATTCAGTGGATTCAGGATAAACTCAATATCAACGATAACCATCCTGATTTTTCTGCGGATAACAAAAAGAAAATCCTGAGAAAACTTAACGAAGCTGTTTCTTTTGAAACCTTCTTACATACTAAATACGTGGGTCAAAAACGCTTTTCGCTTGAAGGAGGAGAGAGTTTTATCCCTGCTGTAGATGCGATTATTGAAGCAGCTGCAGATAAAGGTGTAAAAGAGTTTGTGATGGGCATGGCTCACCGGGGTCGTCTCAACACGCTTACTAATATTTTTGGTAAGAACGCAAAGGATATCTTTAGCGAGTTTGACGGTAAAGATTACGACCAGGAAGTGTTTGACGGAGACGTTAAATACCACCTGGGTTGGACTTCAAGCCGCAAGACCGATAACGGAAAGGAAATCAACATAAACATAGCTCCAAACCCATCACACCTGGAAACTGTGGGTGCTGTGGTAGAAGGGATTGCACGGGCAAAACAAGACCGTCATCATTTTGACAATCCTAATGAAGTGTTGCCAATTGTGGTTCACGGGGATGCCGCTATCGCCGGTCAGGGTATTGTTTATGAAGTGATTCAAATGGCACAATTGGATGGCTATACCACAAAAGGTACCATTCACATTGTAATTAATAATCAGATTGGTTTTACTACAAACTATCTGGACGCACGTTCTTCAACCTATTGTACCGATGTTGCCAAGACAACGCTTTCGCCGGTATTGCACGTAAATGCTGATGATGCCGAAGCAGTTGTACATGCTTCCCTGTTTGCGTTAGATTTTAGAATGGAGTTTGGTCGAGATGTGTTTATAGACTTATTGGGTTACCGTAAATACGGTCACAATGAAGGGGACGAACCACGTTTTACGCAGCCAAAATTGTATAAGGCGATTGCCAAACACGATAATGCACGGGATATTTATGCCCAAAAGCTTATTAAAGAAGGCATAATTGATGACAATTATGTGAGTAAACTTGAAGAAGAATACAAAGAGAAGCTTGAAGAAAAGCTTGAAAAATCACGCGAAGAAGATACGACGCGCATCACCGCAATTATGCAGGATGAGTGGGAAGGTTTTGAGCCTGCCACCGAAGATGAGATGATGCAACCCGTAGATACGAGTTATGATCTTGATGCCTTAACGGAAATAGCCGAGACCATCACTCAGCTTCCTGACGGTAAAAAGTTTATGCGTAAGATCGTTAAGATTATCGAAGGGCGTCGCGCGATGTACTTTGATGATAATAAAATTGACTGGGGTCTTGCTGAATTACTGGCTTATGGGTCGCTTTTAAAAGAAGGTTTTGACGTGCGTATGACCGGTCAGGATGTAGAACGCGGTACCTTCTCCCACCGTCACGCGGTAACCAAAGTAGAAGAGAGCGAAGAAGAAATCGTACTACTCAACAACCTCAAAGGAGAGCAGGGGCATTTTTATATTTTCAACTCGCTGCTTTCAGAATACGGCGTTGTAGGTTTTGATTATGGTTATGCCATGGCAAGCCCACAAACCCTGCCTATCTGGGAAGCACAGTTTGGTGACTTTAGCAATGGCGCGCAGATTATGATAGATCAATACATCTCTGCAGCAGAAGATAAATGGAAGCTTCAAAACGGACTCGTGATGCTTCTGCCTCATGGTTATGAAGGTCAGGGTGCTGAGCACTCTTCAGCGCGTATGGAGCGCTATCTGCAGCTTTGTGCCGTAGATAATATGTATGTTGCAGATTGCACCACACCGGCAAACTTTTACCATTTATTACGACGCCAGCTTAAAACTAATTTTAGAAAACCGCTTATCGTATTTACACCAAAGAGTTTGCTAAGACATCCTAAAGTGGTCTCTACTAAAGAAGAACTGGCAAACGGAAGTTTCCAGATGACCATTGACGATGATTCAGTTCAGGCAGATCAGGTGAAAACGCTGGTTTTTGTAACCGGTAAGTTCTATTACGACCTGCTTGCACAGCGTGAAGAATTAGGCCGAGAAGACGTCGCTTTAGTACGTGTTGAGCAATTATTTCCGTTGCCTAAAAAAGAAATCAGAGCGGCTATTGAAAAGTATAAGAATGCAGATGACGTGATTTGGGCTCAGGAAGAGCCTCGCAATATGGGTGCATACGGCCACTTGCTGATGCATTTACCGGAGGCACAAAAATTTAGAATTTGCAGTCGTAAATTCTATGGAGCACCGGCCGCAGGTAGTTCGGTACGCTTCAAACGCAGACATCAGCGCGTTATTGATGACGTGTTTGACAAAAACTCAAATAACCAATAAAAAGATTTTTCGCTTTCGCGAAAGCATAAAAGTTAACAAAGAAGAATTATGGCTTTAGAAATGAAAGTCCCTTCACCGGGAGAATCGATCACCGAAGTTGAAATTGCCCAGTGGCTTGTAGAAGACGGGGATTATGTTGAAAAAGATCAGGCAATTGCCGAAGTAGATAGTGACAAAGCAACCCTTGAATTGCCTGCAGAGGCAAGTGGTATTATAACCCTAAAAGCTGAGGAAGGTGATGCAGTTGCCGTAGGTGAAGTGGTTTGCCTTATTGATACTGATGCGCCAAAACCGGGTGGTGGTGACAAAAAAGCTTCCGGAGATGAAGGAAGCGGGGGAGATGCCGAAAAAGAATTGGCTCAAAAAGACGCCAAAAAAGAAGATACTAATGAGAGGGGTGAGGCTAAGAAGGAAGAGCCTTCTAAGTCTAGTACACCTAGTCAGTCTCAGGATAAAAAAAGCTATGCGACAGGAACACCTTCACCAGCAGCCAAAAAGACTCTGGATGAAAAAGGAATTGATCCTAAAGACGTTAAAGGGACCGGTCGCGATGGTCGTATTACCAAAGACGATGCGGTAAATGCGAAACCTTCGATGGGTACTCCGGGAACGGGAAGCCGTGGGGAAAGTCGTTCTAAAATGTCTATGCTGCGTCGTAAAGTGGCAGAGCGTTTGGTTAGCGTTAAAAACGAAACGGCGATGCTTACTACTTTCAATGAGGTAGATATGTCTGCGATTTTTTCACTTCGCGAAAAATACAAAGAAGACTTTAAATCTAAACACGGCGTAGGTCTTGGCTTTATGTCGTTTTTCACATTGGCTTGTGTGCGTGCTTTAGATATGTACCCTGCCGTGAACTCAATGATTGACGGTAAAGAAATGATCACCTATGATTTTAAAGATATTTCAATAGCTGTTTCAGGACCAAAAGGACTTATGGTTCCGGTAATTAGAAATGCCGAAAACTTAAGTTTCCGTGGAGTGGAGTCTGAAGTGAAACGTTTGGCTTTACGTGCCCGTGACGGTCAGATTACTGTTGATGAAATGACCGGAGGTACATTTACCATTACTAATGGTGGTGTTTTTGGCAGTATGCTTTCTACACCAATCATCAATCCTCCTCAATCGGCAATTTTAGGAATGCACAACATCGTAGAGCGTCCTATCGCTAAAGATGGTGCCATTGCAATCGCACCCATTATGTATGTAGCTTTATCTTATGATCACCGCATTATTGACGGGAAAGAGTCAGTAGGATTTCTGGTAGCAGTTAAAGAAGCATTGGAAAATCCTGAAGAATTATTGATGGATAATAATGTTCTCAAGGCATTAGAAATGTAGTCCTAGGCATAAATTAGATAGAAAACGGGTCTCATTTGAGACCCGTTTTTAGTTTACTTGAGTATCGTAACAAAACGACTGGCGCTGTTGCGCCCTATGTCCCCATAGCCGTTTGTTGTGCGTGCGAGAGCAACCACATTAAAAGAATAGGCACAGGTAACCGGAGGTACATAAACTCCGCTTTGCGGGGCTATGAGATTATTTGAACCTTTCCAAAGTGTAACTCCAGATCCTTCATGGGTTTCACTACGCAGGCTTTGGGTGTGTCCTTCTCCATATTTTGCATAAACCTTATAGCTCAGGAGATTTCCTTCCGTGTCGTACGCATCAAATTTCACTTTAATGCCGTCTGTAGTGTTGCCATTTAGATTTACAATCCCACAGGCGTTTACCTGTTGCGATCCGTGCATAATAGCATCAATACTTACCTGCGGCACATTGTTGTCTATATAAATAGTCAGGGTTTGTGCTGGGTTTGAAATTTTGGAGTAAGTGCCCGAGCCATAATTATAAAATTCTACCTGAAATTGGTGTATACCGGTTTTCAAAAGCCTGGAGTCAAACTGCATGAGTAAATCATCAATTGAGAAATCGTAGCTCGACGGGTTGTATAGAAAATAATATCCTGCGCTGTTTGGAGCAATGTTTATCGGTATGTAATTCGTACCTACGAGGCGATAATTCGTCCATCCTGAAGTGAAATTATCAAAGCTCCCGCTAGTACCTTCTCTATGTAAAACACGATAGTACTGCGATCCTACCATACCTGCCACAGCCTGCATTTTTAGTCGGTTTCCAATGAGGTTTAGTGTTCCGCCAAAGGCATGATTATTTGTTTTAACATAATAGGTTTTTAATGTTGTTGCCCTTCCGGTAGTTGCATGTATTTGGGATGAAGGGATAAGCCCTACGCTTCCAATTTCGGGTCCTTGTAAAGACTGTGGGATCGTCGGTTTCCTGGAAAATTGAATGCGATGTAGGTTGCTAAATGAGGTATAGAAATTAGACGGCGTGTCGTAATTGAGACTGGGTGCAGAAGAGTGGATACGTAGTCCAAAATAGGTGTAGGGTAAATACCACCAGGTAGCTAGACTCACGTTTAGTTCGTTAAGGTCTAATTTAAATTTCCAGATGCGATGAGGCGTTGTTGAATTTGGTGATGCACCAAAGTCGTACCGGCAGGCCGAATCTGACGGGGTGTTCAGTAGACCCGTCCACCGGCCGGGCCCTAAATACAATTGCTTGCCCATTTTGTTGGGCTGATTGGGATAGACTCCATAATTGATATCGCTATTAGGAGTTATTGCGCGGTTGCGGTTGGTGTCAAAAGTGAGCCAGAAATAATCGCCGGTACCCGGATCATTGTTGGTATCTTCAACAAAATCAACAGCGAGATAAAGAAATTCCGCATCGTTCTTAGCCCAAAGAAATCCTCCGGGGATTTCCATTTGATTTTCAAAGGACCCGGTCCAGATTTCGTTATCCAAAGACTCGGTTAGGTCCATGGGCTCAGGAGCCCAACTCGATTTTAGTGTTGCCATGTTATTAGATTTTTTGTGAATATGGAAAGTAGTAACTTAAAAATCTAATCATGCAAGGTAAAATACTGAAATTCAAGGGGTTTTTAGTGTTTTGATGATTGGGGGTTTTACCTCTAAGCGGCAAAGGGGATTTAAGAACCGTTTTGCAGCATCTTTTTAATTATGTTTTTAAGCTCTTCACTTGTTGACTCTGTGGGATAGGACTTTCCTGCTTTGCGGTACCAGTATTTCGCATTCCAGTCGTCGCCTTCTACCCGGTGCAGATGTCCGTGAATAAGACTACCAACTGGGGTGTGCAGTTCCTGAGCAATATCATGAGAAGCTTCCCAATTTCCTTTGGCTATAAACCATAGCGCCTTTAATCCTTCGGGCCAGGTTGCAGGTGGTGTTGAAGCTTGTAACGCCTGTTCAAAATCAGAATAGGTTTCCGGTAAGTTCATAGGGTTTTGGCTAAATTTTAAAATGCTTAAGATAACCAAACCCATATCAAAAGACTAATTCCTATTTTTGATATTCTGAATTTTTAAAACAAATACATTCCACATATGTCAACTCAAAAACGCCTTTTTCTGCTTGATGCCTATGCCTTGATTTTTCGCGGATATTATGCACTCATCAAAAACCCAAGGGTAAATTCTAAAGGTCAGGATACTTCGGCGATTATGGGTTTTGTGAATTCGCTTTTTGATGTGATCAAAAGGGAAAAACCCGATCATCTTGCAGTGGCTTTTGATAAGGGCGGAAGCTCAGAACGTGTGGAAATGTACGAGGAGTATAAAGCCAATCGTGATGAGACGCCGGAAGCTATACGCATCGCCGTGCCTATTATTCAGCAAATCTTGAAGGCAATGCACGTACCTTGTATTGAGATTGAGGGGGTAGAAGCTGATGATTTGATTGGTACGCTGGCAAAACAAGCCGAAAAAGAAGGATTTCAGGTATTTATGGTCACACCCGATAAAGATTATGCGCAGCTGGTTTCTGAAAATATTTTCATGTACAAACCGGCACGAATGGGTAACGGTATTGAGATCTGGGGAATACCTGAAGTACAAAAACGTTTTGAAGTTGAGCGCCCAGAACAGGTGATTGACTACCTGGGGATGATGGGGGATGCTTCAGACAATATCCCGGGGCTTCCGGGTGTGGGTGATAAAACCGCCAAAAAATTCATCAAACAATATGGCGGTCTTGAAGGTTTATTGGCCAATACAGATGAGCTTAAAGGCAAGATGAAGGAAAAGGTAATCGAGAATGCTGAGCTGGGCAGGCTTTCGCGAAAGCTGGCAACGATTATGATTGATTGTGATGTGGAATTTCATGCGGAGTCTTACGAGCTTTCGCAACCGGACGCCGATAAAGTACAGGAGATTTTTGACGAACTCGAATTTAGAAGACTTAAAGATCAGTTTATCAAGATATTTTCCGGCGAAGCCGATAGCGATACCGGTGCTGCTGTGAGCAATACCGAAACGGCTAAGAAATTGGTGAATTCATCAGAAAAAGCTGCTGCGGCAGGAGCGGGGCAATACAATCTTTTTGCAGATGGCAGTGACGGGATGGAAATTGAAGAGCGCAATGCCCGCAAGACCATCAAAGACACTGAGCATTTTTACCAAAGTGTTGCTCCGGGAATGGGTACGAAGCTCTTTCTTAAAAACCTGATGAAGCAAACTTCAGTATGTTTTGATACCGAAACGACTGATCTCGATCCGCTGAAAGCTGACCTGGTTGGGATCGCATTTAGCTGGGAGAAGACCAAAGGTTTTTACATTCCGTTTCCACCGGAAAAAGAAGAAGCGCAAAAACTGATTGAAGAGTTACGTCCATTTTTTGAGAGCGAAGAAATTGAGAAAATAGGGCAGAACTTAAAATACGACATCAAAGTTTTGGCTAAATACGATGTTGCCGTTAAAGGCAAACTCTTTGATACGATGATTGCACATTACCTGATCAACCCTGATATGCGTCACAATATGGATGTGCTGGCCGAAACCTATCTCAATTACACGCCGGTTTCCATTGAAGAGCTTATTGGTAAAAAAGGCAAAAATCAAAAATCAATGGCCGATGTGCCGCTTGAAGAGCAAACCGAATATGCCGTGGAAGATGCCGATGTGACCCTTCAGCTCAAAGAGCATTTTGAAAAAGAAATGGGTGAAGCCAATACGCAAAAATTGTTTGATGAGATCGAAATTCCTCTAGTACAGGTTTTAGCCGATATGGAACTTGAAGGCATTAATCTGGATCAGGAATTTTTAGGAAGTCTGGCAGAGGCTCTTAATAGCGATATCCTTTCGCTGGAAGAAAAAATTTATAAGGAAGCTGGAGAAGAATTTAATATCGGTTCGCCAAAACAGCTGGGAGAAATCCTGTTTGACAAGTTAAAACTGGTAGATAAACCCAAGAAAACGCGTACCGGGCAGTATTCAACCGCAGAAGATGTGTTGTCGTATTTAGCTCCCGATCACGAGATCATTCAGCATGTGTTGGACTATCGCGGTTTAGCAAAACTGAAAAGTACCTATGTTGATGCCTTGCCTACTCAGGTTGATCCAAACACGGGCCGCGTACATACCGATTATATGCAGACGGTTGCTGCCACCGGGCGTTTGAGTTCAAACAACCCGAATTTGCAAAATATACCCATTCGTACCGAACGGGGTCGCCAGGTGCGTAAAGCGTTTGTTCCGCGTAATGAAGATTACGTATTGCTAGCTGCCGATTATTCGCAGATTGAACTGCGTATTATTGCAGCGTTGAGCCAGGAAGAAACGATGATGCAGGCCTTTAAGGATGGTGAGGATATTCATGCGTCTACAGCGGCAAAAGTTTTTAATGTGCCGCTTGATGAAGTGACCCGCGAGCAGCGTAGTAATGCAAAGACGGTGAACTTTGGGATTATCTACGGGGTTTCGGCATTTGGCCTCAGCAATCAAACCGATTTGTCCCGAAGCGAGTCAAAAGATCTAATTGACACCTATTACAAAACCTACCCGAAACTTCGAAACTATATGAGCGAGCAGGTAGATTTTGCACGTGATAATGGGTATGTGACCACGGTGTTAGACCGCCGCCGGTATTTAAAAGACATCAATAGTGGCAATGCTGTGGTGCGGGGTGCCGCAGAGCGAAACGCCGTAAATGCGCCCATACAGGGAAGCGCTGCAGACATCATCAAGATCGCTATGATCAACATTCACAAAAAACTGAAGGCTGAAAAATTAAAAACTAAAATGTTACTCCAGGTGCATGATGAATTGGTCTTTGATGTCTACAAACCCGAACTGCTAGACGTCAAAAAAATGATCAAATCTGAAATGGAAAATGCATTTAAAATGGATGTTCCATTGGATGTAGAATTGGGTGTAGGAGAAAACTGGTTAGAGGCTCATTAAGTCTTTGTTATTTATCAAAATTAAAAACCCGCTTTAGTTTTTCTAAAGCGGGTTTTTTGGCTAGTTCAAATTTATAATCTCAAAATCTTTGGGGACTACCACCCTGGATTTTGTTGAGCAGCAAGGGTAGGGTTGTTGTTGATTTCCTGTTGAGGTATAGGCCACAGAAATTTGAAATCGTTGTACGGAATTGCATTTACACCGAAAGGTCCATCATAGGCTGTTCCTAAGGTGTAAGAAGCCGCAGGTGGAGTTCCATTTGCTACTTTCTGAGGAATGCCGGCAATAGGCGCTAAATCATCTTTTTGTAAACGGTGGATATCTGGCCAACGTCTTCCTTCCATTACAAATTCAATTCGTCTTTCGGTAATTATGGCGTTTACTAGAGCCGCAGGTGTTGCAAAATCTGCAGCTACATAAGCCTGTGTTGCTGGGTCTGCTAACGAGCGGTTGCGTACCTGGTTTAATGCTGTAAGAGCATTACCAGTTGCATTGGTGCGTGCATAGGCCTCGGCCATATTGAGAAGAACTTCTGCATAGCGAATTACTGGTGAGGGATCAGTGTAATTTACCGGGTCTTTATACTTGTTAGTATATTTCACTCCTGATCTTGTGGTTACTAAAGTACCTTCTCCACGGCGTAAATCATCAGCAAGCCAGGCGGGATTCCTCCATATAATAGGACTTATTACAACAAGTCCACGTCTGTTGTATTGTGATGCCAGTGCAGCATTTACACCAGGGTTATTTACTGCCGAGTTTTCGATGGAAAAGATAGATTCTGTATTGCCGTAACCACTTGCAAAAGGATCATTTGGCGTATCTGTTACGCTAAACACAGAATTTAATTTTACCCCTTCCTGAATAACTAATGGCCAGTTGCGCATATGCAAATAAGCACGGGTTTTAAATGCAATCGCGGCTTCTTTAGTTGCCCGGGTAATACCCTGACGTACATCTGCGCGATCTGCTCTGGCAGGAAGTGCTGCTTCAGCTTCATTAAGGTCCTGAATGATACGTTGGTAGCATTCTGCGACTGTGTTACGACCCTGAGCTTCTGCAGCTGCTAAAGTTTCAGTGCTGTTGATGGCAAAATCTCTATAGGGCACACCCAGGTGACTTGCATCTGGAGTGTCATTATAGGGTCTGGCAAAATGGAATAAGAGCTCAAGGTGTCCGGCAGCTCTTAAAAATTTGGCCTCGCCAGTATAAATTTGTGCAACTTCGGGTGTGATAATTCCATTTTCTAGTGCTCTGGCGACTCCTTCGATAACAATATTGGTGCGGTTTATCATTCTGTACGTATCGCTCCAGTAAAAAACATTATTTGCTGTCGTAGGATCGTAGGTAGCTGTATACGTCAACTGATAAAATGTTGCCACATTTACTACATCTTCACCGCGGTTATCTCCTTGCTGTACAAAAGCTGCTCCAAAGGGATAACCTCTTCCCTGCCCATTGTAATCTCCTCGTTGAGCGCCATTATACATTCCCGTAACGGAAAGCGCAACAAGATCTGCAGTTGAAAAAGCTGCATTCTCTGAGATGTCATTGTAAGGTTCAAGGTTTAGCACATTGTCGTCATTACAACTTGCTAAAACTAATAGCATGCATATAGTCGCGCAAAAACCTGTTAATTTATGTTTCATTTTTTTCATTTTTTTATTTCTTTTCATGATGCTGATTTTTAAAATCCAACGTTAAGTCCGAATGAGAAAATACTTGATCGTGGAGTTCCGTTCAAATCAACCCCGGCCGATTCCATTTCAGGATCCAATCCAGAATAATCTGTGATAATCCATAAGTTTTGGCCTTGCAGAAAAAGTCTGAATCTGGAAAGTCCAAGGCGCTCAATAGTTTCAGCAGGGAAGGTGTACCCCAGTGTGATATTGTCAAGTTTTATAAAATCACCATCTTCTAAGAATCTCGATGTAGCCAATGCTGTCAGGTTTGTAGTGGTATTGGTACTCGCATACAATCTGGGGGTCCAGCCGTCTCCAGGATTATCAACACTCTGCCATCTACCTAATATTTCAGTACTGTTATTTGTAAAGTTCTGGTTTAATAAATCTCTTCGTGTAGCATTGAAGATTTTATTGCCACCGCTAAATCTAAATAAAAAGCCCAGATCAAAGTTTTTGTAATTCATATTGGAATTAAAGCCTCCAAAGTATTTTGGAAGCGATTGTCCTAAAATCACGCGATCGTCTGCAGCACTTAGCGAAGAAGACTGAGAAACATCTGCTGGATTATTTGGATCAAATACAGCGTAAGAGGCTCCTGGTAGAAGACCTTGTACAAGACTGCCATCTGCTTTGTAGTAAACAGGATTTCCGTTTTGTGGGTTTACACCATAATAGCGTATACCGTAAATCGAATTGATGGGTTCTCCTTCTCTTACGATGGTGTTAGTGCCTATTCGGTCTGCTCCATTAACGAGAGTAATAACTTCATTATCTACAAATGAAACGTTTCCAGAAACTTCCCATCTAAATGCCTTATCTAATAACCTTGCAGTTGCTGAAAATTCTAGACCGCTATTCTCGATATTTCCAATATTGGTATTATAACTGTTGCCAGGAATACCGTATGACTGCGGGGTTTCAACCTGAAGAATAAGATCTTCTGTTTTATTGATGAAATAATCAGCGGTAAGTGTGAATCTGTTTTGAAATAAACCTAAATCAATACCTCCATCGTATTTGATACTGGTTTCCCATCTTAGATTATTGTTTCCAAACTGGCTGTACGCGATACCATTGTTATCTGCATAGCGAGCGGGAGAATATAAACCAAGATAGGGATAGTTTCCAATGTCAACGTTACCCACTTTACCGTACGAGCCCCTTAATTTCAAATCAGTGATTACATCATTGTTTTTTAGGAATTCTTCATTGCTAACCGTCCAGCCAAAAGAGGCTCCGGGGAAGGTACCCCAACGTGTTGTAGTAGGTAATGAGGATAATCCATCTCTTCTCAGGGTTCCTTGCAGGTAATAACGCTGCTTATAATTATAGTTTAGACGTCCTGCAAAGGAGATGAAACCATTTTCGGTCAAGCCACCTCCAGATCCCTGAACACCATATGAACCACTTACTAAAGCCTTACCGAAGAATTCGTTACTTAAATCGGTGCCTGTAGCAAAGAAACCTTGGTTTATTTGTTTTTGATATTCACTAACAGCGGTGAGTGAAACATTATGGGCATCAGCAAAAGTTTCGTTATAACTCAGAATATTTTGCCAGTTCCATCGTGTTAAGTCATTGTTATTGCTTTGTACACGTCCGTTTGAACCATTACCATCTCCGTGAACTGGGCTCCAGAAGAGGAAGCCAGTCGTGTTAGCTTTGTCTAAACTTATTTGGGTTCTAAAATTTACTGAGGAAATTGGTTTAATATCAGCGTAAACATTACCAATCAAGCGATTGATTTTAGAGAAGTATTTATTATTCTCTACTACGAAAATAATATTCGGGATGTTATCCCCTACAGTTTCCAGGTTTGTCCCGCGACCCATACGGTCCGGAAATGTATCGTCTAAGTTGTAACCAGTAGGATCATTAGCATCATAAGGAGATACGTTAGGGTGCTGGCGTGTGGCATTAAATATGTTCCCTGAAAGTGAGTTGGTACCTGTATTCAACCCAAAATATTCAGACTGTGTAAGACCTGCATTAACTCCAACAGAGACCCAATCTTTAATTTTTTGTTCCAAATTTGCTCTATACGTAAAGCGTTTAAATTCGTTGGGTTTTGCGATACTTTCCTGTTCGGTATAACCTATAGATAGGTAGTATTTCAGAAACTCGGTACCTCCTGAAAAAGAAAGGTTGTGATCTTGCTGAAAAGCGTTGTTGTTGAGTACTAAATCCTGCCAATCTGTATTGAAATCAAGACCTGCTGCCCAGTCAGACTGTCCCCGGTTAGACCTTTTTTCATTTGAAATAGTTACGAAATCAGAAGCACCTAATAAATCAAATTTATTAACAGGTCTTGCGAAGCCTGTAGTCACGCTGTAATTTGTAGCTATGCGACCTTCTTTACCTTTTTTAGTGGTTATAAGAACAACACCGTTTGCTGCCCGTGAACCATAAATTGCTGTCGCAGAACCATCTTTAAGAATTTCAATAGATTCTATATCAGCAGGGTTAATGTCACCGAGCGCATTATTAGAAGCATAACCACCGAGATCTCCGGTGTAAATAGGTACTCCATCCACTACAAACAATGGGTAGGTTCCGGATGTGATTGAGGCAATACCTCGAATTCTAAAACGAGGAGTCTCTCCAATAATACCAGACTGGGTAGTTACCTGAACACCTGCTGCCCGACCAGCTAATTGTTGATCAAAACTTGATGTTACCAGGTTGGCAATCTCTTCACCTTTTACTTGCGAAATAGAAGCAGTTAAGTCTCTTTTTCTTTGGACTCCATAACCAACTACAACTACTTCATCAAGAGATTCGGTATCTTCTTGAAGTGTAACATTAATCACACTTTGATTCCCTACAATTAGTTCATTTTTTTTGAAACCTACGTAAGTAAAAACAAGTGTTTGGCCAGATTCTACAGAAATGGAATAATTACCATCAAAGTCGGTTTGTGTGCCCGTTGTGCTGTTTTTCACTACAACACTTACTCCTGGTAGAGGCATACCGGCTGCCGTTTCTACAGTACCGGTAACGGTTTTTTGCTGAGCGATAGCTGCAATACTAAAGCTGAACAAAAGCATAAAAAATAAATTTTTTACCATTTAACAGTTTTATTGATTAATCCTGCCAATTTATATTAAATCACAATTGAATATTGAAATAACAAAGCTGGTAAGTGATAATTATCTAAAAACTGGTTTTTAGGCGTTAGTGCTTTTTTTTTTTGATTAAAAGTTAAATATTATTGCCATTACCTAACTATTAGATAATATTTTAACAATATTCTTTCAAGTAAAAAGTTATTATTTAATGGTGTTTTGAATACAAAGTAATGTTCAAAACGCGTTTTTTAGCAATTCTTATGAAAAAAGAGAGATTTAGTTTTATGTTTCAACTAAATCTCTCTTTTAAGTCGTATCCTAATTTGAGGATGTTAAATCCTGTAATGTATTGATAGTATGTCAACTAGGTATTAGTGAACTTTAGCCAAGTGAAGTTCTATTGAAAATTTAAAGCACAAACCGATACGTAGCTTTAATCAAAAAGGTATTGCTGGGTCTTCGGTCTAAAATTTGATTGTTCCAGGCATCAAAAAGTCCCTGAGTAGGGTCGTTGGCACCGTTTAATCCCTGAGACCAGACGAAGAAGAGTTCTGAGCCCGGTATGTATTCCCACCGGAATACAAGATTGGTGCGCAATTGCACAAATGAAAAATCTGGATCCTGAAAACGATAATCAATGCTTCCGTCCCGGTTTTCGTCTACTTCGTAGGTGTTTCCGCTTTGCGTAATCTGATCAGTATCGTATAGCGTTACCCGGTTGTTTAAATCTTCGGCTGTAGCATCTGCAACATAATTGAACTGCGAGTAGATTCCACGGGATACAAAGGGTTGGCCATAATATTGAATGGTCATATTTGGCGTGATGTTGAAGTTTGCCCGTAAAGTCGCGCTTAAGGTGCGCTGATCAATCGTCGCAGTGATATAGCGTCTGGTTTCGCCAAAGTTTTTTTGAGTAACGTACTGGGTTTTATTAGGGTTCTCTTCATATTCAGTACTTAGTGAGAGGCTTAGAGCGTTAAAAGGCTGATAATTTAAACGCAGCTCATAGCGATCAAGGCTGAAGTTTTGCTGCGTAGCCCTGCTCATTACGTATCCGGCTATCAGGCTGAGCTTTTTTCGGCGATCGGTTCCTGCAAAGGCGTACCAGAAGTTTTCTTCGTTAAACTTCCAGCGGGGGCCGCCACGTAATGTGGTATTGATGTAAATACGCGGTTTGTGGCTTGCGCCAAATTCGGTAAACCAGTTGTTAGCCCAATTGATATCTCCACCTACTTCATATTGCATGCGGTTGTAATTGCCTTCAAAGTCATAGGTAGATCGCTGCTGAAAACTATAGGACATTTGGCGATACCAGTCTGTAGAGTTCTGAAATACGCGTTTTATATTCAAAGTCTGAACGATTTCGTCAGCCTGTCTTAAAAAGCCCACGTCGTTGAGTTCAAGTTCCGGAGAACGCCATACTATGCCGCCATTGTAGCTCCAATTGCCGTTACCGGCCTTACCTATGCTAAAGTTTCCTCCTGTCCCGGTAAGTGAAGTTCGCGTAGTGTCTACACGCACGTGCGTAGCGTCAACGCGGTTAAATAGGTGGGTGATACTTGCCTGAGTGTTGGTAATGGCTTCCCGGCTTCCGGTTACGTGGCTGGCTGTAAAAGTTCCCTGAGCAAAATAGGTGCGGTCTTTCCAGTTGTGTTTAAAATCCAGCCCCGCAGTAAATGCATTTTCGTGTAGAAAATCGAGTTGAGGTTCCAGTTTGCGGTTGGTGCTGGTAAAAATTCCGCCTACATAAGAATTGCGGTTGTTGAAGTCTTTCTGTACCCGCGCAACCGAATAATTGGTAAAAGGTTCTACAAGTTTTTCGCTTCGGGTTCCGCTGGTATCAATACGTGTCGCAAATTCTTTGGCAGTAATACTTTGCAACAGGCCTATAGACCAGCCGTTTTTGGTTTTACCGCTAAATTTTGCAGCTCCTAAAATAGTGGTGTTCTGAGGTTGATCTACATAAGCGGTCGCAGGACCAAAGCCATTACCCTGTGGACTACGGCCAATACGGCGGGAATAAAAAACATTATCGTTGCCGTTACCTATTTCGTAGGTGAAAATGTTTTTGTTTTCTACGAAAAAGGGTCTGCGTTCCTGAAAAAAGATCTGAAATCCATCAAGAGCGATTGCTGCGGGGTCTGCATCAACCTGGCCAAAATCAGGGTTGATGGTGAGGTCTAGTGTAAGGTCGTTTGTGATGCCTATTTTGGCGTCAAGTCCGCCATTTAATTTGGTGTCGTTTCCGTCTCTGAAGGGATTGCCGGCTTGCGCTTCATAAGTATCCAACTGAGTCACCACGTAAGGTTGAATTTCGAGTTGTTTTTGAGGTTTCAGATTTTTAAGTCCTCTCAGTTCGCCAAAACCACTTACGTAACCGGGAAAATTGGGTTCCAGTTCCTGCCACATCGAGCGTTCGGTATTTCTAAAATAGAAACGCTTGGCCTGTAAGCCCCAAATTTGTTCTTCGGCTTTGCCAAAGCGCAGCTGACTTAGCGGAATCTTTAATTCTGCCGTCCAGCCCAGGTCATCGCTGTTTGTTTTGGTATACCAAATGGGATTCCAGCTGTCGTCAAAGCTGTTGCGTTCTGAAAAATCCCCGTTGTTTGAAATAAACTCATCTCCTTTTACTCCTGCGGCTGTAATGGTAAACGAAAACGCCGTGCGATCATCATTATAACTGTCAAAAGCGATTTCAACCCAATCCCCTTCAAAGCCGTCACGTCGCGAGAGGCGTTTAACGATACCGTCCGGGTCGCTGTCAAAACAACGGAACGCCACGTAGATGTATTTGTCATCATATACTATTTTGAACTGCGTTTGCTCTGTGGGTTCTTCTCCAATATCGGGTTGCAATTGTTTAAAATCACTGGTGAATGGTACCAGGTCCCACGCAGGATCTTTTAAAAGACCGTCAATTACAGGAGCTTCCTGAGTATCAATCGCACGGGTTGTATAGACTTTTGAGGTATTTACAGAATGATTTTGCTGAGTATAACCTGTGATACTTATTAGCAAAAGCATTATTGCTGAAATACGTGAGATTAAAAATTGCATTTTTATTAAATGTGGTGGTATATAGACCGGCTATTCTTAAAAAGTGTTACAGTTTGGCTTGAAAAATATCGAATCTGTAAATTTTAATGGAGGGCAAGATACTATTTCCACATAATTCAAAACAATTGAAATCGACTTCTTAGGATTATTTTTGAAAAGTTGATGAACTGATTTTTATGCACAGCAGAAAGACGAAAGCGTGTTGCTTATTAACAAAATTTTAATAAATTTCAGCTTTTAATCTGTTGGAAATGCTGCCTGTAGAACAAGTAACCTTTAAACCCGTTGACACCTGCCTCAATTGCGGCATGCAGTTTGACGATACCGATCATTTTTGCAGAGCTTGCGGCGCTAAGAAAATTGAAGAACGTTTTACGCCAAAGCGGGTTTTGCACGAGGCCGGCGAGCGTGTCTTTAATATAGACAATACATTTCTGCGAACCTTTAGAGATTTATTTATGAAGCCTGAAGCGGTGATAGGTGGTTTTCTTGCAGGACTGCGGAAGAGATACCTCAATGCCTTCAGTTATTTTACAATTGCGATTACCGTTTCGGGGTTTCAGGTATTTGTGATGAGGCGTTTTTACCCTAATGTCATCAAAGAAGTAAGTACTTTAGATGGTAAGGGCAATGCCCTTTCTCAAATGATTCAGGACTCCGTGATGGAATATCAGCCAATTGTCATGTTTGCTACGATACCCATACTGGCGTTAATGGGATGGCTGACATTTTTAAGTTTGAAAAAGCATAATTATACCGAGCATTTTATTATTCAGTTATATACGTATTCCCATGTATCCATGTTGGGAGCCCTGGCAGGAATACTTTTTCTGGTAACCGGGTTGAATTATGTGCTATTTGGAATGTTTGCCATTCCTATTTATATACTTTACAACGCGTATGTCTTTAAACGTCTTTATGAATTGAGTTTAAAAAGACTCGTATTGAAAACGTTATTATTTCTGGCAATATTGTTAGTTGTTTATTTCCTTGTCTCGGCTATTATTGTTGCAATAATTATCGTAACAGACTTTCAGGGATTTCTGGAAATGATGAAACAAAACGCGCAATAGACTTTAAAATAGCGCTATCATAAGCACAGTTTTTATTCTGCTTTAAAGAGGCTTCCGTAGAGTCTTGACTATCAAATGAATTAAGGCTTAAAAATTAAGTCAAAACCCCATTTGTCAAATCAATATATAATTGTACATTTGTAGCCCTGTTTTCACGCGTGAGCGCGGGAGCAGGAAATGGAATGTTTAATAATTAAATAAAACAGTGTGGACACATTAAGTTACAAAACAGTATCTGCCAACAAAGACACCGTTAATAAGGAGTGGGTTGTTGTTGATGCTGAAGGACAAACGTTGGGTCGCATGTCTTCTATCGTTGCAAAATTTTTGCGCGGAAAGTACAAGCCTAACTACACACCACACGTTGATTGCGGAGACAATGTAATTGTTATCAATGCCTCTAAAATCAACTTAACAGGAAACAAGTGGGATTCTAAATCTTACATCCGTCATACGGGTTATCCTGGTGGTCAAAGAAGCCTTACTGCAAAAGAAATGTACAGCAAAGACCCTGCGCGTCTTGTTGAAAATGCAGTAAAAGGTATGTTGCCTAAAAACAAATTAGGTGCAGCGATCTATCGCAATTTAAAGGTTTATGCCGGTGCAGATCACGGGCAGGAAGCGCAAAAACCTAAAGTAATCAACATTAACGAACTCAAGTAAATGGAAGTAATTCACAAAATTGGTCGTAGAAAGACCGCCGTTGCTCGTGTTTATTTAGCTCCTGGTTCTGGTAGCATTACCATTAACAAGCGTGATCTTAAAGACTACTTCACGACAGGAACTTTACAGTACAAAGTACACCAGCCATTAGTTATGACTGAGAATGACAAAAACTTTGACGTTAAAGTGAATGTTTATGGTGGTGGTATTACTGGTCAGGCAGAAGCTGTACGTCTTGCTCTTTCCAGAGCAATGTGCGAAGTAGACGCAGAAAACAGACTTATCCTTAAGCCGGAAGGTTTATTGACCAGAGATCCGAGAATGGTAGAGCGTAAGAAATTCGGTCAGAAGAAAGCGCGTAAGAAATTCCAATTCTCAAAACGTTAAAAAAACGTGTTTTTCATTCCTTGTGGGTTTTATATTTCGCTTGGATTTTGAAAACAAAAAGAAATTAATTTAATAAATGTCCTTGTCCCGATACGTCGGGAAATGAGTTTAGCATCTAAATAGGGAAGGCGCGGTAAAAAAAAACCAACCACTTAACTATTGCTACTACAACGGGAACGTAAACGAATTTTAAAATGGCAAAAACAGAAAATGTAAAGGATTTACTGGATGCAGGTGTACACTTTGGTCACCTTACCAGAAGATGGGATCCCAACATGGCACCATACATCTACATGGAGCGCAATGGTATTCACATCATAAATCTGTACAAAACTGCTGCAAAACTTGCTGAGGCTTCAGAAGCACTTAGTAAAATCGCAGCTTCAGGTAGAAAAATACTTTTTGTAGCTACCAAAAAACAAGCAAAAGAAATTGTTGCAGATCACGCAAGCCGTGCAAAGATGCCTTACATCACAGAGCGCTGGCCAGGTGGTATGTTAACCAACTTCGTAACTATACGTAAAGCGGTTAAGAAAATGCAAACGGTAGATCGTATGAAACAAGACGGTCGTTTTGATAGCTTGTCTAAGAAAGAGCAATTACAAATGAACCGTATGCGTGACAAATTAGAGAAGAACTTAGGTTCTATCGAAGATATGACACGTCTTCCAGGAGCACTATTTGTAGTTGACATTAAGCGTGAACACATTGCGATTAAAGAAGCACAAAAATTAAACATTCCAATCTTTGCGATGGTAGATACCAACTCAGACCCACGTCAGGTTGATTATGCCATCCCATCTAATGACGATGCTTCAAAATCTATTGAAAAAATCATCGCTAACGTAGCAGACGCTATCGTAGAAGGTCTTTCTGAGCGTAAAGCCAGTAAAGAAAAAGACGATAAGCCTAAAGCTAAAAAAGCAGACAAAGCTGCTAAGCCTGCAAAGGCAAAAGCTAAGGCTGTTGCTAGCGACGAAGAAGAATAGTATTTAACAATTTGATAATAGCTGAAGTCGTTTAGTATACTGCAATTTTGCACTAAACTAAACGGCTTTTGTTTTAACTCATAAAACGTTTTTAAACATGGCAAAAATAACAGCCGCAGAAGTAAATAAACTAAGAAAAGCTACCGGTGCCGGTATGATGGATTGTAAAAATGCATTAGTAGAGGCAGACGGAGATTTTGACCAAGCAATTGCTGTACTTCGTAAAAAAGGTCAGAAAGTTGCTGAAAAGCGTGCAGACCGCGATTCTAGCGAAGGTGTTGTTGTAGCAAAAATCAACGATGCTAACAATAAAGGGGTAGTATTCTCTTTAAATTGTGAGACCGACTTTGTTGCGAAAAACGACACCTATGTAGAGTTAGCTAACAAATTGGGCGAAATCGCAATCAACCACGATTCAAAAGAATCATTTCTTGAAGCAGACTTCGAAGGAATGACCGTTTCTGAAAAACTAATTGAGCAAACCGGTGTTATCGGTGAGAAATTAGAAATCGGTGGTTTTGAAGTACTTGAAGCTCCTTTCGTAGGTTCTTACGTGCACGGAAACAAAATCGGTGCTTTAACCGGTCTTTCTGAAGCTACAGACAACGCTGAAGAAACTGCAAAAGTGGTTTCTATGCAGGTTGCTTCTATGGGTGCAACGACTTTGTCTTACAAAGATTTTGATCCTGAATTTGTAGCGAACGAAACCGAAGCACGTATTGCTGCTATCGAAAAAGAAAACGAAGAGCTAGGTCGTCTAGGTAAAACTAAAAAAAACGTACCGCTTTATATTTCTATGTCTCAGTTAACTCCAGAAGTTATGGCTAAGGCAGAAGCAGATATCAAAGAAGAGTTGAAAGCAGAAGGTAAGCCTGAGCAAATCTGGGATCGTATCGTTCCTGGTAAGTTAGAGCGTTTTGTTGCAGACAACACTACTCTTGATAATGAGAAAGCATTATTAGACCAGGTATTTATTATGGACGACAGCAAAAATGTTGCTCAGTACGTAAAAGACCAGGGTGATGCAGAAGTTGTAGGTTTTAAACGTGTAAGCTTAGCTTAATTCGTCTAAACGAGTCTATAGAAATAAAAAGGCTGCCAATTGGCAGCCTTTTTTTGTTTGTGATTTCTCCTTTTACCACAACCACATTTAACCGTATATTTGCCCAAAATTTTCTACAGCCATGCAATACAAACGCATTCTACTCAAATTATCAGGTGAAGCATTAATGGGAAAACGCCAGTACGGTATTGATCCCGATCGTTTAGCAGAATATGCAGATGAGATCAAAAGTGTTTTAGATAAAGGGGTGGAAGTAGCTATTGTGATTGGCGGAGGAAACATCTTTAGAGGTGTGGCAGGCGCCAGTCGCGGGATGGACCGTGTGCAGGGTGATCATATGGGGATGCTCGCAACCGTGATCAACGGTCTGGCTTTGCAAAGTGCACTCGAAGAAGCCGGAATTCAAACCCGTTTACAAAGCGCCATCAAAATCAACGAAGTTGCCGAGCCGTTTATTCGCCGTCGCGCCATTCGTCACCTGGAGAAAGGACGTGTGGTGATTTTTGGTGGAGGTACCGGTAATCCGTATTTCACAACAGATTCTGCAGCAGTATTGCGGGCGATAGAAATCAATGCCGATGTGATCTTAAAAGGAACCCGTGTAGATGGTATTTACACCAGCGATCCGGAGAAAGACAGTAAGGCGGTAAAATTTGATTTCATTACGTTTGAAGATGTGCTGCAAAAAGGACTAAAAGTAATGGATACTACTGCTTTTACGCTTAGCCAGGAAAATGAACTGCCTATTATCGTCTTTGATATGAATAAGCAGGGCAATCTGCTTAAAGTGGTTGAAGGCGAAAACATAGGAACCACCGTAAACCTCTAACAGGCTAAATCCGTAATTAAAAGCCGCGCATTTTTGCACGTATCGGTCATTACCAAAATGATTTTACTATTTTTGACTGGTTTTTTAAAAAGCTCAAATTCTTAAAGCTATGAACGAAGACATTCAATTTATATTAGACGAGACTAAAGAAGCGATGGAAAATGCCATCGTTCACCTTAGAAAGCAATTTGCCAATATTAGAGCAGGTAAAGCCAGTCCGTCAATGGTAGGAAGTGTGATGGTTGACTATTATGGCAGCCAGACGCCGCTTACTCAGGTTGCAAACGTGAACACGCCTGATGGTAGAACGCTTTCTATTCAGCCCTGGGAAAAAGCGATGATTCCTGAAATCGAAAAAGCCATTATGAACTCAAATCTGGGCTTTAACCCAATGAATAATGGAGAGAGTGTGATTATTAATGTGCCGCCACTTACCGAAGAACGCCGTAAAGATTTGGTAAAACAAGCCAAAGCCGAAGCCGAAGATTCTAAAATTGGGGTGCGTAACGATCGTAAAAATGCCAATAACGAAATTAAAAAGTTAGAAAAAGACGGTCTTGCTGAAGATATGGCGCGTAACGCTGAGGTAGACGTGCAATCACTTACAGACACCTATATCAAAAAAATAGACGAGCTACTTGCCGTCAAGGAAAAGGAAATTCTTACTGTCTAACAGAAGTTAAACTACTCCTAAGAGCGACCCTGAGGTCGCTTTTTTTATGCTAATTTTAGACATTTGGTATAGTTGAATACCCAAAAACCGCACGTTCTGTGACTCATAAAGCTTTTATTCTAGGTTGTGTTGTTGTCTTGTGGCAGACTATTGTCTTTGCTCAGCAACAAATGAGTTATACAGACTCATTGATTCAAAAGGCTATTTCAAAGCGCTTGCAAAACAATCCGCAGGATGCGCTGCCGTATTTTAGTTATACCACCTACGAAAAAACAATTATCACAGACTCTCTCCAACGCGAGAACAATGCGCACGCCTTTTTTGCAGAGAAGGTTTCTGAAAATAAGTTTGACGAAACAGCCGGTTTTAAAGAAGAAGTTCTTGGGTTCAATATGGCCGGTTTTACCGAACCCCGTTATGAAGTGCTTGGGATAACCCTGCAATCCCGCTCTTTTTACGATGAAGACTACGAGATTTTCAATTACAGGTATGCCGGTCCCTTATCTACCCGTGGACTCAAAAATTACCACTACGCTTTTGTAAAAGATACGACGATTCTAAACAGGCCTGGCTTTATGATTGAGTTTTGGCCACAGCGCCCTAAAACCATACCAGGGCTAAGCGGCGTGTTGTATCTGGATGCGCAAACACTGGCTATTCAAAAAGTGCATATTGCGATTCAGGATGAGCTGATTGCCCGTATTGAACAGGAGTATCACTATTTTGAGGACGAAGCCTTGTATATGCCCAGTTCTAATAAATTATATATTGAAAAAGGAGATACCTCAAAACGTCTCTCGTTCTTTAGGGGCAAGATTTCAGTAGGTACGTTGGATAACAGTCCGGTTAAAGAAGCTATTGAAGGGCGTTATCTTCTATCTACCTCCTACAATTCAGGCTTTAATTTTTCGCAAAGCGAAAAGATTATACACCCCAATCTGGCAATAGAAGTTCTTGAGGGTGCCGGGTCAAAACCGGAAGCATTCTGGGAGAAATACCGTGATCAGGCACTTTCCCAGAGAGATCTGAATAGTTTTGAATATCTCAACGATGTCGTCAAAACCGAAAATATAGAGCGTCGCCTCGCAGTTATCAATAATTTCGGTATCGGTTATTATACGCTCGATTTCTTTGATTTTGATTTGACATATCCGGTTAAATTTAATAATTATGAAGGTTTACGTTTGGGACTTGGCGGAGTCACCAATGCTGATTTTAGTGAACGTTTTCGTCTGGAAGGATATACCGCCTACGGTTTTAAAGATCACACCTGGAAGTACGGCATTGGTGGCGGTATTATGCTAAACAAATCTCACGGTGCCTGGCTGAGTCTTACCTATAATGACGATTTGCAGGAAGTGGGCAGCTTCAATTACCTAACAGACCGGCGCGTATATTCACTCTTTGAGCCTCGATTGGTAAACATCACTCAATTTTTTGACTACAAGACGCTACGCCTGAATCAGGAATATCAAATCACACCAAAAATCCTTTCGGAATTTCAACTGGCTAAAACAAATGTGCTGCAGACTCAGGACTATACTTTTGTAGTAAATGATCAGTCTTATAGTGAATACGACATCACCGAAGCTACTTTTGGGGTGCGCTGGAGTCCGTCAAGTAAAATTATGCGGTCTGAAAAAGGTACGGTCGAGATTTACGACGGCTATCCCAAGGTAACCGCACAGGTTTCTAAAGGAATCTCTGGTTTGTTTAATGGTGATTTTGACTTTACCCGCGTGGGAGCCAAGTTTTTCTACCAGGTGGAACGGCTTAATAAATCAACCACCGAGTTTTTAGTAGAAGGTAAAATGGCTTTTGGCGAGGTGCCTCTCACACATTTATTTCACGCCTATCCCAATGCGCCGACAAAAGAAACCGTGATGCAGCGTTTTTCGGTTGCCGGGGTAAACAGTTTTGAAACTATGTATTTTGGAGAATTCTTTTCAGATCGGTTGGCGACTTTGCAAATTAAGCACCGCTTGCGACCTTTTGATTTGGGCGAAAAGTTTCAGCCCGAAATGGTTTTGATTACCCGTTATGCCATCGGTGATATTTCAAACATACAAAGGCATCAGGACGTAAGCTTTGGTAGGCTTAATAAAGGTTTTACCGAAACCGGTTTTGAAATCAATAAAATTCTGTTTGGTTTTGGTACCAGTCTCACTTACAGATATGGGGCTTATCATCTGCCCAAATTTGCAGACAACATTGCATTTAAATTCACTTTCAATCTGCAATTGTAATCCAATCATCACTTTTGACTGGCAACGTAACCTCTTTTCCTGTTGGTTTGCACTAAAATCGGCTTACATTGAGTACCTTTGCGCCCTCTTAAATTAGAACGATGACCAAGCTTTTGGGGTACGGATTTTGGAACGGCGTCGCGCGGCTTATTTTACGCAATCGGCTATTTATTCTTTTTCTTATTGCGGGTTTTACAGTATTTCTGGGAACGCAGTGGAAGTATATGCGCTTTACCTATACAGAAGCCAACTTGCTGCCCGATGATCACGAAGTAAATCTCGAGTACAACCGTTTTCTGGATCAGTTTGGGGAAGAGGGCAATCTGGTGGTTTTTGGGATTAAAGATTCCACACTTTTTACGCCCGAAATTCTCAATAAATGGAACGCGCTTTCAGACACGATAAATCAGTTTGATGCAGTTGCGCTTTCGGTCTCTTTAAAAGATTTAAAAATTCTTCAAAAAGAAGAAGACCCCAAGCGTTTTGATCTGCAACCCTTTATTGAAGGCGATATCAATACGAAGCTTCAGGCTGCTGCACTGAAGAAAAAACTTTTTACAGATCTGCCTTTTTACGAGGGACTCATTTACAATAAAGAAACCGGTACGGTGCGTACTGCCGTTTACCTGAAAAAGGATATTGTAAATACCGCTGCGCGTAAAGATTTTGTGATTGATGATCTGATTCCGCTTATTCAGAAATTTGAAGACGAGACGGGTATTAGGGTGCATACTAGTGGGATGCCTTATATACGCACCTTAAACAGTAAAACGATTATCGGGGAGATCGGCTATTTTGTAGGTGGGGCCCTTTTGGTTACCTCAATTATATTTTTCTTCTTCTTCCGGTCGTATCGCGCAACCTTCATTTCGATGATTACTGTAGTAGTTGGTGTGATGTGGGCTTTTGGGTTTCTGGGGCTTTTGGGTTATGAGATTACCGTTCTTACCGCTTTAATTCCACCATTAATCATTGTAATCGGGATTCCTAACTGTATTTTTTTAATCAACAAATACCAGCAGGAATACAAAAATCACGGCAATCAAATCAAGGCTTTGCAGCGTGTGATTACCAAAGTGGGTAATGCCACCCTCATGACCAATATCACAACAGCTTCTGGCTTTGCAACTTTCATTTTAACCCAAAGCTCATTGTTGAAGGAGTTTGGTATCGTGGCTTCCATTAATATCATCGCAATCTTTTTGTTGAGTCTGTTGATCATTCCCATTATTTACAGCTATATGTCTCCGCCTAAGGAGCGCCATCTAAAGCACTTGGGTAAAACATGGATTGAAGGCTTTGTGAATTGGATTGAATACGTGGTACGTAACAAACGGCTTACAGTTTATTGTGTGGCTTTGGTGCTGCTTATCGCCAGTATGATTGGGATTTACAACATTCGGGTTTCGGGAAGTCTTATTGAAGATATGCCGAAGAAAACAGCCTTTTATGAGGATATCAAATTTTTTGAGAAGGAATTTGATGGAATTATGCCTTTGGAAATTCTTATTGACACCAAACGTCCTAAAGGTGTCATGAAATTACCAACGCTTAAGCGTATGGATGAGCTGGCAACCACAATTTCTGAAACACCGGAACTTTCTAAGCCGGTATCTGTTGTGAATCTGGTCAAATACGGGAAACAGGCTTTTTATAACGGCGACCCGCAGTATTATCAATTGCCTACGTCAAACGAGCGGAATTTTATCCTTCCTTATGCCCAAAGTTTCTCTAACGAAGCCGGTTTGCTCGATAGTTATGTCGATTCAACCGGACAGTATGCGCGTATGACGACTTTTATGCAGGATATAGGCACAGACCGTATGGAAATTATCGAAGAAAACCTGTATAACAAAATCAACATTCTGTTTCCGGAAGATAAGTTTGACGTTACCCTTACCGGAAAGGCGTTGGTTTTTCAAAAGGGAACTGATTATTTGATTAATAATCTGGTGATCAGCCTTTCGTTAGCTATTTTGCTTATTGCCTTGTTTATGGCCTTTATGTTTCGGTCATTAAAGATGATTTTGGTTTCCCTTATTCCAAATTTACTGCCGCTTCTTATTACGGCGGGATTGATGGGATTTCTTGGGGTGCCCATAAAACCATCAACCATTTTGGTGTTTAGTATTGCGTTTGGAATTTCGGTAGATGATACCATTCACTTTTTAGCTAAATACCGCCAGGAGTTGCGCAGCAGCGGCTGGAAGATCAAGCGTTCGGTCTATGCCTCGGTTAAAGAAGCCGGCGTGAGTATGTTTTATACCTCAATCGTGTTGTTTTTCGGCTTTTCGGTCTTTATGATCAGTAGCTTCGGAGGTACAGTGGCATTGGGAGGCCTGGTTTCGGTCACCCTTATTTTTGCGATGCTTTCCAATCTAATTTTATTACCATCTCTATTGCTTTCGCTGGAGCGAAATATCGCTAACAAAGAAGATTTTAAGAAGCCTGCCATTCAAATTTTAGATGAAGTAGATGAAGACGATCTGGAAGAGTTTGATAGAGAGAGTAATTAAAACCGCATTTTTTGACTAGAACAGGCGTAAAATTTATCTTTGCCGTCATTACTTTATAAAAACAAAGCATAGAATTCCCAAAATGATTGGGTTAATACAGACATAGATGAAAAAAACAATCGTACACATTTTAAAAGACGAGCCCAAAGGGCAGGAGCTCACGGTTAAGGGTTGGGTTAAATCGTTTCGTGCAAACCGTTTTATTGCACTTAATGACGGATCGACCATTCATAACTTGCAGTGTGTGGTTGATTTTGAAAATACAGACCCTGAATTGCTGAAACGCATTACGACCGGAGCAGCAATTGCGGTGACCGGAAGTCTGGTCGCCAGCCAGGGTAGTGGTCAGGCTGTAGAAGTTGAAGTGACGGAAGTTAAAATCTTGGGTGACGCAGACCCTGAAGATGTAAAGCGTACGATTTTACAACCTAAACGCCATACACTCGAAAAATTACGGGAACAAGCCCACCTGCGTGTACGTACCAATACCTTTGGTGCAGTGATGCGTTTGCGTTCGCAATTGAGTTTTGCTGTGCATCAGTATTTTCAGAAAGAAGGTTTTTACTATGTGAATACGCCAATCATTACCGGGAGTGATGCCGAAGGTGCGGGCGAAATGTTTAAAGTCACTGCACAGGATTTAAAGAATCCGGCTAAGGATAAGGATGGAAACATCGATTATAAAAAAGATTTCTTCGGAAAGGAAACTAACTTGACCGTATCGGGTCAGCTTGAGGCTGAAACATACGCATTAGGTCTTGGTCAGGTATATACATTTGGTCCTACATTTAGAGCCGAAAATTCAAATACCAGTCGTCACCTTGCTGAGTTTTGGATGATTGAGCCGGAAGTTGCTTTTAATGATCTGGATGCGAATATGGATCTGGCCGAAGACTTCATCAAATACGTGATTCAGTATGTGATGGATAACGGGCAGGATGATCTTGAGTTTTTAGAAAACCGCCTTATTCAGGAAGATAAAAGTAAGCCGGAAGCCGAACGCGCGCCGATGGCACTACGTGAAAAGCTGAATTTTGTTTTAGAAAACAACTTTAAGCGTGTAAGCTATACCGAGGCGATTGATATTCTGAAAAATTCAAAACCTAATAAAAAGAAGAAATTCAATTATATCATTGAAGAGTGGGGTGCCGATTTGCAAAGTGAGCACGAGCGTTTTCTGGTAGAAAAGCACTTTAAGTGTCCGGTAATTCTTTTTGATTACCCTGCAAATATCAAAGCTTTTTATATGCGTCTTAATGAAGATGGGAAAACCGTGCGCGCGATGGACATCCTCTTTCCGGGAATAGGTGAGATCGTAGGCGGTTCGCAGCGGGAAGAACGCCTTGAGGTGCTTCAGGAGAAAATGGCAGCGTTGGATATACCCGAAGAAGAATTGTGGTGGTATCTCGATACGCGTCGTTTTGGAACCTGTGTACACAGTGGTTTTGGCCTGGGCTTTGAGCGCCTGGTGCTTTTTGCAACAGGTATGACCAACATTAGAGATGTGATACCGTATCCTCGTTTTCCGCAAAACGCTGAATTTTAGAGGCGATTTTTAGTAAAAAAATTAAACCCGATTATAACAATCGGGTTTTTTTTGATTCCTGTCTAAAAAATTCCGGGGATAAACCCCCTTTTTTTAGGGGAAATAGACGGGTATGTTAAATAATGCTTAATTTCAGGCATTCATTAAAACTAACCCTTATGAAAAAAATTACATTTTTTACAGCGGCTCTTTGTGCTGCATTATTAGTTGCTTCCTGCAACAAACCTTGCGATTGTGAAGAAGCCGAAACACCGGTAACCGGAGTTCCCGGTAATATTATTCCGCTCGCAGCAGCAGATTCCCTTTACAAAAATTATGGGAATAGCCGCGTTTCTTTAATTGAAATGGCTGAGAATATCACAGAAGAAGGCGATACCATCCCCAAGGAAGATGCCAGCTATAAGAAAGCGACCAGAGCAGTAAAGATCTCTTATAAAGATCTTAAAGAATATTTAGCATATATAGAACAACAAGCAGATACTGCTGGAATAGATATTGTTGAACTAAGGGTTTATTTCGGTAAGTATAAGAATACGTTCAAACAAAAAAATAAAAAAGGACGAGCTACAATATTCTTAAATCCGGCAGCAGAGTTTACCCTGGCAGATGGAACTAAAGACACTGTAAGTTATGCAATTGTTAAAGGTACAGACGGTAAAAAACGTGCAGAAATGGTGGGTAAAATTCTCAATCCTAAAGAAGGAGAAGTGGGCTTGGAAGAAGGTGAAGAGATTGGTTCACAATCAGGAAATGATTTTGGGGTAATACCTCCTCCATATTCAGATCCAAATGATTTTCAGTAGAATTTGGATATAAATAGAATTGTTGAATACTAATTTTTTGAAATCAGATTGGCACGATCGTCTTCTTTTATTTACTACGAATCCGTGGCTAATGATTGCCGATTTAGCTGAGCTGCTGAGTTTTATAGTAGGGTTAATTTTCTGGAAAAAGTTTAAGGAAACCTCGATAAAATGGTTTATTCTTTTTTTAGGCTATAATTTCTTTAATGAGATAGCTGCATTGTTCTATTATGTATGCGGTCTGGGAGATAATAATTCCATATTTTATAACATCCGTCAGTTCATTTATTTTACAGTTCATTTATTTGTGTTCTATGATTTTTTACAAAAAACACGTTTTAGAAGATCTGTTTTAGTGTTTTATGGTATTTGGCTTATAGGATATATTTATCTGTTGACTACTACAAACTTTTTAGATAAGTACGCCTTGTTTTCGCTTATTTTGGGGAATTTTTTTTTATTGATAGCTGTGTTATTTGTACTTGTCGAAATAATAAACTCATTGAGCCTTTCGGAAATAGGTAGTAATATTTTAATTTTTATTGGATTGGGACTTCTTCTCTATTTGGTAATAAGTATACCTACTTCTGTCACCACTTTTTTCGGTTGGGCAAGAATTGGAAATGATACAGGTCCGCGAATGGAATTTTATAAGATTTTGAGAAATGTGGGAACTATATCTGGTGCTTTGATGTATTTAATTTTTGCCTATGGCTTTTACCGTTCAAAACGGCCTGATATTTTAGAGTTATGAGACCTGGAAGATCTGAGTGTCTGGAGCTGATATAAAGGGACTAAATGGCAAAACTGAAAGATTTTACTGGATATGAATTTTCAGCTTAAATCAAAATTAAAACTTTAATCATAATTATCAATTTGATTCTGGAAATCGCTCAGTATTTATCTGAAAAGAAGCTAGCTGTTATGTTAGCCAACCCTATGGTTATGGTTATGAATTTTTTTGAATTCATGTCATTCGTGGTGGGCTTAATCTATTGGAAAAAATTTAAAAATTCCTATTTAAAATGGTTCATCCTTTTTTTGGGATATAATTTTCTCAATGAAATCGTGGCGGCTGTTTTTTATGTCTTTGAATGGGTGAAATATTCCAATATAATCTTCTTTAATTTTCGATACCTAATTTATTTTGTATTGCTATTCAGTTTATTTTATGGTCAACTTAGCAATCAGAAATTTAAAAGAGCTACTCTTGGTTTATTGATTGTCTGGCTGGTGATTTATGCTTATTGGTTTTTTACCAATACTATTTGGATTCATTTTGCTTTGATTCCGGGTATTGTGGGAGGTTTTTTCCTTATGGGTATTATTCTTCTTTATTTTGTTGAAAGTATCAATCAACGCTCAGTTTCCGGAATTCAAACTGATTTTTTCACCTATCTCAGTTTGGGTTTGCTTTTAGAGTCGGTCGTACAATTACCTGTATTGATTACAATTTTTGTAGGTTGGAGTCAACTAACCGATGCTACCGATGTGCGTAATACGTTTTTCAATACCATAAAGCAAGTGAGTCATATTGCCTCGTGCTTTATGTATTTGGTTTTTATGTATGGCTTTTACCGTTCAAAAGGCCCGGAATTAATTTATTAAATGGATCAGGGAACACAACTTTTAGTGATTTTGGTAGTGCTGCTGGTCTTGTTTTTACTGGCGGTTATCGTCTTTGTATTGTTTTCCGTTTTTATGAAGCGTAAAAATGCGTTGCTTCGGGAGCAAATTGAGGCTGAAAAACGTTTTGAAAAGGCAATTGCAGAGACGCAAATTGAAATCCGTGAAGAAACCCTGCGCAACATCAGTTGGGAATTACACGATAATATTGGGCAATTGCTCACTTTAGCCAAAATAAAGGCTCAAAATATAGAAGGTGGGGAAGAAATGCTCGAAGTTGCTGAAACTATTGGGACCGGCTTAAATGAGTTGCGTGCGCTGTCAAAATCAATAAATCCGGAGTCAATAAGCAAGCAATCTCTAATTCACTCTCTTGAGCAGGAGGTAGCACGCTTTAACCGTCTTAAATTTTTATCTGCAGACTATGAGTTGCTTGGAGATCCCGTAGTTATAGATGATAAGGTGGAGATTGTATTATTTAGAATCTTGCAGGAGTTTATGACCAATACCATGAAGCATTCTAAAGCTGCTAATTTGCAGGTCACAGTGCATTTTAAAGCCCATGAATTAGAAATTACGGCATTGGACAATGGTGTTGGTTTTGATTTTGAAAAATTACCGGATAAGGGAATCGGCTTGAGCAACATAGACAAACGCGCAGAATTAATAAATGCCAGGACTAAGATCAGTTCAATTCCCGGGGCGGGCACCCAACTTGTATTAACATATCCCATAGATTAATAATTATGTATAAAGTAGCTCTTGTAGACGATCACACCCTTTTATCTGAAGCGATAGCCGGTTTGGTGCGTCAGTTTGAGAATTTTGAGGTGATCTATGTAGGCATTAATGGTAAAGAATTACTGGATTATCTCAAATCGAATGCGTCTAAACAGCCAGATATCGTATTGATGGATGTAAAAATGCCTGTGATGGGAGGTGTCGAAACCACTACCTATATTACCAAACATTATCCAGACATTAAAGTCCTGGCGCTTTCGGTAGAAGAAGAGGAGCAGGTTGTCCTCCAAATGATACGTGCGGGTGCCAAAGGTTATTTGCTTAAAGATACACGCAAGTCTATTTTAGAACAAGCCTTAAACGAAGTGCTTACACAGGGATTTTACTATACCAATACAGTTGAAAGACTGGTTAAGCGCAGTGAGGCTGCACACGAAGATGATGTGACGCTAAAAGAGCGTGAAATTGAATTTATCAAACATGCCTGTACCGAAATGACTTATAAGGAAATTGCTGCAAAAATGTTTTTAAGTCCGAAGACTATTGAAGGCTACCGGGAATCAGTCTTTCAGAAACTCGGGTTAAAAAACCGAACCGGTTTGGTGATTTATGCAATCAAAAACAACATTTTTGTGATTTAAATGAGCCTAGTTCTTTTAATTTTGGCTGGTATTAACAAAAGTTTGATAGGACTACCTATGGTCTATTTCGTTACTTTTGTAGTGCAAGACGGCTATTACTTATGTTAAAACAACAACTTAATTTTAAATTATCTCAGAAGCTTTCGCCTCAGCAAATACAGCTGATGAAGCTCATACAATTGCCTACTCAGGCTTTTGAGCAACGTGTTAAGCAGGAACTTGAGGAAAACCCTGCTCTTGATAGTGGAAAGGAAGAGGTACAGGATGACTATGAAGAGTTTGATAATAGCGCAGACGAGGATTATGATTCTGAGAAAATTGAAACCGAAATTGATGTAGACGATTACCTCTCTGACGACGAGATTCCTAGCTACCGTCTCAATACCAATAATTATAGCGCAGATGATGAAGAGCGGCAGATCCCTTATGCCGGCGGTACCTCATTTACCCAGCATTTGATGAGTCAGCTGCATACCTATCGCCTTAATGACGAGCAGATGGAAATTGCAGAATTTCTAATCGGAAGCATTGATGAAAGCGGTTATATACGTCGCGACCTGGTTGATCTCGTTGATGACCTGGCTTTTACTCAAAACATTTATACGTCAGAAGAAGAGGTGACAAAAATACTGAGGGTGGTTCATAATCTGGATCCCGCAGGTGTAGGTGCTCGCAGTCTTGAAGAATGTTTGTTGATTCAGTTGCGTCGTAAGGATGAGACCGCGGCAGTTGCACTGGCAATCGACATTTTAGAAGATGCTTTTGATCACTTCAGTAAAAAGCATTATAACAAGCTGCTGTCAAAATTTGACATAAGTGAGGATGAATTACGTGATGCTATAGAAGAGATCGAACACCTCAATCCCAAACCGGGAGGTTCGTATGCCGGAAACACCAAGATTGTAGAACACGTAATCCCCGATTTTACAATTAAGATAAGTGATGGGGAACTTGAACTTACATTAAATGGGCGTAATGCTCCTGAGATGCACGTTTCCCGTGAATATACTAACATGCTTAAAGGCTATAAGGCTGCAAAGGAGAAAAGTAAATCTCAGAAAGATGCAGTGATGTTTATAAAGCAAAAGCTTGATGCTGCAAAATGGTTTATTGATGCAATTAAACAGCGGCAGCAAACGCTTTTCGTTACAATGAGTTCTATTATGAATTATCAAAAGGAATATTTCCTTACTGGTGATGAACGTAACTTACGTCCTATGATTCTTAAAGACATTGCTGATGAGATTGATATGGATGTTTCAACTGTATCTCGGGTTGCAAACAGTAAATATGTAGATACACCTTATGGCACTAAGCTGATTAAAGAGTTTTTCAGCGAAAGCATGACTAATGATCAGGGTGAAGAAGTTTCTACACGGGAGATCAAGAAAATTCTGGAAATAACTATTCAGGAAGAAGACAAGCGTAAACCGCTTACAGATGATAAGCTAGCGAAAATACTTAAAGATAAGGGCTACCCCATAGCAAGACGAACGGTTGCTAAATATCGGGAGCAGCTTGATTTACCTGTGGCCCGTTTGCGTAAAGAGATTTAATGAAAATACTACTTCGATTTTTTTCCTATCTCATGCACCCTTTGCTTATGCCTATTTTGGGGGTGGTGATTTACTTTTATGTTACGCCGAAATTTGTGCCGGAGTCGTTTATGTACGCTAAATTATTTGCGCTAAGCATATTAACAATTGTGGTTCCTGTACTTTTTTATTTTCTTCTTGAAAGTATAAACCTGGTATCAGATAAAGAATTGGGTTTAGTTAAAGAGCGTCGTATTCCTCTAATGATTCAGGTCGCCATAACATTGATGATCTTAAAATTGATCATTAATGGTTATGAGTTTCCGGAACTTTACATATTCTTCTTTGGGATTTTGTTATCAGCAGCAGCTGCTTTTCTGTGTTCTTTATTTCGCTTTAAAGTAAGCCTGCATATGATTGGTGTAAGTGGCGTTCTGGTTTTTGTGGCAGGATTAAGTATGCTGTATCAGTCAAACTATTTAATTCTGATTGCGGCCTTAATTGTAGGTATTGGTTTTACAGCTGCTTCTCGATTACAGGCCAAAGCACATACAATAATAGAATTGCTTGCCGGTATTATTGTGGGAGGACTTCCGCAGATTCTGCTATTTGTATTCTACAAGATGTAAAACATAAGTCCTAGCTTCAAACTATTTAATTCAACAGGATTGCCTTCATTTGTGACAGCACCTTTAAAAAACGGATTGATGTTATAATAAAAGAAGAAGTTGAAGGTGTCGTACCCAAAGGAAAAGGTAAGCCCAAGACGATACCGTTCAAATTCGGGAACATCGGTCTGTATAACCTGATTGTCCGGCTGTTCAAAATTGAATTTATAGGCGTAGACGTAGCCTAATTGTAAACCGGTATAAATCCTCCAGAATTTATAAGTTGAAGCCGTAGAGGTGCGCCAACGTAGTTGCAGGGGGGCTTCAACCAGATACGTGCTGAACCAGTTCTTGTCGTAGTTAATTTGAGAATCAATGATTCTAAAAATCGTTTCTTCAGATTCCGTTTCGCCTACAAAGAGATTTTGATTATAAGTATTCATCGAGAGGCCTGCACCCAGACCCAAGGCCCAGTTTCTGCGAGCGTTAAGTGGCATATCACGCATAAAACCAAAATGAAGCCCTCCGCTAAAACCATTCTGCTCCATAGTAGTGGGCTTATTGGTAAGGAGATTGAAGGTAACGCCGAGGTAAAACTGATCTTCCCGGTATTTGCTGTCCACAATCACCGAATCAGTCACGGTTGGTTCCTGAGTATCCTGAGCGGCCAATAGACCAGATAAAAAGAAGGTAAGGTGTAAAAAGAGAAATTTTATCTTCATGACCTAGTATGTGTAAGACAGCTGGCTGGCATTAAAATAACAAAAAAACGCTCTGAATAGTACAGAGCGTTTTCCCAAATTAATTTTAAGAGATATGCAATAAATCTAATTGAGTATTAATTGTTTTCAACTGCGTCACCCTTTTTGGTAACATAGTTAATTTTAAGCGCATTTGCAGAGCGCAACTCTTGCTTAATGTCTGAAATAAGACCCATCTTGCTTTCACCGTCCACTTTTAAAGCGGTGGTAAGAAAGGGAACTACTTCTTCACGTTTGCTTGCGCGTTCCTGATAGATGAAATCCTGTATTTCTGAAACATCGGCAAACTTATCATTAAGCTGAATCTTTGCAGAGGTACCATAGGTTCCCTGATAGCGATCTACAGGTTCTCCAGCATAGATATACATGATAAGATCTTTCTTGTCAAGTTTCTCAACCTGGTCTGCGGTAGGTAAATTGTTTTTTACCATTAAGGTATTTTGACGCATTACTGTTGCAACCATGAAAAAGAAAAGTAACATGAAAACTATATCAGGCAGCGAAGCTGTAGAAATAGCCGGTAGATCACCACTTTTTTTCTTATTAAACTTAGACATAAATAATAGTTTTAAATGTTTTAGCCTTTTTGAGGCTCTGCTTCAGAAAGTTTCTCTGGATACAATTCACGTATCTCTTCAATACGAGGCTTTAGACGCTCTTTGTCACGGTCTGAAGTACGTGGGTCATTATATCGTTGTTCCATTGAAACAAACGACTCTCCAAATCTGCTTTGTGCTTCACGATCCCTAAGCTCATTATAAGCGGCAACCAGTTCGTTTTGTACAGCGATATAACGTTTATACGAAGTACCCCGGTTGTTTACCAATGATATAATTGCTTTAGTAGGATTTGTAGACGAGTTTTCTGCTTTAGCACCCTGGCAGTATGAGCAATCTTCTGCTCCATTATCCAGGAATGCTACTGCTGCAGCTCTCAAATCTTTGAGCTGCATTACTTCGTCTTCAACAAGTAATTCATCATTACTGTTTACGATTACGGTAAATAGGTTACGCTCTTTAATTACCGGTGGAGGTGGTTGATTTTCATCAAGTTCCGGAGGTAACTTACGGCTAATACCGCTATCCGTTTCAATTGTTGTGGTTACCAGGAAGAAAATAAGCAGTAAGAACGCAATGTCTGCCATCGATCCTGCATTTACTTCTGGTGCTGCTCTTTTTGCCATAATTTCTTTTATTTAGCTAATTTCTTAACTCCTGAAAATACCATTGCACCAATAGCTATTAAAGCAAGGATGTAGAACATATAAATACCTGCTTCTACCCATCGGGACGCGCTGGCCGATAAAACTTCACCATCACGCATCGCTACTTCTTCTCCAGAAGCTAAAACATAGGATATAACAACTACTGCAAGAAATGCACCAAGTCCTATGAGTGTACTTTTTAGAGATGAGCCGCTGCTGAATAGATTTTTAAGTACAAATACGAGAACAAACACAATAGCTATAGCTATGGTTAGGTAAGCAATATAGATAAATGGAGTTACCAGACTGCTCTGTAAATCTGCTGAATCTGTAATCGCTGTATCACCTGCCAATAGGATTCTTACCAGCCAGATAGCTCCAAGAACCGACAGAATTAACGCGACAATTTTTAATATTTTATGTAACATAATGAGTCTGTGTATTTAAAGTGGGAATTATTACTTCTTGTAACGTACAAGCATATCTATCAAAGTGATAGAAGCATCTTCCATATCATTTACGATGCTATCAATTTTAGCAATGATATAGTTGTAGAAAATCTGAAGAATAATCGCCACGATAAGACCAAATACGGTAGTCAAAAGTGCCACTTTAATACCACCCGCAACAAGTGAAGGTTGCATATCACCTGCAGCTTCAATCTTATCAAATGCCTGAATCATACCAATTACCGTACCCATGAAACCAAGCATCGGTGCAAGTGCTATAAATAAAGATACCCATGAAACGTTTTTCTCAAGAAGTCCCATCTGTACTCCACCGTAGGCTACAACTGCTTTTTCTGCAGCTTCTACACCTTCATCTACTCGGTCAAGACCCTGATAGTAGATTGAAGCAACTGGGCCGCGTGTATTACGACATACTTCTTTAGCTGCCTCGATGCCTCCGCTGTTTAAAGCGTCTTCAACATCCTGGGCAAGTTTTGTAGTGTTGGTTGTTGCAAGATTTAAGTAAATAATACGCTCAATTGCGATAGCAAGACCTAAAATCAAACATAAAAGCACGATTCCCATAAAGCCAGGGCCACCTTCAATAAAACGTTTCTTTAGTTCCTGTGTAAAAGAAACTGATTCTGTTTCATCGTCAGCAACTGCTTCATCGGTTGCGTCTTCTTGAACTGCTGTAATAACCGCAGCGTTAGCAGTCATTAGAGTTGCAGTATTTGCTTGAGCCGTTAGGTTGCTTAACGCCATTACAGCTGTGATTACTAGAATAGAAAATACTCTTTTCATTGCTTTGATCTTAAAAATTTAGTTAGTAAAGTGATAAAGATATAAAATTAATTATTCAATTATTAAAAATTAGCAGAGAGGAAGGGATTCGAACCCTCGATACGCTTTTGACGTATAC
>PAPI01000036.1 GCA_002708845.1 Leeuwenhoekiella sp.
AAACGGTAAAGTTTGCTATTTTTGCCTCCTAATTAAAATTTAAAATTAAATATTATGTCAGACATTGCATCAAGAGTAAAAGCCATCATCGTAGATAAATTAGGCGTTGATGAGAACGAGGTTGTAGCTGAAGCAAGCTTCACTAATGACCTGGGAGCAGACTCGTTAGATACAGTTGAGCTAATTATGGAGTTTGAAAAAGAATTTGACATTCAGATTCCAGACGACCAGGCAGAAAATATAGCTACTGTAGGTCAAGCTATTTCCTATATAGAAGAAGCAAAATAAGAAGAAAGCAAATTACCTTATGGAGTTAAAGCGAGTCGTTGTAACAGGTCTTGGTGCGCTTACCCCAATCGGGAACAATATTGAAGAATATTGGGAAGGATTGAGTACTGGTAAGAGTGGCTGTGCCCCTATCACGTATTTTGACGCGGAGAAGTTTAAGACAAAATTCGCTTGTGAGCTCAAAAACTTCAACGCATTAGATTTTTTCGACCGTAAAGAAGCCCGAAAATTAGATCGCTTTGCACAATATGCATTGGTGTCTTCTGATCAGGCTATCTCAGATGCCGGAATTGATCTTGATGAGGTTGATAAATTTAGGGTAGGTGTAATCTGGGGAGCCGGGATTGGTGGTCTGGAAACTTTTCAGGATGAAGTGATCAACTTTGCTGAAGGTGATGGTACACCGCGTTTCAATCCGTTTTTTATACCTAAAATGATTGCAGATATCGCCCCGGGCAATATCTCAATCAAGCATGGTTTTATGGGGCCTAACTATACTACGGTTTCAGCCTGTGCTTCATCTGCTAATGCAATGATTGATGCTCTTAACTACATTCGTTTAGGGCATTGCGATATCATTGTTACCGGCGGAAGTGAAGCTGCAGTAACTAAGGCAGGTATGGGTGGTTTTAATGCGATGCACGCCCTCTCAACCCGTAATGACAGTCCGGAGACTGCATCAAGGCCATTTGATGCTACTCGTGACGGATTTGTTTTGGGTGAAGGTGCGGGAGCTCTTATTCTTGAAGAATATGAGCACGCAAAGGCACGAGGCGCAAAAATTTACGCAGAAGTCGTAGGTGGCGGAATGTCTAGCGACGCGTATCACATGACTGCACCACATCCTGATGGTATAGGTGTAGAGCGTGTAATGCTTAACTGCTTGCGCGATGCTAATATAAAGCCGGAAGAAGTAGATGCTATTAATACGCATGGTACTTCAACTCCTTTAGGAGACGTCGCAGAACTAAAAGCGATTACCAAAGTTTTTGGTGATCATGCAAAAGATATCAATATCAATTCAACCAAGTCAATGACCGGTCATTTACTGGGTGCTGCGGGAGCCATCGAAGCCATCGCGTCTATTTTAGCGATGCAACACAGTCTGGTTCCGCCAACAATTAATCATACAACGGTTGATGAAAATATTGACAATTCGCTTAATTTAACCCTTAACAAAGCGCAAAAGCGTGAAGTTAACGTAGCGATGAGCAACACTTTTGGTTTTGGAGGTCACAATGCTTGTATCTTATTTAAAAAGTTAAGCGATTAATCACCTATGGGTGCTATTCGCAACATATTTACTTCCCGTTCTGAAAAGGACGGGAATTTTTTTGGCCTGGTTCAAAAAATCATAGGATTTAAACCAAAGCGTTTACAATTTTATGAGGAGGCTTTCACACACCGCTCGTTGGGACTTCAAAACAAAAAAGGACATCCGTTTAATTACGAGCGTCTTGAATTTTTAGGAGACGCCATGCTCGGAGCAGTCATCGCTGCCCATTTGTTTGATGAAGTAGGGCGGGGGGATGAAGGATACCTTACCAAAATGCGCTCAAAAGTTGTAAGCAGGGAGCATCTTAACGAACTGGGGCGCGATCTGGGTTTACTTAACCTCGTGCGCGCAGCTATACCAAAAGAGAATTTTGGAGTTAATATACACGGCAATCTGTTTGAAGCCCTAGTGGGTGCTATTTATAAAGATCGGGGATATAAATATGCCAGAAAGTTTATCAATGCTCGGGTCATTGATCCCTATGTAGATATTGAAAAGCTAGAAGGCCGCGTAATCAGTTATAAAAGCCTGTTGATCGAATGGTGCCAGAAAGAAAAGAAATCATTTAATTTCAACACTTATGAGGATTCTGGGCAGGACGTCATTCGACACTTTTCAGTTAAGCTGAGTATAGACGGTAAGCAGGTGGCTAAAGCACGCGCGACTTCCAAGAAAAAGGCTGAAGAGAAAGCTTCAAAGCGGGCATATTATGTGTTTCAAAACAAAATAGATTTGCAACAGTTTAATTAAATCCTTTTATTATTAGGGTTTACAGTTTGTTAAAGCAAAAGCCTTCCTATTGAAACAGAGTTAGCTTATCTTTGAAGAACCTATGGGATCTTATAAACTCTTGCTTGACGAGGCTTTTGATTTTGACTTTAATCTGATCGCAATTCACTGTTCTTTAGAGCAGTACAGGTTGGCCTTTTTAATAAATAAATATGCCGGTTTGCGACTGGCAAGTTCAGATGATGTAAACTTTTATGCCAAAAAGGTGAAGTACAGCTTTGGAACCATGAGGTATGAAGATTCTAAAAATTATCTTAATTATACCTTGATCTCAAATCATTTTAAATTAAGATATTCGCAAGTGCTTGCAGAAAACGGACTTTTTGCAGAATCTGAGCATTCTAAAACCTTTAATTTGGTTCCCGAAGTAAAAAATGCTGATTTCCTGCTGAAAATTGAGAGTGATGATGACAAAACGCCGTGTACAAAACTTTTGGGGCAATTAAATCGAATTCCCCATATTATTACCGCTTACCAAATAGAGGTAAGTGCTTTAAAATCGAAACAGAATTTAATTTTTGAATAATGTCAAACACAAAAAAGACTAAAATTGTTGCCACATTGGGCCCTGCCACGAGTAAACGGGAAGTTTTACACGATATGATAAAAGCAGGGGTAGATGTTTTCCGTATCAACTTTTCTCACGCAGATTATGACGCCGTTAAAGAGCGCATAACTATGATTAGAAGCCTGAGTGAAGAGTTTGGGTACAATACGGCAATTCTTGCAGACTTACAGGGACCAAAGCTGCGCGTAGGCGTTATGAAAGACGAGGTGGTTGTAGAGCCCGGCGATAAGATCATTTTCTCTACAAAAGAAGAGTTTGAAGGCACCAAAGAGCGTGTTTATATGAACTACCAGCATTTCCCGAGAGACGTGAACAAAGGAGAACGTATCTTACTTGATGACGGAAAGCTGATTTTTGAGGTTTTAAAGACCGACAATGAGAATGAGGTTGAAACTGTAGTTATACAGGGAGGGCCGCTTAAATCCCGAAAAGGAGTAAACCTGCCTAATACTAATATTTCGCTTCCGGCATTGACCGAAAAAGATGTGGAAGATGCCATTTTTGCAATTAGCCAAAAAGTGGATTGGATCGCTTTATCTTTTGTAAGACACGAAGGTGACCTTATCCAGCTTCAGGACCTTATTAAAGAACACTCGGAGCATAAAATTCCTATCATTTCTAAAATTGAAAAGCCCGAAGCGGTTAAAAATATTGAGAAAATCGTTGCTTATAGTGATGGTTTAATGGTGGCGCGAGGTGATTTAGGAGTTGAAATTCCTGCGGAAGAAGTGCCGCTTATTCAAAAAGAATTGGTGCTTTCTGCTAAAAAAGCACGTATTCCGGTAATCATCGCCACTCAAATGATGGAAACGATGATAGACAGCCTTACTCCAACCCGTGCTGAGGTAAACGATGTGGCTAACTCAGTTATGGACGGCGCTGATGCCGTGATGTTGAGCGGTGAGACTTCGGTAGGTAAATATCCGGTGCAGGTTATAGAGCGTATGGCTTCTATCTGTAAAAAAGTAGAAGATTCTAAACTTATTAAAGTACCACATAATCCACCACACATTCGTACCCGTCGCTACATCACCAAGGCAATTTGTTATCATGCTGCCCTAATGGCCAACGAAATTGATGCCAAGGCGATTACTACCCTGACCAATTCAGGTTATACCGCGTTTCAGATTTCAGCCTGGAGACCAAGCTCGCATATTTTGGTATTTACTTCAAACCGAATTATTCTGAGCCAGCTGAATTTGTTATGGGGTGTAAAAGCATTTTTCTACGATAAATTTGTTTCTACAGATGAGACCGTGAGAGATATTAACCGCATTGCTCGCGACAGCGGTTACCTGAATATTGGTGATATGGTAATAAGCCTTGCTGCGATGCCAATTAATGAAAAAGGTATGGTAAACACCCTTCGTGTTCGCGAAATTCAGGGTAGTTAACCCCATATTTTAAATTATAGAATAAGGTCATTTGGGAAACTGAATGACCTTTTTTTAGTTAAAAGGCAAATTTGAGCTGTACCGCGATTTCACGCTCTTTAGAGTCATCTTGCTTCTTATCTTCGGTATTAAGGTTAGCCAGCGTTATACCTAGCAGACGTACACTATTTTCCATTTTCTCCTGAAAGAGCAGCTCTTTGGCCGTTTCTAAAATCACATCTTTTGATCTCACAAAATAGGGTAGGGTTTTGCTTCGTGTTTTTAGCGTAAAGTCGCTGTATTTGATTTTTAAAGTGATTGTTTTCCCCGCAACATCTGATTTTTTGAGTCGGCGTTCTATTTCTTCTGCGATGTTGTTCAGCCTTTCGAGCATAAAAATCTCAGACGAGATGTTTTCACTAAAGGTACGCTCGGCGCCCAGTGATTTACGTATACGATCAGGCTTAACGGCGCTATTATGAATACCGCGTACGACATTAAAGTAGTGGTTACCACTTTTCCCGAAATGTTCCGTTAGATACTCCAGCGTTTTTAGTTTGAGATCAGCACCCGTAAAAATGCCCAGTTGGTACATTTTTTCTGCTGTGACCTTGCCCACACCATAAAATTTACGAATGTCAAGCGCTTCAAGAAACGCAATTACTTCTTCAGGCGGAATGGTTTTTTGTCCGTTAGGCTTATTGATGTCACTGGCAACTTTAGCAATAAACTTATTGATCGAGATTCCTGCGGAAGCATTCAGTCCGGTTTTTTCCTTGATTTTTTCCCGAATTTCCCGTGCTATTTTGGTTGCGCTGGGGTTACCTTTCTTATTTTCGGTCACATCCAGATAGGCTTCGTCTAATGACAGGGGCTCGACCAAATCAGTGTATTCATAAAAAATCTCACGTATCTGCTGGCTGATTTCACGATAGCGGTCAAAACGGGTTTTTACAAAAATAAGATCCGGGCATAGTCTGCGGGCCAGACCACCGGCCATGGCACTTCGCACGCCAAATTTCCGAGCTTCATAACTCGCTGCACTAACCACCCCACGCTCAGAACCGCCACCTACCGCAACGGGTTTACCGCGCAGTTCCGGGTTGTCCAGCTGTTCTACAGAGGCGTAAAACGCATCCATATCCACGTGTATGATTTTTCGATCTGTAGGGAACTCTTCCATAGCACTACAAAAATACGCACAAGTTGAGGTTTAACATGCTTGTTGTATTTTAGACTAAAATATGCAACGTGGGAAAAACAGCAATCATATTTGGAATTACCGGCATCACCGGAAAACTTTTGGCTCAATCTATCCTGGCCGATGCCGCCTATGATAAACTTATCAGTTTTCACCGGCGCAAGTCGGGCCTTGAGCATCCCAAGCTTGAGGAACACGTCGTAGATATGTTTGAGCTTAAAAAGCATACAGAAGTTTTTAAGGCTGATGTGGTTTTTTGCTGTATTGGCACCACGCAATCTAAAACTTCAGATAAAGAGGAATATAAGGCCATAGATTATGGCATTCCGCTTGCTGCGGCTGAGTTGGCTAAAGAAAACGGGATTCCAAAGTTTATCGTGATTTCGGCTTTAGGTGCAAACCCTGATAGTCGTGTTTTTTATAATAGGGTTAAGGGCGAAATGGAGCGTGATATTTTGGTGCTTGGCTTACCTGAAGCTTATTTTCTGGAACCGGCATTGCTCGCTGCAGAACGTGACGAAAAGCGTACCGCTGAACAACTGGCCATAAAGGCGTTTAAGGTTTTCAACTGGTTTTTGATAGGACCGCTCAAAAAATACCAAAGTATCAAACCCGAAAAATTAGTCAGTACGATGAAAACCCTTGCGGTTACGACGTATCCCAAACCACGAATTGAATCAGACGAAATCAAAGAACTTGCCTATGGCGATGCTTGAAATTGAACGCAAATTTTTAGTCAGGAATACCAACTTTAGAGTTGAAGCTTTTTCTCAAAGCGAAATAAGACAGGGCTACCTGAGTAGTAATCCGGCTCGTGCCGTGCGTGTGCGTATCACCGGTGATGAGGCTTTCCTAACTATAAAAGGGGCATCAGATGCCGGCGGGACTACGCGTTTTGAATGGGAAAAAGCAATTGCACTAAATGAGGCCCAAGAGCTTTTTAAGCTGTGCGAACCCGGAAGTATTCATAAAACCCGGTATTATGTGAAGGCTGATGCGCATACCTATGAGGTAGATGAATTTTACGGAGACAATGAAGGGCTCATATTGGCCGAAATAGAACTTGAAAACGCAGATCAACATTTTATAAAACCAGATTGGCTGGGAGAAGAAGTTACTGGCGATAACAGGTATTACAACTCTCAGCTGAGTAAAAACCCATTTACGTTATGGAAAGAAAATTAATTTTTAAACTGGTTGCCGTATTGGTTTTTGTGGTGTCTTGTAAAGAGCAACAGGTAAAAGAAGTGCCTGTTCTTAGGGATGAACCTCAAAATAAAAGACTTGTTTCTGATATAGAAGCTGAACTCAAAGAAGCGGGTTATCTCACGATAAATTATGTGGATGATAAGACTAAGGACACCGTCATTATGCAACAGTATTTTATAGCCTTCTTAAAAAGCGGTCCTAATCGTGATCAATCACCGGCCGAATCAGACAGTCTGCAGCAACTACACTTAGCGCATTTGGGACGTATGTATGAGTTGGGTTACGCAGATATTTCAGGGCCTTTTGGAGATGACGGGGAGATCAGAGGTATTACCATTTATAATGTACCCACTTTGAAAATGGCCGATAGTCTTGCAAACCTGGACCCAATGGTACAGGCTGGTCGCCTGGAGATTGAAATACACCCATGGTGGGCAGCAAAAGGCTTTGGGTTAAGATAAAAAAGCCCGTAGCATATAACTACGAGCTTTAGGGGCATTCCAATTTAGGGAAAAAAGGCGCCATTTGTTATTACCAGCCTCCACCCAGCGCAGAGTACAGGTTTACAATAGCCTGCAATTGATTGTAACGGGTGTTGATGAGGTCAAGACTCGAGTTGAGGGCATTTTCACGTGCCGTTAATACTTCGAGATAGTTAGCCAGACCGTTTTCTAATAATTCTTCGGAATAGCCTGTTGCGAGGTCATAGGCATCCAGTTCGTTTTGTTTCACTTCCAGTTTTTCAGTAGCGATCTCATAGCTGTATAAAGCATCGGAAACTTCACGGGTTGCATCTAAAAGAGCCTTTCTAAAATTAAGTTTAGCCTGTTCCTGCTGAGCCTGTGCTACTTCGTATTGTGTGCGTATTTTTCGGCCATTAAAAATAGGCTGGGTCAAACCACCTACAATGGTGGCAAAGAGCGAAGTGGTATCAAAAAGCTTTGAAAAATCAAGACTTTGAAAACCTCCGGTTGCATTAAGGGTCAACGACGGATAAAAATTGCTTCGGGCTACATTTGTGAGCTCAAAGGCGTTGATAAGACCATATTCTGCCGCGCGAACATCGGGACGGTTGCTCAACAGTTCTGCAGGTACGCCGGTTTTGAGCGGTGTGTTTATGGTTTGATCTAAAAGTTCGCTTCGGTTTATGGGGCCGGGTTCACGGCCCAGGAGTATCGAAAGGCTGTTTTCCTGCAGGCGTATTTGCTTCAGAATATCCAGGTTAATCGCTTGAGCGGTATAAAGCTGGGCTTCGGTTTGCTTTACGCCCACTTCAGTAACATTGCCGGCTTCTTTTAACGCTTTCGTAGTCTCGAGGCTGCTGCTTCGGGTTTCTATGGTGGCTTGCGTGACGCGAAGCTGTTCATCTAAAGCCAAAAGCTGAAAATAACCCGATGCAATGGAAGCGATTAACTGCGTTTTTACTGCACGGTGGGCTTCTACAGACTGTAAATACGATGCGGCAAAAGCGCGCTTATTGCTGCGTATCTTACCCCAGATATCTGCTTCCCAAGAAAGACCGCCACTCACCTGATACACATCAAGGGTAGAAAACTGTCCTCCAAACTGACTGTTTGAAGACAATTCCTGGCGGGTGTACTGGGCTGTTCCATTTAAAGTAGGAAAGTAAGCCAGCTTACCTTGCTTAAAATAGGCTTCGGCTGCGTTGATATTTTCAAGGGCAACCCGAATGTCAATGTTTTCCTCGAGTCCTTCTGCAATCAAATTTTGAAGCAAAGGGTCAGAGAAGAGTTCGTCCCAGCTAATCAAAGCGACATTGGTACTGTCAACGGGCAGATTATCAGTGCGGTAGTTAAGGTCTTCCACGACTGTTTCCGGCCGCTCGTATTCTTTGGCAGCAAAGCAAGACGCCAGCAACAGCGGAATCCCAATTAATACTATGATTCTATAGATGATTTTTCTTTTCATAACTAGTGCGTTTCTTCAGTTTTAGCTTCGGGAGCTCCAGAAATTTTTTCCTGTAGCCATTGGAAAAGCATAAATAAAACCGGGATTACAAAAACCCCTATGAGTGTTCCGATGAGCAAACCACCTACTGCACCCGTACCAATAGAACGGTTACCGGCTGCGCCTACTCCGCTGGCGAAAACCAATGGAAGTAAGCCCATAATAAAGGCAAATGAAGTCATCAAAATAGGTCTGAGTCGGGCTTCGGCACCGTCTATAGCAGCATCCAGTAGTGATTCACCCGCGCGTCTGCGCTGCAAGGCAAATTCGACAATCAAAATCGCATTTTTAGCCAGCAGACCCAGTAGCATAATCAATGCAATCTGAAAGTAAATGTTGTTTTGAAGACCCAGCAATTGAGTCGTGAAATAGGCCCCAAAGACCCCAAAAGGCAGGGAGAAAATGATACTCAGTGGCAACAAATAACTTTCATATTGTGCTGCAAGCAGGAAATACACAAAAACCAGGGAAAGAATAAAAATAACCGTGGTTTGATCTCCGGCATTTACCTCTTCACGGGTAAGACCGGAGTAGGCAGTGCTGTAATTTGCGGGTAGGCTTTTTGCCACTTCTTCTACAGCGGCAATCGCATCACCTGATGAATAACCCGGATTGGTAGCCGCGGTTACTTTAGTCGAGTTAAAAAGGTTAAAACGCGTTACCGATTGTGGGCCATACACCCTATCGAGATTTACAAACTGCGTGATGGGAGTCATTTCTCCGGATCCGGTGCGTACGTAGAGTTCGTTTAGGTTTTCTTTGTTTGCACGATCTTTTGGCAAAGCCTGAATATATACCCGGTATTGTTTACCAAAACGGGAGAAGTCTGCCGCAAAAATACCACCTATATAACCCTGAAGCGTACTGAAAATACTGGAGATGGGCACTCCCATTTCTTTGGCTAGCGGCACATTAACGTCCAGTTTATACTGTGGGTAATTGGTGTTAAATGAAGACTGTGCGTATTGAATTTCGGGTCGCTGAGAAAGTTTACCTATAAACTCCTGATTGACTTTGTCGAGTTCGATAAAACTTCCTCCCGAACGATCAAGCAGATTGACTTCTACCCCTGCTGAACTCCCAAATCCGGGAATACTAGGCGGCGAAAAGAATACAATCTCTGCACCCGGAAACTGGGCGGCCACGCCAAACATTTTAGCGGTAATCGCTTCGATAGAAAGCGAGTCGGCATCCCGATCTTCCCAGTCATCAAGCCGTATAAATCCTAAGCTGTTGTTGCTACCCGCGCCTCCCAGAAAGCTTCGGCCACTCACTACAGAACCTTCTTTAATACCCGGAATCTGTTTGATTTTAGCGTAAACTTCTCTGTTGATTTCTTCGGTACGGTCTAGAGAAGAACCCGGAGGCAACTGAATGTTCAAAAAGACAATTCCACGGTCTTCATCAGGTACAAAACCAGTTTTAACCTGTGAAGAAGACCACCAGATTCCGGCTGCAGCAACAACCAGCAAGGCTGCGGTAATCCATTTATGACGGTATAAAAATCCAATGGATTTTCCGTATTTGTTAATGGTTGCTTTAAAACCGCGGTTAAAGGCTGCAAAAAACCGCTGTAGATAGTTTCCTTTTTTCTTGCCCTCTTTCTCGTCGTGGCTCTTTAGAAAAAGCGCACAAAGAGCCGGACTCAGCGTCAATGCATTTACTGCCGAAATGATGATCGCTACAATAAGTGTGACCCCAAACTGCTCGTAAAACACACCCGTTGGTCCCGTTACAAAGGTTACCGGTATAAACACCGCCGCCATTACCAGCGTAATCGAAACAATAGCGCCCGAAATTTCGCTCATCGCATTAACCGTAGCATTACGCACGTTGTTCTCGCCTTCGTCAATCTTGGCATGTACCGCTTCAACCACCACGATGGCATCATCTACCACAATACCAATAGCCAACACCAGGGCAAAAAGCGTTAGTAAGTTAACCGAATAGCCAAAAAGATTCAGGAAGAAAAAGGTTCCCACAATAGAAACCGGTACCGCGATAGCCGGGATAAGCGTAGATCTAAAGTCCTGAAGGAAGATAAATACCACGATAAATACCAGAATAAAAGCTTCAATAAGCGTATGCACCACTTTTTCGATGGAAGCATTCAGGAAACTGTTGGTATTATAGGGGATGAAAATTTTGATTCCATCCGGGAGGTCACCGCGCACTTCATCAAGCCGGGTTTCGATTTCATTGATAATGTCACGGGCGTTAGAGCCTTTAGTTTGAAAGATACCCAGGTTTACCGCCGGTTTTCCGGCAGTAATTGAGCTTCCGGAATAGGATTGAGCTCCGAGTTCAATATCGGCCACATCGCTTAGCCTTAAATATTGACCGTCTCCTAATGCTTTAATTACAATATCGCTGTATTGCTCCTGAGTTTTAAAACGCCCGCCGTATTTGATCACATAGCTAAAAGCCTCGCCGTCGTTTTCACCTAAAGATCCGGCTGCAGCCTCGAGACTTTGCTCGTTAAGCGCTGCTGCTACATCAGACGGAATGAGGTTGTAGGCCGCAAGCTTATCTGGGTTTAGCCAAATACGCATGGCGTAATCTTTCCCACCAAAAACATTTACCGCACCCACACCATCTACCCGTTGCAGGGAAGGAATAACGTTAATTTTCAAGTAATTCTGAATGAAGGTGTCGTCGTAATCGGGGTTTTCACTATAAAATGACATGTACATCAAGGCACTGGTCTGTTGTTTTTGCGTCGTTACACCAGTCTGAATCACCGCCTGGGGAAGCAGGGAGTTGGCCCGGGCCACACGGTTTTGCACGTTTACCGCTGCGATATCAGGATCAACCTGCTGATCAAAAAAAACGGTGATCTCTGCCGTACCATTATTGTTTGCAGTTGAGGTGATGTAGGTCATTCCCTCAACCCCGTTAATTTGCTCTTCAATAGGAATGATCACACTCTCTAAAATCGTCTCGGCGTTAGCACCGGGATAGGTTGCTGTAACGCTAATGGTAGGCGGCGCGATATCAGGATATTGTGTGATGGGAAGTTGGGAAAGACCCAAAATCCCCAGAATCACAATAATGACCGAGATCACGGTAGAAAGTACCGGTCTGTCTATAAATGTTTTAAGCATAATGGCTTTTCTTTATCTGAATGATTTTTTGATGGGTGCAGCAATGCTGTCAAAAGGGGTTTCTTGAGGCTTGATGGTCGTAGTACCCTTCAAACTCTGAATGCCTTTGGCCACGATGCGATCGCCTTCTGATACTCCATCGCTTACGATATAGAGATTGTCAATCTCGTCTTTTATGGTGATCTCGGTGGCTGCGGCTTTATTTTCAGAATCTAGTTGATACACGTAGGTGCTTCCCTGGCGTTCTAACGTAGATTCTATAGGTACCACAACCACATCCGTATAGGTTTTAGGAATGCGTAGCGTGGCGCTATTACCATTGGTAAGCAAGCGTTGCGGGTTGTCAAAAACAGCTCTAAAGTTTACACTTCCTGTATTCTGATTTACTTGTGAATTTACAGTCTCGATGGTGCCCTCTTGCGGGTATTCTTCCCCATTGGCCAAAATGAGTGTTACCTTAGGCAGGTTTTTGATTTTTTCATCACGTACACCTCCGTCTGCAGCCATGATAAAATCCAGATATTCTTTTTCATTCATCGCAAAATAGGCATATACCTTGTCTATTTCAGAAACGGTCGTAAGCGGGGTTTGGCTTGATGGACTTACCAACGAACCGGCGCGCAAATTAATCGCTCCCACATAACCATCTACCGGACTCTTTATAGTCCCGTAGCCTATGTTTGCGGCGATACTATTATAGGCACTTTCAGCTTGCTTTAATTTGGCTTTTGCCGTTTCGAGCTGTACCTCGCTGATGATGTTTTTTTCCACCAAAGGCTTTAGTTTATCAACCTCTACCTGAGCCGCATTAACATTGGCTTTTGCAGCAGCAGCATCCTGATTGAGGGATTGGGTTTCCAGACGAAAAAGCACCTGTCCCTTGCGCACTTTCTGACCTTCATCAACTACCACATCAGTTATATAGCCGGAAATTTTTGCAAAAACCTGAGCGTTAACAACACCTTCAATACGAGCAGGATATGTTTTATAACCGGTAAGCGTTTTTAACGGAAGCTCAATCACGGGTAGAGAAGGTGTTTGAGGTTCCGCTGCCTGCTGGTCTGCCTTGCTCTCTCCGCAAGAAGTAAAACCGGCTAGTAAAACCGTTAATAATGCAGCAGTTACTAAATGATAAAAATTCTTTTTCATGTTGATTTATTCGTTTTTAAGCTTGTCTGCGACTTTCTCGCGTATTTTTTCAACTGAATTTTGGGCTTGCTCGATGTAGTTGATAAAGTCTTTGTGAAACTCCAATTCAAAAATAGATTCGCCTGTTTTTGAATTGAGTTCGTTGTATTTTTCTTTATAATTCATCACTTCCAGATGCAGCTCTTTTTCCTGTTCCCAACTTTTGAGCATACTATCCAGACTTATTAATAGACTTTTGGGGTTTGTTATAAAATATTTCTTGCGATCACCACAAATCGTAAAGTACGTGATACGTTCTGCCTGTTGTAACGAATTGAGATGGGTTGAGATCGTGCTTTTACTCGCCTGAAGGCCGGTGACCAGATCATCAAACGTGCAGCCTTTTTTTCCGCTTAATACCAAAGTTGCCATGATCCGTGCAGCAAGCGGGGGCAATTGATCTTTTTTCTCCATGAAAATGCCCAGCCGTTCAATAAGCGCTTCTTTTTGCTTTTCAATCTGATTTGACATAATTCCTTTTGTGATTTACAAAAGTACGTTTGGTTCGGAAGCAACCGAACTAAACAAAACCTAAGTCTTTGTTAAATGTGCGACAACGTTTTAGTCAGTATTTTCGGGCGTGGCGTAGCGAATACGCAGCTTACGCGAAATGCTGTTGCCCGCACTGTCTGTGGCCGAGAGGAGGTAGTCGCCCGGTTTCAGAATGAGACTGAGTTGATGAAAGGTGGTGGTAGCGCCCAGGTACAAATCATCGAGATACCAGTAGACCGTGGTATCTGCGTCGCGATGGGCCAGTTTAAAAACGGTTTCCTGTTTTTCGCCGTCAAAATCACGGGGTATCAGGATCACTTCGCCCGGTTTAGGAAAAATGAACTCCATGGGTTTTTCGCTTTCGCGGAAACATCCCGGTAAATAATCGGGGAGCGGTTGGTATTCGGGATGTAGTGGGGTGTAATAATATTCCCATAATGGTGGAAGGCTAAACCAGGATTGAGATACTAGTTGTCCCAAAGGATAACAGTCAGCATTTACCTGATGGGTTCGTTCCGCATTAAGGAAGATTTGCCGGTGAAAGGTACAGGCTTCGGTACGGGTTCCTTTTTTGGGAATCCACTTCAGTTGGGTTTCGGGGCAATACAAGCCGCTCAGTTTTCCGCTTTGCTTACAAATTTCAGCTTCTACTAATTCATCATAAGGCATTTTAAACCAGCCGGAAGCAGGCAGAAGATCAAGCACTTCAAAAAGCAGGGGTGCTGCTGCCTGAATACCGGTAATCCCCGGCCGGCCCTCACCATCTGCATTGCCCACCCAAACGCCTATAGCATAAGAGGGAGTCACGCCTACCGCCCAGGCATCTTTAAAACCGTAACTCGTGCCGGTTTTCCAGGCTATAGGCTGAGCATCGCTAAAAAACTCCCAGTTTTCAGAACCTTCGGGTCTGTTAACCTCACGTAGTGTTTGAAGGGTCTGGTAAATTGCTCCGGCATCATAAAGCTCCGGAAGCGCTTGCCTTTCCCTCAAATCATAAACCCTGTCTTTGAGGTAGACGGGTTCATTAAAAGCGTGAAGGGGGTATTCACTCGAAGACCGGTTAAAAAAATTAAGAGTCGCCGCCATACCTGCGTAGGAATTGGTGAGTTCCCACAGGCTGCTTTCGGCACCGCCCAGAATAAGCGAGAGGCCGTAATGATCGGCAGGACGGTTTATGTTTTTAATATGGAGTTTTTGCAGGTTGTTGTAAAAGCGTTTTAAGCCGTAGCGACGTAATAAATTAACTGCAGGTACATTAAGTGATTGTGCCAATGCCTGGGATGCAGGTACCGCGCCGTGATGGGTTTTGTCAAAATTCTGCGGATTGTAGCCGTTAATCGTTGTCGGGACATCGGCTACCAGCTCATGCGGCAAAAGCTCCCCCGAGGCCAGCATGGCGCTGTATAAAAAAGGCTTGAGTGTACTGCCCGTACTACGTCGGCCTAAAACCATATCTACATAACTGGCATGCTCGCGGCTTGTTGGGGCATTACCAACATAGCCCAGTACCCTTCGGGTTTTTACGTCAAGAACCAGAATGGCCAGGTTGTGTATTTGATTTTGACTCAGGCGGTAATGCGCATCAGCCGCAATACCATTAAGTCGTTTTTGTAAGCTATAATCCAGACTGCTTATTACTCTTTCTCCCTGGTGTTCCTGCACCATGCGCTCGGTGAAATGCGGGGCCAGGTCAGGAAGTTCCTGCGGAGGTCCCGGTAATTCTTCGGCCAGGGCCAGAGAATAGGTAGTCTCGTCGATGATATTTTCAGTTTTTAATTTAAGGAGCAGGCGATCGCGTTTTTCCCTGAAAATGGTTTCATTCCTTCCCGGAAAAACCAGTGACGGGGCATTGGGTAATACGGCAAGTGCAGTCGCCTGTCCCCAACTCAACTGCGCTGCCGGAATACCAAAATACCGCCACGAAGCGCTTTCGAGACCTACCACGTTGCCTCCAAAGGGAGCGTGTGAGGCATACAGGCTTAGGATTTCATCTTTAGAATAACCGGCTTCGAGTCGCGTCGCCATTACTGTTTCTGTAAATTTTTCTAAATAAGTGCGTTTGGGATTTTCGCGCGAAAGTCGAATCACCTGCTGGGTAAGCGTACTGCCCCCCCGGCGGTTTTCTGAGGTTAAATTAGACCACAGGGCTTTAGTCATAGCAACCGGATTAAAACCCAGATGCCGGTAAAAATAAGCGTCTTCAAACTGCAGGATTGCCGTCTTAAACCGAAAGGGAACCGAGTCTCCCGCCGGAAAGCGCCATTGCCCGTCATCTGCGATACGCGCGCCCAACAAATCACCATTCTTGCTGGTAACAACCGTTGCTGTCGGACTTTTAAAAAGAGGTTGCGGCAGGCTGAAGTACCAAAGCAGCAAAACAAGAACGATGCCTGTAACAACAAGGTATTTGCGCTTTAACCGCATAAAGTTTTGCTTTTAATTGCGATCCTAATTATTGAAAAACCCTAATCCAGTTTCCTTTGTTTCGGGCAAAATAGTCGTTATCGTACATCGCTTCGGCCTGTGTACCCGGTAAATAATAGGTTCCTAAAAACGAGGCGTTGAGGTCAATCTCAAAGGTGCGTGATTCTTTTGATTTCAGATCAAAGTAAAAATACACCCTATCATCCCGTATATCGGTATAGCGTGCTTTACCACTTGCACCCCCTCCAAGAGCGGTAAAACTGGTATTGACAATTTCCCAGCCGCTGGGGATATACTGGGCAAGAGCAATATGATCTACTTCGTTAAGGGAGGTATTTGTTACCGTAACCTTTGCTTTAAAACCGGTTCCCTGCCGCAGGCGATCCGCGTAAAGTGTTTTTCCGGCATTATCCACAAAAACGGTTTTCACGCTGAGGTTGCGCTGTTCGGCTAGTTCTTCTCCCAGGGGTAATTTGCCTTGCTGCACCAGGCTTACATACACCTTATTGGCGTTCTCGTTTTTGATGGTCACCTTTTGCTCGTTGTCTGCAACCGGCAGATCTGAAGTAATAAAGCCTTTTTTGGTATTGAGTTTCTGTTGCCCGGCCTGTACGGCAATGCTTTTACCGCCATTTGCTATGAGTAATTTGCTGAGGCTTAATAGCGAGAACGCCGTGGTTTGCGTGCTGTACCAGTTACCAGAAGAAAGATCTTTGGCAATAGACTCTGCCAGTTCCTGCTCGCGTTTGTCGCCAAGCAAAATCATGGTTTCTAAAGCCATCGCTTTGTTGCGCAATACCGAACCGTACGAATACTGCAACTCCCTGTTGTTATTAAATTCCAGATTGGCTTTTGCTGCAAGTGCATTAGCCACCTGTTTTTTACCGGCCAGGGCGTAGGCTGCAGCCAGCCTCCAGCGAGAGGAATTTGTGAGTTCGCCAGATTCGCGTAAGCGGTTCATTGCTGCCAGTTCGGGTTGCCCTGCCAGGGCCAGGGTATACAGGCGGTAGGCTTGAGTAAGGCTGCTGTTGTACGAGGTCGCCCCGTTACGCCATTGGCGTGCCGCGTTTTTCTGGTAGTTGAGCCAATTGGACAAAAAGGTAAGTGGTAAGGTATAGCCTTGTTTTTGCGCTTCAAGCATAAAATGCCCGGCATACGAGGTTGCCCAGGCATCGGCATCGCGTTCTCCCGGCCAGTAGCTCACCCCTCCTTCGGGTCTTTGCAGCATTCCCAGGCGGTCTATGGTCGCTTTAATATTCTTCTGGGTTTCCTTTTGTTGAGTGCTGTTGAGTTCAAAAATCGCATTGAGATAAAGTTGTGGGAAGCCGCTTGAGGTCGTTTGCTCTGCGCATCCGTACGGATAGCCTATGAGGTATTGCAGGCGCTTGGTAAAATCAATCTGCGGCAGGGTTGAAAATTCTAAAACCGCGGTATTGGTGCCCTTAACGCCAAAGCTCGAATAGCTAATCTCAAGCTCTTTATTAGGCTCAAGGGTGTAATGTTTGGTGCGTTGTGAAATGGGGTTGGGGTTTTCTACATCAATCTCTACCGAATACGTTGCGCGTTCCCCGCCGCCGGTAGCAGTAATTTCAAACTTCTGAACGGCGTTGGTGCGTTTTACATCAAAGTCAAAATTTACCAGTTGTTCACCTGTTTCAGTAAAACGAATGTTTTGGGTGCTTCCGTTTTTGGGTGAAAGCGCTTCAGAGGTTTTGATGCTTACGGTAACGTCACGCACTTTTTTGTCCATCGCAAATACGGTCACCGGAAGCGTCAATTGCTCGCCTGGTGCCAGTTTTCGCGGTAGTGAAGCCAAAACCATTAGTGGTTTGCGTACCGGTGTAGTAGCTTCGGCACTGCCATAAGCCCCGGTGCGGGTGTTTCCGGCCACTACCATCGTACGTACCGAACCTATATAATTAGGCATCTGTATTTGATGACTTGCTGTTTGGCCTGCTTCCAGATAAAAGGGTCCTAAGAATTTGACCACGGGTTTAAAGCGGTCTGCTTTTCGGTTTTTTGCTCCTGCAGCCATATCACCACCACCAATGGCAAAAATATTATCAACACTGCCCGAGAACGCCCCAATGACATCATCATACATATCAAAGGTTTTAACACCCAGTGCCTGACGGGCGTAAAAAGCGTTGTGAATTTGTGGGGTTTCATAGCGCGTAAGATCAAGTAAACCCTCATCGACCACCGCCAGGGTATAGGCCATTGCTTTACCATTGGTTTCGCTAACCTTAACCTTAAATGATTCTTCAGGCTTTAGCTCTGAAGGCATTTGAATTTTAGGTTCAAGCCGGGTTGCAGGGTCTTCTACGAGTAAAGGTATTATACCGTAAAGGCGTATAGGCCGATCATTGAGTGTTTGCGCGTGTGGCTGCAGCAAACTGATGTGCACATAAACGTTAGGAGCCATAGTGCTAGTGATGGGTATACGTACAAGCGTTTCCTGAGCTTCAGTATCTACCCATCTTTTAGAAAGTACCTGTGTTCCGTTTTCAATACTGAGCAAAGCTTTTCCGGCTTTTTGAGAAGGGAATTTGATCACGGCTTCATCCCCTACCTGATAGGTCTCTTTATCAGAAGAAAAAACCAGCATTTTAGCACTATCGCCTTCACCTGCAGGAAGGTTGCTCCAATTGCGGAAGAAATAGGTGGTAAGACCTGTGGCGTGGCTCGAATTTTTATCAATAACACGTAATAAATATCTGCCGCTTTCTTTTTCGGGAACCGTAATTTTTGCCACTGCTTTCCCATTGGCGTTTGTCGTGACATCAAAGTTTTGCACGGGTTTATAAACCGAAGTGTTTTCGTAGTGTGAAAGATTATCTGAAGAACGGCTAAACCACCAGCGCCATTCAATCTTAAAAAGTTGTACCTGCAGTACCCGGCCGGAAGCAGGTTTGCCGGCTTCGGTGACACTTGCCAGATCAAATTTGACTTCCTCATCGGTATAATAGGAATCGTACTCGCGGGTTTCGGGTGCGTGAATACCTGCAAAGTGCGTATAGGGAGCCAGTTTTTTTGAAAACACATCTACCGAAAAATCCCCGCCGCCTTCATAAACTTTGGTCAAGAAAGTAGCCTGAAGCATTCCGGGGGCTTTACCGCTCAATTCAATTTTTTTAGTGAAATCAAGCTTTCCATCAGCATTCAGCTCCTGTTGTTCTAAAATTGGGATTTCAACCTCATTAAAGCGGCGTACAGGATCTGTGAACGTATAGTTTTTAAATTCCGGAAAATCAGCTGATGTACTTCTCAGCGTTGCGGTGATATCTGCTTTGAGATTGCGTGCGGGAGCACCGTGCAACCAGGAGGCGCTAATGCTTCCGTCAACGGGTTTTGATGCGGTTAAATAGGTGTCTTTAAAATCAAGTTTGATCTTGAGTCTGTTGGGTTTTACCGTCGCGACCCGTAATCTTTTGGTAAACTTTACCCCGCCTACGGTAATCGTGGCCGTCCAGTTTCCGGTAGGATCGGTTTCATTCGTTCTAATAGGAAAATAGTAAAATCCGTGATTGCGATCGCCGGGCATACCTTTATCAGATAAGGACGAACTGATCACATTGCGCAGTACGAGTTTGCCTCGGGCATCGGTCACCTCAAGCTTTACCGGGTGTTCTGCCGGCAGCGGATTTGCCAGATCGTTAAGCACAAAAGTGAGGTGTATGCTGTCGCCGGGACGATGTACTCCCCGTTCAGTATAGATGTAGCCCTGAAGCCCTTTTTCTAACTTATTGCCGCTTATGTCAAAATTGCTAAGGGATAGGGCATTTCCGTCTTTAAGATCGGCATAGGCATAGTTATTACGTTGCTGCGCAACTGCAAAAGCAACCTGCCTGTCATTTTTGAAGGATGCCAGGCCGTCAAGATCTGTTTTAAGGGATTTGATAAGTTGCTGCTGGTAGTTGTACAGGCGTATTTCTACTCCCATCTCAGGCTGGGCGGTAATGAGATTGGAGGTGGCGAAATCGTAATTTCCGTTTTCACTCTCTTTAACGATTAAGCCCAGATCAGAACCCAATACATTGGTTTTTGCAAACCGGTCTTCGTTATAATAGGCCGGGTGACACGGGTTGTCTTCTTCTTCCCAATTGTAAACCCGATTACGCCAGGAGTAACGCATATTATCCCAGTATTCCATTTCGCGAACGTCAGCATCATCCTGCGTATCGTAATACTCTTCATAGGCTTCTTCGAGGTAGGCTTCTTCTTTGGTTTGAGTGTCGTCAGAAGACGCATCCGGGCAGGGATAAAGGCTGTAGCCGGGTTCAAAACTGAATTCCACACGGTACAAAGCTCCCGGGTCTGCCTTAAAAAACTCAGAAAGATCAAGAGCATAGGCGCGCCAGAGTCCGTTTTGGGCAATACTGTTGTCTACTAGCGGAATGGTTTTTTTTGCAATACGACGGCCCACACGGTTAAGATCGTAGCTGTCAGTGCTACTTAAAGAGGTCGACTGTAAATACTGCAACATGTTGTTTTGGTACACCTTAATGACACGAACATCAACCGCAGAAAGATTGACAGCCTCAAAATAGAGTGGTGTTTTAGAAGAAGCGGGTAGAATGCTACCGTTAGAGATTAAACGCACCTGAGGTTTGAGTTGTTCAAATGAAATTTGCTGTGTTGTTTCTTCTCTTAAGGCAGAGCCATAAGCATTGCGTATTCCTTTATTTAGGGTAAGCTTAACGCTGACGGTAAGTTGCTCTCTTGGGTAAACGGTAAGTACATTGCCCTGTACCTCGTACCTTAAATTTTGAAGACTGTCTAATTCTACCAGGCCTTCAAAATTTTGCTCCATTTCAAGGGGATCTGAAAAGTTGATGCTTACTGAAGTTTCTGGAGCCAGGGCTGTAGTAACATCGACTACGGTAAATCGTGATTGTGCAGGTATGTTTAAGGTACTCTGTCCTTGATTTTTGCTTCCTATAGGTTTGCCGTCCCAAGCGATGCGTATTTGTGAATTCTCTTTTTTGCGGTGAATGCTGTCTATCGTAAAATTAAAAAATGAAGCTTTTGCAGTGTCAACAGGCCAGTCAATGCGGAGTGCTTTGCCTTCCTGGCTGGCTTTGATGAGTTTTTTAACAGCACTGATGGTAGAGCGGTCTGCGGTCTCTATTGAGCCGGTAAGATATTGCCACTCCTGATTATAGGATTGCAGGTTGCCCAAATTGATTTTAAAATTTGGGGTAATGGTTTTAAAACTAAACGTATAGCTGCGATACTCGGGCGCAACATCCTCGAAGAATCGACTCAGCTTAAGCGTGATGGTATATTCGGTATCGGGAATGAGCGGTTCTTCAGGCACAAACACAAGTGAGGTTCCGTTTTTAAGAAGTAGCTGACCTTCTGTTTTAGGGTATACAATGAGATATTCTGAAGGTATTTTTTGATCGCTCTCAAACTGCGTGGCGGGTTTTGCCAATTCTATTTTAATAGGTGCTGTTGCAGGTACCCGTCCAAAAGTATTGAAGGCGATATATTCCTTGAATTTAAAAATATTATCATCTTCTTTTTGATTTTGATGACAACTGGTGAGTATTAAACCAATTAATAGAACAAGAAGTACAGAAATACGGTTCATAGAAATCTTATATAGAATAGACGGCGTGTATAACACAAACAGGATTCGTGTAAAGGTAAAATACGTTTTTTAGACGGCATAGTGGTTTTCAAAAGGGAAATGTGACGCTCTTTAAAATTTAATTCCTGACTATAAATGGGTTATGCACAAGTTTAATTTCAATTATCTTCACAGTTCTTACATTTCAAATAAAAATATAGTTGATGACGATTTAGTGTAATTTCTTATCGATGAAATGCACAAATAGTCAATTAAACGATTTAGCTTATAATTACCTTAAGTCGACAAAAGGCATTTTATGAAGTCTAAAAGTGTTAAAGTTTATATTATTTTTGTTAAAAAATAGCTTAATATCGACGAAATACACAAAATGGCTGTTTAAAGGTTGTAGGAATAAAAAATCCTACTTATGTTTGTCTCAACATAACTCATAAACCCCAAATCATGAGAACTTTTACTACAAGCCTTTTGGCTCTTACTTTTACTGTATTATTTTCCAGCTGTTCACAAGATGAAGAGCTGATGCCAACTGAAGAAGCAACTTTAGAAGTTGCTGCAAACCTTACTGTCGAAGAAGCATTTGCACAAGAGGTGCTTGCTGAAGTGAACCAACACCGCACAAGTATTGGTTTGTCTCCGCTTAAGGCTAACAATGACTCTAAGGGTCAGGCGTCAAATCACTCTAAGTATATGGCTACCAAAGGACAGATCAGCCACGATAATTTTTTCAAGCGTTCTGATTATTTAAAATCTAAAGGAGCTGGTCGTGTAAGTGAAAATGTAGCTTTTGGCTATCGTACTGCAAAAGAGGTGGTTGCAGCCTGGATTAAGAGCGACAGTCACCGTGAAGCGCTTGAAGGAAATTTCACTCATAGTGGAATATCAGTAGTGAAAAATGATAAAGGAACTGCTTTTTTTACACAAATCTTTATCACCAAATAAGCCCCAAATCATGATTACCCCAGATCATAATTAAACAAGTCAATTACAACAAACCCCAAATCATTTTTTAAAACCCCAAAACCCCAGGATTACAAAATCAATTACAACATTCACAACATTTACAAAATTCAAGACTTTAAGTTGGTTTTGTTATGTTAGATGCAGCAGGTGGGGACCTGCTGTTTCGCTTTAAGTCCGGAAGTCCGGCAACGGGTTTAACCAAAGAAATCCCTTCGCAACTCATGTGTGAAGGGATTTTCTTTTATATAATGTGAGTATATCTTATTCTGCGATACGTTTAAAATGATATTCACGTTCCACTTTACAAACACGCACGCTGTAGTTGTCGTACCATGTTGTTTTGCCCAGATGTTGTGCTTTTAGATGCTCGAGATTGTTTTCCAGTTGAGAAGATCTGCTTCGGTTTGCCAGTAAGAGATGGTAATACCTACTTCGCTTCGGGTGTGGTCCATACCCAAATAGCCTGTTTGCTGTTGAGCAAGATGTTCCATTTGTGCAGCCATCTCGTTATAACCTGTAGTGTTTTCGCTTTGCGTAGAAGTAAAAATCACTGCGTAGTAAGGTTTGAATACCTGCATGTTTAATAGTATTAGTCGGGACTTATATAAGTGGAAAGCATTCTTATTCTTTAGTTGGAACCTCTGCTGTATCGAGATTATTCAATACCTGTTGTGCGGCAATTTTGGCCTCATTAACATAGCCGCTATCTTTTTGGGTAATGTATTCTAAATCTTTGCGGGATTTAGTTTGATACTGATTGATGAATTTTTGAATTTTTTGTTGTTCTCTTTTCTTCTCCAGATTAATTTCTTCTTCCAACGAAGATTTATGAGGGAAAGCGGAATCAAGCAAATCTTTGTTAGTCGCTATAAATGCAATGCTAAGCACAATGAAGGTAATGTTAAGGCGTAAAAATATCAGGCTGAAAGTTAATTTTACCACAAATGGATCATATAGGTTTAGAATACCTCCAGCCAGTGTTAGTGTAAATACAATAACATAGGACTTTTTGTGTCTTAAGTATAAAAATAATGAGCTGCTGAATAAGGCAAATCCTATATAATAATCAAGCGTTAATTGGTTTCCGGTTATGATTACTAAGATTACTGATACAATGAAAAGAACAATGGCTATGAGTAATGCAGTGAGCTCAACGTAGTTAACCTCTTTAGTCTTCATTCTCCCCATAAATCCCAAGGGTTAACTCCCCCTGATCGTTCATATAAGCGCGGTACATCCCTTCAGTATTAAATTCCATGGATGGGTTGCCGTAGTGATCTAAAGCGACAATACCACCGGTTCCGCCCAGTTTGGTCAGTTTTTCCTGAATGACATTATGCGTTGCGTCTTTCAGGTTTTTTCCGGCATATTCCATCTGAGCACTGATGTCGTAAGCAACCTGCCCACGGATGAAATACTCACCCCAACCGGTTGATGAAACGCCGCAAGTAGCATTATTGGCATAGGTTCCACTTCCTATAATCGGGGAGTCGCCAATACGGTTATATCTTTTATTGGTCATTCCGCCTGTAGAAGTTCCCGCGGCTAGATTTCCATTTTTGTCCAGAGCAACACAACCTACCGTACCAAACTTTTCATCTTTGATAAAGGGATCAATAAAAGCCGAAGCTGCAGTTACGGAGTCATTTTTCTCCCGCTCCAGAATGCGTTGTAAGGCGTCATAGCGGTTTTGAGTAAAGAAATAGGAAGGATCTACCAGCTCAATGCCCTTTTCAGCAGCAAACGTTTCGGCTCCCTTCCCGCTTAATAAGACATGTTCTGATTTGGTCATCACTTCATAAGCCAGATTAATGGGGTTTTTTACATTTGTCACCCCTGCAATGGCTCCGGCATTGAGCGTAGCGCCATCCATAATAGAAGCATCTAGTTCGTTAACGCCCTCGTGATTAAAAACCGCTCCTTTTGCAGAATTGAATAATGGAGAATCTTCCATTATATTTATAGTGCGCTGTACCGCCTCCAGACTGGTTCCTCCATTTTTTAGAATCTCATATCCTGTTTTAATGGCTTCACTAAGCTTTGCTTTGTAAGCAGATTCTAGCGAATCGGTCATATTTTCTTTAAGGATGGTTCCTGCACCGCCGTGAATAATTATAGCAAAATCCTGTTGTTCAGGTGTGTTTTGTGCTGTTTTGGTCTCTGTGTTTTCCTGCTTGCAGGCTACAATAAAAACGAGGAGTAGAAAAAGGAGTAAATGATTCTTCATAGTTTGATTTTTATAGCTTCTAAAATACGGAAAAAGCAGGGTTAATGCTCCTAATCGTTTTGTTTCTACAACAGCATTGCACGAGAAGCCTTTATTTTTTTACCGTAATTAATATTGTAATTTTAGCTGTAAACAAAAGTAGTATGTCAATTGCAAAACCCTTTAATCTAACCCAATGGGTGGAAGAAAACCGCGAATTACTCAAGCCGCCGGTAGGAAATAAAAACCTGTACAAAGATGCCGATGATTATATCGTGATGGCTGTTGCCGGGCCCAACGCCCGTAAAGATTATCATTATAATGAGACCGAAGAATTGTTTTACCAGCTCGAAGGTGAGATTGAAGTACACATCCAGGAAGATGGCAAAAAACGTACGATGAAATTAGGCCCGGGCGATATGTACCTGCATCCTGCAAAAGTGCCGCATTCTCCGGTGCGTAAGCCGGGTTCAATAGGTCTTGTAGTTGAGCGAAAACGCGCTGACCTGGAAGGCAAAGACGGTTTGTTATGGTTTTGCGACAACTGCAATCATAAATTATATGAAGTCTATTTTCCTTTAAACGATATTGAAAAAGACTTCTTAAAGCACTTTAAAGAATTCTACGGAAATAAAGAATTGCGTACCTGCGACAATTGCGGGACGGTGATGGAAGCCGATCCACGTTTTACGGAATAAGCTTTTAATAATAAAATAAAGAGTGCGCTACAAGGCGCACTTTTTTGGCACCACCAAACGGGTTTAATACTCCCGAGGCTTCCATGGAAATTAAAAATTATTTCTAACGCATGCCTCGTGTGCTTACCTCAATGTGTTTTATTGCGAATATGCTAAATAATGCTTTAAAACCCTTTTTGAATTTATTAACTTCGAAAGGTTTAAAATACAATTCTAAGAAAACTATAAAATAATGGCAGATACCTTGACCAATACAGCTATAACCGAAGCCCTAAAAGCTTTGGAACTCGAACCCCAAAATTCAGGTACTTCTACCGGTTCTAAGTGGATGAATGGCGGCTCAACTTTTGAGTCGGTTTCACCTGTTGACGGTGCGATCATTGCAAGCGTTACGCAAACAACACCCGAAGAATACGAGCAGGTGGTGCAAACTGCACAGGAAGCATTTAAAACCTGGAGGGTGATGCCGGCTCCGCAGCGGGGAGAAGTGGTGCGCCAATTTAATGCAGAACTGCGCCGCTTAAAGGAACCTTTGGGCAAATTAGTTTCTTATGAAATGGGAAAAAGCTATCAGGAAGGTCTGGGCGAAGTACAGGAGATGATCGATATCTGTGATTTTGCGGTGGGATTATCACGTCAATTGCACGGTTTGACTATGCACAGTGAGCGTCCTGGGCATCGTATGTACGAGCAGTACCATCCGTTAGGGATTGTGGGGATTATTTCGGCATTTAATTTTCCGGTAGCTGTATGGTCCTGGAATACGGCTTTGGCCTGGGTTTGCGGGGATGTGTGTATCTGGAAGCCTTCAGAAAAAACACCTTTAACAGGTGTTGCCTGCCAAAAAATAGCAGCCCGTGTGTTTGCAAAAAACAATCTGCCTGAAGGGATTTCGTGCCTTATAAACGGAGATTATAAAGTAGGCGAACTGATGACTCAGGACGAGCGGGTGCCTCTAATTTCGGCTACCGGCTCTACCCGAATGGGAAAACAGGTCGCGCAAACGGTAGGTGCGCGATTGGGTAAGTCGCTTTTAGAATTAGGCGGAAACAATGCGATTATAGTAACTCCGGATTCGGATTTAAAAATGACGGTAATCGGGGCGGTGTTTGGTGCGGTAGGAACCGCCGGGCAACGCTGTACATCTACCCGCAGGTTGATTATTCACGAAAGCATTTACGATAAAGTTAAAAATGCGATTGTAGATGCCTATGGTCAATTGCGTATCGGGAACCCGCTGGATGAAAAGAATCACGTAGGTCCGTTGATTGACAAAGACGCCGTAAAAAACTATCAAAATGCTTTGGAAAAAGTAGTTCAAGAGGGCGGAAAAATTATTGTTGAAGGTGGAGTACTCGAAGGCGAAGGTTATGAAAGCGGCTGTTATGTAAAACCGGCCATCGCCGAAGCTCAAAATGATTTTGAGATTGTACAGCACGAAACCTTTGCACCTGTTTTGTATTTAATGAAATACAGTGGAAGCGTAGAAAATGCCATCGAACTGCAAAACGGCGTACGTCAGGGATTATCATCTGCGATTATGACCAACAATCTACGTGAAGCGGAGCGCTTTTTAAGTGTTGCCGGCAGTGATTGCGGGATTGCTAACGTCAATATTGGCACCAGTGGTGCTGAAATTGGTGGAGCATTTGGTGGCGAAAAAGAAACTGGTGGCGGTCGTGAGAGCGGTAGCGATGCCTGGAAAGTGTATATGCGTCGCCAGACCAATACGATTAATTACACAACCGAGCTTCCGCTGGCACAGGGGATTAAGTTTGATTTGTAGTCCTTTCAATTAGAGGAAAATAAAAAGAGGCTGTCCCGTTTTGGAGACAGCCCCTTTTTTAGATAATAATTAAACTGAAAATTAGTCGGTAATATTATAGTAACGTTTTACCGCATCGTAGTCTGAGTAGTCCAATGTAGTTTTTCCCTCTTTAGATTTTACATTTATGGTAGGTGGAATAATCACATATCTAAATTTGTTTCCACGATCAGGACTTATCGTAAACTCTGTTAATGCACTACTTGAAGTGGAGCGTGCAGTAATACTTATATCTGAAGCGACTGCAGACCCGCTCCCAAAACCAAAGGTGAATTGAGCACCCCTAAAATTAAGTACCGGTAATAAATATACGTTGCCATCGCCATATCCGGTAAAGTAGACCAATATTACGTGCGTATCTTTAATACTAAGAGAACTAGGTAGTGAAGCAGGGAAATCAATATTCATAAATTTTACGATATCTGAAGAGCCCGTAAATGCAGCCGGAATCCAGTCGCTGTAATAGACTTCGGCATTCCCATCTTCCCCATCCTGACCATCCTGACCGTCAGCGCCATCTGCTCCATCCTGACCTGCCGGTCCCTGCGCTCCTTGAGGTCCTGCAGGTCCTTGTTCACCCTGAGGTCCCTGTGGCCCAATCTCGCCATCTTCCGGAGAACAGGAATTTAATCCGATAGTTAATACTAAGGCCAGCATGATTTTTGTGGCCAGTTTAAAATGCGTGTTGCTTGTTTTCATAATAGAGTATTTAAGTTTTACTCTTTATGATTGTATTCCGGCTAAGGTTAACGTTGAAGATGAATTTTTTTATTCAGCTTGAATACCTGCAAATCAGTTACTGAATAAATAAACTACCACGAGCAGGAGCAATACTGCCAGTACAGCAAAAAAGATCTTCCAAAACGAATACGGGCGTTTTCCTGAAATACTTCCGTTTTCACCATTTACAAAAAAGCTGTAATCTTTATTTTTATAACGGTAGGCACTTATATACACCGGAAGCAGAATGTGTTTGAAGGTTTCTTCCTCAAGCTGAATATTAAGCTGGTTCACGCGTTGCTCGTCACCGCCTATGTCCCTGCGGGCCCAGGTTGTTGCGATATTGCGCATTTCGTCCTTGGCTTCCAGATGACCCTGATTTAAGGGAATGGTGTATTTTTCGGTTACAAAACCGGCCAGAAAACCACTTTCAAAGGGCTGTAGTTTTTTTAAGTCCCAGCGGCTTACACCTCGGGGCACTTTACCGGTGTGTTGCTTAGAAGCGTTAATGAGGGTGTCGTCTACAAACCCCTGTATGTTTCCTGATACGGGTGACCAACGCGTCTTACGCACGCGGCGGGTCTGCCTGCGTCCTTTAGAATCGCGGTAACTTTCAGTCTCGTAATAATAATCTCCTCTTGAACCGGTATAGCGGCCGAAAAGCTGTGCGTCAAAAGTCCAATAGGGCAGATACAGGCCTTTTGTAAACTGCGGATCAAGGCTGGCTTTTTGCAAATCATTAGGTGCCCACCACAGGCCTTTTACCCATTTTTTAAATCGTACAAGAGCTTCCTGTTGCGTAAGTTGAAAAGGCAATACTCCACCCGGAAGAATCCACTGCTCAGTGACTGCATCTTCACGAATAAGCGGCGTGCCGCAATATACACAATGCAGGGATTTGTAATTTTCTTCTACGTGCTGATTTGCGCCGCAGTTTTTGCAATGCAGCAGACTTATTTCTACCGAATTGGCCTGTGCTCCCATTTTCTGCAGATACTCGCGCAAGGGTAGTTCTTTGACTGTATCAAGGCTTAGGTCTAGTTCTTCTTTATAACCGCAATAGTCACAGGTAACCTGTGTGGTGCCGGGCTTGTACGTAAGTTCGGCACCACAGTTTTTACAGGCTTTTTTAAGTTCAGATTTCTGTATAACTGGATCGCTCACCGGGTGATTGTTGTCAAATTACTGAGCCGGTAATGGAGGAGGCGTGTTTCCACCTAAGAAGGGTTTGAGCTCTTCTATTTCCTGCAGCGCTTTCCATTCAGTCATACCTTGTTTCCAGATCAAAGAATTGCGATTAATAGTACGTGCCGCAAATAACGACTGCAGTTGCTCAAAGCTAACCGGCCCCTGCTGCTGGTTGTTGTTTGCATAATAATATTGTGTAACAGCAGGCATAGGCGGTGGCGTTGCCGCGGGCTGTACAGGTCGTGGTGCTTGTGCAGCACCACCTAGCATTGCGCCGCCCATTTGTTGTGCGAGGACAAAGCCCATTCCCATTCCCATTCCGGCGCCGGCTGTGCCGCCTTCGTTATTAGCAGCCGCTTCAATAGCTTTTGCGGTTTTAAATTTGGTCAACTTATCAAGATCCAGCTTGTCGATACGGCTGTACTCAAAGATTTCTTTCTTAAGCTCTTCGGGCATTGAGACGTTTTCGATAAAGAATTTTTCAAGCGAAATCCCAACCGAAGCGAACTCGGGCTGCATCACTTCTTTACAGGTTTCTGAAAGCTCAGTCGTATTTGCCGCGTAGAGTTCGATAGGTAACTTGGCTTCACCTACCGTATCTGTAAAACGGGTAGCGATTAGACTTTTAAGATGCTCGTTAATCTCAAAATTGGTAAAATTGTTGTCTGTCCCTACGATGTCTTTAATAAATTTTCCGGCATCGCTGATGCGAAATGCATACGTACCAAAAGCTCTGATTTCTACCAGACCAAAACGCTCATCGCTTAGCGTAATAGGATTTTTAGTTCCCCACTTTTCGTCTGTAAATAAATGCGTGTTTACAAAATATACTTCGGCTTTAAACGGACTATCAAAACCGTATTTCCAACCTTTAAGAGTTGTTAGAATAGGAAGGTTTTTCGTATTTAAGGTATATGTACCGGGACCAAAAACGTCTGCTAACTGACCTTCATTGACAAAAACTGCAGTCTGGCCTTCACGCACGATGAGTTTTGCGTTATTTTTTATTTCGTTTTGATACCGTTCAAACCGGTGGGCAATGGTGTCTTGTGTATAATCGAGCCACTCGATAATGTCTATAAATTCGTGGCTGAGTTTTTCTTTGATTTTGTCAAATAGTCCCATAATTACTTTGTTTACCGGTTATTGAATGTGGTTATTAGTTGCTTGAATTCAGAATTTGTTTCAAACTAGTCAATTTTTTTAAAATACCCTTTCCTATTTTAAGAGTATTCCATTCTCCAATTGAGCTGTGTAGAACACGAGCAGAGCGGCTTCTGTGACTGGAATTTTTGCGGTTTGTGATTTGAATATCGACTGATTAATTATCTTAAAATTAACTGATTATCAATGAGTTGATTTGGCTTTTGTTTAACCCGTTTTACTGAATATTTAAGACATCGTCTGGTTAGCTTTACAGCTATAAACCAAAAAAGCAAAAGATCATGGAAATAAATTGGATGATTGCAGGCCCTGTGTTGGCCGGGATTTTAGGGATTGTAATAGGTTATCTTTTGGGATATGCTACTAAGATATCCCCTGATTCTAAAAAGGAACTTGAAGCCTGGGAAAATAAGTATGAGGCGAAAAACCGTGAACTAAATACTTCTCTTGAGAAGCGTAAGGAGCTGGAGAATACAATTTCTAATCTGCAAACTCGCTTGAGCAATGTAGAATCTGAGTTGGCCAGTTCGAAATCAAAACTGAATGCGGTTCAAAATATTGCCAGCGGAACGACTGAAACCCCGAATAGCTTTCGATCAGAAGAAGCCAGAGCTGCATACGGTCAGGATGTAATTCAGGATGATCTGACTATCGTTGAAGGTATAAACATTGAAGTTGCTTCTTTATTGAAACAAAACGGTATCAACACCTGGAAGGAACTTTCAAATACTTCGGCTGAAAGATGCAGAGAAATTCTTACGGGCAGCGGTCGCGCTACTGATGCGCATCACCCAGCTACCTGGCCAGATCAGGCACGTTTAGCCTATGAAGGTAAATGGGAAGAATTGCGAGAATGGCAGAATAATCATAAAGTGGTAGCCTAACTACCTAATTATTAAAACCGAAGTTTAACGCTTCGGTTTTTTTATGCGTTACGACCATCTTCTTCGGGGTATAATTTATAAACCGGGTCGCTTTGCCAGTATTCCTTAGTATCCACATCAATTACTGAAAGTTTTCCGTAGAAAGCCGCACCGGTATCTACATTCCACACATTAGCCATTTGTGTAGGAACATCACGATTGATGCGAGTCACAGGAGTGTGCCCGATGTAAATCTCTTTATGATGGGTAAGGCGTTTAGGGTACTCGAGATCATCAGATTTTAAATTCTTGTCTAGACCTACAGCCATTTCCCAGAAGGTGCGGTCCCAGTAAAAGGCAGTGCTGTGATGCTCGTATTGAGGACCATTGTGATTTTGAAAACCGGCATGTACAAACATGCGATTTTGATCATCAATGTGATAATCCTGCAAATCTTCAATAAAGGTTTTGTGTTGTTCTTTTTTTTCTTCGGAATAGTTCTGGTAGGATTTAATAGTGCTTTTTCCGCCGTGATTTATCCAGGTTTCATTGGTTTTGCCGGTTACAAGCCAGTCGTAGACCAAGGCGTCGTGGTTTCCGCGAATAAAGATGCAGCTCTGAGTCTTATTTAATTCGATTAAATAATCAAGGGTTTGAGCACTTTCGCTCCATCCGTCCATATAATCGCCTAAAAAAATGAGCAAATCTTCGGGGTGTACTTTTACCCGTTCTAAAACCTGTTTTAAAGCTTTTAAACCTCCATGAATATCTCCGATCGCCAGTGTGCGTGCCATTAATTGTATTTTACTTTACGCAGGATGCGTATGTTTTCTTTATAGGATTGATATAATTTACTGTCAAACTTACGTAGAAAAGGCCTGATGCTTTCCAGTTTTTCTAAGGCAGATTCAAAACCATTGAGGTAGCAAATGAGATACGTAGCCGGCAGATTATATAAATCCTCTGTTTCTCCTTTATTCAGCGTATCGCCCGAAAGCACTTTTTGTAGGATAGCATTGTTGTTATTGTAAATGTGATGCAGCACTTTTTTATCATACTGTGGGGGCTCAAAGACCAGATCACTGTCTATATGATAAGAACCATTTTCATTAAAATATAACGTGAGCTCTTCAAGCGGATAGTATTTATTGTTGCCCTGAAGGCCTAGCAAAACGTATTCTAAGATGGTAAAAGAATCCTCGGTCATGCTGATCGATACTTCATCTAAAGCCGAATAAAAAATACGCACCTGTTCATTGATCAATTCAATATCGACCCGGCTAAAATAGGTTTCACCCTTGACTTCTTTTCGGTTGCCCGCCCAGCAAACCACAAACTGCTCTTTAAAAACTTTGTACTGCGTATGCAAATCGGCGTGTCGCACATTTATGAAGTCGATTACACCGTCAAGCGTGTGCTCAATGCTGTTGTGCGAATGTTTCTCAATAGTAGCGACCAGTTCGCTATTAACGTCCAGAATTTCGCTTTTAAAAGATTTGGTCATGGAGATACTTCCGTCCCGGTAAAAGACTGTGCCGCCCCAATATTTCCAGATATTTTTTTTGAGAGCGGTAAGCTTGTTTAAAGGTCTTATGGTCACCAAACCCACTACAATATCTGCCGGCAGGTGCGGAAACGGTATGTTTTCGTAAGAAACAATAGGCGGATTATCCAGATACGCGTTGATCAGATTTTGAATCTTGCTGTCGTCAAAAAACGGCACCCCAACAATCTCATTGCTTTCGTCTTCGACGCCAATAACGATATAACTGTTGTTCTTGGGATTGGAGTTTGAAAGTGCACAGATGTGTTTTAAAAATTTGGCTTTACCTTCCTTATTACTGATATCCACTTTACGCTTCTTATCATAAAAACTGTTCTCGTCATTATGCGCGAGTAAGTTTTTAATGAGAAGGCGTTTGTTGATCATTGTGTTATTGCAATTATTATTTTTATTGCTATTCTTTTAATCAAATTTACTTCCTCGTTTTTCTGATTTTTTCAAATAGTTTGAGAATTTACCGATTTGATCTATCAATTCTTGAGCTTCAGTATTAAGTTTTTGAAATGAATCTTTATCTAAGTAGTTTCGATCTAAACATCTTATTAATTGCGATTTTGTTTCACAGCACGAACCTTTTGCAAAACCTAAAAAGTTGATAAATTCCTTGTTACCTCCTCTTCCAAATCCCTCTGCAATATTATCCATTATAGATCCAGAAGAGGCATTTATTTGATTCCTAAGTTCAAAATCCTGTTTCAATTCTGTAGTTTGAATAATTTCCCAAACATTTTGAGAGAGCAAACGAGCTTTCTTGAAAACCTCAAGGTCTTCAAATGAATTGTAATGTGCCATCACAGAATACTTTATCAAAAAGTAATAATAATAGCAATAAAAATAATAATAGTTATTGCTTATTCACGACCGTACTCGAAGCCTGGTCCACACTCATAACCACAAGATCGGCAATATTCACATGGTAAGGTCTGGTAACCACAAAATGAATGATGTCTGCAACGTCTTCAGCCTGTAGTGGTTTAAAACCCTGGTAGACTTTATCGGCTTTTTCAGAGTCTCCTTTAAAGCGCACATCGCTGAATTCGGTTTCTACCATTCCCGGATTTACTGCTCCCACGCGTATATTGTATCCATTCAAATCGAGTCGCATCCCCTGATTGATGGCGTCTACCGCGTGTTTACTGGCACAGTAAACATTGCCTTTGGGATAAACTTCTTTTCCGGCAGTAGAGCCAATATTGATGATATGACCACTGTTTGCCTTGATCATTTTTGGGATGATAACATCGCTTACATACAGCAAACCTTTTACATTGATGTCGAGCATTGCGTCCCAATCATCAGTGCTACCATCCTGAATAGGATCAAGACCGTGAGCATTACCTGCATTATTGATAAGGATGTCTATTTGCTGAAAATCTTCAGGCAAACCAGATATAGCTTGCTGCACCGCTTTCTTGTCACGAACGTCAAAATTTAAGGTGTGAACCTTAACACGCTTGCTCAAAGCCCCTTGAAGTACATCCAGACGATCCTGCCTTCTTCCACAGAGAATAAGATTGATTCCGTTTGCTGCGAAATGCGTTGCAGTTGCTTTACCAATCCCGCTGGTGGCACCGGTTATAAATGCTGTTTTTGTTTTCATAAATTTAATTTTTTTAGTCAAATGAAAAATAAGGTTTTACCTACGCTGCGCTCCTTAAAGCAATACTAAACTTCGTTAATTGCCGTTAAAGGATTTGATAATGAGCCCTAGGCACAACATCTTTGGGAAATCTAATCTTAAAAATTAAACAATGAAAACTATATTTAAATTAAGTATGCTATTTGTAGCATTTATAGCATTCACTTCCTGTAGTGATGATTCTAATTCTTCTGAACGCGGAACTGCAGGTATGTCCCTGAGACTGGTAGATGGTCCTGGCGATTATGATCACGTTTTTATCGATGTGGAAGCAGTTGTTGTTAAATATAACGAGGACTTTGATGATAACGATGATGCAACAGACGATGATGACTTTGAAAGAGATGAGTACGAATTGCTTGTAGACCCAGAAATTTATGACCTTCTTGAGTTAACCGGTGGTTCTTATGCTTTGCTTGCTGATGAAAATATTCCCGCTGGAGCTATCAATCAGATTAGACTTATCTTAGGTTCAGATAATACCGTGGTTGTGGATGGTCAGGCATATCCACTTCAAACCCCCAGTGCACAACAATCGGGTTTAAAAGTTCAGTTTAACCAGAATCTTGAAGCTGGTGTATTTTATACTGTAGTACTCGATTTTGATGTTAAAAAATCAATTGTTACACAAGGCAACGGGAGTTACCTACTTAAACCTGTAATTCGGGCAAGTGCTATTGAAGCAACCGGTGCAATTTCGGGTAGTGTATTTACTACTGGCGATGTAGTCATTCCTGCTACCGTGAGTACTTTAGTAGGTGGTACCGAAGTTTCTACCTCGACCAATGCCGATGGAGATTTTGAATTAGTAGGCTTACCTGAAGGAAATTATGATTTGACTGTAAGAGCTGAAATTACTGAAGGTGTTATCACTACTTTTATTGTGGAAGATGTTACCGTAGAAAACGGGGAGACAACAAGTGCTGGTGTAATCACTGTCGTCGAAGAATAAATACGAAATACCCTATATTTGAAAAGCAATCTGAAAAGGTTGCTTTTTTTTTGCAACAAATCATTTTTAAACCAGTCATTAGAGACACTACAGTCAGGTGGTTTCTAATGTGAAGTTTGACTGGGGTTTTAACGAGAGCTTAACGCACTCATCTTAAAGAAAATTTAACCTTTAGAATGTAAAATATACATTAATAGCATAATAGATTATGGAAAATACCGGCGCATCTGTTGATATTGGAGCCATCAATGAAAAAATTGAAAGAGAAAGTGCTTTTGTAAAGATCCTAACGATGGAAATGAATAAGGTCATCGTAGGACAAAAACATATGGTCGAAAGACTTTTGATAGGCCTGCTGGGTCGCGGACACATTCTGCTCGAAGGGGTTCCCGGTCTGGCAAAAACCCTGGCGATTAATACCCTCTCACAGGCTGTTCACGGGAGTTTTAGCCGTATTCAGTTTACGCCCGATCTACTTCCTGCCGATGTCGTGGGAACACTGATTTACAATATGAAGCTGAATGATTTCAGCATTAAAAAAGGACCCATCTTTGCCAATTTTGTACTGGCCGATGAGATCAACCGGGCTCCGGCAAAAGTACAGAGTGCTTTGCTTGAAGCGATGCAGGAAAAGCAGGTGACCATTGGGGATGAAACCTTTAAACTGGATGCTCCATTTCTGGTAATGGCTACCCAAAACCCGGTGGAACAAGAAGGTACTTATCCATTGCCTGAAGCTCAGGTAGACCGTTTTATGTTGAAAACGGTTATCGATTATCCAAAACACGCCGAAGAACAACTCATCATCCGTCAAAATCTTAAAGGGTCTTATGAAAAAGTAAACCCGGTGGTTTCAGTAGAGCAGATTTTACGTGCTCAGGAAGCAGTGCGTGAGGTCTATATGGACGAAAAGATTGAAAAATATATTTTAGATATCATTTTCGCAACGCGTTACCCTGAAAACTACAAACTAGCCGATCTAAAACCACTTATCAGTTTTGGTTCGTCTCCACGGGGTAGTATCAACCTGGCTACCGCGTCTAAATGTTATGCCTTTATCAAAGGGCGTGGCTATGTGATTCCTGAAGATGTGCGTGCTATTGTACACGATGTATTGCGCCACCGTATCGGGATTACCTATGAGGCAGAGGCCGAAAATGTAACTACCGAAGAAATCATCAACAAGATCGTAAACGAGATCGAAGTACCTTAAAACCAGATAAGCAGTCTCAGTTTGCAGTTTATATTTCTTTTTGGAAACTGCCTGCTGCTACTGCCTGCTGATTCCTGAATTATGGATACTAAAGAGCTTTTAAAAAAAGTACGCAAGATTGAGATCAAGACCAGGCGACTGTCTGATCATATTTTTGGAGGAGAATACCATTCTACCTTTAAAGGGCGGGGTATGACTTTTAGTGAAGTGCGTCAGTATCAGTTTGGTGATGATGTGCGTAATATAGACTGGAATGTGACTGCGCGCTACAGCGAGCCGTTTGTAAAGGTTTTTGAAGAAGAGCGCGAACTAACCATGATGCTTATTGCTGATGTGAGTGGGTCAGAATTCTTCGGTACAGACCAGCAGTTTAAATCGGAGATCGTAACCGAGATCGCGGCAACGCTTGCCTTTTCGGCACTTCAAAACAATGATAAAATCGGTTTGATTTTGTTTTCAGATGGTATTGAGCTTTACATTCCGCCTAAAAAAGGAAAGTCTCACGTGCTGCGCATCATACGCGAACTACTTGAGTTTAAGCCCAAAAGTAAACGTACCGATGTTGCTCAGGCACTTAAATTTTTATCAAGTGTGATGAAGAAGAAAGCTATAGTTTTTGTGCTTTCAGATTTTATAGCAGATGATTACAACGATACGATGAAAATCGCGGCCAAACGTCATGATATTACAGGTATTCGAATTTACGACCGTCGCGAAGAGGAAATTCCCAGTCTGGGAGTGGTGCAGATGGAAGATGAAGAGACGGGCGAACTGCTTTTGGTTAATACCACTTCGCGAAAAGTGCGCGATAATTATGCCAGCTACTACCGTGACCGCGTGGGCTATTTTAAGGAAAGCTTTACGCGCAGTGGAGCAGGCGTGATCGATGTACGTACTGATGAGAGTTATGTAAAAAAATTGCTTGGTTATTTTAAAAGAAGAGGATAATAGCACAATGAATAATAACCCTAAAACATTCCCAAAGTCTGCAGGTTTTAAACTAACGCTCAAACATCTGTGCCTAGGTCTGCTGCTTGTTTTTCAGATTAATCTGTTGCAGGCTCAGCAGGTAAAGGCCGGTGTTGACAGTACTAATGTTTTAATAGGGGAGCAAATTACCTATGCCATCAATGTAGAGGCAGACTCTACAGACCTGGTTATGTTTCCTGAAGGACAGAGTTTTGTGCCGCTTGAGGTGATTGAAACCTATAAGACCGACACCTCGTATGCGGGTGCAAAAATGAACCTGATCAAGCGATACGGGCTTACCCAGTTTGATAGCGGTAGTTATACGATTCCGCGACAGGTTATTAGCATTAACCAGAAACCTTTTTATACCGATTCGATATCGGTTGAGGTTAATAATGTCGCAGTCGATACGACCAAACAGGGGCTTTATGACATTAAAGAAATTGTTGAAGTAGAACGGGCTACCAGTAAAATCTGGGAGTATTTGTTGTACTTTTTACTACTGGCAGTTGTAATTGGTATTTTCTTGTTTTTCATCATTCGTAGAAGCCGCAAGAAAGCCGAAGCAGCACGGAAACTTCCTCCGTTTGAGCAGGCAATGGTTTCGCTTAAACAATTGGATGAAGAATATAAAGAACCTGCACGCGGACTTTCGGCGCAGGATGTTTCAAAAGCCTATTATTCTAAGCTTACTGATATTGTAAGACATTATCTGGATGAGGAGGTCTACGACCGCTCTATGGAAAGTACTTCGGGCGAACTTATTGAGCGTCTGCTTGAGGAAAAACAAAAAGGCAGAATAGACCTGAGCAAAGAGACCATTCTTAAACTCGATCAGATTTTAAAACGTGCCGATTTAACCAAGTTTGCACGAACAGCACCAGGCGAGGGACAGGCGCAGGCAGACCGTATTGTCGCTGAAGAAATTGTTAAGGAAACCAAAGAATCAATCCCTGAACCTACAGAAGAAGAATTGATGCGGGATGCGGCATATCGTGAAGCTTTGGCTAAACGTCGCAAGCGCAAATTAATTCTCACCGGCGTATTGGGAGTCTTTGCCATACTGGTAATCTCCACCGGAATTTTAATTGCAACAAAAGGTTTTGATTTTGTCAAAGATAACTTTATAGGTCACCCGTCTAAAGATTTACTAGAAGGCGACTGGGTACGTAGCGAGTATGGTTATCCACCTATTATCGTGAGCACGCCCCGCGTGTTGGAGCGAGGAGAAATTCCTATGCCCGATTCTTTAGCCGTCATGATGAATATGAACACTTTTGCTTACGGAAGCCTTATTGATCAATTTTATGTAGCGGTTAATAATGTGCGTTATTCCGCTAAACAGGAAGCCAATCTGGATGGCGCTGTTCAGGGAATGATCAGCACTCTGGAAGCCAATGGTGCCAAAAATCTAGTTGTTAAAACCGAAAAATACACCACGCCGGAAGGAACTGAAGGCCTGCGTGTCTTTGGCTCGGGTGAGTTCCCCCAGACTTTGAATAAGAAGAAATTTGACGCCGGTGAATATGAGCTCTTGCTCTTTACAACTCCCGGAGTGCTTCAGCAGGTGATGGTAACCTGGCGTGAAGATGACCGGTATGCCGCTCAGATAGCGCAGCGCATCATCAATTCAGTAGAACTTCAAAAAACAGTACCTACTAATGTTAAGTAATTTTGAATTTCAAAATCCTGAATTTTTCTGGCTGCTTTTGGCTTTGCCAATTGCTGCGGTTTGGTATTTCTTAAAACGAAATAAACTCACGGCACAGGTAAAACTTTCGAGCCTTAAAGGTTTTAAAGCAGGAAGCGGGTTGCTTGCAAAACTGCGCCCCATACTTTTTATTTTACGTTTGCTTGCTCTTGCCTGTCTTATTACTGCTTTGGCTCGCCCACGCAACGTTGATGTTTCTACCCGTACCAAAACGACTCGAGGTATAGATATTGTCATAGCCATTGATGTTTCGGCGAGTATGCTCGCACGTGATTTACGGCCCAACAGGCTAGATGCCTTAAAAGATGTAGCTGCAGAGTTTATACGCCAGCGCCCTAATGATCGTATTGGCCTGGTTGAATATGCGGGCGAAAGCTATACACGCACCCCCATCACCAGCGATAAAGCCATTGTGCTGAGTTCGCTTGACGATGTAAGTTATAACAGCATAATTGAAGGTGGCACCGCTATAGGAATGGGACTGGCCACCTCAGTAAACCGTTTAAAAGATAGTAAGGCGACCAGCAAAGTGATTATTTTGATGACTGATGGGGTGAATAACGCAGGTTTTATAGAGCCTGCTATTGCCAGTGAGCTCGCTCAGGAATATGGTATTAAAGTGTATACCATTGGTCTGGGGACTAACGGTACCGCGCTTTCACCCACAAACATAAGACCTGATGGTAGTTTTATTTACGGCAGAATCCCGGTTGAGATAGACGAAGAATTGCTTAAAACCATAGCAGACGAGACTGGCGGGCTCTACTTCCGGGCGACTGATAATGAAAAACTGGAACAGATTTATGCCGAAATCAACAAGCTCGAAAAGACCGATGTTGAAGAATTTAAGTATACCAATTATGAAGAAAAGTACCGTCCGCTGGTGATTTTGGCAGGGCTGTTGCTTTTGTTTGAATTGCTGTTGCGCTACACGGTTTTCAGGAGTTTTGTTTAACAGTTATAAACATTCAGCTCTGCTGCGTCAAAAGCTGATTTGAATAGAAATAATAACAATAGTAATAGATAATAATCTATGTATTTATTGGAAGAAAAAATATGGTTTTGGGCCCTGCTTGCCATCCCGGCAGTAGTGTTGCTGTATCTGGCAGTAAGCCTCTGGAAACGCAATGCACAAAAACGCTTTGTGGCCAACCGGGAGTTGTTGGGTGCGCTTACTCCGCAACGTTCGGTATTTAAGCCGGTGTTTAAACTGGTTTTGATCTGCCTGGCCATAGCTTTAATGGCTGTTGCTCTGGTAAATCCCAAGATCGGCACGAAGCTGGAAACGGTTAAGCGGGAAGGGGTTGATGTGGTATTTGCGGTTGACGTTTCAAAAAGTATGGATGCCGAAGATATCGCACCCAGCCGTATGGAAAAGGCCAAGCAGTTGGTAACCCAAATCATAAATAATCTGGGGAGTGACCGCGTGGGAATCATTGCCTATGCAGGTAGTGCGTATCCCCAATTGCCTATAACGACCGATTACAGCAGTGCCAAAATGTTCCTCAACGCGATGAATACCGATATGCTTTCAAGCCAGGGAACGGCAATTAAAGACGCTATTGAGTTGGCCAAGACCTATTACGATGATGACGAGCAGACCAACCGGGTTTTGGTGATTATTTCAGATGGGGAAGACCATGCCGGTAATGCCGCAGCGATCGCAGAGTCTGCGCAAGAAGAAGGCATCCGCATTTTTACAATTGGCGTGGGTACTGAAGCCGGTGACCGCATTCCCATTAAGCGGAACGGTGTGGTGCAGTCTTACAAAAAAGATCAGGATGGCGAGACGGTTATTACAAAGTTAAATCCCGAAACGCTGCAGGAAATTGCCAAAGAAGCTAATGGAGAATACATCAATGGCAACAGTACTCAGGAGGTGGTTGATAAGATGAGCACCGCTTTTGGTCAAATGGATAAAAAAGAGTTTGAGGCTAAGCAGTTTGCCGATTTTAAAGACCAGTTTCAGTGGTTTGTAGGCGCGGCATTATTCTTGTTATTTTTGGATGTGTTTCTGCTTGAGCGTAAAACCGCCTGGGTACGTAAACTCAACCTGTTTAACGAAAACAAAAAAGATAATTAAGATTTTGAAGATGAAGAGAGCGATAAAATCAAAAATGACGATTCTGGCAACATTACTAATGTTGGTATCTGGGAGTCTTTTCGCGCAAAGCGAAAAACCAAATCCCGCTATTATAGAGGCGCAGGATTTTGTAGCTGAAGGTAATGAGGAGTTTGTGTCTAAAGAATTTACGGCTGCCGAAACTTCGTATCGAAAAGCTGTTGCTAAAGACCCCGCAAATGTTGCAGCAAAATACAATATGGGCAACAACTACTACCGAAACAAAAAATACGATGAGGGTATGACGCGCTACCTTCAGGCAGCTGAAGTTGCCACTACCAAAGCTCAAAAGCACAAAGCCTATCACAATCTGGGTAACGCATTTTATCAGCAGAAAGACTATAAAAAGGCTGTTGAAGCCTATAAAAATGCATTGCGTAACGACCCCACAGATGACGAGACCCGTTATAATTTAGCTTTGGCTAAAAAAGAAGAAGAGAAAAACGGTGGAGGTGGCGACGATAATAAAGACGATCAGAATCAGGATCAAAACCAGGATCAAAAAGATCAGAATGGTGAGGGTGATGATCAGGAAAGCGATGATGGCAAACCCAAAGACGGTGACGGAGATAAGGAGAGCGATAAAGGCGAGGATAAGGAAGAAGACAAAGGCAAACCTAAGGACGGAGAAGGCGATCAGAAAGATCAGGGAGAAAATGGAGATAAGCCAAAAGATCAGCCTAAGCCACAGCCCGGTCAGGGACAGCTTTCACCTCAGCAGGTGAAGAGTTTACTTGAAGCCATGAAAAATGAAGAAAATAAAGTGCAGGAAAAAATAAACGCCGAGAAAGTTAAAGGTGCCAAAGTCAAAACAGATAAGGACTGGTAATCACTTTTAAGGTAAAAGCAGCAATGATGATGAAGATGCAGATAAAATTTTTGCTCATCCTGATTTTTACAGGCTTTACGGCCTGGTCTCAGGTAAAATTTGATGCCCGGGTGAGTAAAGAGACGCTTGGAGTTAATGAGCGTCTGCGTGTTGATTTTGAAATGAATCAGGATGGAGACAACTTTCGACCACCCAGTTTTCAAGGTTTTACCGTGGTAGGAGGTCCCAATCAGAGTATCAGTAAACAGTGGGTTAATGGGAAAGCAAGTTTTTCTAAGACCTTTTCGTACTTCCTGCAGCCCAAAGCTACAGGAATGCTTAAAATAGGTCAGGCTGAGATTGATATTGATGGTACTACCTATAAAACCCTTCCGGTAGAAATTAATGTTACCGGTGCTGTTGATTTGCCCAAAGATCCAAATGATCCCGTTGTTTCGGCAGCAGAAAATGTGCATCTGGTCGCTGAGGTATCGAAATCAGATCCTTATTTAAATGAAGCTTTTACAGTAGCTTACAAGCTTTATGTCTCTCGTGAAACTTCTGTAACTGGTTGGAACGAAGTTGATGCACCAAAATTTTCAGATTTCTGGAGCCAGAGCGTAGATGAGAAGCAGTTTAAAATATATGATGGCAGCTATAACGGCAAACCCTATAGATATGTCATCTTAAGGCGTACACTCCTTTATCCTCAGAAAACAGGTGAACTTACCATAGAACCACTTGCGCTTAATATCAATGTAGAAGCACCTACCAATCGCCGGGATATTTTTGGGATGCGTATCACGCGTCCTGCACAGATCACAGTTACTGCACCTACCCGAAAGGTAAACGTAAAGCCATTACCCGAGGACGGTAAGCCCGAAAGTTTTACAGGAGCAGTAGGAACTTTTGATTTTGATGTAACAGCGAGCAAAACTAAACTGGATGCGCAGGAGGCCCTTGACCTGACGCTTAGCGCAAAAGGTAATGGGAATCTAAAACTTTTTAATTTACCCAAGCCTAAACTACCCAGCTCTCTGGAAGTTTATGAGCCCGAAAACGAGCAGGACATTCGTGTTTCCATCAATGGGATGAGTGGTAAAAATGCACAGCGTTATACCATAGTCCCTCAGCAAAAAGGTAATTATCCCATTCCGCCTATAAAATTCTCTTATTTTGATCCGGTTACTGAGCAGTATAAAACGCTGAGTAGCGACGAGATTATTATAGATGTAGAAAATGGCCCGGCCGCTCTGGTTCAGAATACTAACAAGGTGCCGGTTGAGGCTCAGAAACAATTTAGCTACATCAAGTCTGAAGCTAATCTTAATCTCAGAAACCGGGAAAGCTTTTTTGGGACTACCCTGTTTTGGAGTATGCTGGGTACTCCGGTTTTATTGATTCCGCTGGTGATATTTTTTGGACGTAAAAGGCGTGAATACCAAAATGACGTCAAAGGCAACAGATTGCGTAAAGCCGATAAACTGGCGCGTAAGTATCTGAGCGAAGCCAAAAAGAATTTGGGTGATCAGACCGCGTTCTATCTAGCTCTTGAAAAATGTTTGCACAACTATCTTAAGGCAAGGTTAAATATTCAAACCAGTGAGATGAGTAAAGAGCGCATTAGCCAGTTGTTACAGGAGCGCGGTGTAACGGTTGAGACTACAGCAAACTTTCTCAAACTCTTAGAAAGTTGTGAGTTTGCACGCTACACGCCTGCAAGCAGCGATGCCATGCAGCACGATTATGATCAGGCTTCACAGGTTATTTCAGATATAGATAAGCAATTGTAAGGTTTTAAAATCGCTATAAGATGATTAACAGTATAGAATTTCTTAAACCGAAAGAAGCAGCCTTTAGCTTGAATTTAGCCAAGTTAATTCCTCTTGCCATACTCCTTTTGAGCGTGTTTGGATTGAATGCTCAGACACCGGAACAGCTTTTTGAAACCGGTAATTCTAATTATGCACAGAATAATTTTGAGGAAGCAATTAAGAACTACGAAAAGGTTCTGGAAGCCGGGTATGAGTCTGCAGCCGTTTATTACAATCTGGGTAATGCAAATTATAAACTCAATCGTATTGCACCCAGTATTTATAATTACGAAAAAGCATTACAACTTAAACCCAATGATCAGGAGATCAAGAACAATCTTGAATTTGCGCAGAATATGACCGTAGATGCCATAACTCCCCTGCCTCAAAACACCTTTAAGAAGTGGTACCGGGCTATTCTTGGATTATTTAGTCTTAACGGCTGGGCGATTTTGACCGTGGTTCTGCTGGGTATTTTTACACTGTGCTTTCTGGTCTATTATTTTACGGCTTCAACTTCTTTTAAAAGAGCCTTTTTTACCATATCATTTCTGGCTTTAGGACTGGGGCTGTTAAGTCTTACCATGGCATTTCAGACTCAATCTGATGACCAAAACCGAAATTTTGCAATTGTTTTTTCACCGGAGGCTGAAATAAAAAATGCACCTAATCTTTCTGGAGAGAGCAGTTTTGTACTACACGAAGGCACAAAGGTGAAGGTTTTAGAGCAGGATGTAAATTGGGCACGTATTCAACTGGCAGACGGGAAAGAAGGATGGATTCCAGTTTCGGACCTAAAAGTTTTATAGATTTAAAATTTTACTGGTACTAATTTGAAATAACTTTTATAAATTTATAGTTGTTAACAAAATTTTCACTTTTGAACGGCAACTGTATTTTTCTCTTAGCGCTATTCCTGTTTTTCTTAAACAGCCCGGTTCTTGTGCGCGCTATGGAAGCCCACGATGACCTTTGTATGATAGACGGTATTGATGGGGAACATAACTGTTCTAATCTTTTAGATTTAAAAGATTCATTCAAAAAAAGCAACAATCTTTTTGATTTTGAAATCGTGTTGGCCGAAAATCTTCAGGCAATATCAGCTTCAAACATTGAGACACCTGGCCTTATTTATCTTGATTTAATATCGCCACCTCCAAAAAAAGACTAATTTCCTTATTGGATATTGAATTTAATCCGCTTTAAACTAAGCCTGGGATTCCTGGCTCTTACACTATCGTATTTAGTATTTCACAATCACAAACCAATTTTTAATATGAATATTCAGCAAATCTTTGAAAATAACAAAGAATGGGTAGCACAACGTCTAAAAACTGAGCCCGATTACTTTAGAAAACTATCAGAAGGACAAGCTCCTAAGATTTTATACATAGGCTGTAGCGATAGCCGTGTGACTTCAGAAGAGCTTATGGGAATGGGTCCCGGCGATGTATTTGTACATCGTAACATAGCTAATATGGTGCCCAATACAGATTTGAGTTCGATGTCTGTAATAAACTATGCCGTTGAACATTTAAAAGTAGATCACGTAGTGGTTTGCGGGCATTATTACTGCGGGGGTGTAAAAGCAGCAATGCAATCTGCAGATTTGGGCTTACTAAACCCCTGGCTACGAAACATACGGGATGTATACCGCATTCATAAAGATGAGCTTAATGAGATAGAAGATGAAGATGCCCGTTATAAAAAGTTTGTAGAACTTAACGTGCAGGAGCAGTGCGTTAACGTGATTAAAACAGCTGATGTTCAGAAGGCTATACGCACCCGTAAACTCACGGTTCACGGTTGGGTTTTTGACATTCATTCCGGTAAGCTGATTGATTTGAATATTGACTTTGAGAATATTCTTCAAAATATCATGGAAATATACAGATTGGATGCCCTGTAAGAATGAAAACCCATCCTGATCTGATAAGCTTAAGTGGATATTGAGACGTGTCAATAGTATTTGGCGGCACAGAAGATTTAAAACAATCTAAAAACCAAAACATCATGTTTAAACATTTAAAAAATGATTTTCCGGCAGCGGTAGTGGTATTTTTTGTGGCCATCCCACTATGTCTGGGAATTGCGTTGGCGAGTGGTGCCCCACTATTTTCCGGACTTATATCGGGTATCGTAGGCGGTATCGTGGTGGGTGCAATAAGTGGCTCAAGCCTGGGAGTTAGCGGCCCTGCAGCTGGTCTTACTGCAATTGTTCTCGTTGCTATTACTTCGCTTGGTGGGTATGAAAACCTGTTAGTTGCAGTAGTGCTGGGTGGTGTTATACAGTTATTATTTGGTGTGCTTCGGGCAGGGATAATTGGTTATTATTTTCCTTCTTCGGTAATCAAGGGAATGCTTACCGGAATAGGTATTATAATTATTCTCAAACAAATACCCCATTTTTTTGGATATGACGCGGACCCTGAGGGAGATTGGGGTTTTTTTCAGGTAGATGGAGAAAACACCTTTTCAGAACTGGGGAATATTGTGGGCAACATAAGCCCGGGAGCGACCCTTATAGCCTGTATTGGTATGGGAATATTAATTCTTTGGGAATCTGTACTCAGCAAAAAAGGTAAATTTTTTAAACTTGTTCAGGGTCCGCTGGTGGCTGTTGCTGCCGGTATTTTGTATTACCTGTTCACCCAAGGTTCTGAATCTTTGGGTATTGCGGCAGAGCATTTAGTTTCTGTACCGGTACCAGAGAATTTTGATGATTTTATAGGACAGTTTACTTTTCCCAACTTCGCTATAATTGGACAACCGGCGGTATGGGTCACGGCATTTACGCTTGCTTTGGTCGCAAGCCTTGAAACCTTGCTTTGTGTAGAAGCTACAGACAAGCTTGATCCCAGAAAAAGAACGACTCCCACCAACCGCGAGTTGTTTGCACAGGGAACTGGTAACATCATTTCGGGCTTGATAGGAGGATTACCGGTAACGCAGGTAATTGTGCGAAGCTCTGCAAATATTCAGTCGGGTGGACAAACTAAAATGGCTGCAATACTTCACGGTTTTCTGTTATTGATTTCGGTGATTTTAGTGCCCAATATTTTGAACCTGATTCCACTTTCAGTTTTAGCTGCTATCCTTTTTTTAGTAGGTTATAAACTGGCAAAACCGGCAACTTTTAAACGTATGTTTTCTTTGGGTTGGAAACAGTGGGTTCCCTTTATGATTACAGTACTGGGAATTGTCTTTACCGATTTGCTGATAGGTATAAGCATGGGTCTTGCGGTGGGTATAGTTGTTATCCTCATTAAAAACTATCAGAATTCACATTTCCTGCATATTCGCGATGAGGAAGAAACGGGATTAAAAGTGGTTAAAATGACCTTGGCAGAAGAAGTTACCTTCATCAACAAAGGGGCGATTTTAAAAGAATTAGATAAATTGGAGCCCAATTCGTACCTGGAAATTGACGTGTGTAAAACCCGATATCTCGATCATGATATTATTGAGATTTTAGACGATTTCCGTTTCAGGGCAAAAGATAAAAACATACAGGTTAAAATAATCTCAGAACGTGGAATAGTTGAAAATCCTGAAAGTTACGAGGCATTTTTTAAGGAAGCCAAGATTGAAGAATACCGTACAACAGGTTAAATCTCTTAGAATAGTTCATTTCAAATCCGTTAGATTTCTAATAATCTTACGGATTTTTTTATTGGAGCCGCATAAGGGATATAATAAGATGAGGCTTGCTTTGAGGTAGTTTCCTGGGTTTTTGTTACTTCCTCTTCGATTGGTTCTTCGTTTTCCTTTTCGTCCCGAAGTTTTTCGAGTTCGTTTAAAACATTCGGTAAGATTGCGGGAGCTAAAGGTTTTACAATAGGATATAAAACTGAAGAATCTTTGGTTTCCTCATCAATTAAATTAAGACGTTCGGTTATTGAAGAAACAAACATCAGAATAACGCTGAGGATAAAAGCCGACTTTAGAAGACCGAATGCACCACCCAGAATTTTATTGAGAATGCCTAACATAATAATGCTGGCCAATTTGGTAAGCAATTTACCTGCAAGACTAATAATTAGTACGATAACTATAAAAGTAAGAGCAAAGGCAATGAGATTAAGCGTTGCAGGTTCCCAGTCTGTACGTTCATTCAAATAATCTGCAGCATAAAAGGAAAAGTGAATAGCACCATAAACGCCCAGGATTAAAGCAAGTAAAGATGCAATTTCAATAAGCAATCCGTTCTTGATGCCTTTATAAAGACCTATGAGCAATATAACGCCCAGAATAATATCTAAATAGTTCATGGGTTTAAAGATACTGATTTTCTTAAGCCAGAGAATATGCTAAAATTTTGCGAAACCTAAGCTTAACTGGATTATGCTTAATCAATACTAGGGCTTCTTGACTATATTTGCGGCATGGCACGAGATGAACAACTTAAAGAACGCTGGGAGCAAATAGTGCATAAATTATCAGCCCGTTTTGCAGATGGAGAGCGGCTTGATCTGGATGCAATTATTTATTTGATAGGCGTACAGGAGCTGGGACAACCCGGTAGACGCTTTAAAAAGGATGATAAGGTCAATTTAATGCATATTGCCATTTGCCGTTTGTTAGAGCCTTTTGGCTTTTACCGGTTTGATTATCAGGACGAAGATGGGTGGCCTCATTATGAAATGCTGGAGCAATTGCCAGCCTTAAAGTCGGGAGAGCAATCGGTTCTTATGAAAGAAGCTATCGTGACTTATTTTTTAGAAAAAGAATTGATTCATTAATCTGGTCAAAGTTGCTGTTACTTACTTTTTTACAACATACGTTTCCCAACGATTCCGGGCCCATCTACAAAGAGACGGTTGCCGGGAGATTTCCTGTGGAGCCTTTTAATACCTACAGCAACTTTATTTTTCTGTTTATAGTTCTCTATTTCTTCTTAAAGATTTACAACAGGCCCAGGCAGCATTGGTTTTTGATGATTACCTTACCTCTTATTTTTGTGGGCTACGTGGGCGGAACACTTTATCACGGTTTGCGCAGTGCAGAGATTTGGTTGTTGCTAGACTGGGTGCCCATACGCGGTCTGAGCTTTCTGGCGGTGCTCTATTTTATTTTTAAGTGGAAAGACACCTGGTCCCAGCGAATACTTTTTATTTTGGCTATTGGAGCTGCCTTTATTGGCCTACGCTACTTACCTGTACCGGAAAATATAGAACACAATTTGGGCTATCTTATTAATGCTCTGTCTATTTTAATACCGGTTATAGGATATCTAAGTAAAACAAGCTGGAAACACGCTGCTTGGGCTTTTTCGGGCTTTTTTATATTTGGCTGCGCCATCGGTTTTCGGTTTATAGACCAGCGTCTGGATTTTGAGGTGTTTTGGATGGGAACCCACTGGTTGTGGCATCTTTTAGGCGGGCTGGCCGTATTTTGTATTCTCAACTATATTTTTCTGGACAATAAAGCACAAGCCGAAGGGATTTCCTAAATTTGTGCATTTACAAAATAGCGGTCTTTTTGAGCCTCAATGCTGAAAATACGACCCGCTGATTGAACTCTTAGACTATGTTAGATAAAATAAAAGAGCGTATTGCCGAAGCAAAAGCATTCACCACAAATTCACTAGATGAGGTGGAAGCTTTCCGCATTAAATATTTGGGAAAAAAGGGTTTGTTTAATGAGTTTTTTGCAGAATTTAAAAACATCCCAAACGAGCAGAAAAAAGAGTTTGGCCAGACCATAAATAAACTCAAAGCAGTCGTTCAGGAACGAATAGATGCTCTTAAATCTGACTTGGAAACTGTTGAGGAAAAAGGTGTTTACGGGGATCTTACCCGTCCCGGAGATATTGTTTCTTTAGGATCAAGACATCCTATTTCTATCGTAAAAAATCAAATCATTGATATTTTTGCGCGTATAGGCTTTAATGTTTCAGAAGGACCAGAAATTGAAGATGACTGGCACAACTTTACTGCATTAAATTTACCTGAATACCATCCTGCGCGTGATATGCAGGATACCTTTTTTATTCAGACCGACCCAGATATTTTATTACGTACCCATACATCATCAGTTCAGGTCCGATATATGGAGGCTAACAAGCCGCCTATACGTACGATTTCACCGGGAAGGGTGTATCGTAATGAGGCCATATCGGCACGCTCACATTGCTTCTTCCATCAGGTGGAAGGTTTGTATATAGATAAAGACGTTTCGTTTGCAGATTTAAAGCAAACACTTCAGCATTTTACTACAGAGATGTTCGGTAAAAGTAAAATACGCCTGCGTCCCTCGTATTTTCCGTTTACAGAACCCAGTGCCGAAGTAGATGTATACTGGGGGCTTGAGACCGAAACCGATTACCGAATGACTAAAGGTACCGGATGGCTCGAGATTATGGGCTGCGGAATGGTTGACCCTAATGTATTGGCTAATTGCGGTATTGACCCCAAAGAGTACAGCGGCTTCGCATTTGGTATGGGTATAGATCGTATTGCGCTGCTGTTACATCAGATATCAGACATCCGTTTGCTGAGCGAAAATGATTTGAGGTTTTTGGAACAATTTAAGAGTGCCCTATAGCTTTTAAAACGACTTTTGTATCTAATGTATTTTAAAAAATACCGGATATGAAAAAGTATAGTATTATAGGCCTATTAATTTTTATCGCAATTGTAATTGCCGTGCTAACCTTTGCAATAGGCTTTATTAAAATTATGATCGGGAGCGTTTTCCTGGTAATAATGGGTATTGCGATACTGGCATTGTGGATAATGTGGAAGGTTAAAAAAGACTAATTATGCGTAAGGATATTGATATTCCTAAAAGCGACGGTGTTTATGTGGCTGCTGTAAAGGAGTTCAACGAAACCCACCGCACTAATGACTGGAATGCCTATATCATCAACGATCTTAACGAACCGCTGGAACTTGTGCTCATTGTTTCTAACGGCTACAACGATCAAAAAGTAACCAGCCAGATGCGTCATAAATTGCAAATACTTCCGGCAAAAAGCTATGCCAAAATTGAATTTATAGAAGACAGCGTGCTTGAACTTACTAATGAGTTTGCGGTCACCTATTTTTTAGACGGAAAGCTGTTTGAAAAGAAATTTGTTTTTGAAGCCTCTTCTATTTCTGATACCACAGCTGGACCTATCCCCGTTATGCCTAAAGAAGGAGTGCTGGCAGTATAATTCTGCCCCTAATCCAATTTCTCCGTAAGTTTTTTGAAAGTCTTTTTAGGATCTTTGCCTTTATATAAAACTTCGTAAACGGCGTCAATAATGGGTGTTTTAGCTCCAGTTTTTTCTTTGATTTTATAGGCGCTTTCTGCGGCGTAATAACCTTCAGCCACCATACTCATTTCCATTTGGGCGCTCTTTACCGTATAGCCTTTACCAATCATGTTTCCAAACATACGGTTACGGCTAAATATGGAATATCCTGTCACCAATAAATCTCCTAAATAAGCCGAATCATTGATGTTACGTTTCATCTTGTGCACTTTTTTGATGAACTTTTTCATCTCGCGTATGGCGTTACTCATCAACACGCTCTGAAAGTTATCACCGTAGCCCAGCCCGTGGGCAATACCCGCAGCAATTGCGTAAATGTTTTTTAGCATTGCGGCATATTCGGTACCAATAGTGTCGTCTGTAATGGTCGTGTTGATGTAGTCACTGCCCAGATATTTGGCCATAATTTTTGCGTGCTCCTCATCTGCACAGGCAATCGTTAAATACGAGAGACGCTCTAGCGCAACTTCTTCAGCGTGGCAGGGCCCGGTGATAACGCCTATATTTTCGTAAGGAATCTCATAAGCGTCGTGAAAGTGTACGCCAACAATTTTACCGGTTTCAGGTACAATACCCTTGATTGCTGAAAACACAACTTTGTTTTTAAAATTGCTGCTTACTTTTTCAAGCTCCTTACCAACAAAGGCAGAGGGTATTGCAAAAATCAGGTAGTCAGCATAATCGATGATTTCGTTGATATCATTGCTCAGCTTAAGCCGGGTAGTGTCAAACTCTACAGCACTCAGGTAATTGGGGTTATGTTGCTCTTTTTTAAGATGCTCCAGCGCATAAACGCTGCGCATATACCAGCCTACTTCCTCAAGATTTTCAGAAAGCATTTTTACAATGGCGGTAGCCCAGCTACCTCCCCCAATAACACCAAATTTTAAGGCCATAGTGAGTCAAGATTTACCTCAAAAGAGGTTCAGTTACTACAGAAGTACCTTGCTTAAAATCAATTTTATATCTGCGATTTTCAAAGCGTTTCTTCTCCTTAAATGTACAGATTTTAAAGCGGACCTAAAATCTTGAAATACATTGATTTAATTTTTTGGCACAGCCTTTGAATATCTGTTAATACAATTCAGGCAAGACGTCAAGGCTAAGAATTAGTTAAGCTGAAAGACTTTCGCGTTAAGCGTAAGTACAATTTCAGAAGTAGTAACTTAAAGAAGAACAATTATGAAAGCAATACAATTACTTGGAGGCCTGGCTCTGTTTCTTAGCGTATTTACTTCGTGTGTAACCGATGTTTATATTGAGGATGAGATTGTAGAACCGGCAGTACCTTTATCTGTAGTACTTAGTGACTATGAACTTTGGTACGTAGATATAAACCAGACACAAGGCAACGGGACTATTCCTTTTATGGAAAAGGCATTTACGCTTTCATTTTTAAGTGGTGATGTCTGGGCAAATAACAATCTCGCCGGGATAGGTGATCAGGGTGCGGGTTATGGTATTGAAGTGGGTTACTACGATATATTTGATTATGATCTGGATATTAGTCACGATATAGATGGGTTTTACTCCTTTGAAGTAATCCCGGTCAATAGAAATACGATTGAACTATATCACAGACCTACGCAAACGTCTTTTTTCTTAAAAGGATACCAGCGTTCAACCTTTGATTATGACCGTATATTTTACGACAACATACATTTCTTCTTGCAGGAATATGCAGCCTGGGAGAAAATATATACTTCGGCAAGCGGCTTGTCAAATGAATTTGATGCAGAAAACTTTTTAAGCTTTTACCCGGCAAATGGGGGCGGAAACTTTCAGAGTTCGCAAGATGCCAGAGGTACTTCGGTAAACAATCTGTATTGGGATTATACCGGTATTTATGATGTGCAAAATGTCACCGGTAATGCCTACCTGAAGACTCTTACGTTGGATTATGATTATTTTGAAAATGAATTTTTTGAATTGTCAATTATAGATGATAACACCATCTCGCTGTATCACCCCGCATCAGGAAGTGAATACCGCTTTAGAGGAAAAGGCTATATAACCTATAAGACTCCTGAAGAAGGTAAAAGCAGGTTAAAGCAAAGTGTGATTGAGCAAAGCATTAAGCAATTGCAAAAAGCAAAGAGTAAATAGTTAGATTTTTTGGTTAGTTAGTTAGTTGAAATCGTCCTGTTAGTTAAGTAGCAGGGCGATTTTATGTTTTTAAAGTGTTTAAACATTAGGCAAAAGGCCAAATATTCACATAGTTTTACCGAAGTCTTGGGTGGGTCTTAAGCATCGATTTTGTAATTTCCATTTCAATTAGACTAACTAATCTCGGGAAACCGGAAAGAATTTAAAAATTATGGGATTATTTTCATTTATTAAAAATGCCGGAGCCAAAATAGGCATAGGTAAAAGTAGAGCTGAAGAAGCTGCAGAGAAGAAAGCCGAAGCAGCGGCAGCCGCAGAAGCTGCAAATCGCAAAGCGGAAGCTTCTTTAAAGGAAACCATTCAGGATTTAGGCCTTGAGGTTGAAAACCTTCAGGTTGATATTAACGGAGAAACTGTGGTTGTAAGCGGAAAAGCCAAAGATCAAACCACTAAAGAAAAAGTGGTTTTGGTAGTAGGTAACGTTGAAGGTATCGCTCAGGTAGACGACCGCCTGGACGTGGAGCATAAAGAACCAGAGGCACAATTCCACACGGTTGAATCTGGAGATACATTAAGTAAAATCGCTAAGAAATTTTACGGGAATGCGATGAAGTATCCGGTGATTTTTGAAGCCAATAAACCGATGCTTAAAGATCCAGATAAAATTTATCCGGGGCAGATGCTACGCATTCCTAAGCTGGATTAACAAGCATGAAATCATATTGAAAACTCTAAGGTTTGCTCCTCAGAGTTTTTTTTATGTTAAACTTTCAGCATAAGACATTTGTAGTCAGAAAGCTATAAAATACTCCTATTTGTTAAGAAAACTGAATCTTGATCTAGTTCGTAAATACAAGTATAAAACCAATAAGCTATGAAAATTAAAACCCTATTTGCGAAAGCAGGAGTATTAGTCCTGACTTCGCTATTATTTTTAAACTGCTCAGACGATACAGAAGCTATTAATGCTCCAGATGATGCGATCGTTGCTCCTTATACGGTCGCCGACTTTAAAGCGTCGGTTTCACAGGAAGAAGCTTGCTTTTCCAGAGATTTGATTGCCGGCCAAAATCAGGTGGTAGGCCAGGTAACTATAAACGTTAATGAGGATGGAAGCTGGACATTAACTTATCACACTATCAACGGATGGTCTTTGCGAGAGACACATCTAAGCCTAAGCCCCGATTGTGAGAATCTTACTTTCCCGGTAACTAAAACAGGAAATCCTAAAGTAGGTAAATTTGAATATGCCGCATCACACGAAGCCGGCATCGACACCGTTGAATACACGATTTATCAGGATTCATTCAGTTGGGAGTTTTGTTTCGCAGCTCACGCAGTAGTTGATGGGCCCAAAGGAAAAGAAACAGCCTGGGCCGAAGGAGAATCTTTTGATGGAAAGAACTGGGCTATGTATGTACACGCCTTTCTGCTAGGGTGTTTAGAGCAAGTTTAAGACCTGTAAAAGTTCATTTCGTCAATATAGCGCCATACCGGTTGCGGTAATAAAGGTCGGCAGTTTTTGCCGGCCTTTATTGCTTTACGAATAAAGGTGGCTGAGATTTCTACTACAGGGGCGTCTATGATATTTATACTGGGGTGCTCTAAAAGTTTAGGACGATCTGGGTTAGCTTGTTCTGCTATACGGGGATATACATAAATAGCGTGATGCTCTAAGAGGGTTTCATAGTTTTTCCATTTGTGGAGTGTACGCAGATTGTCTTCGCCCATTATAAGGCTAAACTCATAGTCCGGATATTTTTCCTGCAAATGAGCTAAGGTGTTTGTGGTATAATTGGGTTGCGGCAGATTAAACTCAACAGTACTGGCTTCAATTTTAGGATAATCTTCTACAGCTTCAAGTACCAGCTGATAGCGATGATGGTTATCGAGGAGTGTTTTTTTCTTCTTAAATGGATTGTGGGGAGTGATAACCATCCAGATTTTATCGAGGTCGCTGTATTCGGCAAAATGGTTTGCGATGATGAGGTGTCCTATATGCACCGGGTTAAATGTGCCGAAGTACAGACCTATTTTCATAGCTATTCTTTAACGAAATTGTGTACCAAGGCATAGGCTTCTTCAAGGGCAGTATCCAGATCATTATTCTCTATGATGTAATCAAACTGGGGAGCCGTTGCCAGCTCAATACTTGCCTTTGCGACGCGCATATTGATGCGATCTTCACTTTCGGTTTTGCGTTTTTTGAGTCTGATTTTTAATTCTTCAATACTCGGAGGTTTTACAAAAACTGCCAGCGTACGCTCCGGGTAGAGTTTTTTAATATCCAGACCGCCTACCACGTCAATATCAAATATTACGTGCTTACCATGTTTCCAGATACGTTCTACCTCGCTTTTTAAGGTTCCGTAGAAATTATCGCGGTAAACTTCTTCCCACTCCAGAAATTCTTCGGCTTTGATGCGTCTTTTAAATTCTTTTAGCGAAAGGAAATAATAATCAACACCGTCTTTCTCATTAGGTCTGGGTTCGCGTGAAGCAGCCGAAATGCTAAACTCAAGATTGAGTTCTTCTTTAGCTAGTAACCAGCGCACAATAGTTGTCTTACCACTTCCACTGGGAGCAGAAAAAACAATGAGTTTGCCTGAACCTTCCATTACAGTACGTTTAAGAGTTGTTCTTTTATCTTTTCGAGTTCGTCTTTCATCCGCACTACAACCTGTTGCATTGGCGCGTAGTTTGACTTTGAGCCTATGGTATTAATCTCGCGACCCATTTCCTGACTTATAAAAGCCAGCTTTTTTCCATTAGAATCAGAAGAATTGAGAGTTTTTGAAAAATACTCCAAGTGATTACGCAGGCGTACTTTTTCCTCGGTGATGTCATACTTTTCAAGATAGTAGGTGAGTTCCTGTTCAAAACGATTTTCATCAACCGTAGTTTTAAGGTCTGCAACTGCCTTATTGAGTCGCTCACGCACACCTTCCATACGTTCAGGATCTATTTTTTTTACTTCGTCCAGGTATTTAGAAATATTGCTGATGCGCAGTTCAAAATCTTCTTTTAAAACCTGGCCTTCATCAGCTCTATATTTATCAATGCTTTCAAGTGCCTCTTCAACACCTTTTAAAATCGCCTGATATTCGGCTTCATCTATCTCATCTTTTTCGGTCTTGAGCGCATCAGGAAGTCGTATTGCCATTTTCAACAACTCTACCGCGTCAGCATCGGGAGTAACTTCGCGCAATTGCTTGATGTATTGTTTAACCACATCTGCGTTGATTGCGGTAGAGGTTTCCTCACCATTCAGTTCCACGTAAAGGCTGAAATCAATTTTACCGCGTTGCAGTCTTTGGGCTATTAAATTACGCAACTCTAATTCCTTTTCCCGATAAAAGGATGGGATTCGCGCATTGAGATCCTGATTTTTACTGTTGAGTGATTTAATCTCAATAGTAATTTTTTTGGAAGGTAATTGGGTTACAGATTTCCCAAAACCGGTCATTGATTTAATCATGAGGCTACATTAGACGGCAAATATAGCAAATCAACGCGGGCTTAGAAACCCTGAAACACAGGAAGCGCAATTGTTAAAATTTTAAGTTTAAAATTAAAAAATGTTAAATAATAGGGTTAATTATTGTTAAGTATTTATAAATTCACCGCAACATTAACCCTAATAACAAATTTTTTATGAAAAAAGCAGCACTAGCTTTAGGAGTAGCATTTGTAGCCATGCTCTCGTGTACAGACAACGTTGAAGAGAATAACGAAGTCCAAAAAAGTGTAGATCAGGAAGTTGCCGTAGATATGAGCGACTTTTATTTATATACCGATGATTTTACGAATGGTAAATCAAGTGTAGGAAAAGATCCTAAAGTTTGTTTTACTATGGCAAACTTGAACAGACAACTCAATGAAGATGATAAGTTGTATGATAAGATGTTTGGTATAGAAAAGAAATCACGTGCATTTATTGCAGCCAAATCTAGCAACGGAAAAGGAAAACCAGGATCCGGTGGCGGTGGCGGTGGCGGTGGAACAACTCCTCCTGTTGATGATGGTCTTGGTGTAATTAACATTCCGGTAGTTGTACACGTAATTTACAGCAATGATAATGAGAACATCAGCGATGCACAAATCGCGTCTCAAATTGCGGTACTTAATGATGACTTTAATGCTACAAATTCTGACGTAAGCCAGGTGCCTTCTGAATTTGCAGGCTTTGTAGCAGACTCTGACATTAATTTTACATTAAGCCAAACCATTCGTGTGCCTTCTAGCCGCACTTCCTGGGGTACGCGCGATGAAATGAAGTTTTCTTCAAATGGCGGTTCTGATGTGGTTAGTCCTTCAACGCACCTTAACATTTGGGTGTGTAATATAGGTGGTGGAATATTGGGCTATGCTCAATTCCCAGGTGGATCTGCATCTACTGATGGTGTTGTAGTTGGACCAGAGTTTTTTGGTAATACAGGCTATGTTGCTGCTCCTTTTGATGAAGGACGTACAACAACTCACGAAGTAGGACATTACCTTAACCTACGTCACATCTGGGGGGATGGTCGTTGTAGACAGGATGATTTTGTTGCTGATACTCCTTCTTCTGATGGCCCTAACTACGGTTGCCCATCATACCCAACTGTAAATTGCAAGTCGACTGATATGACTATGAACTACATGGATTATGTAAACGATGCATGTATGTATATGTTCTCTGAAGGTCAAAAAGCACGTATGCGTGCTATTTTTGCAAGCGGCGGTCCACGTTCTGCATTTTTGAATTAAGCTTATAAAGGCTCTTAAAACAGTTTGAAAAGGTGCTCAATAAGGGCACCTTTTTGTATTTTAATACTAAAATGAATTTTATGAATTATATACTCGGATTTTTTATGGTATTCTTTGCTGCCAATGGTTGTGAGGAGCAATTTAATTTCAGCAGCATAGATTATGAGGCTGCTTCTCGCGGGGTTTACCATCATGTGCGAGTGGAAGGTAATACTCTGATCTCTGAATACGCGCGAGACGGAAGCGACAGGATAACAAAAGAACTTACTGCATCGCAGGTGAATGAACTTAACCGTCTCGCACAGACTTTTGTCGCAACTACAGCAGATGATATCGAGAATCCTTCAGAGTCTGCAGACCGTGATGCAGGGGTGCCAGTCAAAGTTCTTGTGGTTGGTGATACTTACAGCAGAAGTGCTTCATTTGATCGTGGGAATCCGCCTGCTCGTTTAGCTCCTTTAGTAGGCAGGTTGCTACTTCTTGCTCAAGCTCCATAAGATAAGAATAGGCTTAAATAAGAAAACCCCCATACGTTGACGTATAGGGGTTTTTTCTAAATAACTTATTTTTTTACAGCTTACGCACCCAGATATTGCGATAACTCACAGGATTTCCGTGATCCTGTAGTTTTAAAGGAGCCTCGCCGTGCGCCTCATTTTTAGGTTTTCCAATATATTCGGTTGTGCCTTGTATTTCTATATGATCCTGAACCAAAACGCCGTTATGCAAAATAGTTACAGTTGCAGATTTTGTTTTGTTTCCGTCAGCATCAAATTTGGGCTGGTGGTAAATAATGTCATAAACCTGCCATTCGCTGGGTGCCTTTGTTGCATTTACCAGCGGAATACTCTGCTTATATATTGCTGTGGCCTGACCGTTAGAATAGGTACGGTTATCGTAACTATCTAAGATCTGCACTTCGTAGCGGTTTTGAAGAAATATACCGCTATTACCACGCCCCTGGCCTTCACCTTCAACTACTTGTGGGGCACGCCATTCTAAATGCAACTGGATATCACCAAAACTTTCTTTGGTCTGAATATCTCCGGTACCACCAGCAACGGTCACAGAGCCATCACTGTTTATCGGCCAGGGCGCATTTACGATTGAATCTTTAGTGCTTTCCCAGGCATCCAGATTTTCACCATTAAATAAAACGATTGCATCAGATGGAACACCATTCTCATTAAATGTGACCACTTCGGGTTCTGGTTCCCATACTTCGGTAGCTTCAGGGTCTGTAATGGGAGCTTCTTCAACTACGGCCGTAGTATCTGTTGCAGGCACTGTCTCTTCGGCGTTTTTTTCTGTGGAAGTATTACACGAAAGAATCAAGCCCGAAGCCAACAGCGGAAGGATAAATTTGGTATTCATGCTTAAAGTTTTTTGATTTTAATATCCCGGAAGGAAACCGTATTGCCGTGATCTTGCAGAGCGATATGGCCGGTTTTTGATTTTCCGAAAAGAGGCCAGTCAGCAAATTTTGATTTGGCTACCATAGCATCCCATTCTTCTCCTTCTACCGGAAAGCTTACTACCTCGGTACCATTGAGAACCACGGTGCCTTTATTGTTAGCATAGTCAATGGTGATGAGATAGCTATTCCATTCACCGGCAGGTTTTACAACGCCTGCAGGTGCAGCAATCATGTCATAAAGTGCGCCTGCCCTGTGGGTGGTGCCCGCTTTAGCATCTGGGTGGCGCTCATCATCCAGAATCTGAATTTCGGGACCTGTTAAATAAGGCTCGCTTAAGGAATCGCGCTCCTGAACAGCCCACATTACGCCACTGTTTCCACCTTCTGAGATTTTCCAGTCGAAACTTAGTTTAAAATTTTCAAAGGTCTCGTTGGTAATGAGGTTCTCGCTTCCTCGGCGATTTTCAGCCGGAGTAAAAACCAGATTTTCCCCTTCTATTTTCCACTGTGTGGGAGCTTCGCCATTATAAGCGTGCCAGCTATCGAGATTGCTCCCGTCAAAAAGGGTGATCCATTCGTTTTCAGGCTCAGAAAGTTCTACTTCTTCAATAGCTACTTCTTCGGTTTTTTCTGCTTTTTCCTTACAGGAGGTAAATGCGAGTAGCGCAAATGCAGAGAGGTAAATGATTTTTTTCATGGTTTTTTAGTTTATGCCTAGTATGCGTTTAAGTTTAGCTTCATCGGTTTTCGCACCTGCAAAATCATCAAATTTCTTTTGGGTCGCTTCAATTATATGACTTGCGATAAAGGGAGCGCCTTCTCTAGCGCCCTGCTCGGGGGATTTGATGCAACATTCCCATTCCATCACAGCCCACACGTCACAACCATACTCGGTGAGTTTGGTGAAAATGGTTTTAAAATCAATCTGGCCATCACCCGGTGAGCGATAGCGACCTGCTCGGTCGATCCAGTCTCCATAGCCTCCAAAAGCTCCTTTTTTTCCGGTAGGATTAAATTCTGAATCTTTTACGTGAAACATTTTGATAAACTCGTGGTAATTATCAATGTATTCTATGTAGTCCAGTTGTTGTAAAACAAAGTGACTGGGATCATACAGAATATTTGCCCTTTTGTGGTTGCCTGTCGCCTCTCGGAAACGCTCAAAAGTCACCCCATCGTGAATATCCTCCCCAGGATGCACCTCATAACACACATCAACTCCCTGCTCATCAAAAGCATCAAGTATAGGTTTCCAGCGGTTGGCCAGTTCTTTAAAGCCTAGTTCTACAAGACCCGGTGGACGTTGCGGCCAGGGATGCCAGGTGTGCCAGAGTAAGGCTCCGCTAAAAGTACCGTGTACATCGATGCCCAGATTTCTGCTGGCTTTAGCTGCACTTATAAGCTGATCTACTGCCCATTCCTGACGTTTTTTAGGATTGTTTTTATATCCATCAGGAGCAAAGTTGTCAAACATCTCGTCGTAAGCAGGGTGCACGGCTACGAGTTGACCTTGCAGGTGGGTACAAAGCTCAGTGATCTCTAGGTCATAGCTTTGTACTTTGCCTTTGAGTTCATCGCAATAGGTCTTGCTTTCTGCCGCTTTTTTAAGGTCTATGAGCCGACTTTCCCAGGTGGGGATTTGTATGCCCTTATATCCCAAATCACTAGCCCATTTGCATAAGCCGTCAAGCGAATTAAAAGGTTCTTTATCGTCCATGAACTGAGCCAGAAATACGGCTGGTCCTTTTATGGTATTCATAGTTTTTGGTTTGTTAAATTATGGTTTGTCTTAGTTTCCCTTGAGACTTACCCAGGATGCGTTGTTGTCATTTGAGGCAACCGAAGCATAAATAAATTGCATTCCTCTAAGACCATCATGAATGGTTGGGAAATCAGGTCGTTCAGAAATTGAGTTTCCGTCCATTACTGAATGGACTTCTTTTACGAAACTTCTGTAAATGGTCGCAAAACCCTCAAGGTAGCCTTCCGGATGCCCGGGAGGTACACGCGTGTATTCAGTGGATTCTTCGTAAGTACCGTTACCACCCGGCGTATAAATCTGCTTGGGTTTATCAAGCCAGTATGCGGTTAGTTCGTTAGGGTTTTCCTGATACCAGGCGACGCTTCCTTTAGTACCATAGACCCGTATGCCCAGATTGTTTTCTTCTCCGGTGGCGATTTGTGAAATCGTCATACAGCCTTTGGTATCGCCTTCAAGACGCAATAAGATATTGCCGTCATCATCCAGCACACGTCCGGCACCGAAGCTGCTGAGATCTGCAGCGACTTTCTCAATTTTTTTACCGGTGATGTATTCCGTTAGGTTTTCAGCATGAGTACCAATGTCGCCCAGAGCACCACCAATTCCAGATTTTTTAGGATCAACCCGCCAGGAAGCCTGTTTGTTTTCGGTTTCTTCTACAGCAGTAGATAGCCATCCTTGCAGATACTGAACCACAACTTTACGTATTTCGCCCAACTCCCCATTCTGAATCATCAAACGGGCCTGTTTAACCATCGGATAACCGGTATAATTGTGGGTTAAGGCGAAAACCTTTCCACTTTCTTTAACTGCCTTTTCTAACTCAAAGGCTTCATCTAGCGTTAGGGTTACCGGTTTATCACAAATCACATGAAACCCGTTTTCAAGCGCCAGTTTTGCCGGTGGAAAGTGCATATGGTTTGGCGTTACGATCGAGACAAAATCCATACGCTCACCCTCGGGTAATTCTTTTTCTTTTTTGATCATCTCCTCAAAACTCTTGTAAGCTCGATCGGGAGCCACCCCAAGTTCTTCGGCAGACTCCAGGCTGCGTTGCGGGTTGCTGCTAAATGCGCCACACACCAGGTCAACCATTCCGTCTATACGGGAAGCTCTACGGTGTACATCGCCAATAAACGAGCCTTTACCGCCGCCTACCATTCCCATTTTTAATTTTTTCATTGTAGTTGATTTTTGGTCAGAGAAATTAAAAAGGCACTTAGTGTTAGTGTTTAAGTGCCTTTATGTGATTTATACTTTTTCTCCTTTATATTCTATTTTTTCATTTTTAAATGCAATCAGGAAAAACAGGAATACCAGCGCGGCAAAGCCTGCGGGATAGACCCAGATCGTTCTCCAGTCATGCAACTCGCCAATAAGATACGTATCTGTAATCTGGCCTGCAACCCAGAAACCGATCAACATTCCCACACCATAGGTTGCCAGGGTAATTAAGCCCTGTGCCGCACTCTTGTTATCTGATCCGGCTTTCGAATCGGTGTAAATTTGACCCGAAACGAAAAAGAAGTCATAACAAATACCGTGTAATGCGATACCAATAATTAGCATAAACGACAGCTCGTCTGCGTTACCAAATGCGAAAAGCAAATAGCGAAGCACCCAGGCGATCATACCAAAAAGTAAAGTTTTCTTGATGCCGAAGCGCAATAGAAACACAGGTAAAAGCAACATAAACAGGACTTCAGAAATTTGACCTATGGACTGCTTGAGAGTCGGATTTTCCATTTTCAATTCAGTTAAAAATGGATTGGTATTTTGATAATAAAAAGCCAATGGAATACAGATCAATATTGAAGAAATAAAGAAGATCAAAAAGTTCTTGTTTTTCAGCATAGTGATCGAACTGAGTCCTGTTTTCTCAAGAAGAGATTGCTCTTTATCTGATTTTACCGGCGGGGTTTTAGGTAGCAGAAAGCTGAAAACCCCAAGAATTGCTGAAGCAATTGCAGTCATCGTAAACGTATTGTTTAGTAAACCTTCCTCAATACCCGTTTGAGAATCCCAGCCCAAAAGACTGATTAAAAACCCGGCTACAATCCAGCCGATGGTACCAAAAACTCGAATCCACCCAAAGTCTTTAGAAGGATTTTTCATCTGTCTGAATGCTACGGAGTTTACCAAAGCTAAGGTTGGCATATAGGCAATCATATATCCTAAAACATAAGGATAAAATGCTGCGAAGTCTGTGGTTTGACTCATTTGATACATCAAAAAAGCTCCGGCCAGATGCAAAACACCTAAGATGCGCTCTGCATTAAAAAATTTATCGGCAATAAGACCTATAATAAAAGGAGCGATGATAGCTCCCCAGGACTGTGTGGAAAAGGCCATCGCACTTTGTGCGCCGGTAGCTTCCAGATTATTTCCTAAAAAGGTTCCTAATGTCACAAACCAGCCCCCCCAGATAAAAAACTCCAGGAACATCATGAGTGATAATTGAAATCGAACGTATGGTTTCATAAATAATTAGTTAAGATTTTGAGCAGATTTAATTAGTAATTCTTTTGTGAGTTTTATGCCTTCCTCTTCACTGAGGTCTTCTCCTTCATATTCGATACCTATAAAACCAGTATAGCCGGCATCTTTGACGATTTTAAGGATTTTAGAATAATCCATTGATGTTTCCTGACCTTCTTCATTAAAGTTGTACGTTTTGGCGCTTACCGCAAGCGCTTTGGGCATGAGTTCTTCAATGCCCTGATAACGCGGATACTCTTTAATGCAGTCAGCACCCCACATTTCGCCATTTTCGCGTTCCATGCAAAAGTTGCCAAAATCGGGTAGAGTACCGCAATTGGGTTTATTAATAGCATTGATAATTTCCATTAGGAATGCTGCGTCAGAGGAGTAGCCGCCGTGGTTTTCAACAGTTACTTCAATATTTTTGGAAGCTCCATATTCGGCCAGTTTGCCGAGGCCGGCAATGGCACTTTGTTTAAAATTTTCCTTGTCTTTAGGGCCAATTAAATTTACACGAATAGCGTGACAGCCCAGATAAGCTGCAGCATCCACCCATTTTTTATGATTTTCGACTGCGGTATTGCGCTCTTCCTCATCTGCTGAAGCCAGATTGCCTTCTCCATCAATCATAATCAAAACATTCTGTACTCCGTATTGCTTACTGCTGGCCTTTAGTTTGGGTAGAATAGAATCGAGTGCGATTTCAGCACTCTCGTATTTTTCCATTTCAGGTCTGTAAAGTTGGCTTACGTATTCGATGCCATTAAAACCCATTTCATTTGCCTTTTGCGCAAAGTCCATAGGACTCAAATTACCATTTTGAAATGCCCGGTGCAGCGACCATTGCGCCAAAGAAATATCGAAGAAAGGTTCAAATTGGGCAGTTTCGGTAGGTGATTCAGCTTGATTTTCTTCTTTTTTTTCATTTTTACAACCTGTCAAAATAAAAATAATAAGCAGGGCTGTATAGAGTTTAGTAGTCATTAGATTAGTCAATTAGGTGTTTGAAAATAGGATCAAAAATTGCAAAAAGCGCAACTAAAACCTATTAGTTCCCTAAATTATACTTTTTTTGGTTTACCAAAAAATAACTTAAAATTTATATATTTGATAGCATAGGCTAGATTATATTATCAAAAACAAAATAAAGCGTGAGTAGTATTAAACCAGAAGAAATGTACGATGCCATCGTGGTGGGTACAGGAATTAGTGGTGGCTGGGCTGCCAAAGAATTATGTGAACAGGGTCTTAAAACCTTAGTTCTTGAGCGGGGCCGTATGGTAAAGCATATTGAAGATTATCCTACAATGAACATGGATCCCTGGGATTTTAAGTTTAAAGGCCGGCCTACAGAAGAAGAAAAAGCCAAGCAGTTTAAACAGGCTCGTACCGGTTATACTGTTGACCGTGCACACAGCCATTTTTTCGTTAATGATTTAGAACATCCTTATAATGAAACCAAGCGTTTTGACTGGATGCGTGGTTATCACGTGGGAGGGCGTTCTATTATGTGGGGGCGTCAGAGTTACCGTCTCAGCGATATAGATTTTGAAGCCAATAAGAAAGAAGGTGTTGCCGTTGATTGGCCTGTGCGTTATGCTGATATCGAGCCCTGGTATGACAAGGTTGAAGAATACATTGGCGTAAGTGGTGAAAGCCTGGGTCTTCCGCAATTACCTGATGGTAAATTTGGGCCTCCTATGGAGCTGAATTGTGTAGAGGAGAACCTTAAGAAAAACATGGCGCAAAATTATAAAGACCGCTTGCTTACCATAGGTCGTACTGCTCATATTACATCTACAGAAAAAACCTATGAAGGCCGTTCTGCCTGCCAGTATCGTAACCGTTGTATGCGTGGTTGTCCGTTTGGGGCTTATTTCAGCAGTAACTCTTCTACCTTGCCTGCTGCCGAGCGTACCGGAAATATGACCTTGAGACCGTTTAGTATTGTAAGCGAGGTTATTTACGATGATGCTACCAAGCTTGCAACCGGAGTAAAAGTAATTGATGCCGAAACCAAAGAAGAAATGACCTTTAATGCTAAAGTAATTTTCTTATGTGCTTCAGCAATTGCTTCCGCTTCTATTCTGATGCAATCTAAATCTGATCGTTTCCCTAATGGTTTAGGAAATGACAGTGGTGAATTGGGTCACAATATTATGGACCATCACTTTAGAGTAGGAGCTTCTGCTGAGGTTGAAGGATTTGACGATAAGTATTATAAAGGTAGACGCGCAAACGGTTTATATATTCCGAGATTCAGAAATCTGGGCGGCGATACTGATCAACCTAATTTTAAGAGAGGTTATGGCTATCAGGGTGGTGCGAGTCGTGGGGATTGGAGTGAAGCCATCTCAGAAATGTCTTATGGGGCAGATCTAAAGAAGGCGATTTCAAAACCCGGAAAATGGACCATCGGGATGACAGCCTTTGGTGAGTGCCTACCGTATCACGAGAACAAAATGACTCTGGACTACGATAAACTTGATAATTGGGGTCTGCCTACAATAACTTTTGATGCAGAATGGAAAGAAAACGAGTGGGAGATGCGAAAAGATATGAAAGCTCAGGCGGCAGAAATGCTAACCAAAGCTGGTTATAAAAACGTACAAACCTACGACAGTCCCGGTGCGCCAGGTTTGGGTATTCACGAGATGGGTACTGCCCGTATGGGAAGAGATCCTAAGACTTCGGTACTTAACGGAAACAATCAGGTGCATACAGTGCCTAATGTATATGTAACAGATGGTGCATTTATGACTTCCGCAAGTTGCGTGAACCCATCGCTTACTTATATGGCTTTTACTGCCCGTGCTGCCAAGCATGCTGCAGAACAACTTAAGAACGGTAAATTTGCATAATTATGAATAGAAGACAAGTCTTAAAAAATATTGGTCTGGGAGCGGGTTATGTTATGGTGGCCCCTGCAGCTTTCAACTTATTACAGAGTTGTAAAAGCGAACCAAAGAATGAATGGCAACCCGTTTTTCTGAATGTGACAAACGGTATGGCACTAACCCATATTCTGGATGTAATTTTGCCAAAAACAGATACTCCCGGAGCTTCCGATTTGAATATAGCTCAGTTTATTGATGCGTATATGGATGAAGTTGCTGAAGAGGGTCAAAAAAAAGAATTTGAAGCCGGTGCAAATGCTTTCGCTTTAAGTTTTAAAGAAAATTTAGACAAAGATCTAAAGGATGGTGAACATGAAGATTTTGAAAAGGTAGTTGCCAAGTATTTAGGTGCTGATAAAGAAACCCGTGATGCTTACGTAAAAGTCATCTCGGCGACTCAGGATCCTGAAGCTCCAGAGGTTGAATTTGATGCTCATGCAGGTTCTTATGCCTATCTCTCAGCAGTACGTGATTTAGGAATATGGGCTTGGAAAAACAGTGAGGAAGTGGGCGAAAATGTGCTATGGTACGATCCAATTCCTGGAGTGTATCAAGGCTGCTTACCTCTTGAAGAAGCCGGAGGCGGTAAAACCATGTCTTTATAATGAAACGAAGATCATTTATACAAAAAGGAGCCTTAAGTGGCTCTTTTTTCGCTTTAGGCGGAACAGGCTTGTTTGCCTTAGATGCTGCCAAAGCGGGTAATCCTGAGCCTTTACATCAGTTTAATCTCAATTACGCCCCGCATTTAGGAATGTTTAAAAACATGGCAGGCGATGATCCTATAGCTCAGCTCAATTTTATGGCCGATCAGGGTTTTACGGCTTTTGAAGATAACGAGATGCGTAACCGCCCCGTTGAGTTGCAGCAAAAAATGGCAGATACGATGCAAAAGCGCGGTTTACAAATGGGTGTTTTTGTAGCCCATAAAATCTATTGGACCGAAGGTAACCTGACCAGCGGAAATGCTGATAAGCGCACTGAATTCCTAGAAGATATTAAACAATCTGTAGAAGTAGCTAAACGTGTAAATGCCAAATGGATGACTGTGGTTCCCGGTTATGTTGATCAAAGACTTGAGGTGAATTACCAAACTGCAAATGTGATTGAAAGTTTGAAGCAGGCTTCTGCTATTCTTGAAAAGGAAAACCTAACTATGGTGCTTGAGCCGCTTAATTTTTTCAATCACCCCGGTTTGTTTTTAAAGGAAAGTCCGCAAGCGTATATGATTTGTAAAGCGGTTGATAGCCCGGCCTGTAAAATCTTGTTTGATATCTATCATCAGCAAATTCAGGAAGGGAATCTAATACCTAATATTGATGCGTGCTGGGATGAAATCGGATATTTTCAGGTTGGGGATAATCCCGGAAGAAAGGAACCTACAACCGGTGAGATTAATTATCTGAATGTATTCAAACACCTGCACGATAAAGGCTTTACAGGAATTGTGGGAATGGAACACGGCAACTCAATGCCCGGTGCAGCAGGAGAACAGGCGGTTATAGATGCGTACGTGACCTGTGATAATTTTTAATTGACACCTCAAAAATTAAAGGCTGATTTATCATAAATCAGCCTTTTTTGTGCGCTCTTATTTGGAGTCTTTTTTCAGATCGAGATAGACTCCGTTTGTCCAGCCAAATCCGTCCTGGTTGGGGTATTCGCCACCTCCGGCGGTTAATGTGGTATCTATAACATTATATTTTTCGAGCATTTTGCCGGTGCGTTTGTACACGCGCTCATTCAGTTTTATCCAGCGGTTACTTATTTGACCAGCAATATCACCAAGGCCATAAGTTTGAAGGCCACGAACGGCCATCCATTGATGTGGAGGCCACCCGTTAGGACTGTCCCATTGTTGCCCGTTAGTGTTAAGCGTGGTAACCAAACCACCGGGTTTTAAAAAGTCGCGCTCCAAAACTTTAGCTACCTGCTCAGCCTGAGCTGGTGACGCAGCTTGAAAATAAAGTGGATATACCATGGCTAGCGACAAGGTTTCAGATGGAGATTGGTTCTTAAAATTATAATCGGTGTAGGTCTTTTGATCTGAACTCCATAAATAGGCATCCATAGCATCCTTACGCGCAGAGGCAGCTTCTACCATCTTTTGAGCTCCCTCATGATCTCCGTTAAAACGTCGTGCAACAGCAAGAATTTCTTGCATATTATAGAGCAGTGCATTCAAGTCTACCGGAATGATTTCAGTGGTTTGAATTGTCGCCAAATCATCGGGATTAGCAAACCATCTGCTGCTAAAATCCCACCCGCTTTCACAGGCAGCAGTGATGTTAAGGTAAACCTCTTCAGCAGATTTACCGGTCGCTTCTTCAGCAGTTAAAATGTCTTCCCGGTAACTTTCGGCACGAGGCTCAGCGCGATTGCTGTAAAACCGATTTAAAACAGAACCATTTGGCATTTTAACCACACGTTCAGCTGCTTCGCCTTCGGTTAAATTTTCAGCGCCCTTCATCCAGAAAGCATATTCTTTTTCAAGAGGCTCCAGGTACTTCAAATAAATATCTTTTTCAGTTCCTGTGGATGCATATAGGCGCACCATTTCAGCAAAAAAAGGAGGTTGAGAGCGGTTGAGGTAGTAGGTGCGGTTTCCGTTAGGAATAAAACCAATAGTATTAATTTGATAGGCAAAGTTGTCCAGAATATTCTCAATGAGTTTGATTTCTCCAGATTCCTTCAGCCCCAGCATAATAAAGAACGAATCCCAGTAGTACACTTCTCTAAAACGACCTCCGGGTACGATGTAGGGATTGGGCAACGAAATACGTGATCCGTTTTCCTCAGCATCAGCATCTCGTTTTAAATACGGCCAAAGCGCTTTAATGTGTTCTGCAGTGGTGCGCGTGGTGTCTGAGGTGAAGCTCGCTGTAGGCGATTCGGGGAGATTAAAATTTTGAAGTACAAAAGCCTTCAGGTCAAAGTCCTCTTCACTTGAAGCCTCGTGATAGCGTGCCAAAATGGTATCTGCAGGAAACAGGGGCTCGCAATCTACAAAGGTCTTTCCGTCTTCAAAAACACTTTGCATTTGCACATCAACCAGCAGATCGCCATAGCGGTCAATGGGGTTTTCATTTTTCTGGGGAAAATCAAAAGTCTGTTGATCAAGGGTTTCAGACTTGTTTTCTTCTTTACACGAGAATAGGGATAGGATCACTAAGAGAGCGAGAATTTTAGGGTAATGGGTTTTCATGGGTTTATTTTTAAAGCCAAAAAAGCCCAAAAATTAATCGGTAAAGATAATTTTTGGGCCTTAATGTGTGTTAGGAGTAGATCGAAAAATTACTCTACAATAAATTTACCTTTCATAACACTATAGTGACCGGGAAAACTACAAATGAAATCGTAGGTTCCGGGAGCAGGTGGGTCAAACTCAATAGTGTCAGACTGGCCACCGCCCAGCATTTTGGTATGTACAATCACAGCGTCTGTATCTGCAGGGATATAGCCATTGTCACGTGCTGCAGAAGCTTTAGCTCCAAAAGCAGGAATCTCGGTTCCCTGAGTAAGCAATACAAAATTATGACCCATTACTTCAACAGCTTGTTTACCAACGTGTCTAAGTGTAAGTTTTACTTTTTTACCAGCAGGAACTTTGATTTCGTTTTTGTTGAATTTCATCATATCATCTGCAAGCAGGACTACTTCGGTCACATTTTCATCAGATTTTTTGCTGGTATCCGAGCTTTTAGCTCCAATTGTAACGCTTTCTTTTTCATCTTTCTTTTTATCGTCACCGCAGGCAGTTAGGGTCACGGCAAAAAGAAATACTAGGGTTATTTTTAATAGTTTCATTTTATAAAATTTAATTGAACGACTAATATACATAAGATTTTACCGCAGTACAATATTATGTATAGCTCTGAATAAAATCGAGTGTGCGTTTTTCACAGTAAGTATGCGTGCCGAGCGTCATAAAACCTACATGGCCACCCCTTTTGGGCATTTCAAGAAAGAGATTTGAATTTTGCCCGGCTTCTTTAACAGGATAGCATTTTGCATTTAAAAACGAATCATCCTGAGCGTTAAGAATTAGAGCAGGTATATCGATATGGGTAAGCACAAGCTTGCTGCTGCTTTTTTTATAGTAATCTAAAGCATCTTTAAAACCATTCGCAGGGGCAGTGTAAAGTTCGTCAAACAAGCGCAGCGACCTGATTTTTTTATAATCTGCTGCCGAAAGATTTTCAGGATATTGCTCCATTTTCTGTTTGTATTTACCGCGAAGACCTTTTAAAAATGACCAGCGATACACCCAGTTTTGTTTTTGCTGAAGCGCTTCGAGCGAATCGTATAAATCTACAGGGGTTGAGACGGCCACTCCTGCTTTAATGCTATCGGGCCGTTTTCGATTTTCACCCAGATATTTCAGCACCAGATTTCCGCCCAGACTAAAACCACATAAAAAGAGTTGATCGTAAGTTTTTTTGTGGGTTATAAAGTCTACTACATCACTCACATCCTCTGTAGCGCCCGAGTGATAAGAGCGTAACTTTAAGTTAGTCTCACCGCTGCATCCTCTAAGGTTAACCGCTGCACAATCAAATCCGTTTGCATTAAGAATCTTGGTTGTGCCCGCCATATAGGGTCTTTTGGCGTGTCCCTCGAGTCCGTGAAAAAGCAAAACGACTTGAGTTGATTTTTTTTCGCTTTGCGAAAAACTCCAGTCAATGTCGAGAAAGTCTCCGTCTTGCAGGTTTATGCGTTCCCGCTCGTAACGAAGACCGGTTACGGTTCTGATCTTTGCAGCGTAAATAGTATTGAAATGATTGTTTTTAAAAATCGGGGGAGGCGTGTATGAGTCTTGAATAACAGGCATTAATAAAGAATTTCTCCTTTGGGTTCTATTTTTTTGGGTAGATCAGTTTCATCAAGCATATCGCGAAGATCGATCTCAATGGTACGGCATAAGGCAGTCATAGGGACGTCATTGGCTTTACCCTCAAAAGGATCTTCACTGGCATCACCTATATATTCCATCGTGGTAAAAATCCACATAATAATTATTGTGAATGGAATCATCTGTAAAAACAGAATCGCTATTTGCTGAGACGGGTGCAAGGTGTCTGTCACATGATTCTCAAATATGTTAAGCAACCCCAGCGGAAGCAGTAACGAAAAGAGCCAGGTGAAAATCTTTGAAAAATAACCGTATTGTCTGGGAAAAGGAGTGTTTTTGATGCGCTCGCACATACCTTGAAAGTCGTAAAATTTAGCCAGGGCTTCCTGCAGTTGCATTTCCTGAAACCCATCTATGAGATTATCCCTGCGCAATCGCTGAATAATCAATGCCTGATTTTTTATAAAATGGGTTGCCGGATTTTTCCGTTCTTTAATTTCTTCATATTCGTCCTGACTCAAAAATTGATATGCTTGATTGCTTTCAATATTCCGCTCTGCGTGACGGTCAAATAAACGTTCTACCAAAGCTCCTTCCTGCAGACTCCAGCTACGCGGCTGTCGCAGTTGCACACGCAATGCGTTAATCCAGGCAATGTGTCTGTAAATCAGGTCACGTTTTATTTCTTTTGCTGCCTCCTCATCCTCAATGTGGATAAGGCTTATAACGCGTACACCCCAGGTGCGACTCCAGTTAACAATCATTCCCCAGATTTTGCGACCTTCCCAAAAACGATCATAACTCTGACTGTTTTTAAAACCCAAATAAAAAGAAACAGCGATGCCAATCACCGTGAGCGGCTCAAACGGAATATCTATAAATTCCCAACCCAGATCGTGATAGAGGTAAAATATAAACAGCGAGTAGATGAGAAAAAACAGCAAGTTTTTCCAGGTATATCGTAAGATGAGTTTCCAACTAATATTTCTTTTGATTAACATACCTGTTTTGCTTTACTGCCAAAGATACTTTGGAATACTAAGATCTTGTGATAGTATTAAGGTTATTTTAAAGTCTTATGCGCGCACAATATATTGTGTAATTTTGCAGTCTAAATTGAATTTATGTATACCAAAGAATTTGAAATACGCTGGAGTGACATTGATGCCAACCGCCACCTGGCCAATAGTGCTTACATCAATTTTATGAGTCATACGCGTATGGCTTTTTTGATGGAAAACGGTTTTGGACAGCATGAAATGGCCAAACACAACATTGGTCCCGTGGTTTTTTATGAGCATATGTATTATTTCAAAGAAGTCTTTGCGGGTAAGCCCGTAAAAGTATCCTTGCAGTTAAAAGGTCTGGCCGAAGACGGCATGTATTTTGAGTTTGTACATAACTTCTACGATGATAAAGGTCGAAATTTTGCAAGTTGCGAAATGATGGGCGCCTGGATAGATCTTAAAGAACGCAAGCTCACCGCACTTCCCGAAGAGTTGTTCAAAAATCTATCTTCGTTAGAACATACCGAAGATTTTAGAACCCTGACCAAAGAAGATACCCGCAAATACGGTAAAAAACCTCAGGATCTTAGCTAGTTTGAGCTGTTTTTTTGGTGCGGGTTGACATGTAAACGCCTGTAAAAATCATTAATCCCGCAATCAAACGTACCGGTGTGATTCGGTCTGCACCGGTAAGTACGGCAAAAAGCACTGCAATAAGTGGCTGCAAATAAATAAACGCTCCTACGGTAGAAGCTTTAAGCGTTCTCAGGGCGTAGAGGTTGAGAAAATAAGTCGAAAAAGTAGTCCCCACCACCACAAAAACCATTACCCAGATTGCCCAGGCCGGCAGATTTAACCAGTCTACTGCAGCAAAATCACCATAGGTAAACGGAAGGTTTAAAAACACACCGGTAAGAAAAAGCCATTTCATCATCGTGACGACGTTGTACTTTTTGGTAAGCGGTTTTATCAAAACCAGATATACCGCATAAGCCGAACTGTTTATCAAAAACATAATATTCCCTAACGGAATATTAGGCGCGTTCTGTTGAGTCGAGGCGCCAAAAAGTACCAGAACCAAAGCTCCCAGCATACCAATTGCAATTCCCAGAATTTTTAAAGCTGAAATTTTTTCTTTTAAAAACAGGGCCGAAAGCACCAATAAAATTACGGGGCTTAGGGTAATAATCACCGAACTGTTTACCGGAGTAGATAATTGTAAACCGGTAAAAAAGGCCAGCATATTGATAAACATTCCAAAAAAGGCACAGCCCAGCAGGCGCCAATAATCCTTGCGGTCAATCTTTTCAGATTTGGTAAACAGACTTACGATCCAGAACAGTACCGAAGCTCCCAGAACCCGGAGTAAGATAAACCCAAACGGACTAATAAATTGAGGCATAACGCCTTTAGCCAGCGTATGGTTAATACCGTAGATTGTTCCGGCCAGGGTTGCTGCGATGAGCGCCAGCGTGCGTTTGCTCATAAAAAAGCTTAGTTGTGAATAGCTTCTTTCGCAGCTGCTACCGTTTTTTTACTATTGCCAATAAAGATCTGATCGTTGTTTACAATCACAGGGCGTTTTAAAAAAGTGTAATGTTCTAAAATCAATTCGGCATACTTTTCTTCATCAAGCTTTTCATTGTTGAGGCCACGCTCTCGATACAGGCGTGCACGTTTGTTAAAAAGCTCTTCGTAGCTCCCGCTAAGGTTGTAGAGTTCATCAAGTTGCTCTTCGGTAGGCGGGTCTGTTTTGATGTCCTGCTTTATAAATGCCTGAGGCAATTCAATTTCATTCATAATACGGGTGCACGTATCGCAGGTCGAGAGGTAATATATTTTTTTCAAAACGGATTGTTTTATTAATTAATGCCCTGCAAAGTAATTATATTTTAAGCTAAAACGGTACTTTTATTGGCACCGCCAAGGGTATAATGCACATGGCTTTTCTTAAAATGAAAAAATTGTTTCCAACACCTGCCTCGTAGGCTTGCCACGAGACTGGTTACTCCAAATTGAACCTATGAATCCTATTCTCGATTTTACACTTAAAAACACGTACAAAACCAGAGTTATTTTAAAAAATTACCTGGAAACATTTTCCGTAGAAGATCTAAACAAAATACCGCAAGGTTATAACAATAACATCTTCTGGAATATCGCACATCTGGTGGCTACACAGCAAATTCTGGTTTATAAATTTTCAGATGTTCCGGCTTTGGTTTCAGATGAAATCATAGCCAAATATAGAAAAGGCACAAAGCCTGAAGGAGATGTCACACAAGCCGAAGTTGATGAAATCAAGGAGTTGCTTTTTACTACTCTGGATCAAACCAAAAAGGATTATGAAGCCGGAGTTTTTAAAACCTACAACAGCATCACGACATCAATGGATAGTACGCTGACTAACGTAGATGAAGCTATTGCGTATAATAATTTCCACGAAGGTATACACCTGGGTTCGGTGTTGGCATTACGCCATGCTATAGGTTTGGTTTGAGAAAAGCGAGAGGAAACGATATTAAAAGCAAACTTGCAATCAACGTAAACTCCTCTATTTATATTTATAGCACGTATAGGTCAAAATTAAAACCAAGTCGTTTTTGATTCTTTTTTTGAATATGATAATCAGGCTATAGCAAACTTAAGCTGCTAGCCGTATTGGCAATGCTAAAGGCTACACCTTTATTTTAGTAGCATTCAGAAGTTTTAATAAGAACGTCAATCTTAATTTTGATGATGTGATATCTATTTATTAGAAAGGTCATATTTATAATAGAGCAAAGCGAAAGGGCCTCACCGGGTGAACCGTAATTTTCAGAACAATTCAACAACTTTAGAATATCTTTAAAAACAAGCCATACATTTGGTTTAAATTTTGGGTTTATGAAGTTTCTTATTGCAGAAGATGAACAGGATTTACGGGATGCAATCGTTAATTACCTTTCTGATGAGGCTAATATTTGCGAGCAAGCAGCCGACTTTAATGAAGCTTCTGAAAAATTAGAACTTTACGATTACGACATTGCTGTTCTCGACATCAATTTAATTACAGGTAGCGGACTCGACCTGCTTAAAAGGCTCAAGGCACAAAACAAGAGTTGTGGAGTGATTATCATCTCGGCAAACAATTCTCTTGAAAATAAGCTGGAAGGACTCGACCTGGGTGCAGACGATTATATAACCAAACCTTTTCATTTGGCGGAACTCAATTCTCGCATTAAAGCAGTGCTTAGACGCAGCAGTTTTGGCGGAAATGACAGTATAACCTTTCACGAATTAAGACTGGATACAGCTTCACGTACAGCGTTTGTAAATGAAAAAGCTATTTCGCTTACGCGAAAAGAATACGACTTACTTTTATTCTTTATCACCAATCAGGGACGTGTTTTATCTAAAGCCATAATTGCAGAACACCTGTGGGGAGATGACAGTGATATGCTGGATAATTTTGATTTTATTTATGTCCACATCAATAACCTGCGTAGGAAATTAACTACCGAAGGAGCAAAATACATTCAGACTGCATATGGAACCGGATATAAATTTACTGCGATATAAATGAAAGCCTTAAAAAAGACACCGCTGCTTCGTAAGGCTTCAAAAGCATTTTTACTCAACAGTATTGCTTTTATGTTGCTTTCTGGTGTCGCACTCTATTTTTACACTCAATCGCTTCTACAGAATGAGATTGAAGAAGAATTACTTTCTACAAAAGATCGGGTTGAGCATTTACTGCAATCCAATCCTAATATTCAGGATATTCCTCCCGTAATCGCCATTGCAAAATCAAAAATCCAACAAAAAAACAGCTTAAAAGACACGCTTATTTATGACCCGCTACAGGACGAGGTCGAGTTATTCAGGCAGCTGTCGGGCACCAAGTTAATCAATGGTACAAACTACCGCATAACCGTTAGGGCGATGGTTATTGAATCCCAACAGATTTTGCTTGCTATAGTTTTTATCTTTTTACTATTAATAGTTTTAGCATTTGTCTTCCTCTTTTATCTCAATCGCTCCCGAAATGCTAAACTGTGGCAACCCTTTTTCAATAATCTGGCTCGAATAAAAAGCTTCAATGTAAAATCTGATGAGCCTATACACCTTGAGGAGTCTGATATTCTGGAATTTGACGAACTCAACCAGGAAGTGGCACATCTTACTTCAAAAATTCAGGTCGATTACCGTAATCTCAAACAGTTTACAGAAGATGTATCCCATGAAATCCAGACACCACTTGCTATGATGCAGGCAAAAATTGAAACCGGTTTTAATGAACCCGATCTAAGTGAAGGACAGTACGTGATGTTATCGGCCTTGCAAGACGATATAAGGCGATTAAAAAACCTCAATAAACGTCTGATTCTTCTGGCAAAAATTGAGAACAATCAATTTACTCAGGAAGAGGAAATTTCTATAAAAAACATAGTCGTAGAAATTACCGGCAACTTTAGAGAGCTAACCGATACTGTATTTGAATTGAAGGGAAACACACCGCTTCAAGTAAAAATGGACCCACATCTGGCTCAGATTCTATGCACAAATCTGATTTCAAACGCAGTAAAATACACGATTGAAAATCAGCCTATTTTAATAAAATTTACAGCTAAAAGTCTTCAGATATGTAATGCCGGCGTTCAGGAGCTCAAAGACGCTACCCAGGTTTTTGACCGGTTTTATAAAGAAGGAAATCAAAAAGATTCAACAGGTCTTGGTCTTTCAATTGTAAAAAAAATCTGTGAGCATTACGGGTTTTACCCGTCCTATTCCTTTAAAAACAAAGCTGATTCTACAGAAAATATAGGCTTTCATTGTTTTGAAATAAAGTTCTTTACCTAAGATCGATAAACTTTAAATTTCCTTAAGAATGCTCTTTTAGTTTTACGCCAAACTAAATTTGCTATGCTGATAAACCGCTTTTTGCTCTCTGTTTTATTTTTTACCACATTCGCCTCTTATGCTCAAAAAACTATCGTCATTCAGGGTACTGTGGTCGAAGAAAATGCACAACCGCTCCCTTTTGTAAATGTCGTCCTTAAAAATGCTCAGGATGGTTCAACGGTAACCGGTACCATTACAGACGAATCAGGTGCTTTCAGCTTAAATAACCTGCCAACCGGGAATTATAATTTGGAGATTTCTTTTATAGGTTATGAAAACGTAGCTCGTAAAATTACTGCCGGAGGCCTCAACCCCATATTTGACTTTGGTAAAATTCAAATGACACCTTCGGCAGAAGCTCTAACCGAAGTCCAAATCCTGGCAAAACAAGCCGCCGTAAGTGCAGATCTAGCTAAAAAATCGTTTAGTCTTGATGAAAATCTTGCTCAAGCGGGCGGGTCTGTGCTTGATGCGATGAAAACGATGCCCGGTGTCGCCTTTGATCAGGAAGGCAAAGTTGTTTTACGTGGTAGCGATAAAGTTGTGGTTCTTATCGACGGTAAGCAATCAAGTCTTACCGGGTTTGGCAACCAAAAAGGCCTTTCTAACATCCCGGCTGCAAATATTGAACGTATAGAAATCATCAACAATCCTTCAGCCAAATACGATGCAAATGGTTTTGCCGGCATCGTAAATATCATTTACAAAAAAGAAAAACAAACCGGCTTTAATGGGGATGCCGGAATTTCTTTTGGTCTGGGCGCGTTTGGCAAACGCAAACCCGACACCCCAACAGATTTTGGCAGTTATTCGGTGAATCCAAAACTCATTCCCAGTTTAAACCTCAATTACAGAACGGGCAAACTCAACTACTTTTTACAAAGCCAGTTTATCATTCAGAAAGCTTTACCTAACAATGAATTCACAAGCCGTTTTTACGATGATGGGCGTAATATCCTGTCTCAGGTTCCTGAGAATAGAAAGCAATTTCGATCTATTATTTCAGGCGGTGTAGACTATCAATTGAGCGAAAATGATATGCTTACGTTCTCGGGGATGTTTGACCGCGAAAAACACATTGACACCTCACAGGTTGCATTTATCAATCTCAATCAAAATCTTAGAAACCGACTCTATACGTGGAAAGAAGAAGAAATTACCAGCTTTATTAATGCAGCGATTAATTACAAACACAATTTTGAGCAGGCCGGGCATTCACTTGCTGCAAACCTACAATATACCCGAGGTCTTGAGGATGAAAGCTACTTTCTAAACGACAGCTCTGCAGTGCGTATTGGGCGTGATATGACAAACATTCGTGCGATTGAACACACGACGCTTGCGGCAGTAGATTATACCCGTGCGCTAAGCAGTGGTAAAATTGAATTAGGAGCAAAAGGAAGGTTTAGAAGGCTTCCGGTAGATTATACCATTATGCGTGGCAATCAATCCATCATTTATCCCAATCTTGGGGACTATTCGAAGTGGAGCGAAAACCTCTACGGTGCATACGTCAATTATTTACTAGAGCAGGAAAAATTTGATGTAGAAGCCGGGTTACGCGCCGAGCAAACGGAAGTCTCCTACAAGCTTGATCCACAAAATACATATTACAATACCAATGACAACTATGATTATTTTGAGCTTTTTCCCAGCGTACGCTTTACCTATAAGCTGAATACCGAAAATAAAATTTCGCTCTTTTACAACCGCAGGGTAGACCGTCCGGGAGAACCGGAATTGCGCATTTTTCCCAAGTACGATGATCCCGAACTTTTAAAAGTTGGGAATCCCTATTTACGACCTCAATTTACCAATACAATTGAGTTGGCGCACCGCTTTTCGTGGGAAAACGGTTCGTTATTTTCTGCGGTGTATCACCGCAATATAGATGGAGCTTATCAGCGTATATTTAGCATAGACAACAGCAATCCGCAATACGATATTGTAAACCGAATTTACCAAAACACGGGTCACAGCACCAACTCCGGAGTTGAAGTATTATTCAGTCAGGATCTCACCGATCACTGGAAACTTTCGTCCAGTTTCAACATTTATAGTAATGGGATCGATGCCTTTCAGGGAACCTTATTGTTTCCGTACGAGCGGCCTTTTACTATTGAAAAATCAAGCGATATTGCAGGAGATTTTAAAATCACCAATACGGTTCAGCTTCCGCTACAGATGGAAGCGCAGCTTACCGGTTTATACTACTCTAAAAAGAACATTCCGCAGGGAGAAGAATTGGCGCGCTATTCGGTTGATTTTGGTTTTAAAAAATCAATTTGGGATAAACGTGGCGAGCTCAGCCTCTCTTCAACCGATTTGTTCAACCGTTTTGGCCTAAGACAACGCCTTACCGGTAACGGTTTTACTGCGGTTTACGAGAATTATTACGAGACCCAGATCGTGCGTGTAGGCTTTAATTATAAGTTTTAGGAATTAGAATAAATTAAAAATCCCAAGGAGTAACCTCTTTAAAATGTCTTTAGAATTGGGATTTAACTTTAGATCCTAAAAACTTCAGGTTATGAGCTCAACAGGATTAAATAAGGTAGCTGAAATCACTATTCTCTTTTGGATTATGAAGATTATCGCTACCACGCTCGGGGAAACCTTGGGCGATTTTATTGCACAAACGCTGGGCCTCGGTTATACAGTAGGTATCGCAATTACACTCGCTTTTTTTGCAATCGTGCTGGCTATACAGCTCAATGCTAAAAAATACGTGCCGTTATATTTTTGGCTGGTCATAATTGCCACGACTACACTGGGAACTGAAATTTCTGATTTTATGGATCGAAGTCTGGGTCTGGGCTATATCTGGGGAAGTCTTGTGCTCTTCTCGCTTCTCATTCTAACGTTGGTGGGATGGTACGCTAAGTTTAAAAACCTGGCCGTTTACCCTATTATTCAACGTTCAAAAGAATGTTTTTTCTGGGCCGCCGTTTTGTTATCAAACAGTCTGGGTACAGCTTTTGGGGATTATCTGAGTGATGCGATTGGCCTGAGTTATTTAAGGGGTGCTTTGGTAACTGCAGCTATTATTGGTATGGTTATGTTACTGCATTATTTCTCTAAAATCAATCAGGTATTGCTGTTCTGGGTCGCTTTTGTATTTACGAGACCTTTTGGTGCCACATTTGGAGACTTTTTAACCAAACCTCTTGCCAGTGGCGGTCTTGACCTGGGAACCCTTCAGGCATCGGTTGTTTCTGTTATTCTTATATGCATACTGATTGTTGTTTCGCACAAGCGAAATAAAAACGTGACCGTATAATCATTTAAAACCCTATTTCTCTTTGAAGTATTCCACTCTTAATAATTTACGCTCACTTTTATTCCTGATTTTCATTACAAGTTGTCTGTTTATGCAGACCGCTGCTTTTTCTCAAGACACCAGTGAGACCAAACCTCAAATAGGTACAACTCAAAAAATTGGTGATATTGCTCTATTTGCGCTGCCTGTTGCAACTTTTGGAGCCACGCTTATTAAAGGCGATACCAAAGGAGCCTGGCAGTTTACAAAAGGATTTGTTCTTACCGAAGCACTCACCTACGGTCTTAAAACAACAATTAATAAACCACGGCCAGATCTAAGTAATGATAACTCGTTTCCTTCTGGACATACATCTACGGTATTTCACAGTGCAGGTTTTATTCACCGTCGTTATGGTTTTAAGTACAGTATTCCGGCTTATGCAATTGCTGGTTTCACAGCCGCCAGTCGTGTTGACTCAAAGAAACACGATATGTTAGACGTAATTGCCGGAGCAGCTATAGGATTAGGTAGTAATTTATTGTTTACATCAGAATATCAACAAAAACATATGGAACTCAGTTACATCAATACTAATGGAGATCATATGGTTGGTTTTAGATATAAATTCTGAAAAATTAAAATTTTGATGATATCCTCAAGTTATAGGTGATTGTGACTCAAAAATCTTTCGCGTCCCCAATCTTTAAACTATGAGGCATACAGTTTAGCTTCCTGCCTTATGATCAAAGAGCTGTTATTCAGTATCTAATAGCAAAACAAAAGGATTATGAAGCCGGAGTTTTTAAAACCTACAACAGCATCACGACATTAATAGATAGTAGGCTGACTAACGTAGATGAAGCTATTGCGTATAAAAATTTTTACGAAGGCTTACACTTGAGTTCTGTCCTGGCATTACGCCACGCTATAAATTAGGATTAAGATAATCTTTAACCTCGGCAAGATCAAATCTTAAAATGAGCTGTCCCTCTGCGTAAGAGGCAATTTCATACGGATTGTATAGCAAAATGAGTTGGTCATTTTTAAAGCCAATGTTTTGAGGTAAATCAAAGTTGTCTTCGGTAAAAAAATACCCGGTTTCGCCAAGGTCCTCTTTGGGGGCTAGCTGGTATTGACTTCTAAATCGCTTTTCCGCAAGAATCTTAAAACCTTCCAGATCTTTAAAAAGTGTTTCAGTTGTAAGAACCTCCTTTGTATTTTCATCAAAATTGATAAAGTGGGTGCTGCCATAGCCATGGGCACCGCCGTAGTAGGTATAATCATCAAAAGCCAGGCACAGGAGTTTGCCGTTGTCAAAGCTTATTGATGATGTGCTGCTAACCTCATATTCCGGTATTGCCTCGGGAAAATCATTTCGATATACCCGGTAATTTTGAACAAAATTTTTAAGAGCTTCATCAAGGCTTGTTATCGTGTTAACTTCGTCGGGATCAATGATAAGTAAATTGATGAGGTGCTGCTCAACAGCTTTATTGATGGTGTCGGCAAAGGCACCACCTCCCATGGTAATTTTGTCTATAGAAATTTCAGGACATAAACCCTCGTCGCAAAGAGATAAATTTTCAGCCTTGATAACTTTTAAATCATAGGTGAGGGGTTTTTCTTCATTTTGACAGGCAACTAAAAATATTAATAAAACAAGGACCAGACTTACTTTTTTCAAATCAGATTCATTTCGTGTTAAACATTAAATAAAGATACAGCCAATTTTGGGAATGGAGCTTGGGCTTCCTACATTTACGTGCTAGTTAATGAAATTTTTGAGGATATGAAATTCAATACCAAAACCATTCACGGAGGGCAACACAATACTGATCCCGCTTACGGAAGCGTGATGCCTCCAATATACCAGACTTCGACTTACTCCCAGACTACACCGGGAGGTCATAAAGGTTTTGAATATTCGCGAAGCGGAAACCCTACCCGTAAAGCGCTTGAAGATGCACTGGCAAGTATTGAAAATGGGGAGTTTGGCCTCGCTTTTGGCTCTGGTTTGGCTGCGATTGACGCGGTGTTGAAGCTTTTTAAGCCTGGAGACGAAATCATTTCAACTAATGACTTATACGGTGGTTCCTATCGTTTGTTTACCAAAATATTTGAGGATTTTGGTCTTAAATTTCATTTTGTACCGATGCAGGATACCTCAAAAATTGAAGCTGCAATCACCGAAAAAACCAAACTCATTTGGGTAGAGACTCCTACTAACCCAATGATGAACATTATTGATATTGAAGCGGTTTCTAAAGTCGCTAAAGCTCATAACTTATTACTTGCTGTTGACAATACGTTTGCAACTCCGTACCTGCAGCAGCCTTTGGATCTAGGCGCAGATATCGTGATGCACAGTGTGACCAAGTATCTCGGTGGCCATAGCGATTTAGTTATGGGTGGCCTGGTTGTGCGTGATAAAGAACTGGCAGATAAGCTGTATTTTATACAAAATGCAAGTGGTGCTGTTTGTGGCCCGCAAGATAGTTTTCTTGCGCTTCGCGGAATAAAAACCCTACACGTACGCTTACAAAGACATTGTGAGAACGGGAAAGCCGTCGCTCATTTCTTAAAGAGTCATCCTAAGGTAGATCAGGTATATTGGCCCGGTTTTGAAGATCATCCCAATCATGATGTGGCCAAAAAGCAAATGAACGATTTTGGAGGAATGGTTTCGTTTACAACTAAAAATGATTCCCTCGAGGGCGCGGTTGAAGTAGTTGAAAAATTAAAAGTGTTTACCCTTGCTGAAAGTTTGGGCGGCGTAGAAAGCCTTGCAGGACACCCTGCGACAATGACACACGCCAGTATACCTAAAGAAGAACGTCAAAAAACCGGAATCAAAGATTCACTCATTCGCCTGAGTGTAGGTATTGAAGATATTGATGATCTTTTGGAAGACTTAAAGCAGGCCTTAGGTTAAAAGAAGCCGGCTTTTAATAGTTGAGGTAGTAAATATACCCAATATTGAGCCATACGATAGAGTCGTCATATTTATTAGGAGGGTAAAATTCCTGATCTGGGTTGAGACCATCTACCCAGTTTGAAAAATAGCGGTGATAACGCAACTCCAGGTTGATATCACTTAAAAAGTTCAATTTATAGCGAATACCCACGCTGCTTGTAATTGCCCAAGTATTGCCTGGACTATCATCAATACCTCCCAATTCGCCATCACCCACTAAAAAGGGATTAAAATAAATGTCTTCGGGTAGGGCGCCGGGAGTATCGAGGCTGGATTCATATTTGGGTTGATAGCCTACATAATGCGCTCCAAGAGAGATGTAAGGCGCAATTTTAAAAGCCCCTGCCTGAAAATCTCTAATGCTTAATGGGAAATACTCGAGCTGCATACCCAGCTCAAAAACTAAAGAGCTTCCGGTATGAGAGCGCAATTGTAGGCCTCCTAAGCTTTGTTTTTCAGATTCGTAGCCTTCGTGAGTTAATTTGGTATAATGTAAGTCAGCCTCAGAACGCAGCTTAAAATGATCATTAAAATAGGTGTCTCTGGAGTAGCAGTTACAATCAGCGCGGTAAGCAAAGTTCATATAGTGCACAATACCAATGCCCAGACCCTGATTGTTGATATTGGTGTCATAATTATTTCGCAGTCCATAATCTGACTGAAACAATAAAGGGCCCGCAATGATCCCCACCTCATGAGAAAAGCCAAGTTGTGCTTTACCGGAGAATGGCACTAAAAGGCAAAAGGACAATATCACAAGTAAGATTTTGGTATTCATTAGGTTTGGGGAAAATATTCGTGTACAAATATAGGAAAACTTGCAATTTAACCTAAAATTGTGTTTATCATCTATTTTTTATTTGAAATTTGATAAAAATGGATTTTCAATATTAAGAATATCTAAAAATATGAAGGTGATTTTTGACGATATCATATATTTGCGCAGAATTAGAGCCTTAAAAATTATAAATTCTAAAAAAACTTAAAAATGACAGATAGCATAAAAAAGTTTGTCGACTCTGTTGAAAAGGCAAATCCTAATGAACCCGAATTCATTCAGGCGGTTCAGGAGGTCGCAGAGACGGTTATTCCATTTATAGAAAACAACCCCAAATACCAGGGTAAAAAACTCTTAGAACGTATGGTTGAACCGGAGCGTGCTATTCTGTTTAGAGTTCCCTGGGTAGATGATAATGGCGAAACACAAGTGAACAAAGGGTATCGTATTGAGTTTAACTCTGCAATAGGTCCTTACAAAGGTGGTTTGCGTTTTCACCCTTCGGTAAACCTGAGTATTTTAAAGTTTTTAGGTTTTGAACAGGTTTTCAAAAATAGTCTTACTTCATTGCCTATGGGAGGTGGTAAAGGCGGTTCCGATTTTAATCCAAGAGGTAAGAGCGACGCAGAAGTAATGCGCTTTTGCCAGAGCTTTATGACTGAACTTTATCGTCACATAGGCCCTAATACTGACGTGCCTGCGGGTGATATAGGTGTTGGTGGTCGCGAGATTGGCTATATGTTTGGTCAGTACAAACGCATTCGGAATGAATTTACCGGCGTTTTAACCGGAAAAGGATTGTCATATGGCGGTTCTAAAATTCGACCTGAGGCAACCGGCTATGGTAATGTATATTTCACCAAATATATGCTGAATAATATAGGTGAAAAGATTTCTGGTAAAACCATCGTGATTTCAGGATCGGGTAACGTTGCGCAATATGCCGCTGAGAAAGCAACACAGCTTGATGCAAAAGTGGTAACTCTTTCAGATTCTGATGGATTTATCTACGACGAAGCCGGTATTGGTAAAGAAAAACTGGCTTTCATTATGGAAATCAAAAACGAGCGTCGCGGTCGTATTAAGGAATATTTAGATAAATATCCGGATGCAGAATACCATGAAGGTAAAGCGCCCTGGGGTATTAAATGCGATATCGCTCTGCCTTGTGCAACTCAAAATGAGTTAGATAAGGAAGATGCCGAACTTTTGGTTAAAAACGGTGTAATGAGCGTTGGAGAAGGAGCAAATATGCCATGTACACCTGAGGCAATTGAAGTTTTTCTTAAAGCCAAAATATTGTTTTCTCCAGGTAAAGCATCTAATGCTGGTGGGGTTGCAACTTCAGGTCTTGAAATGTCTCAAAACAGCATCCGTTATAACTGGTCTGCAGAGGAGGTTGATAAAAAGCTTCACGAGATCATGTACGATATTCACAAGTCGTGTGTAGAATATGGTAAGCAGGAAGATGGTTTTGTTGACTATGTAAAAGGGGCAAACGTTGCTGGCTTCGTAAAAGTCGCAGACGCCATGTTGGCTCAGGGAATCGTTTAAAACAGCGGTTACTTATAGATCAAATTAGCCCCGGGACAATCCCGGGGTTTTTTTATATCAGAAATTGTACTTTTAGCTTGCTTCAAAACGGGCTATGAAACCTAAATTACTCACATTTCTTTGTTTGGTACTGGTTACTCTGGTCAGAGCTCAGGATTACTCAGATTCCTGGACCGGCTATTTCTCCTATAGTACTATCACTGCGGTTACGCCGGGTGGCAATCGGGTTTTTGCCGCTGCTCAAAATTCGGTTTTCAGCTATGACTTTAATACCAATGAGATCAAAACCTATTCTACGATACAGGGGCTTACAGGTGAGCAAATAAGCGCTTTGCACTATTCGGAAGCATATGACATACTCTTTGTAGGTTATGCTTCGGGACTTTTAGATTTGGTTTTGCCTGACGGAAACGTACGAACTCTGGTTGCCATTCGCGATAAACCAGTTATCCTTCCGCAGGAGAAAATCATCAACAGCTTTCAGGAATTTGAAAATACCCTATACATCGCAAGCGGTTTTGGTATTTCGTTATTTGATTTGCAGCGTCTGGAGTTTGACGATTCCTATTTTATAGGTCCTAATGGTTCGCGCATTCCTATCGCGCAAACTACCATTTTTGATGGATTTATTTATGCAGCATCGCCTACGGCCGGTTTGCAACGTGCAAATGCTACTAATGCAAACCTGATTGATTTTCGCAATTGGGAGCGTCTCGATGCTTCAGGGTGGCTGGGAATACAGGTGCTGGGCGAAAAACTTGTGGGTTTAAAAACAGACCGCAGTCTACAGGAATATAACGGCACCGGTTTTACCACTGTTGAAACGCTTCCGGCAGTTCCGGTTGATTTTCAAACTAATGGAATCCATCTAAGCATAAGCCTTCCCGATGGTATTTTGGTTTATGACCAAAACGGGGTGCGTAGCACAACCATCCCATTATTTTCGGAATTTCCGGGGCTTTATACTTCCGGACTTTTTAGCGACGGACAGATTTATGCGGGTACTTCGCAAAGCGGAATGCTTTTGATTGCAGATAATACGTCTGCTCCCTTACAGATTTTACCAGACGGACCCTTGCGCAATGATCCCTTCAGTATCGAAGCTGCACCCGATCAGCTGTGGGTGGTTTACGGGGATTATTCGGCAAATTATAATCCGTTTCCCTTAAAACAGCGGGGCGCATCACATCTCACTTCAGAAAATGGCTGGCAAAACATCCCTTACAGTGAACTTTTGGGAGCCAATAATCTGACCAATATCACCTACAATCCCGAAGACTTCTCACAGGTATTTTTAAGTTCGTATAATCAGGGTTTGCTTGAAGTGGTTGAAGAAGTGGCTGTAAAAATCTACGATGAGACCAACACGGGATTGAGCGATATTCCGGTCAACCCAACAGATGTGCGTATCAATGGTGCTGCCTTTGATCGCAATGGTACGTTGTGGATGAACAACAGTCAGGTTGAAAATGCCCTTGCGCGCAAAACCGGAGACCAGATTCAGGGGATATCAATTGCTGAACTTATACCGGATTTTCCGATGGTTGAAGGCTATACGGAACTCGTAATAGGCAGGCAGCAAAACATCTATTTCGGCTCTTCAAACCGCGGACTAATTGGTTATGATCCCGATGCCAATCGTTTTGCGCGCCTGGATGCCGAACGGTCCAATTTACCCTCAAACGCGGTACAGGCACTTGCTGTTGATGTAAACGGAAGTCTTTGGATAGGTACTGCTCAGGGATTACGGGTGTTGTTTTCACCAGCTCAAATGTTTGAAAATCCTGAGTTGCAAGCTCGGCCCATAATCATAGAAGAAAATGGTGTTGCGGTTGAGCTGCTTAATGATCAGGTTATTCGCTCTATCGCTGTTGATGGCAATAACAATAAATGGGTAGGCACCATTTCAAGCGGTGTGTTTTACTTTAGCGCTGATGGTCAGGAAACCTTACTACAGTTTGATACTTCAAATTCCCCGCTCCCTTCTAATAATATTCAGGATATAACGATAGATCAGGTAAGTGGCGAAGTCTATTTTGCGACTCCCTTGGGTCTGGTTTCGTATTCCGGTTTCGCTGTCGCCCCTAATGAAACCCTTGAAGAAGCACGGGTGTTTCCCAATCCGGTAAGACCGCAGTTTACCGGTCAGGTAACTATAGATGGCTTAACCGAACGTGCCAATGTGAAAATCACCGATTTGAACGGCAATTTGGTTCACGAAGCCGTTTCAGAAGGGGGAAGTATTCAATGGGATACGACCGTTTTTGGAGGGAATAAGGTAGCATCCGGAGTGTACTTTATTTTGATAACCGGAGAGGATGCGGTCGAGACTAAGGTGGTTAAACTTATGATCATACGCTGATGCTGGTAACAACAAAGGCACTGGTGATTTCGGCTTTAAAATATGGTGAGGCAGACCTTATTGTAAAATGTTATACCGAAGAAGCCGGCCTTAAATCCTATTTATTGCGCGGCATTCTTAAGTCTAAAAAAGGAAAGTTGCGTACGGCGATGTTTCAGCCTGCCATGCAACTCGAGCTGGTTGCGATGCATAAAGATAAGGGAACCTTAGAGAGTATACGCGATGCCAAAGTGACCCAGCCCTACATCAGTCTACATACCGATATTTTTAAATCGAGCATTGTACTGTTTCTTTCTGAAATGTTGCGGAATTCGATACAGGAAGAAGAGACCAACCGCCCGCTTTTTGCCTTTTTAGAGCACGCCTTTTTATGGCTCGATCTGCACGGACATTCGGCTAATTTTCATTTGTTGTTTTTGTTGGAATTAACGAAATACCTGGGCTTTTATCCCGATACCTCTGCTACAGCTCACGAATACTTCAATCTTGAGACGGGTTTGTTTGAAACCATAGAAAGCCGCTACAGTGTTTCCGAAGAGAATTTAGAAACGCTCAAAGCCCTATTGGGTACAAATTTTGATGCACTTTCTGAGATTAAACTAAACCAAAAACTAAGAACAAGCTTTGTAAATATGCTGCTCGCATATTATGAATTACATTTGCACGGCTTTAAAAAGCCAAAGTCTTTGGCGGTTTTGAGCAGCTTGTTCAACTAAAAATCCAATATGCGGATTCTTTTTACGCTCCTTTTTTTTATCAACTTCGGTTGTGCAATTTTCGCGCAGCAGATACGCGTTTTAGATCTTCAGACCGGCGAAGCGATTGAAAATGCCAGTCTCTACAATACCGAAAAAAGCCATTCCGCAGTTTCTGATGCAGATGGCCGGGTCGATGTTTCGGCATTTACAAATGGAGAGACGATTTTTATTTCTCACGTTTCTCATCTCACAAAAAAAACAACAAAAGCAGCACTCATTGCCGCAGGTAATGTGGTTTATCTGGCAGATGATGAAAACCTGCTGAATGAGGTGGTGCTTTCGGTATCAAAGTTTGAGCAAAAAGAGCGCGAAGTCGCCCAAAAAATCATTTCGTTGGATGCCGAAGATGTAGAGCTTAAAAATCCACAAACTGCAGCCGATTTGTTAGATCAAAGCGGGCAGGTTTTTGTTCAAAAAAGTCAGTTGGGTGGCGGTAGCCCGATGATACGTGGTTTTTCTACTAACCGCTTGCTGATCACCGTAGATGGCGTGCGGATGAATACCGCAATTTTTCGCTCCGGAAACCTGCAAAACGTGATTAATATAGATCCCTTTAGTGTGGACCAAACTGAAATTATTTTAGGTCCGGGCTCGGTGATTTATGGTAGCGACGCGGTAGGCGGGGTAATGAATTTTTATACCAAAAGAACGGCTTTTTCTTTTGAAGATAACACCGCTTTAAGCGGAATGGCTTTAACCCGATACGCTACCGCAAACAACGAAAAAACGGGTCACGTCGAGCTCAATATCGGCCGAAAAAAATGGGCTTTTTTAAGCAGCATCAGTTATTCGGATTTTGATGATTTACGTATGGGCGAGCACGGCCCGGACGATTACTTAAGGTCTGAATATGTTGTTACGGAAAATGGTGTGGATCGCGTTGTTGAAAACGACAATCCACTGGTACAGGTGCCCACCGGATATGATCTGCTCAATCTCACACAAAAAATACGTTTTATGCCTAATGCGATTTGGGATTTTAACCTGGGTCTGCATTACAGCACCACTTCCGATTATGCCCGTTATGATAGGCTTACCCGCAAGCGCGACCGTCAATTGCGTGCAGCCGAGTGGTATTACGGGCCGCAAACCTGGTTTATGGGTAATTTTCAGATTGATAAAAAAGGAAATGGCGATTTCTATGATGAAGCTAAGCTGAATGCGGTTATTCAGTATTTTGAAGAAAGCCGAAACGACCGGGATTTTGGAAAAACAGACTTATTCACCACCCAAGAGCAGGTTAATGCGTATTCGCTAAGTGCCGATTTTACTAAAAAATGGCGGGAACATCGTTTGTTTTACGGCTTAGAATATGTTTTGAATAAAATCGGTTCATACGGTAAACAAACCGATATCACTACTGGGGAAGAAGCACCCACAGCCAGCCGCTATCCCGATGACTCAAGTTGGCAATCCCTCGCTGCTTATGTAAGCGGGCAGTTTGATTTAGCTGAAGATTTAACGTTTCAGACCGGACTGCGCTACAACCAGATTTTTCTAAATGCCCGTTTTGATGATACCTTTTACGATTTTCCGTTTAAAGAGGCTGATTTAAATTTTGGGAATGTCACCGGCTCAGCAGGCTTAAACTGGCAAACCAACGAAACACTTAATTTACGCCTCAATCTGGGGACTGCGTTTCGTGCGCCCAACATTGATGATATCGGGAAGATTTTTGACAGCGAACCCGGTTCAGTTGTAGTGCCCAATCCCGATTTAAAAGCGGAATATGCATACAATGCCGAAATTGGCGCCGGTTTGCGCGTAGGCGAAAAGTTGCGTTTGGATTTTGCGACCTATTACACCAAATTGAATAATGCGCTGGTACGCCGCGATTATAGTTTAAATGGTGAAACCATTATTGATTATCAGGGCGAGCCCAGCACTGTGCAGGCCATACAAAACGCTGCGAGTGCTGAAGTGTACGGTCTGGAAGCCGGCCTCGAATATTTATTTACTAAAAACTTAAAGCTTACCTCGCAAATCACGATTACTGAAGGCAGTCAGGAAGAAGATGATGGCAGCAACGCGCCTTTGCGTCATGCGGCTCCCACTTTTGGAAATACCCATATCATTTACCGAATGAAGCGTTGGAAGTTTGATGCTTCTGCGATCTACAACGGGCAGTTTGATTTTGATGAACTCGCCCCATCTCAGGTAGGCAATGCTTATTTGTACGCGCTTGATGCTAATGGTAATCCCTATTCTCCGCGCTGGTACACGCTCAATCTCTACAGCGAATACCAGATTGCCAAAAACTGGAAAGCTACCGCTGCTCTGGAAAACATCACCGATCAACGCTATCGCCCCTATTCTTCAGGTATTTCAGCGCCCGGAAGGAATTTGATTGTGGCGTTGAAATATAGTTTTTAGAAATACACTAACTTCAGCCTAAACTAAAACCGGGATGAACTTGAAACTACATCACGTTTTCTATTTAGGTTTTGTACTGTTACAGATTATTTCTGTGCAGGCTCAAACCTATTCGCCTAACCGTACTTATAACGATACACTCGATTACCGCCCTGTAAATTCTGATTTTATCATTTCCAAAGTAGATTCCATAATGAATCTGGGAATTGAAAATCAGGCATTTCCCGGAGCGCAAGTGTTGGTGGCCAAAAACGGCAGTATTATTTTTCACAAAGCATACGGGTTTCATACGTATGACAGTTTGCAGCCGGTTAAAAATGATGATTTATACGATCTGGCTTCGGTGACCAAAGTGACGGCAGCTTTACCCGCGATTATGAAGCTGGTTGATGCAGGTAAACTCGATCTGGATTCACCTTTTAGCACCTACTGGACCCCCTGGAAGCGGCGCCGCGATAAACGCGATTTGACCCTTCGCGAAATTCTTGCACATCAGGCCGGTCTGGAACCTTATATTGTTTTTTTAAGCGATGTACTTAAAAAAGACGGAAGCTTTAAGCATCGATTTGTACACGATAAAAAATCCCGGCGGTTTTCGGTACAGACGTATAACAACCTGTGGTTAAACAAACGTTTTGTGCGCAAAATGTATCGTAAAATCAACCGCTCTGAAGTTTCCGAAGAGAAGAAATACACCTATTCGGGGCTTTCGTTTTTGCTCTATCCTCAAATTGTGGAGAACCTAACAGGTGTGCCGTACGAGCAGTATCTTAAGGAAAACTTTTACGGCCCGCTGGGTGCTAAAACCTTGATGTTTAATCCCGAACAACACGGTTTTCCGCAGGAACGCATCATTCCCACCGAGGCCGATTCCATCTACCGCAAAGCGGAGGTTTTAGGCTGGGTACACGATGAGAATGCAAGTTTGATGGGCGGTGTTTCGGGCAATGCAGGCCTGTTTGCGACCGCAGCTGATTTGGCCAAACTGATACAGATGTATATGAATATGGGCATCTATGACGGCAAGCGTTATATTTCAGAAAAAACCATGCGCGAATTTACACGGGTTCAATATCCGGATAACGATAACCGCCGCGGTTTGGGTTTTGATAAACCTTATTTAAACAATGCCGAAAAACCACTGGCAGAAGCCTATCCCAATCCTGAAGTGAGCCCTGCAAGCTTTGGGCACAGCGGGTTTACCGGTACTTTTGTGTGGGCAGACCCGGTTAACGAATTGGTTTTTGTCTTTCTATCTAACCGGGTTTACCCCAGCCGAACGCATACTGCGATTTACGATCTGAACATCAGGCCGGCACTGATGCAGGTTTTTTATCAGGCTCCGGAATTGAATTAGGAATAAATTCTCAGAAAAACTGCTGTTGACAGCTTGCTTTTCCTCATCTGTTTTCTAACCAAAATTGTCTAATTTTGCACACTTATTAGAAAACGCATATCATGAGCACAAAGTTCCCTGAATATAAAGGACTTGACCTGCCAAAAGTGGCCGAAGAAATTTTAGCCTACTGGCAGGAAAACGAAATCTTTGAAAAGAGTATCTCAACCCGCGAAGGTAATGAGCCCTACATCTTTTTTGAAGGTCCGCCATCTGCAAACGGAATGCCCGGTATTCACCACGTGATGGCACGTGCGATTAAAGATATTTTCTGTCGTTTTCAAACCCAAAAAGGGAAGCAGGTAAAGCGTAAGGCCGGTTGGGATACTCACGGACTTCCGGTAGAGTTGGGTGTTGAGAAAGAACTCGGCATTACCAAAGAAGACATCGGTAAAAAAATAAGCGTTTCTGAATACAACGAAGCCTGTAAGAATGCAGTAATGCGCTACACCGATGTGTGGAACAACCTTACTGAACAAATGGGGTATTGGGTAGATATGGAAGATCCCTACATTACCTACAAGCCCAAATACATGGAAACGGTATGGTGGCTGCTTAAAAACATTTATGATAAAGGCCTTATTTACAAAGGCTACACGATACAACCTTATTCTCCTAAGGCAGGAACTGGTTTAAGTTCGCACGAACTCAACCAGCCCGGTACCTATCAGGATGTGACTGATACTACAGTAACAGCATTTTTTCCCCTGGCCCCCCAAGGGGGAAATGTGGAACGTTTCAAAAAGGCTTTCAAAATAAGTAAAAGCTCCCCCTTGGGGGGCGGGGGGGGATTTGGTTTTCTTGCCTGGACGACCACGCCCTGGACTTTGCCTTCTAACACCGCGTTGACGGTTGGGAAAAAGATCGATTATGTATTGGTTAAAACCTTTAATCAGTACACGTTTGAGCCTATTCAGGTGGTTTGTGCTAAAGCTTTGGTGGATAAACAATTCTCTAAAAAATTCTTCGTTGCTGAAAGTGAGGAAGATTTTACCAATTTCAGCGAAAAAGATAAAAAGATCCCATATCAAATCGTAGCTGAATGCAAAGGCAGCGACCTGCTTGAGTTGCGTTACGAGCCGGTGATTGATTATGTGCAACCGCATGACAATCCGGAAAATGCATTCCGGGTGATTGCCGGGGATTTTGTAACTACTGAAGATGGTACCGGTATCGTGCATACCTCACCCACTTTTGGTGCAGACGATGCTATGGTAGCCAAACAGGCAGAGCCACCCGTACCGCCTATGCTTGTTAAAGATGAGAACGGAAACTTAGTACCGCTTGTAGACCTTCAGGGTCGTTTTCGTCCTGAGTTGAAAGAATTTGGAGGTAAATACGTTAAAAACGAGTATTACGACGACGGTGAAGCACCCGAAAAGAGTGTTGACGTTGAGATTGCGATTAAATTAAAGGAAGAAAACAAAGCCTTCAAGGTGGAAAAATACGTGCACAGTTATCCCAACTGCTGGCGTACCGATAAACCTATTTTATACTATCCGCTAGATTCTTGGTTTATCAAAGTGACCGATGTACGTGATCGTATGCACGAGTTAAATTTAGGCATCAACTGGAAACCTAAAGCGACCGGAGAAGGCCGTTTCGGCAACTGGCTGGCTAATGCCAACGACTGGAATTTATCACGCTCGCGTTACTGGGGAATTCCGTTGCCAATCTGGAGAACAGAGGATGGCAAAGAGGAAATCATCATTGGTTCGGTTGCCGAACTAAAAGAAAAAATCACCGAAGCGATAAATGCCGGAGTGATGGATGCCGATCCGTTTGCAGATTTTGTGCCGGGCGACATGAGTGAAGCGAATTATGATTTAATCGATCTGCATAAAAATGTGGTAGATGAGATAAAACTGGTTTCGCAAAGCGGAAAAGTTATGCGTCGCGAAGCAGATCTGATCGATGTGTGGTTTGACAGCGGAAGCATGCCGTACGCACAATGGCATTACCCGTTTGAAAACAAAGAGAAAGTAGAAAAAACCTGGCGTAAAGCCGATTTTATCGCAGAAGGGGTTGACCAAACCCGTGGATGGTTTTATACCCTTCACGCGATTGCTACAATGACTTTTGACGATGTAGCGTATAAAAATGTAGTCTCAAACGGACTTGTACTCGACAAAAACGGACAAAAAATGTCGAAGCGTTTGGGTAATGCAGTAGATCCGTTTACGACGCTTAATACCTTTGGTCCAGATGCGACCCGCTGGTATATGATCAGCAATGCAAACCCATGGGATAACCTGAAGTTTGATCTGGACGGGATTACTGAAGTACAACGTAAATTCTTCGGTACCCTTTATAATACCTATTCATTCTTTTCGCTTTATGCGAATTTGGATAATTTCAGCTATGCTGAAGAAGAAATTGCCTGGAAAGACCGCCCGGAGATTGACCGCTGGATTCTTTCAGAATTAAATACATTGATCGATCAGGTAGATGCTTTTTACGCCGATTATGAGCCTACCAAGGCTACGCGTGCGATTTCAGATTTTGTGCAGGAAAACCTGAGTAACTGGTTCGTGCGTTTAAGTCGCCGCCGTTACTGGAAAGGCGAGTATGCGCACGATAAAATTTCGGCCTATCAAACTTTATATACCTGTTTGATTACGGTTGCAAAACTGGGCGCTCCGGTAGCTCCATTTTATATGGATCGTTTGTATAAAGACCTGAACGGATTAACCGGTCGCGAAGCTTCAGAAAGTGTACATTTGGCAGATTTTCCGGTGAGTGATGCTTCACAAATAGACCGCAGTCTGGAACGCAAGATGCAAAAAGCACAGACCATTTCATCGTTAACGCTTTCGCTTCGTGCAAAGGAAAAAATAAAGGTAAGGCAGCCTTTACAGCGTATTATGATCCCGGTTTTGGATGAGAGTCAGCGGGAAGAAATACTTTCGGTACAGGATTTGATAAAATCTGAGGTAAATGTCAAGCAAATTGAACTGATTGATGATGCTTCGGGAATCCTGGTGAAGAATATTAAACCCAATTTTAAGGTGTTGGGACCTCGTTTTGGAAAAGATATGAAGCTGGTAGCCGGTGCTATAACTGCTATGAGTGCCAAAGATATAGCCACTATTGAAAATGAAGGAAAAATCACGGTGGACATTAATGGAAAAAGTGTTATTTTGGCGCCCGAAGATGTGGAAATCACCTCTCAGGATATTGAAGGTTGGCTAGTTGCAAGCGGCGGCGGACTCACCGTTGCACTCGATGTAACGCTAACCGAAGAATTGAAAAATGAAGGTATTGCCCGCGAACTGATTAATCGCATTCAAAACCTGCGTAAAGACAGTGGTTTTGAAGTAACCGATAAGATTGAAGTACAATTACAGCGTGACGGAAAGGTCGAGAAAGCCGTTAGCGAGAATTTAGACTATATAAAAATGGAAACGCTCACCGCAAAACTCGACGTTGCAGAGCAGGTTACTAACGGAATAGCTATTGCTTTTGATGATGTAGAAACAATATTGGCTATTAAAAAACAGTAAACAACTATGGCGGCAGACATTAAAGAACGTTACAGCGATGCCGAACTCGAAGAGTTCAGAGTATTAATTCAGCAAAAGATTGATAAGGCTCAAAAAGATCTTGACCTTATTAAGAGTGCTTATATGAATGATGGGAATAACGGTACAGATGATACTTCACCTACATTTAAAGCTTTTGAGGAAGGTAGCGAGACTATGAGTAAAGAAGCAAATTCTGCTTTGGCCATCCGTCAGGAGAAGTTTATCCGGGATCTTAGAAACGCGCTTAACCGTATTCAAAATAAGACCTATGGTATATGTCGTGTAACAGGTAAACTGATTAATAAAGAACGTTTGAAGTTAGTGCCTCACGCTACACTGAGCATCGAAGCAAAAAACATGCAGAAATAAACTTTTAACAAGTATAGATTAAGAGACGCTTCAGATTTTTCTGGAGCGTTTTTTGTTAGTTTAGAGCCCTATGCGGTTACAGAAATTCATTTTGTTAGTTCTTTTTTTGGGAAGCTTTGCCGGTTTTTCGCAGAAAACCATGCTTAACACGCTCGATGCGCAATCTGTAAAAGGAATATTTATTGATTCTGATCAGGTTTTTGAGGTGTTTGTAAAAGCTACAAGCAGTTCAGAATTTAGCGTAACAGCTGAGGTGGAAGGTGAAACCTTTGAAACGCTCAAGTTAGACACTAAAATAGAAAATGGCCTGTGGTATATAAAAACCGGCCGTAGCATAGGATTTAAGAATATAGATGATAAGCTGGCGGCGCATAAAGTATTATCAGTAGTATTGTATGTTGAAATGCCTTTAAATAAAGAAGTATGGGTGGATTCGGATCTGGCTTCGGTGCAATTAACGGGAGCCTTTAATCAAATCAATCTCAATTTGTTAGGAGGAGGCTGTATACTGAATGATTTTCGCGGTAACGGAATTGTAAACACGCTGCGCGGAAATATCAAGGCGAAAGTGAATGATACGCGAGTGCTGGCTGAAAGCCGCAATGGCATTGTTAATATTAAAGAAACCGGTTTCGGAAGCTTTCTGCTTAGCCTAAAAACGATTGATGGCGATATAAGCGTAAGCCAATCTGAATAAATTAAGTATTTTTACGCGCCTTTACCGCTATATATCCTTAGTTGAAATGCGGGAAAGGTGTCAGGAATTGAAGAACCTGCGATTTAAAAATCGCGTTCGGCTATTAAAAGAAGTACATGTCATTAAAGAAATCTATAGGGATTATTGTCCTGATTTTGCTGGTGGACCAAATCAGTAAAATTTATATTAAAACACATTTTCAACTTCAGGAGGAAGTTGTTGTTTTTGACTGGTTCCGTATTTTATTTGTAGAGAATGAAGGTATGGCCTGGGGAGCACAAATCCCCGGTAATTACGGTAAAATTATCCTGACGCTTTTTAGAATAGGTATTCTGCCTTTAATTGGTTACTGGTTGTATGACAGTGTCAGGAAAGGAGCTTCCAAAATATTAATTACCGGTATCGCGCTCATATTTGCGGGAGCTTTTGGTAACATTATAGATTCTGTTTTTTACGGGGTGATCTTTGACAGCAGTGCAGGTCAGTTGGCAAGCTTTATGCCCGAAGATGGCGGCTATGCCACACTTTTTCATGGCAGGGTAGTAGATATGTTGTATTTCCCAATGTGGAAAGGCTATTTGCCCGAGTGGTTACCTGTGTGGGGCGGCAAGTACTTTACATTTTTTAATGCGGTTTTCAACATCGCCGATATGGCTATTAGTACGGGCGTTGGGTTGCTTTTGGTATTTAATAAGCGTGCTTTTGCAAAAGGCAAGAACGAAGAGCAAGAAACTACAGCATAATTATAAACTTGGTGCCGTAGCCCAGCTTGCTGGTGACGTCAATTTTTCCGCCTAAAGCTTCAACTTCATTCTTTACAATAAACAATCCTACATTCTGACTGGTGTCTGAATTGCTGGTTTCGTTAGAAGACATTTGAAATATCTTATCTGTATTGCCCTGCAAATCATAACCCCTTCCGTTATCTTCAACAATTAAAGACAGCTTCTTTTTATTTTCAAGACAATAGGCCTTGATTTCGGGTTTGCGATCTGGACTTTTATTAACGATGCCGTTTTTTATAAGCGTACAAAAAATATTGTGTAAAAACTCCGGATTATATTTGATTACGGGTGTTTCTGAAAAGTCGGAATACAGATACGCTTCTTCCATTTCAATTAGGGACCGCAACTCTTCCTTGCTTTTTTCAAAAGCTTCTTCTAGGCTAATTGCTACCAAAGGATCTGAAGCTTTGTTTTGTATTGATACTACTTCTTTAAGCCTCGAAACCGTTTTGTTAAGACTATTTGCAATCTCTTTGTAATTTACAAACAACTCTTTTTGATCGGCCGGAAGTTTAGTGGTGTCTACGAGTTGGCTGGTAAGTTCCAGGTTGTTTACGTGAGACTTGATATTATGTGACACATAATTGGCAAAAGTAAACAGGCGCGAATTATTAGCCTCTACCACCTCAATGGCTTTTTGAAGCATGAGTTCGCGTTCTTTCTTCTCATTGATGTTGATCAATATCCCTTTAATACCGATTACACGACCTCTGGAATTGACAATGGGTTTTGCTATGCCGTGCGCCCAAAAGGCCTTATTGGAGTAGGTAACCATCTTAACAACCCCATCAAATTCAGACTGTCCTTCCGCCAGCTCCTGAAAGGTTTTAATAATAAGGTCGTGGTACTCCATGTCAAAAAAATGAAGCCCATGTTTAAGAGAAGGATTGTAATTATCAGGAGTTTCCAGGATATCCTGAAGCTGTTTATCAAACCATGTTTTCTTTTCGGTAAAATTGATACTCCAGCCTCCAGCTTCGGTAACTTTGGCGACCTGCTCGTAATAAAAGCTGTCCTGCTTCTCTTTTGAAGCTTCAACTTCAGGTCTAGATAAAAATGAGAAAAATCCGGTATTAGACGATTTTGACATCTTGTTTGGAGATTAAAATAAAGTTGAAGATAACAAAAATATCGGTGTTCTGTTAAAAGCAATATGTGTTCTGGGGTGTAATGCAGTGTGTTAAGGGGATATCTTCAGTATTATGAGGTAATGAAATTTCGGGTTCAAAATAATTTAAACCAATTTTCAGAGCCCCGGGTTTGCAATTTGCCAGAAACCGGTCGTAAAAACCCTTGCCATAGCCCAGGCGATTACCGTTTAGATCACAGGCTAACAATGGGATAAAGATAACATCTAATTGCTGGGCTTTTATCTCTAAACCGTTTTGAGGCTCCGGGATTCCCCAGGCGTTAGGTTTTATTACCAGATTATCGGTAAGCAGGTAATGCGTCATGCTTAATTGCTCAAAATTGCTTTTAGAAAGCACTACATTTTTATCTTTTCCACTTAAAATATTTAGTGTGTATTCTGTATTGATCTCGCCAAGTTTAATAATGGGTAAAAATATATGGTAAAACTCGTGCTGCCAGATGTCAAGGGAAAGCAATTGATTTGCGATTTGCAAACTGGCCTCCTCGCGTTCTTCTGAAGTAAGTTGCTTGCGAAGGTCCTTATACTTTTTTCGATATTCGGCTTTACTCGTCATCTTCTGCCAATGCTGTTGATATGTGAAAGATCGCATCACCCTGATACACTAAAGAGGCTTCGTTCGTGTTGATAATATAACCATCATTTGGCGCTTTTACTTTATGCCTAAAGGAACCATACGGGTCTGTAATGGTCGCGATGACTTCGTTTTTTTCTACGAAATCGCCACAGGTGATTTTAAGGTGCAATAAGCCGCTATACTTGGCGCGTAACCATGTACTGGTTTTAATAGTCACTACCTTACTGGGGCTGATCGTATCTTGTAAGTTGTGCTCCTTTGAAAGCATTTTAAAATGATCAAGAATACGCATTACTCCGTGTACGCCTGTGCGTGCGATATCTTTATCACTTATCTGAGATTTTCCGCCTTCAAAAAGGAGAATAGGGATATTCATCTTTTCACAGGTAGAGCGATAGGATTTTGTAATATTTTTAGAGTACACAATAAATGGAGCGCCAAAAATCTGCGCATATTGCAATAATTCCTCTTTCTCGGGGTCAACCCGGATTTGAGCGACATTAAAACGGCTGCCACCGCCGGTGTGAAAATCAAGGCAGAAATCGGCAATGGGTAAAATCTTATTGGTAAACTGGTATGCAAATCTGCTGGCCAGAGAACCGTTACGCGTACCCGGAAATACCCGGTTGAGGTCTCTGCCATCTGGAAACGCCCGGTCCATATTTAGAAAACCAAAAACGTTGATAACCGGAATGCATACGATAGTACCCCGAGTGGGTTTGTTTATTTTCTTTGAAATGACCTGACGTACAATTTCTACCCCGTTGATTTCGTCGCCATGAATTCCTGCAGTAATCAGGATGCAGGGCCCTGGTTTTTTTGACCGTTGAATTATTATAGGAACCTCAACAGAAGTGGTTGTGTAAAGTTTGGCAAGATTAAAATTGAGTGTACGCTTAACTCCGGGCGGAATTTTTTCGCCCAAAATATGCAACACATTTTTCTCATCAATTCCCGTCATAGGCTATACTCCGCGTTCGATGTATCTAATGACGCTTTTGGCAATATCCTTTCCTGTTGCTTTCTCAATACCTTCAAGACCGGGAGAAGAATTTACTTCCAAAATAAGCGGTCCACGGGCACTTTGAAGCATATCAACTCCGGCAACGCCAAGACCCATAGCCTTAGCCGCTTTTATGGCCGCATTTTCTTCATCGTCGCTAAGTTGTATAACTTCGGCGGTGCCGCCGCGATGCAAATTAGATCTGAATTCACCTTCTTTTCCCTGGCGTTTCATCGCGCCGACAACCTGACCGTCAATTACAAAAGCCCTGATGTCAGCACCTTTGGCCTCCTTAATAAATTCCTGAACAATTACGCGCGCTTCGAGACCGTTAAAGGCTTCGATTACAGATTCAGCCGCATTTTTAGTCTCTGCAAGAACAACTCCCAACCCTTGTGTACCTTCAAGAAGTTTAATAATGAGTGGAGCTCCTCCTACGTGATCTATAACCTCAGCTACGTCTCTGCTGTAGTTGGTAAATACCGTTTTAGGAAGTCCCAAACGAGCACGTGAGAGGATTTGCAAACTGCGCAACTTGTCGCGACTGCGCACCAGAGCTTGAGATTCGGTTGTGGTAAAGCAGCCCATCATTTCAAATTGACGTACCACAGCGGTACCATAATACGTTATCGAAGCGCCAATACGCGGTACAATGGCATCTGTTTCAGAAAGATACCTGCCTTTATAATAGACCGAAGGTTTTTTCTTTTCAATAATGAGATCACATTTCAAGGGATCAATAACCTCGACATCGTGTTTACGCTTCTTGGCAGCCTCAACAAGGCGGGCTGTAGAATATAATCCAGAGTTTCTGGAAAGAATTTTTATGTTCATAGTTGCTTTTGTGAGTAGGAAACATCGGTTAGCTCCGTGTCTACTACAAATTTTTTGGTCAGAAATTTTCGACCTATCAAAACCGGAAAACGCATGTCTTCACGGGAGCTCAGTGTAAGCGAAATTTTATGGACTTTATTAAAAAGCCGGATGTTGCTTTGCACTACATAGCGGTATTGAATCTCGCCATTACTGCTTTTGACAGCTGTGATATCATAAGATTCAAAGCGCATTTCTTTCCCGTTATATTCCGGGTGTTTGGGATCTAAAAAAGTACAGCACAGGATGTTGTCTTCTTCGCGAATGTGATTGCAATGTATAGATGAGGTATAGGCACCCGTATCGATTTTAATATCGATATCTGATAATCCCAGTGCGGGGAAGTCTGCCTGGTCGGTACGACCTATTACCTTCTTTTCCATGGCTTGCAAAATACGAAAAGCATGTTTGATTTGCATGAAACGATGTTTAAAACAATCCAAAATTCTTAAAAGTCATTTTAGCAAATAACTATTTAAATTTTGGTTTCCGGCTGGCCGGTATTTCTTTTTTTAGCGACCAATAAGCCGTAATTTTGAGAGGTATGGAAACCCCAGATTTAGAAATTCAACTCAAGACCTTGCCCTCCAGCCCCGGAGTCTATCAATACTACGATAAGAAGGGTAAGCTGCTCTACGTAGGCAAAGCCAAAAACCTGAAGAAACGGGTGTCGTCGTACTTTAATAAAAAGCACGACAACGCCCGTACGCATATGCTGGTGCGCAAAATTGTGCAAATAAAACATATTGTTGTAGAAAGCGAGACCGATGCTTTGCTGCTTGAAAACAATATGATCAAAAATTACCAGCCACGGTATAATGTCATGCTTAAGGATGACAAGAGTTACCCGTGGATTTGCATCAAGAATGAGCGTTTTCCCAGAGTGTTTCCTACGCGGCGGTTGATTAAAGACGGGAGTGAGTATTATGGACCATACACAAGCATGAAAACCGTGCACACCTTGCTTGATTTGATCAAAGGCCTTTACCCATTACGCACCTGTAACTACGATCTTTCAAAAGAAAAAATTGAGTCGGGTAAATACAAAGTCTGCCTGGAGTATCATTTGGGAAATTGCCTGGGTCCCTGTGAGGATAAAATTTCTGCGGAAACCTATCACGATAATATTGAAGCGATTCGGGATATTGTGAAAGGTAATTTTAAAGATTCTTTGCATCGCTTTCGCTCTAAAATGAAAGCCCACGCAGAGGCGATGGAGTTTGAAGATGCCCAACGCATCAAGGAAAAAATTGAAATTCTGGAAGGTTATCAGGCAAAAAGTACGGTTGTGAACCCATCAATTAATAATGTTGATGTGTTTAGCATTGTTTCAGATGAAGGTTATGGCTATGTGAACTTTTTACAGCTTTCGCACGGCGCGATTATACGTTCGCATACCCTTGAATTAAAAAAGAAATTAGACGAGTCTGATCAGGAACTTTTAGAAATAGGTATCATCGAGATCCGGCAGCGGTTTAACTCGCAGTCTCTTGAAATTTATACACCTTTTGAGGTTGATCTGGGCGAAAAATTTAAAGTTACCGTACCAAAACTGGGCGATAAAAAGCGTATCGTGGAACTCTCTGAACGTAATGCAAAATACTTCAGAATGGAGCGGTTTAAACAAACTAAGATTGTTGATCCTGATCGACACGTTAATCGCCTGATGGCGCAGATGAAAGCCGATTTAAGACTCTCTGTCGAGCCACGGCACATTGAGTGTTTTGATAATTCAAATATTCAGGGAACCAATCCGGTTGCGGCTTGTGTGGTTTTTAAAGATGGAAAACCGAGCAAGAAAGATTATCGTAAATTTAATATCAAGACTGTAACGGGGCCTGATGATTTTGCGTCTATGGAAGAAGTGGTTTTTAGACGTTATCGTCGTTTACTTAATGAAGACGAACCCTTACCGCAGCTCATCATTGTTGATGGGGGAAAAGGGCAGTTGTCATCTGGAGTAAAAGCACTTGAGGCACTAGGGCTTCGCGGCAAAATTGCTATAATAGGTATTGCCAAAAGACTTGAGGAGTTGTTTTATCCCGGTGATTCCATTCCGCTTTATCTGGATAAAAAGAGCGAAACATTAAAAGTAATACAGCAACTGCGTAATGAAGCGCACCGTTTTGGTATTACCTTTCATAGAAATAAGCGTAGCAGCAGCGCCTTAAATACAGAACTTGAAACCATTAGTGGTATAGGTGAAAAGACCGTAGTTGAGTTGCTGAGGCATTTTAGATCAGTAAGTAAAGTTAAAGCTGCTTCAGAAAAAAACCTTGCCGAAGTGATAGGTCCGGCAAAGGCCAAAATTATTTACAAGCATTATCAACAAAGCGAATGAAAAAAGTCATACTCTTCTTATTGTCTTGTCTTACGTATACATCCTACGCTCAGGACAGTACGAGTATTGATTTCAGAAAATTGCCCAGAGGTAATGATTTAAAAGTGGGTCTGGTGCTCAGTGGAGGCGGTGCAAAAGGTCTGGCGCATATAGGAGTGCTTAAAGAACTGGAAGAAGCCGGTATTAAAATAGATTTTATAGGTGGTACCAGTATGGGGGCGATTGTGGGTGGTCTCTATGCAGCCGGATACAACGCACATCAGTTAGACTCCATTTTTAAAGTCGTTAATTTCGAGAAACTCATTCAGGATGATATACCGCGTAGCGCACAGTCCTTTCAGGAACGTACCGATGCTGAAAAGTTTGCTTTAAGTCTACCTTTTGATCATTTTAAAGTTTCTTTTCCTTCCGCTTTATCAAAGGGACAAAATGTCTATAACCTATTCATCAGGCTCACGCATCACGTTGAGGAAGTTGATGATTTTAGCAAACTGGAAATTCCATTTTTTTGCGTTGCGACAGATGCTGAAAAAGGAGAGGCAATTCTACTGGACAACGGTTGTCTGGCAGAAGCAATCTCTGCCAGCGGTGCTTTACCATCTATTTTTAGTCCCGTGATTTTAGATGGTCAATTACTCATAGATGGAGGGGTAGTTAACAACTATCCGGTAGAAGAATTGCGCCGCCGTGGCGCTAACTTTATTATAGGTGTTGACGTGCAAGATGATCTTAGAGATAAGGAGGAGCTGAAAACCGCACCTGAGATGCTGGTGCAAATAAATAATTACCGCACTATCAATGCGATGAAAGAAAAGGCTGAACTTACAGACATCTACATCAAACCAAACATCGAAGGCTATACGGTGATGGATTTTGAAAAGGGAGCCGCAATTATTGAAGAGGGAAATAAAAAAGCGCAGGAATTTGCCGGGGATCTAAAAAAACTGGCTGCTTTACAAGATACACTTTACCGTAAGCCACCGGCTTTGATAAATCAGGGCGATACCTTACGCATTCGTAGCGTGGCGATTAACGGAAATACCTACTATACACGTAGTTATATTCTTGGGAAACTCAAAATCAAATTACCTGCAGAGATCACATACGACAAGCTCTTTGAAGGGATAAATAACCTTGCGGCAACCAATAATTTTGAACGTATAAATCACCGCTTGGAGAAATACGACAGTGGTCAGTATCATTTGGTGCTTAACCTTAATGAGAGCGAATCAACCACCTATCTAAAAGCAGGATTGCACTATGACGATATTTATAAAAGTGCAGCTATCATAAACATCACTAAGAAACGGGCGCTATTCAAAAATGACATCGCTTCACTGAGCGTGGGTTTGGGAGACAACATTCGCTATGATTTTGATTACTATAGCGATAATGGTTTTTATTTGGGGTTTGGGCTCAAATCACGGTATAACAGTTTTGAAACACGGGTGGATGCTCGTTTTATTGAGCAGTTGAGTGATCTGCCTCTGGAGAGCTTTAATAGTCTTACGGTTGATTATATGGATATAACCAACCAAATTTACCTGCAAACGTTGTTTCAGAAACAGTTTGCATTGCGAATAGGAATTGAGCATAAGTTTTTAGAAATAGACACCGAAAGTGTTAGGTTAGAAGAAAATCCAGACAGTAAGGTCTATTTTGATAACAGCCATTATTTTAGCGCTTACGGCAATTTGTTACTTGATACTTTTGATAATAAATACTTCCCAACCAGTGGCTGGTATTTTAACGGGGACTTTAATTTATACCTGTTTTCGTCAGATTACAATAACAATTTTGAAGAGTTTTCACTGGGAAGTGCGCAGCTTAAGTATGCGGCAAGCCTGAGTTCACGTGTTGCTATGGTTTTTGGGGTAGAAGGCGGTTTTAAAATAGGAGGTACATCTGTAAACACACTAGACTACGTGTTGGGCGGCTGGGGAAATGATTTCATAAATAACATTGTTTCATTCTACGGCTACGATTACGTGAGTCTTACCGGTGATGGTCTGGTAAAATCTGAGATTACCTTCGATTACAATTTTTACAAAAAGCACCACCTCAATGTCGGAGCCAATATTGCCAATATTGAAAATGACCTTTTTACAACCGGTAACTGGCTTTCTGCGCCCAACAACACAGGATATTTTCTAGGCTATGGCCTGGAAACTTTGGTGGGGCCTTTACAAACCAAACTCTCCTATTCTCCAGAAATCGATAAGGTCTTTTGGAACTTCAGTTTGGGTTTTTGGTTTTAAGAAAATATTAGCCCAAAACGCTTCTGATTTTACGATATTTGTAAACAACGATAACGTTTTCGAAGAAAAATATAAATTATGCCTTTTTATCATAAACTTGGCGAAATACCCCCTAAACGCCACACGCAATTTAGAAAGCCAGACGGTAGCCTGTATTACGAGCAGCTTTTTGGCACTATTGGCTTTGACGGGATGTACTGCAATATGTATCACGAGCAGCGCCCCACTCAGGTTAAGGAAATTAAGGGAAGTAAAAACATAAAGCCTAAGATCGCTAAGGCAAATCACATTCAATCGTATCGCTTCAGAGGTTTTGAGATCAAGCCTGAAGGCGATTATCTCGAAAGTCGTAAACCGGTACTAACCAATAGCGACTGCACCATCATTCTGGCAGCCCCGCAAAACAAAACACAGGATTATTTTTACAAAAACAGCGATGCAGACGAACTCATTTTTGTGCATCGCGGGAGTGGTAAATTCCGCAGTCATTTAGGAAATCTCGATTTCAAATACGGCGATTATATCGTAGTGCCACGCGGCACAATCTATAAAATGGACTTTGACGACAGCGACAACCGCCTGTTTATTGTAGAGTCAAGACATCCCATTTATACACCCAAGCGCTACCGCAACTGGTTTGGTCAATTGCTGGAGCATTCTCCTTTTTGCGAACGGGATTTGCGCAGACCGCATGAATTGGAAACTAACAATGAAACCGGAGATTTCCTGATGAAAATCAAGAAGCAGGACGATTTGTTTGAGATGATTTATGCCACACACCCGTTTGATGTGGTGGGCTATGATGGGTATAATTACCCGTACGCATTCTCCATTCACGATTTTGAGCCCATTACCGGGCGCATACATCAACCACCACCGGTGCACCAGACTTTTGAGACCAGCGCTTTTGTAGTGTGTAGTTTTTGTCCGCGCAAATACGATTACCACCCTAAAAGTATTCCGGCACCCTATAATCACAGCAATATTGACAGCGATGAGGTGCTGTATTATGTAGATGGTGATTTTATGAGTCGCAATGATATTGAGGCCGGGCACATTTCGCTGCATCCTGCGGGAATCCCTCACGGGCCGCATCCGGGAGCAACTGAGCGCAGCATTGGCAAAACCGAAACCGAAGAATTAGCGGTAATGGTAGACACTTTTAAACCTTTGCAAATTTGCGAAGATGCGATGCCTATAGCAGATGAGAGCTATTATAAATCATGGTTGCCTCACTAGATTTTTCAGGAGCTGATACCTGCTTTCCGCTATATCTTTTTAAGTGCTCCTTCGATAGTTGAATAATTTGCTTCAAGCAAATTGTATCGAAGCGGGAGCACTTAAAAAGGATGCCGCTGCAATCAGGGCTAGGTTTAATTACGAGTACAGAATAAGAAATATAGAATATAGAACATCATGAGTAAAGAATTAAAATCCGTTGATTACGGACTCGAAAAAATATTTGAAGGAGCGCAGGATTTTCTCCCGCTTCTAGGTACAGACTACGTTGAATTTTATGTAGGGAACGCCAAGCAGGCGGCACATTTCTATAAAACCGCTTTTGGTTTTCAATCATTTGCCTACAGCGGTCTGGAAACCGGTCAAAAAGATCGGGTGAGTTATGTTTTAAAGCAGGATAAAATACGTCTGGTGCTTACGTCCCCTCTTAATAGTGACTCGCCGATTAATGACCATATTGTAAAACACGGTGACGGAGTTAAAGTAGTTGCGCTCTGGGTAGAAGATGCGCGTAGCGCTTTTGAAGAAACCACAAAACGCGGTGCAAAACCCTTTATGGAACCGAAAGTAGAAACTGATGAGCACGGGGAAGTCGTGCGCTCCGGGATTTATACCTACGGTGAGACGGTGCATATGTTTGTAGAGCGCAAAAACTACGACGGTCAGTTTATGCCCGGCTTTAGAAAATGGGAATCTGATTACAACCCGGAGCCTACCGGCTTAAAATACATTGACCATATGGTGGGTAATGTAGGCTGGGGTGAAATGAATACCTGGGTAAAATGGTATGAAGAGGTAATGGGCTTTGTAAACTTTCTAACTTTTGATGATAAGCAAATCACCACCGAATATTCAGCCTTGATGAGTAAAGTGATGAGTAACGGCAATGGGCGCATTAAGTTTCCTATCAACGAACCGGCAGAAGGCATTAAAAAATCACAGATTGAAGAATATTTGGACTTTTACGAAGGTCCTGGTGTACAACATCTTGCCGTGGCAACAGATGATATTGTGAAGACAGTTTCGGCATTAAAGGCCAGAGGTGTCGAATTTTTACCACCACCTCCACAAGCCTATTATGATGATATCCCACGCAGGTTGGGTGCACATATGGATACCATGAAAGAAGATCTTAACAAATTGCAGGAACTTTCGATACTGGTAGACGCCGATGAAGAAGGCTATTTACTTCAGATTTTTACCAAGCCGCTACAGGATCGCCCGACTTTGTTTTTTGAAATCATTCAGCGTATGGGGGCAAAAGGTTTTGGTGCCGGTAATTTTAAAGCGCTTTTTGAATCTATTGAGCGCGAGCAGGCTCAGCGTGGAACACTTTAAACCACTTGAAGTATACTAATAATGTAAAATCCCTGTTGTATCAACGGGGATTTTTCATTTTAATGAATGCATAACCTGTGAATAATACACTTTTGGCTACTTTTGGAACAACTCTTGTAAAAGCATAGGTATATGCTTCAAATATAAGATTATGAAAAAGATTATTATACTTGCAATACTGCTCATTATGGGCGGTTCTACCTATGCACAGGATCCTGCTTTTGAGGATGGGGAGTGGTTTCGGTTCCGCATAAGCTACAGTGGCTGGTGGAAGGCAGGAGAAGCAACTCTGGGCGTTGTAAACGATACCTACAAGGGTAAGCCGGTATATCACGTCAAAGGAAAAGGAGTTACCACAGGGATGACCAAATTATTTTTTGGCGTTGAAGACTATTATGAGACCTATGTAGATAAGCAAACCACGCTGCCCTATCGTTTTATCCGTAAAATTGATGAAGGCGGTCACACTAAAGACAAGGTAATAGACTTTGATCAGCAGGCTCGTGTGGCTACAGTAAATGATAAAAAGCATAACAATACCAGTACGTATAAAACAGAGCCTTCTATTCACGATATGGTAAGTAGTTTTTACTACCTGCGTAATTCAATAGATACGAAGACCTTAAAAGAAGGAGACGAGACGGTGATCAATATGTTTTTTGATCAGGAAAACTTCAAGTTTAAGCTTAAGTTTTTGGGGCGTGAGGTGATTAAGACCAAATTCGGAAAGGTAAACAGCCTAATTTTTAGACCATACGTTCAGGCGGGACGGGTTTTTAAAGAAAAAGAAAGTCTTACGGTTTGGATTAGTGATGATCAAAATAAAATACCTTTGCAAATCAAAGCAGATTTAGCGGTAGGCTCTTTAAAAGCAGACATTGAAGCTTATAAGGGCTTAAAGCATCCATTCTACATTATACAAGATTAATGACGCATACGAGCAGTCCTGAAACTCAAGAACAATTAGAAGCGCTACAAGAGAAGTTTGATGCAATGGGTCAAAATCTGGATCATCAGCTTGAAGGTTTTGTTCACAGTAAACCTATAAATTACTGGGATTACATTCAGGTTGACACCTTGCTCAGTTTGCAAAACCAGCGTACGCTCGTTCCTGATGAGATGGTGTTTATTATGTACCATCAGATCAATGAACTGCTTTTTAAAATGAGCCTTTGGGAAATAGAGCAGGTAGCCAATGCGAATGAACTCACAGTTCAATTATTCAGCGAAAAATTAGATCGAATAAGCAGGTATTTTGATATGCTTACCACTTCATTCACGATCATGCGCGAAGGAATGCAGATGGAGCAGTATCTTAAATTCAGAAGAACGTTGAGTCCGGCAAGTGGTTTTCAAAGTGCTCAGTATCGCCTTATAGAATTTGCTTCCACAGAATACATCAATCTCATTGATGCTCGCTTTCGCGAAAGCTTTAAAACCAAAAATAACCAAGACCCCCAGTATTATGATGAGGTTTTAGAGCACCTGTACTGGCAGGCTGCCGGTAAAGACTATACTACCGGTAAAAAAAGCTACACTTTAAAAGACTTCGAATTGAAATATAAGGAAGACTTTATACGTTTTCTAAAAGCTTACAAAAACTTAAATTTGTGGTCAAAGTTTAAAATGTTGCCCGCCGAAGATCAAAAGGATGCAACGCTCGTAGCAGCTATGCGTCATTATGACCATACGGTAAATATTAACTGGGTGATGTCTCATTACCATACTGCGGTTCATTATTTAAATCAGGGTAAAGAGCCCCTGGAAGCCACAGGTGGTAGTGACTGGGTCAAATACATGCATCCCAAATATCAAAAACGTATATTTTTTCCTGATTTGTGGTCTGAACAAGAGCGCGCAGATTGGGGTAAAGACATTTAATCGTAATCCTTAACTATCAAAAGTCCAAAATTGAAAAAATTAAGTCTCATACTTATGGCTATGCTTACCCTGATAGGCTGTGCCGACGATGAAACAAAAGAAAAAGAACCAGTAGTACAGGAGGTTAAAAAACCGAAAGTAAAAAAGTTTGGTTACACACTAGAGGATTATGAAGTTGTTTCAGACACCATACAGCCCGGTGATAGTTTTGGGCAGATTCTCTTCGAAAATGGGATTGATTACGGCACGATTCAGCAGATTACCGATTCGGTGGCTTCAGTGTTTGATACCCGAAAGATCGTTGCGGGTAAACCCTACACACTTTTAAAAAGTAAGGATTCTACCGGCCAGGCTCAGGTGTTTATCTACGAGCAAAATAAGATTGACTACGTAGTGCTCGATTTTAAGGATGAGGTTGTAAAAGCAGATGCAAAAAAGCGACCGGTAACCGTTAAGGAGCGCATTGCCTATGGCGTGATAGAAGATAACCTTTCAACTACCTTTGATGACTTAGGTCTTAATATTCTTGTGGCTTACGGGATGGCAGATATTTATGCCTGGACCATCGACTTCTTTAAGCTTCAACCCGGAGATAAGTTTAAAGTTATTTATACTGAAAAGTATATCAACGACACCATTCCGGCAGGTTTTGGTAAGATTAAAGCCAGTTGGTTTGAACATAAGGGGAAACCCATTTATGCTTTTGGTTTTGTAAGTGACAGTATTAAAGGCAAGCCAGACTATTATGATGAGAATGCAGACAATTTAAGACGTGCTTTTTTAAAGAGTCCGCTTAAGTTTGGCCGTATATCTTCACGTTATAACCTGAAACGACGTATTGCATACTATGGCAATCGTGTGCGCCCTCATAAAGGAACTGATTTTGCTGCACCTGTTGGCACACCTATTATGGCCACTTCAGACGGTACCGTGATTGCTTCAGAATATAGGGGTGGTAACGGGAACTATGTAAAATTACGCCATAACGGCACTTACGACACTCAGTATCTACATATGAGTAAGCGCGCTGTAAGTCGCGGAGATTATGTGCGTCAGGGTGAGGTAATTGGTTATATTGGTATGACCGGAAATACAAGTGGGCCACATGTATGTTACCGCTTTTGGAAAAATGGCAAACAGGTAGACCCATTTAATATTGACTTGCCTACTTCAGAGCCGCTTGTAAAAGAGCTTCAGCCTGAATATTTTGAATATATAGCTCCTTTAAGAGCACAACTAGATGAAATAACCTTCGAAAAATCAACCTAAGATGAAAAAAATCAATCCCACACAGACCAAAGCCTGGAAGGCACTTCAATCGCATTTTGAAAACGTGAAAAATCTTCAAATGAAAGATTTATTTGAGGATGCCGGCCGCGCAGAAGCGTTTACCTTAAAATGGGATGATTTTTTCGTGGATTACAGTAAAAACCGGATGACATCAGAAACCAAATCACTGTTGCTTGATTTGGCTAAAGAAATGAATCTGGAAGAAGCACGCGCAGCTTATTTTGGCGGAGCTGAAATCAACGAGACCGAAGGTCGTGCTGTTATGCACACCGCTCTACGCCAGCCTAAAAGTGCGCACGTAAAGATTGACGGTGAAGATGTGATCCCAGAAGTAAATGAAGTAAAGGAAAAGATCAAAGGTTTTTGTGATAGCGTTATTAGCGGAAGCCACAAGGGTTATACGGGTAAAGCCATTACCGATGTGGTGAATATAGGGATTGGAGGATCAGATTTAGGCCCGGTGATGGTTGCAGAAGCTTTAGCGTATTACCATAACCATTTAAAGGTTCACTTTATTTCTAATGTTGATGGAGATCACGTTCACGAGTCTTTAAAGAATTTAAATCCCGAGACCACACTTTTTGTTGTTGTGTCTAAATCTTTTACTACGCAGGAAACCCTTTCTAATGCGAATACAGCACGCAAATGGTTTCTTGGTAAAGTGGCGGGTGCTTCGGCTGAAGGAGAAGCCGTGGCTAAACACTTTGTGGCTGTTTCTACAAATGAGAAGGCTGTAAAAGAGTTTGGGATAGACCCCAATAACATGTTTACGATGTGGGATTGGGTTGGTGGCCGTTTTTCACTATGGAGTTCAGTTGGCCTTTCTATAGCACTGGCTGTAGGATATAGCAATTTTGAGAGTATGCTTGCAGGTGCCCATAAAGCTGACGAGCATTTTAAAAATGCTGATTTAGGCGAAAATATCCCGGTTATGATGGCGCTTACCACGGTTTGGTACAATAACTTTTTTGGCGCCGAAAGCGAAGCGATTATACCCTACACACAGTACCTGCACCGTTTTCCCGCCTATTTGCAACAGGCAATTATGGAGAGCAATGGTAAAAGTGTAGACCGCAATGGGGAACATGTAGATTATCAAACCGGACAAATTGTTTGGGGCGAACCGGGAACCAACTCGCAACACGCATTTTTTCAGTTAATACACCAGGGGACTAAAATCATACCGACCCATTTTATTGGTTACAAACATTCCCTTCACGGCGATACCGATCATCACAATAAATTGATGGCCAACTTTTTTGCTCAGACCGAAGCTTTGATGAATGGTAAAACCCAAGCAGAAGCCCGGGAGGAGTTAAAATCTTCAGGTATGGATGCAGCTGCCATTGATAAGCTGGTTCCGTTTAAAGTATTTGATGGTAACAAGCCCACAACAACGCTTCTTATTGATAAACTAACGCCCGAAAGTCTAGGTGCGCTAATCGCTTTGTACGAACACAAAATATTTACAGAGGGTATCCTTTGGAACATCTACAGTTACGATCAATGGGGTGTTGAACTGGGCAAGCAATTGGCAAAAAACGTGTTAAAAGATTTAAATTCAGACCAGATTGCCGCTCATGATTCTTCTACAACTCAATTGATTAAACAGTTTAAGAGTTAATTAACGCTTGTTGATAAGTTTTAGATTTAATTCAACGAACTGGCTTTTAGGTAGTTGTTTGTTGCGTTATTTTTAGCAGAAGTTAAAAAAGAGAAAATAATCCTTAACGTTCTCTTAATATTTAATTTAGTCTTTTATAAGACTTTTGCGCAAAATCTAAACTTAAACAAGCACAATGAAAAAAATTACAAGTTTACTTACACTTGTGTTTCTTTTGCTAACTGCTGCGGCACAGGCTCAAGGGACTATTCGTGGAACTGTTGTAGATGGTGAGAATGGTACACCCCTACCCGGAGTTAACGTTGTTATTGAAGGCACTACTAACGGTGTTTCTACAGACTTTGACGGTAAATTCACCATTCAGGTTGTAGAGAATACCGGTTCTGTACGTATATCTTACGTCGGCTTTGCTCCACAAACACTTCCTTTTAATCTTGCAGGTCAAAAAGTAATTGATTTAGGTACGATTAAATTGGAAATGGACTCTGACGCTCTTGACGAAGTTATCGTAAAAGCATATTCATTAGCTATTGATCGTAAAACACCTGTTGCTGTTTCTACAATTAAAGCTGAAACCATTGAGAACGAATTGGGTTCTCAGGAATTCCCAGAAATTCTTAAAACGACTCCGGGTGTATATGTAACCCGTGGTGGTGGTGGTTTTGGAGATGCAGAACTACGTATACGTGGTTTCAACTCTCAAAACGTTGCGGTGATGATAAATGGTATTCCGGTTAATGATATGGAGAACGGGAATGTATACTGGAGTAACTGGGCTGGACTTTCTGATGTAACCAGCTCTATGCAGGTTCAAAGAGGTCTTGGTGCCGCAATGATAGGACTTCCTTCAATTGGAGGTACGGTAAACATTGTTACCAAATCAACAGATCTTGCTAAGGGCGGTAATGTTATGATGGCGACCGGTAATGATGGGTATACCAAATACGGTTTCACACTTTCTACTGGTATGTTAGAAAATGATTGGGCGGCTACAGTAAGTCTTTCAAGAACGACGGGAGAGCAGTTTGTTGATGCAACCACTATTGATGCGTATTCGTATTTTTTAAATGTAGCTAAAAAAATAGGTGAAAATCACGAACTATCATTTACAGCTTTTGGAGCTCCACAACGACACGGGCAACGTCAAAACAGATTGTTAATTGATGATTTTAGAAGAAGTCCGCGTGGTATTCGTACAAATACTGACTATGGTTATAAAAATGGTCAGTTAGTTAATTATGAAGATAATTTCTATCATAAACCACAGATTTCGTTGAATCATTACTGGACTATTAATGAAATATCTTCACTTACGACATCAGTTTATGCATCGTTTGGTACTGGTGGTGGTGGTGGAACAGCTGGGGTTAATAAATTTGGTAAATACAACACAGACTACAGAGATGAAGAATTTGCACCTGTAAACTTTGATCAGATTGTTGCCGAAAATAAAGCTCTAGGTGCAGCCACAAGTGCAGAAACAGTTTTGAGGGCTTCACGTAACAATCATCAGTGGTATGGAGCTTTGTCAACTTACAGCACCGAGCTTTCTGAATATATCGATTTGACTGCCGGTGTAGACGTGCGTATTTACAAAGGGGATCACTATACAGAACTTACGGATTTATTAGGTGGAGCTTTCTTCTTAGATAATAATGATGAAAATAATCCTAATAAGATTGTAAGAGAAGGTGATAAATACAATTATTATGATTCTGGCTATACTAACTGGGCTGGTCTTTTCGCACAGGCAGAATATAATAAAGATGCTTTGTCAGCAGTACTTTCTGTTGCAGCAAATACCACGTACTATAAGCGTAAAGATTATTTTAACTATCTAGACACAGATCCTGCCCGTGAGACAGACTGGATTGATTTCCCTGCTTTCAGTACTAAAGGTGGTGTGAACTACAGATTGGATGATGTGAACAACGTATTTGCTAATATTGGTTATTTTGAAAGAGCACCATTTAATGATGCAGTATTCCTTAACTTTCAGAATGATGTAAATGCTGATGCTAAAAATCAAAAGATTTTTAGTGCTGAAGTTGGTTACGGTTTCAGAGGTGACAATTTTAGAGCAGACTTAAACGTTTATCGTACGAAATGGAGTGACAGAACGTATACAATTACTCGTACTGATCAAGAAGGGAACCAGCAAATTGCTAATATTTTAGGTCTGAATCAGTTGCACCAAGGTATTGAATTGGAAATGTCATATCGTCCTATAGAAACACTTACCTTAACTGGTATGGCGTCTATTGGAGACTGGAAGTTTGCAAACGACATTAACAACGTTCAGGTTTTTGACGATCAGCAAAATCCAATAGGAGATCCAATTGATGTATATTTGGATGGAGTAAAAGTGGGTAACTCTGCACAAACAACATTTGCATTAGGAGCGGACTATTTGGTTCTAGCTTCAACAACCGTAAGAGCCTCATTTAACTATGCTGCAGATTATTTTGCAAGTTATGACCCAACAGGTCGTTTACAACCTGATCTTCCACAAACTTGGGAAATGCCGGCTTTTGGTTTATTAGACCTTGGTTTGACCCATCGCTTTGAGTTTGGTGGTTTTAATGCGCAAATCAATGCAAACGTGTTCAACGTATTAGATACAGAATATATTTCTGATGCTCAAGATGGTAATAATTCCGTTGCAGAAACTGCTTTGGTATATTATGGAGCTGGTAGAACTTACACAGTAGGAGCTAAAATTAATTTTTAATAAAAATTGAAATGAAAAAATTACTTTATTTATTCACAGTAGCCATTTTGGGCTATTCAGCTACAGGATGTGATCCTGTAGAAGACATCAACGATGAGTTGGCAGCAAATGAAGAAGGTATAGTTGATGAATTTGACTATACATTAACTGAAGATGATTATACTGAAATACTTGAATTGAGTTTTCCTAATTTCAATAGTATTGATGATGCTAAGGAATTAATTCCTCAGGTGTTAACAGCAAACTTTCCATATTTGGGAGCAAATTCTTTAGCATTTGTCTCGTATGATTTATATCAACCTGTACAAACTGAACGATCATTAATCGTTTACACCGTTACAACTGAAGATTATGATGCATATCCAGACACCGCCGAGTATAATAACTTTGACGATGAAGATCAGATCTATACTTTTTTAGATGATAAATTTGGAGACGTCGCAAACAGGACTCTTGTTTCTCTAACATATAAATTTTACAATGGTTCAGCGCAAACCCTGAATAATGGATTTCTTAGAGTAAATGGTAGTTGGCAATTTGCATTAGGGCTTACAAATTCAGAATATAATGCTGTAGGACAGGGGTTTGCTAATTTCAACACCGAGGATGAGGCATTAAGAAAGCTTCCTATTTTCCTAAAAGATAAATTCAAGTATGATGATATTCAAGAGGGAGATGTAAAATCAGTCATGTATAAATTATATACCACTGATGTTGATGATCTTGATGAAGATGGTAGAGTAGATGATAATGCAACTTACAGCTTTATTGCTAATTTTATATTTCAGGGATCGGAATGGGTTGAATATAATAACGTAGTTTCACAAACTCTTCAATTTGGGAATGATGGCACCAACTGGATTCCAGATAACACCATTTCTTATTCTTTAACTGCTGCAGATTACAATCTCATAGGTACATCCTTAGAATCAAAATATCCTGCGCAAACCGCAAGTATGCTTCGCTACGGAAATCTTGATCGTCGTAATGGGAATGATGCTTTTTGGAGTGATGATATGATTTTAGAAGCTCTAAATTTACTTTTAGATAATCTTGACCCTAACGCTGAGGAAGGTCAGAAATATGCTGTAACTTTTGATATCTACAATGGTTCGAATACAACAGAAACTGACTTTGTAATCAAAACTGATGGAATTTGGGTAAGACAATAACCCTTTGAATAATTTTAAAAAACCTCCTGTTCTTGTTGAATAAGGGGGTTTTGTTTTTTATAAATAAAAGATATGAAATTGAATTTTAAATATGTTTTTGGTTTTCTCACGTTATTTTTGATGGCGTGTTCTGAATCTGAAGACCCAATAGTTGAAACAGAACCGGAGATCGAATTAGAGGAACCTGTCGCTGTTGACGATGAATTTTCTGGGGTAGAAAATCAGGATTTAATTCTTGATGATTTAATTGGTAATGATGATCTGGCTGATGGTGCGCGTATAACATCCGTTACTTCTACTACAACTCAAGGCGGTGCTATTACAGATAATCGCAATGGCTCATATACGTATGTTGCTCCAGAAAATTTCGTTGGTCAGGATAACTTTACTTATGAATTATGTTTGAATGCAGACACGAATATTTGCTCAACAGGTAATGTTCTGATAACGATTGAAGATGCTGGTACGGCGGTGGCTAATGATGATGAAGTTGGCACGGGTAAAAATCGCAGTTTGGTAATTGATGACCTGTTAGAAAATGATGACCTGGTTGATGGAGCTATTATTGCTTCGGTAGATGCGTCGGCATCTACTGGTCAAGCTGTTCTTAACACCGATGGAACGGTCACCTATACGCCAACTTCAGATTTCGTTGGTCAGGATAGTTTCACATACACCCTTTGTGATAATGATACTCCTGCAACTTGCGTTACTGCTACAGTTACCGTAAATGTAATAGAGGCACTTAGCTTTAATATTCCTTCAGAATTAGTTTCGTATTACAGCACAGCAAGTTTTTTTGAAGACGAAGATTTGACATTTGATGCACTTTCTAATCTTACCCAAAATAAGCATACTACCATTCTCACATATTTTCAAAGACACGAATATTTATACGACGCAGACGAAGACCCTTCAAATCCCGCAAATGTGATTTTGATGTACACCGGTGAAAGTCGTGATCGCAGGGAATATACTTCGGGTAGCAATCCACATTCTCCTCAGACGTTTAATACCGAACACATTTTCCCACAATCTTTACTGTCAACCGAAGATGCGGTGACTGACTTGCATCATTTAAGATCTGCAGATGATGCGATTAATTCATTGCGGCTTAATTACCCGTTTGTAGACGGAAGCGGAATTTACAAACTGGTAAACAACAATTCGTGGTATCCAGGAGATGAGTGGAAAGGGGATGTAGCACGTATGGTGCTTTATCTAAATATTCGCTATGGCGAAGATTTTAATAAAGTAGGCAATCTTGACCTATTCCTAAAGTGGAACCGCGAAGATCCGGTGTCTGAATTTGAGATACAACGCAACAACGTAATTCAGGGTGCTCAGGGCAACCGTAACCCCTTTATTGATAACCCGTATTTAATTACACTTATTTGGGGTGGAACACCTGCTGAAAATACCTGGGAGTAAATAACATCCCTTTAAATCTAAAAACCCTTTCATCCTGAAAGGGTTTTTTGCTTTCTGTTCTTTAGTTTTCGATTGTTTTCGACCCAAAAAGTTATCTTTGAATTTCAAAAATTACACTATGTATAATACGATTCAATTTGTACACTCCTACTGGGCTTATTTGGTCCTCATTGTACTTACTATAACTGTTATCAATTCACTGGTCTCTTATTTTGGAAACAAAGAATTTGGTGCCCGTGATTTTAGACTGGCTTTATTTACGCTGATTGTCACGCACATTCAGTTGTTGATAGGAATTGTGCTCTATTTTGTTTCACCACTCGGAGCTAAAGCAATTGCTTCTGAAGGAATGAGCGCAGCGATGAAAGATCCCAATTTGCGATTGTATGTGGTAGAGCATCCTCTTGCGATGATCATAACTGTTGTGTTGATAACTGTAGGCTACAGCAAGCATAAAAAGAAATTGACATCTAAGCCTAAATTTAAGCTTCTGGCTATTTTTTATACCCTTGGACTTTTAGTGATGCTTACGCGTATTCCGTGGTCTAACTGGTTTTAAAATAGACTTGAGATTTTATACCTCAGAATTTTAGATTTAAAAACCCTTTGAATAGCAAGCTACTCAAAGGGTTTTTAATTTTGTCTAACGTCTAACGTCTAACGTCTAACGATTCATCCAATCTTCAATCTCTTCCACTTCAAGGGGAATGTTGCGCATCAGATTAAACGGCTCTCCGTTTTCCTGAATTACGACATCATCTTCCAGACGAATACCGAAACCTTCATCCGGTAAATAAATTCCAGGTTCTACAGTAAACACGTTATTGGCCTGCATCGGTTCGTGTAAAAGTCCGTAATCGTGGGTGTCCAAACCAATATGGTGCGAGGTGCCGTGCATAAAGTACTTTTTATACGCCGGCCAGTCTTTATTTTCGTTTTGAACATCTGCTTTATCAAGCAGGCCAAGACCTAATAATTCGGAAGTCATCAATTTACCGACTTCTTCATGATATGGTCCCCATAAGTTTCCGGGAGTAAGCATTTTTGTGGCTTCTTTTTTAACCCGTAATACCGCATTGTAAACGTCTTTCTGACGATCTGTAAACTTTCCGCTCACCGGGATGGTTCTGGTCATATCGCTGCTGTAGTTGGCATACTCAGCACCAATATCAAGCAGTATCAATTCACCGGCTTTACATTCTGAATTGTTGACCACATAATGCAACACATTGGCGTTGTTTCCGCTTGCGACAATAGGTGTATAGGCAAATCCGCGTGAACGATTCCTTAAAAACTCGTGCATAAATTCCGCTTCAATCTCGTACTCCATCACGCCGGGCTTTACGAATTGCAAAACACGCTTGAAGCCTTTTTCGGTAATATCACAGGCCTTTTGCAACAAGTCCAGCTCAATAGGATCTTTTACAGACCTGAGGCGGTGTAAAATAGGATTACTCTTAGCCACACTATGTGCAGGGTACTGTTCTTTTACTTTTTTGTTGAAACGAGCTTCCCGGGTTTCGGTCTCCATATTTGCGCGATAATGCTCATTGGTATTGATGTAAATGGTTTCCGCCTGGGTCATCAATTCGTAAAAAATCTTGTCCCATTCTTTAAGCCAATAAACAGTCTCCACTCCACTTACTTCAAGGGCTTTTTCTTTGGTCAACTTTTCACCTTCCCAAACAGCAATGTGGTCATTGGTTTCTTTCAGAAATAAAATTTCGCGGTGCTTCGCTTTTGGACAATCAGGGAATAAAACCAAAATGCTTTCTTCCTGATCTACTCCGCTTAAAAAGAATAAATCCCGGTTTTGCTGAAAAGGCATGGTGCTGTCTGCACCTATGGGGTAAATGTCATTACTGTTGAAAACGGCAAGGCTATTTGGCTTCATTGCAGCCATGAAGTCTTTGCGGTTTTTTATAAAAAGATTACGGTCTATTAAGTCGTATTTCATAGTAGTATTTAAATTTTTTCAAAGGTACAGGAAATTGGATAGACATCCCCCTCCAAACTCTTTCCCGATCCTTCGGAGCGAAGGGAAGGTTGAGAATCAAGCTCCCTGCCTTTGAAGGGAGGGCTAGGGAGGGATGTTTTTAGTTAGGTCATTCTTTTTAAAAACGGTATTTTAGAGCTTCTTAATTTTATACACTTATTTATGCGTCCGTTTTTTGTAGTTCTTTCTTTATTGGTTTTTTTATGCAGTACTGCTCAGGAATCCATCGTAAAAAATATTCCGTTTAAAAATATAGGTCCGACCATTATGAGTGGCCGCGTGGTTGATATCGATGTAAATCCGCAAAACCCAGCCGAGTTTTATGTGGGTTACGCCACAGGCGGAGTCTGGCACACGGTCAACAACGGGATTACCTTTGAGTCGGTTTTTGATACAGCGCCAACCCAAAACGTAGGCGATATCGCCATTAATTGGGACGAAAACATAATTTGGGTAGGAACTGGCGAGACAATTTCTTCACGTTCGTCGTATGCCGGTGTTGGGCTTCTAAAAAGTGCCGACGGTGGTAAAACCTGGGAACAGAAAGGACTTTTAGACTCGCACCACATCAGCGATATCATTCTGGACGAAAACAACCCGGAGGTGGTAGTCGTCGCCTCTTTAGGACATTTGTATTCACCTAACGAAGAGCGCGGAGTTTTCAAAACCACTGATGGTGGCGATAGCTGGAGCAAAACACTGTTTGTAAGCGATGATGCCGGAATCATTAGTCTTGTAGCAGCACCCGAAAATCCCAATGTTATGTATGCCGCATCCTGGGATCGCGAGCGTGCTGCCTGGAATTTTAGAGGTGCAGGTGTTAATTCTGGTATCTATAAATCAACAGACGCAGGCGATACCTGGCAACTGGTGACTGCGGATACCGCATTTCCGCAGGGCGAAGGTACAGGCCGCATAGGTCTTGCCGTGGTTGATGCCAATACCGTCTATGCGGTACACGACAATCAAAATTACCGCGATGAAGAGGAAAAGAAAGATTCTAAAAAGAAAGACGAGCTGGAGCCTGAACAATTTCAGGGAATGACCAAAGCTGAATTTTTGGCTCTAGAAGAAGCAAAGCTGAAAGACTATCTGCAAAACAAACGTTTCCCCAGAGAATACGATGTGGAAAAGGTAAAAGAGTTGGTCAAAAATGACGAACTCAAACCGATTGACTTTTACAAATACACCTACGACCGTAATGCACCTGATGAAGAAGGTGAAGTCATAGGTGCCGAAGTATTCAAAACGACTGACGGCGGTAAGACCTGGAATCGAACTCATGAAGGTTATATTGATGATTTTTTCTTTTCGTACGGATACGTTTTTGCTGAAATGACGGTAAATCCACAAAACCCGGATGAGTTTTATATGGTGGGTGTGCCTATTGTTAAGTCAGAAGATGGCGGAAAGACCTTCAGCTATATCGATGAACCCAATCTGCATGTAGATCACCACGTGGTATGGATTGATCCTAAAATGCCTAATCACCTCATTAACGGTAACGACGGCGGACTCAACATGTCGTACGATGGTGGTAAAACCTGGTCCAAGCTTAACTCGATGCCTTTGGGTCAGTTTTATGCAATCAATGTCGATTATGAAAAACCCTATAATGTGTATGGTGGATTGCAGGATAACGGTACCTGGAAAGGGCCTAGCACCTATGAAGCTTCCACTTCCTGGGAGGCCGAAGGTAAATACCCTTACGAGCGCGTAGGCGGCGGCGATGGCATGCAGGTGCAAATAGATCGTAGAAACAGCGATATCATTTATGTAGGTTCTCAGTTTGGGTATTACAACCGCATCAATCTGGAAACCGGCGATCGCAAATTTATACGCCCCAGTCACGATTTGGGTGAAGAACCCTATCGTTTCAACTGGGAGACACCTATTTTACTTTCGTCGCATAACCAGGATATTTTATATCTGGGCGGAAACAAACTGATGCGCTCTATGAATCAGGGAGATGACTGGACGGCTATTTCTCCAGATTTGACAACAGGCGGCAAGAAGGGAAATGTGCCTTATGGTACGTTAACAACTATTAGCGAATCTCCTTTTCAGTTTGGACTTTTGTACACGGGTAGTGACGACGGACTCATTCAGGTGACTCAGGATGCGGGTGGAAGCTGGGATGTGATCTCTCAAAATCTTCCGCAGGAATTATGGATCAGCACGGTTTTGGCTTCTAAACATAAAAAAAGTCGGGTTTACACATCGCTCAACGGGTATCGGTACGATGATTTCAAGCCTTACGTTTACGTGAGTGACGACTATGGAACAACCTGGAAAGACATCAGTGCTAATCTGCCCAATTCTCCAGTCAATGTGATTATCGAAGATCCCGTTAAAGAAAATATCCTGTATTTGGGAACCGACGAGGCTTCTTATGTTTCTTTTGACAGCGGAAAATCCTGGGAATTATTTAAGGGAAGTATGCCCGCCGTGGCCGTGCACGATATGGTTGTGCAGACCGAAGCAAACGACCTGGTTGTAGGAACACACGGGCGATCTATTTTTATTTCTAACTTAAATGATATTCAAAGTTTTGATCCCGGTAAGAACGAAGCCTTACAGCTTTTTAAAATAGAGGATGTTGATTTTTCGACCAATTGGGGCCGAAGCTGGAGCGCCTGGAGCGAGGCTTATACTCCTGAAATCCAAATTGGTTTTTACGCGCCGGTTGCAGGAACTGCAATGCTTGAAATACAGTCTGAAACCGGAAAAACACTTAAATCCTGGGAGGTAGCGGTAGATAAAGGCTTTAATTATGTGCCATACGACCTGAGTATCACCGAAAAAGGAAAAGACCAACTCGAGAAAGCAACTAAAGATTTAAAGTTAAAGAAAGCCGACAACGGCGTGTATTACCTGCCCGCCGGGAAATATACTTTAGAGGTTAATTTGGGCGGAAATTCTAAAACTATTACTCTCGAGGTAAAAGAAGGCAGTCGTCGCAGAGATGCTGCGCAGGCTGCTGCTAACAGTCCGGAAGAGGATTAGCCAGAAGCCAAATTATGGAATTGAGTCTTAGCATACCGGCCTTGTTATTTCCAGCGATATCCTTAACGATGTTGGCGTACAATGCCCGGTATCTGGCTATTGCGGCACTTATACGTGATTTGCATAAACAATATCAGGATCATTCTTCAAGTCCGGTAAAAAAGCAAATCAAGCAACTGCGTAAACGCCTTGGGATTATCAAAGCAATGCAGGCGATGGCTATAGCGAGCTTTATTTTGGCAGTGGTGACGATGTTTTTAATCTATATCGAAATGAAAATGATAGCCAATCTATTTTTTGGGATCAGTCTGGTTGCGCTAATGATTTCCCTCACGCTGTCTTTCATAGAAGTTCAGTTAAGTACTAAAGCATTAGGGATACAACTCAACGATATGGAAGATTGATGTTGAACGCACGAATTTTTTCGGCTAAGTGTTTCTGCTGAATAGTCCTCAATGTTTTGAGTTTCAGCATCAATTTTTAGATTATTTTAAAATTCTGTGTTTAACGAAAGGCCCATATTTCAAAGGTTTTCGGAAGAAATCTTAAACAGTTTTCATATTATTTAAAACCATTCCAAAAGCGTGCTCAAAGTTTGTGAAAACAAGCGCTGAGCCGTATTTTTGCATCACTAAATTAAAAACGTAAATAAATGGGAATCATTTCCTCTTCTATCGCCCGAAAAGTTGCTATGGCACTTTCAGGTTTATTCCTTGTACTGTTTTTAGGACAGCATTTTACCATCAACGTAACCTCTACTTTTAGTCCGGAAACCTTCAATTCCTGGTCTCATTTTATGGGAACCAATTTTTTAGTACAGGCGATCTTACAGCCCGTTCTAATTTTTGGGGTGATTTTTCACTTTGTGATGGGCTTTATTCTTGAGGCACGCAACCGTTCGGCTCGTAAGATCAGCTATGTGAGTTACAAAGGGAATACCAATTCAAGCTGGGTAAGTCGCAATATGATTTATACCGGTCTTGTGGTTTTGGCATTCTTAGGATTGCACTTTTATGATTTCTGGTTTCCGGAGATCGTACACAAATATGTAGAGTCTAATCCGGAAGACGCTACGCGTTATTATGGTGAGTTGGTAGAGAAATTTCACGATCCGCTTCGCACCGGTTTTTACGTGATTTCATTTATATTCCTGGCTTTGCACCTGTTTCACGGCTTTGCATCTTCCTTTCAGTCAGTGGGCTTTAATAACAAATACGCGACCGGCTTAAAGAAATTTGCTAAGGTTTACGCAATTGCTATTCCTGCAGGTTTCATCTTTATCGCGTTGTTTCACCATTTTAATCACTAGACCATGTCAGAATTAAAATCAAATATACCAGAAGGACCACTTGCAGATAAGTGGACTAAACATAAAAACGATATTAATCTCGTTAACCCGGCAAACAAGCGTAACATTGATGTTATTGTAGTAGGTACGGGTCTTGCGGGAGGTAGTGCTGCTGCTACACTGGCAGAATTGGGCTACAACGTAAAAACTTTTTGCTATCAGGATTCTCCGCGTCGTGCGCACTCTATTGCTGCACAGGGAGGGATCAACGCAGCAAAAAACTATCAGGGAGACGGGGATTCTAACTACCGCTTATTTTACGATACCGTAAAGGGGGGTGACTACCGTTCGCGTGAAGCAAATGTGTATCGCCTTGCTGAAGTTTCTTCAAATATTATCGACCAGTGTGTGGCTCAGGGTGTTCCTTTTGCACGTGAATACGGTGGGTTACTTGACAACCGTTCTTTTGGTGGGGTTTTGGTTTCCAGAACCTTTTATGCGAAAGGACAAACGGGACAGCAGTTGCTTTTAGGCGCTTATTCTGCAATGAACCGTCAAATCAACCGTGGTAAGATACAGCCATTTAACCGTCACGAGATGCTAGATTTGGTGTTGGTAGATGGTAAAGCGCGTGGCATTATTGCCCGTGACCTGGTTACCGGGGAAATTGAAAGACATTCGGCTCACGCAGTAGTGTTAGCCAGTGGTGGTTACGGGAACGTATTTTTTCTTTCTACCAACGCAATGGGAAGTAATGTGATGGCAGCGTGGAGAGCGCACCGTCGTGGAGCATATTTCGCAAACCCATGCTATACGCAGATTCACCCTACCTGTATTCCGGTTTCGGGAGATCATCAGTCTAAATTAACCTTAATGTCTGAGTCGTTACGTAACGATGGGCGTATTTGGGTTCCGAAGAAAAAAGAAGATGCCGAAGCGATACGTGCCGGTAAATTAAAACCAACTGAACTTAAAGAAGAAGATCGCGATTACTATTTAGAGCGTCGCTATCCTGCTTTTGGTAACCTGGTTCCTCGTGATGTGGCTTCCAGAGCTGCAAAAGAGCGTTGTGATGCTGGATTCGGAGTAAATAAAACCGGAGAAGCAGTTTACTTGGATTTCAAGAGCGCGATCATTCGCTACGGAAAAGAAGAAGCCCTGATTCACGGTAACCACAATCCTACCGATCAGGAAGTGTATGATTATGGTAAAAAAGTAGTAGAAAATAAATACGGAAACCTCTTCCAGATGTACGAGAAGATCGTAGATGAAGATCCATACAAAACCCCAATGATGATTTATCCTGCTGTGCATTACACAATGGGAGGTCTTTGGGTAGATTATAACTTGCAAACAACTATTCCGGGCTGCTACGCTGCAGGGGAAGCGAATTTCTCTGATCACGGAGCTAACCGCCTTGGTGCTTCGGCATTGATGCAGGGTCTTGCTGATGGGTATTTTGTATTGCCATACACCATTGGCGATTATCTTTCTAAAGATATTCGTACTGGTAAAATACCAACCGACTCTCCAGAGTTTGATCAGGCTGAGAAGGATGTACGTGATCGTATGACCAAGCTGATGAGCGGTAAAGGCACGCATTCTGTTGATTATTACCACAAGCGTTTAGGTAAAATCATGTGGAATAAATGTGGAATGTCTCGTAATGCTAAAGAATTGCAGGAAGCAATGGATGAAATTGCTGAGTTGCGTAAAGATTTCTGGGAAAATGTAAAAGTACCCGGAACGATAGATTCTAAAAACGCAGAGCTGGAAAAAGCCGGAAGGGTAGCCGATTTCCTAGAATTAGGTGAGCTTTTTGCGAAAGACGCTTTAACCAGAAATGAATCTTGTGGCGGTCACTTTAGAGAAGAGTACCAGACACCTGAAGGTGAGGCATTACGTGATGATGAAAACTTCAGTTTTGTTTCAGCCTGGGAATACAATGCTAACCCACGTGAGGCCAAATTGCATAAAGAACAATTGACCTTTGAGAATATTGAAGTTAAGACACGTTCGTACAAATAATAATTAATAGATAACTTTTACTATGAAGTTAACACTCAAAATATGGCGTCAGGAAAACGCTAAGGCAAAAGGAGCAATGAAGACCTATCAAATTGATGGGATTGACGGAGATATGTCTTTTCTCGAAATGCTTGACGTGCTTAATGAAGATTTGATTAATAAAGGGGAAGTTCCGGTTGAGTTTGATCACGATTGTCGCGAAGGTATCTGCGGGAGCTGTTCGTTGCAAATCAATGGCGAGCCACACGGGCCAGACCGTTTGGTAACTACTTGCCAGCTTCACATGCGTAAGTTTAACGATGGCGATACCATTACTATCGAGCCGTTTAGAGCGACTGCTTTTCCGGTTATTACCGACCTGATTGTAGACCGAACCGCTTTTGATCGTATTCAACAAGCTGGAGGATATATTTCTGTAAATACCTCAGGAAACACGGTTGACGCAAACGCTATTCCTATTGAGAAGCAAAACGCAGACGACTCGTTCTACGCAGCGACTTGTATAGGTTGTGGAGCTTGTGTGGCGGCGTGTAAAAACGCAAGTGCGATGCTATTTACATCGGCTAAAGTTTCTCAGTTTGCGCTCTTGCCACAAGGTGAAGTAGAAGCGACTGAGCGTGTGCAAAATATGGTACGTCAGATGGACCTTGAAGGCTTTGGTAATTGTACCAATACCGGTGCCTGTGAGATCGAATGTCCTAAAGGAATTTCTTTAGAAAACATCGCTCGTATGAACCGGGAGTATTTAAGCGCGGTTAGTAAAGGATAATTTCGCCTTCACAAAAAATTATAATTATATAAACCTCACCCGTTTTTTAAACGGGTGAGGTTTTTTTATTTACTTAAACCTATCCAAACAACCACTCGACCACATCATTCATCTTCGCAACTTTCACGATGTTGATACCATAGTTGTTTTTTGGAATTTTACAGTATTTCGAAATCATAATCGTACCGAAGCCTAACTTTTCAGCTTCCAAAATGCGCTGTTCGACGCGGGTTACCGGCCGTATTTCTCCCGCAAGGCCAATTTCTGCAGCAAAGCAAATATCTTTTGCTACAGCGATGTCTTCATTGCTTGATAAGATGGCTGCAACCACCGCCAGGTCAATCGCCGTATCATCTACGGATATTCCACCGGTGATGTTTAAAAACACATCTTTAGCCCCCAATCTGAAACCGGCGCGTTTTTCAAGCACCGCCAGAATCATATTGAGTCGTTTGGCATTGTAACCTGTTGCGCTGCGTTGAGGCGTACCGTATACCGCGGTACTCACTAAAGCCTGGATTTCTATCATTAACGGGCGCATGCCTTCTAAGGTGGCCGCTATGGCGGTTCCGCTTAGTTCTTCATCATTTTTTGAGATTAAAATTTCTGAAGGATTCGAAACTTCTCTAAGTCCGCTGCCCTGCATCTCATAAATACCCAGTTCATTGGTGGATCCAAAACGGTTTTTATGCGCTCTAAGTATCCGGTAGACGTGGTTGCGATCACCTTCAAATTGTAAAACCGTATCAACCATATGCTCTAGAATTTTAGGTCCGGCGATGTTTCCATCTTTGGTGATATGACCAATCAATATGACAGGTGTAGCGGTTTCTTTAGCAAATTTGATGAGCTCTGTAGTGGTTTCCCGTATCTGGGAGATGCTTCCGGCACCACTTTCTATATAATCGCTGTGCAGGGTTTGAATGGAGTCAATGATTACAATATCGGGCTCAACCGCTTCAATCTGCTTAAAAATATTTTGAGTTTTGGTTTCCGTCAGGATAAAGCAATTTTCAGCATCGGCATTGATGCGTTCTGCCCGCATTTTGATTTGCTGTGCACTTTCTTCCCCCGAAACATAAAGCGTTTTATAGGGCAACATCAAAGCAATCTGGAGCATCAGCGTACTTTTACCTATGCCCGGCTCTCCGCCCAGCAATGTGAGTGAACCTGGCACCAGACCGCCGCCCAGTACGCGATTGAGTTCGTTGTTTTTGGTGTTTAAACGCGCATCTTTCGTCGTGTCAATCTCCTGAATGCGTTGCGGTTTTGCCACCCGTTTTGCTGTGGGTGTTTCTGTTTTCCAGCTTGTTTTTTCAGCTTTTTGTACAACTTCTTCTGCGATGGTGTTCCACTCCTTACATGAGTTGCATTGCCCTTGCCATTTAGCGTATTGAGCACCGCAGTTTTGACAGAAAAAGGTAGTTTTTACTTTTGCCATTAATATCCAAAATCATCTTTAATGCGCTGTGCACGCATCATCAGTAAGTCCTTATTTATATTCGCCACATCCTTAAGCATCAACGCTCCTTCATAAGTGCGCAACGCTTTTTTAGGTTCACCCTGACCCTCAAGTGCACGACCCAGATAGTAAGCGCCCAGGACTGATTCAGGGTATTCCTTACGGGCGAGTTTCCCTAGATTTTCAAAACCTTCCCAGTCTGCTTTTTTTTCCAGCGCAGCTGCAATGGCTATAAAATCGTTGATGCGTATCTGATCTTCAAGGCCAAAAAGTTTATGTACGGTTTCGTATTTAGTAACCAGGTATTCATACGGGGATTCGGTTTTTAGAACCACTTCATTGAACTCTTTTTTACTAATGGGCCTATATACCGAAAATACTTTTTCAAGAGCATTGGGAACAGCCCTTCCGGCTAACGAATAATGCGAGGCGTTTTCAAAATCGTCAAAGTAATAATGAAATTTTTCATTATTGATTCCTTTTAGGTCAGTGTCAAAAGCGAGAATGCTTTCGCGTAAGGCTTCAATGTCTTCAGAGCCTGTAGCCTGATAGTAAAAAAGTTGATTTTCGGTATTTTGAAAAACAGGCAGAAGGCGGTTAGTCATTTCAGGAGCGAAATCTGGACTTAACGAAATATAGGCATTAAAGAGTGGTGGACTTTTCATCAAATAATAATTGCTGAAAGCTGCGGTAACATCGTGACCAACCACCACGTTAAAGGGTGCAAGGCGGTATTTTTTGCTTAGCCAGGGAAAAAGATCTATCCCTATAAATTCAAAGAAAGCCGCGCCGGTCTCTGCAGGTAAAAAGTTCTCGTCACTGTAATAGGTGTCAATCATACGATCGGGCTGCATAATGCCCACCACGATTGCTTGTGGCATATCTCCCCAATAACTGTAATAGTCTACACTGCCTGCGACGGGTTCAAAGAGATAATCCCCGTCCATCACAACGATTACAGGATAGCTTTTATCTTCATTTGATTCGTAATTACGCGGAAGCTGAATTTTAATATTGCGCGGCTCACTGAGTGAGGTGGAAGGCACGGTCTCATAAAGAACCTGTGCCTGACTACTGCAAACCAGAAGTAGTAGTAAGAGGGTAAAATTTTTCATTTGAGGTAGATTTTAGGTAACGTGAATTTAGCGATAAAAACTGAAGGGATTTTTAAAGTTTTAATCCCAAAGAATTACCGGTTTCGATTCAGTAGTGGAAGCAGTAGAAATGAAAGTGCTCCAAATAAAACAACCAGAAGTGTTTGGGATCCCCAGATAATCCAGCCAAAAGCTTCACCTCCCTGCTTACTGAAGCCAAAAAACACAAACAAGGCTCCAATAGCTACAGGATAAACCCCGATACCCCCATTAGTGACCGAAATGGAAAAAGAACCAATGATAAATGCCGCGAGAATAACGCTAAACGGTGCAATTGCTATTTCTGGGATGGTAAATTTAATGACCCAAAACATGGCAACATACATCAGCCAGATAAATAGTGTGTGGCCAATAAATGCCCATTTATGTTTCATTTGCAGGATGCTCAGCATGCCTTCTACAAGTCCGGCGGCAAAGATTTTAATTTTCAGTAAAAACCCGCTTTTTGCACGTTTGATAATTTTAAAACCTACAAAGATCATCGCAATAACAGCAACTAGAAAAATTAGGGTATACAGCGGATTTATATTCTGCTCTGCGAAATACTCCAGTAGTAAGTCGGTTTGAAGCCCTATTGCAAGGGCAACAAGTGAAAGAAGCATTATAAAATCTGCGAGACGCTCAGAAATGATGGTGCCAAATGCCTTTTCAAAAGGTACTTCTTCATAAGTCGTCATCAAAGCCCCCCGTAGGAACTCCCCACTGCGCGGGATTCCTAAATTAGCAAGGTATGCCGCCATCACGGCCATAAATCGATTTGCCAAACCGGTTCTGTAGCCCATAGGCTCTAGCAAATACTTCCAGCGGTAAGCTCTTGAAAGATGGCTCAAAACTCCAAAAACCAGAGAAAGTAAAACATACCAGGGATTGGCGAGCTTGATGTTTTCCCAAAGCGTAGCACGTTCCTCTGGAGTGGAAGAACTTAATGAGTAATAAATCAGAAAAACTCCAATCCCAAGCGGGATAATGATTTTTAAAAGCTTAATCAGGGATTTTTTGCTCAATTTGAAAAGAAGTCAGGTTATTTCAACAAATTGGTCTCCTCGTCAGGAAATACCAAAGAAGGTTTGAAAGCTTTAGCTTCTTCAAGCTCCATAAAAGCGTAAACAATTAAGATAAGGGTATCCCCTTTTGCAACTTTGCGAGCCGCCGCCCCATTGAGGGTAACTTCACCGCTTTTACGAGGTCCGGGTATGGCATAGGTTTCAAGACGCTCTCCATTGGTGACGTTTACAATTTGCACACGTTCTCCTTCAATAATGCCTGCGGCATCCATAAGGTCTTCATCTATGGTGATGCTGCCTATGTAGTGCAACTCGGCACCGGTTACTTTGACGCGGTGAATTTTTGACTTTACAACGTTAACTAACATGGTGTAAAAATAGGGTTTTTAATTTAGGGCGATGTTGTCAATCAGACGTACATCATCTGCAAAAGCAGCGATAAAAGCGCGGTAGTGCTCGTTTTCTCTTTTTTCTGAAGCGTGAGCGAGACTCCCTGAATTAGCGATTTCAAAGTATTCAAGCTTAAATAGCGCGTTATCTTTAAATTCATTTTCAACAAAAGCTTCTACTTCGCTTGTGCTTTTGTCGTTAAACAGCGCTTTAGCTTGCATTAAGGTTTTGTAGATAAAAGGTGCGGCCTCACGATGTTCTTTAGAAAGTCGCTGATTGCGCGAACTTTCGGCAAGACCGTCTTCGTGGCGGCTAATGGGGCAGCCTATAATTTCTACCGGAAGTTTTTCAAGCTCAACCAGTTTTTTGATGATTTGCAATTGTTGATAGTCTTTTTCACCAAAAAAGGCCAGATCAGGCTGAACAATTTCAAACAAATACTTGAGAACGGTCGCTACTCCTTCAAAATGCCCGGGTCTGAATGCTCCTTCCATCACCGAATCCAATCCTTCAAAATCAAAATCAAGAGCCGTTACGTTTTCGCCATAAATCGTTGTAGTTGAGGGCGCAAAAACAAGAATATCAGAGTTGATACCTTCTAAAAACTCTAAATCAGCCTGTAAATCTCTGGGATAGGTTTCTAAATCTTTAGGGTTATTGAACTGAGTGGGGTTTACAAAGATGCTTACAACGACCACATCACAGTTTTTATGAGCGAAATCAAAAAGGCTCGCATGCCCGCGATGCAAGGCTCCCATGGTAGGTACAAAACCTATTTTAAGGCCTTTTTTTTTAAAGTTTGCAACAGCCGCAGAAATTTGCGGTCTATGTGTATATACGTGCATCCGGACTAATTTAACAGGCGGCAAAATTACTATATTACTGGCAATCTGCATAAATTTTCGTAATTTTGCGTGTTTTTTAGCCGTAACAGAAACTTAGAAGCACATTTATGAAAGATAAGAGGATATTGTACGTATCATCTGAAGTTATACCGTATTTACCCGAGACTGAGATCGCATCGATGTCTTTCGAAGTACCGCAAATGGTAAACAGCAAAGGAGGGCAAATACGTATTTTTATGCCCCGATACGGCAATATTAATGAAAGACGACACCAGTTACACGAGGTGATCAGACTTTCAGGGATGAACCTGGTCATAAATGATTTTGACATGCCGCTTATTATTAAAGTAGCCTCTATACCTAAAGAGCGTATTCAGGTATACTTTATAGATAATGAGGAGTATTTTAAGCGCAAGGCAACGTTTACAGATGAAGATGGAAATTTATTTCCAGACAATGATGAGCGTGCGATCTTTTTTGCCAAAGGTGTGGTAGAAACGGTTAAAAAACTCAACTGGGCACCAGATATCATTCACGTTCATGGCTGGCTGGCATCATTGCTTCCGTTATATCTGAAGCAATATTATGCAAGTGAGCCCCTCTTTAAACAAAGCAAGATTGTGACTTCGGTTTACAATACAGGTTTTGATGACACGTTAAATGAGCAGCTTATAGACAAGATCGCATTTGATGGGATCAACAAGGATGACATTGCAGAATTGGAGAAGCCTACTTATGACAATCTCATGAAGGTGGCTGTTAAAAATTCGGATGCTGCAATTATTGGTTCTGCAGATCTTAACGAAGAGCTGAGCAAATATTTAAACGTGACAAAAATCCCGGTGCTTCCCTACAAGAAAAAAGAGGAGTTTGCCCCGGCTTATGAAGAATTCTACACGACTAAAGTGCTAGATTAAAAAAAAAACGAATGAAATTGAATACCCTGCTGTCTAAAACATTAGGCTCCCTAATGTTTATATTTTTATTGGTTTCTTGTCAGGATGATTTTCAGGAAGTAGGTAATGGTCTTGTAAATGCTTCCAATTTTACTTCCGAAAGCTCAGAATTAGATGTAGTGGCCTATAACCGGCCGTTTTTTACCGGTACTGGTGTTCAAACTAATGGGCTATCTGCAGGTGCTTTGGGTGTTTATCAGGATACACTTTTTGGAAACACAACCGCTTCCTACCTCACTCAGGCAGGTTTAAGCGCTTACAACCCCAGCTTTGATGAAAACCCAGTGATTGACACGGTAATAGTGGACATCACTTATTTTAGCACCTCTAGCGTTACTGCAGAAAATGTAACTCAATACACTTTAGATTCAGTTTATGGTGATAATCCTATTAAACTTTCCGGATATCGCTCTAGCTATTTCTTAAGTCAAACTGCTCCACCTGATTTTACAGAGAATGCGGTTTATTATTCAAACGATTTACAGCAATTTTCAGGTATTGAGGGAGACAAAATATTTGAGGTGAATAATCTCATTCCTTCTGATGAAGGCGTGTCAAATGTTAATGTAAGTGCTTCAGGCGTTGTTGATACAACTATCGTTAGCCCGCGTATGCGCCTAAAACTTACTGATGATAACACCAAAACCTTTTGGCAACAAGCACTTTTTGATCAGGAAGGGAGCGATGCTCTGTTCAACGCAAACAGCTTTGCAAATTATTTTAGAGGAATATACATTAAGGCAGAATCTATAGATGGAACCGGAAATTATTTTCTCTTTGACAGGGCTAATTCGGGTATTACCATTAAGTATACGTCAGGCCCTGAGGACGATCGAAGCGTATCATCTATTCGGGTAACGTTTAGTGGAACTTCGGTAATAGGCTATCAAAACGATTTTAAAACTGAAATTGTAGATGAAGTAAGTACGGTTGATGAGGTTGTAGGAGATGATAACTTACTATTAAAAGGCGGTCAGGGCAGTATGGCTGTGATCGAATTGTATGGAGGTCCTGACTCTAATAATGACGGGATATCAGACGCTCTTGAGGCTGATCGGGAAAAACAGCGCATCATAAGGGAGGCCAATATCGTGTTTTTTGTGAATGATGACTTTGTTCAGGCAACCGCGGGTTCGGAAGTACAACTGGCACCCCGTATTTATATTTATAATTTGGAGACTAATCAACGACTTGCAGATTATGATTTTGACGCTGCAATAAGTGGTCAGGGGGCGGTTACTGCTGTAGGAACTTCGCATTTAGGCCCGTTAAGTGAAACCGAAAGCGGTGCAAGAAGTTATACCATACGTATAACTGAACACATCAAGGGACTGATGAATTCTGCTAACGAAAACCCGGCGACCAAATTGGGTATTGTAGTTAGTCAAAATTTGATTTTAACAGGAACCGGAATGATCGAGAACACTACGGCCGAAGATAGACCTAATCGCCTGCCTTTCACATCGATAATTTCGCAGCAGGGAACGGTTTTATATGGTACCGGGGATAACGTACCTGAGGATAAAAAACCCAAGCTTAGAATTTTCTATTCAGAAATTTCAAATTAAGAGTTTATGTGTGGTATCGTAGGTTACATTGGTCACAGGCAGGCATATCCAATAATCTTAAAGGGGCTGCAGCGCCTGGAATATAGAGGTTATGATAGTGCTGGTATTGCCATATATGACGGAGAAGATATTTCGCTTTGCAAAACAAAAGGTAAAGTCGAAGATTTAAGAAAAAAGGCAGAGCAGGCCGGTAATACCGAAGGCACCCTGGGGATAGGCCACACCCGTTGGGCAACCCATGGTGTTCCAAACGATGTTAACTCGCATCCTCATTACTCCAATTCGGGAGACCTGGTGATAATTCACAATGGGATCATAGAGAATTACGATGCCATTAAAAAAGAACTTACCAAGCGCGGTTATACGTTTACTTCTGAAACCGATACCGAAGTTTTAGTTAATCTCATTGAAGACGTTCAGCTTAAACAAAATGTGAAGCTGGGTAAGGCTGTACAAATTGCTCTAAACGAAACGGTGGGTGCTTATGCTATCGCTGTTTTTGATAAGAAAAAGCCTAACGAGATTGTGGTTGCCCGTTTGGGTAGTCCGCTTGCGATAGGTATTGGCGAAGGAGAATTTTTTATCGCTTCTGATGCATCCCCTTTTATTGAGTATACACAAAACGCCCTCTATCTTGAAGATGGTGAGATGGCCATAGTACGCCGTGACCGGGATGTGAAGGTATTCAACATTCAGGACGATGCACTCGTGAGCCAGCCCTATATTCAGGAGCTAAAGCTCAATTTAGAGCAGATAGAAAAAGGCGGCTATCCGCATTTTATGCTCAAAGAAATTTACGAGCAACCTCAGGCTATACGTGATACTTTTAGAGGACGTATGCGTGAGCACAAAGGCATTATTAAAATGGCCGGTGTTGACGATCATATCGATAAATTTCTCAACGCAAAACGCCTGGTCATTCTGGCATGCGGTACATCATGGCACGCGGGCCTGGTAGCCGAATATATTATTGAAGAACTGGTGCGCGTTCCTGTTGAGGTAGAATATGCCTCAGAGTTTAGATACCGAAATCCGGTAATTGATAAAGATGATGTAGTTATCGCAATTTCTCAAAGTGGAGAAACGGCTGATACCATGGCTGCAATGAAATTGGCTAAGAAAAACGGAGCATTTGTATTTGGCGTATGTAACGTTGTAGGTTCATCTATATCCAGAGAGGCACACGCCGGGGCATATACTCATGCCGGTCCTGAAATTGGGGTAGCTTCCACTAAAGCATTCACCACTCAGATTACCGTTCTAACGCTTTTAGGGCTGAAAATTGCCAAAGCCAAAGGCAAAATTTCTACTTCAGACTTTCATATGCATCTTGAAGAATTGCGTTTGATTCCTGAAAAAGTAGAAGAAGCACTGAAGAATAACGAACACGTTAAGAAGATTGCTGAAGTTTATAAGGATGCCTCAAACTGCCTTTATCTGGGACGCGGTTTTAACTTCCCGGTTGCTTTAGAAGGTGCTCTTAAGCTTAAAGAAATTTCTTATATCCACGCAGAGGGCTATCCTGCTGCCGAAATGAAGCATGGTCCGATTGCGCTTATCGATGAGCAAATGCCGGTTATAGTTATAGCTACACGCCGCGGCCATTACGATAAAATTGTAAGCAATATTCAGGAGATCAAAAGTCGTAAAGGTAAAATCATTGCCGTTGTGACTAAAGGTGATGTTACGGTAAAGGAATTGGCCGATCATGTGATTGAAGTGCCCGAAGTGATGGATTCTATGTCACCATTATTAACTACCATACCGCTGCAGTTGCTGTCGTATCATATTGCGGTAATGCTGGGTAAAAATGTTGATCAGCCGCGTAATTTGGCTAAATCAGTCACTGTAGAGTAAGTACTCTACGTGTTTTGACTATATTCAAAGTCGAATTTTAGGACGGTTTAAACGATCCCATTTTCTTCTATAACAGACCTGATTAAATTCACTAAAAGTCTTTTAGGTTTTTAAAGATTAAAAACTATCTTTGCACGACGAAAAAAAGCAGATTAATTTATACTGATTTTGTTTTTTTCGGCTACATATTTCGCTAAACATTAAATAGTTAAGAATGTCAAAAGTTACAGGTAAAGTTGCCCAGATTATAGGCCCTGTTGTAGATGTAGAGTTTGCAAACAATGCAGATCTGCCTAAAATTTATGATTCGCTTGAAATTACTAAAGCAGACGGAAGCCTTTTGGTTCTTGAAGTACAGTCTCACGTAGGAGAAAATACGGTAAGAACTATCGCTATGGATTCTGCCGATGGATTGAGCAGAGGGACAGAAGTGGTTTCAACAGGAGCTCCTATTCAAATGCCTATTGGAGATGAAGTATACGGACGTCTATTTAATGTAATTGGTGATGCTATTGACGGTATCGGTGACCTTCCAAAATCTGGAAAAAACGGTCTTCCTATTCACCGTGAGGCACCAAAATTTGAAGATTTATCAACTTCTACTGAAGTTTTATTTACGGGTATTAAAGTAATCGACTTGATTGAGCCTTACGCAAAAGGAGGTAAAATTGGTCTTTTTGGAGGTGCCGGTGTAGGTAAAACAGTATTGATTCAGGAGTTGATTAACAATATTGCAAAAGGTCACGGTGGTCTTTCTGTATTTGCCGGAGTGGGTGAACGTACTCGTGAGGGTAACGATTTACTTCGTGAGATGCTTGAGTCTGGTATTATTAAATACGGTAAAGACTTTATGCATTCTATGGAAGAAGGCGGTTGGGATCTTTCTAAAGTAGATAAGGCTGCAATGAAGGAGTCTAAAGCTACTTTCGTATTTGGCCAGATGAACGAACCACCTGGAGCACGTGCTCGTGTGGCGCTATCCGGACTTACCATCGCTGAATATTTCCGTGATGGAGCAGGGGATGCGCAAGGTAAAGACGTTCTTTTCTTCGTAGATAACATTTTCCGTTTTACGCAAGCAGGTTCTGAGGTATCGGCACTTTTAGGTCGTATGCCATCTGCGGTAGGTTATCAGCCTACACTTGCAACCGAGATGGGTGCGATGCAGGAGCGTATTACTTCAACTAAAAAAGGATCTATTACTTCGGTACAGGCAGTTTATGTACCTGCGGATGACCTTACTGACCCGGCACCAGCTACAACCTTTGCCCACCTTGATGCTACAACGGTACTTTCACGTAAAATTGCTGAGCTAGGTATTTATCCTGCGGTTGATCCACTTGATTCTACTTCGCGTATTCTTACAGCAGATATTTTAGGAAAAGAACATTATGACTGTGCTCAAAACGTAAAAGAGCTTTTACAGCGCTATAAAGAATTGCAGGATATCATCGCCATCTTAGGTATGGAAGAACTTTCTGAAGAAGATAAGCTTGCGGTAAGTCGTGCACGTCGTGTACAACGTTTCTTATCACAGCCTTTCCATGTAGCAGAGCAGTTTACCGGTATTCCTGGAGTATTGGTTGATATCAAAGAAACCATCAAAGGCTTTAATATGATTATGGACGGTGAGCTTGATCACCTTCCTGAAGCAGCTTTCAACCTTAAAGGTACCATCGAAGAAGAGATTGAGGCCGGAGAGAAAATGCTTGCTGAAGCTTAAAAAGAGATATTGATTTCATTTCCGCGAAGGCGGAAATCTCATCAGTCATTTTAAATAGTTTTCCGCCTGCGCGGAAAAGATAAATGAACATTTTATGCATTTAGAAATTGTAAGTCCTGAAGCAACTTTGTATAGCGGTGAAGCCACTTCGGTTACCGTTCCCGGTACAGATGGAGCTTTTCAGCTTTTAGACAATCACGCTCCTATAGTTTCTCTTTTAAATGAAGGTGTTGTGCGCGTCAAAGGAGCGAAGCTTTCAGATAAAGCAAAAAAATATTTCGCAGGCGGAAAGGAAGCGGATGAAATCACGCTTTCAATCAAATCTGGAACTGTCGAAATGAAGGATAATAAAGTAATTGTTTTGGCCGATTAAAGCTGAAATATTTCAAAATAAAAAAAGCGCTTAATTCTAATGAACTAAGCGCTTTTTTTATTTTAGACCTTATGGAAGCGAAAGATGTAAAAATAATCAAGCAGTATGATAGGCATTTAATCATAAAGATCATTGCTGCTCTTTTATTTACCATAGGCTTTGCTCTGGTGTATTTTGCATTTTTAATAAACTTTGAAATGGATATCGATTGGACGAGAGATAAACAGGTAGCCAAATGGGGAAAGGGTATGTCGGGTTTTCTATTTTTCAGTGTAATTGCCTTTGGATTAGGAATAAATCTTATGAAGCGAAAGCTGATCATTTTTGATCTTTCAAAAAAGCGATATAAAAGTGAGTTTTACATAGGACCTTTTCATTGGGGTAATTGGTATAGTTTTTCAGATTTAAAACGAATCGGAATATTTAAAAACACAAAAGACATTTTTGAGTTAAATATTTGGTTTACCAATAAACGTTACGTTCAATTTGAAAAATTTCACGATTATGAGGATGCCCTGGCAGAAGCGCGTTATGTCGCGGAAATTCTGGAACTTGAGATACTAGATGCCTCCGATCCCAGAAATCCGGTACTCTTAGAGTAACTGATTTACACGATTATAAAATTGACTCGTACTATTTTTTTGCCAGCCAGGCATCCCGGGCTTTTACAACTTCTTTTTTAGCTTTTTTATCAATACTAATGGTATAATTAGGATCTGCAGCCAGACGTACGGTAGTCTCCAATTCATTCCCAAAACGGGTAAATTTGACTTCCAGCATATCATCTATATTCTTTCCGTTAAGCAACTGGTTAAAAGCTTCAATTGAAGTCATTTCAATGCCGTCAATAGCTGTAATGACATCTCCTTTGTCAAGCTCGGCTTCGTAAGCCGGACTTCCTTTAAACGTGTTCCTGCTGATTTCCAGACCTGATGCGGTCTCTTTAAAGGAGGCCCCAAAATAGGGCTTCATAGTATCCTGTTCCAGCTTTAGGCCAACTGAGGCCAGCAGGTTTTCATAATCTGGCATCTTGCTGTCGTAGATATACTTTTCAAAGAAGTTTTGGGCGAAATCTTTTCCGGCATAATCAGCAAGCGTGGTTTCAATATCAGCAACCGTATAGGAAACTTCAGTTTTACCGAAATGCTTCCACATCAATTGCATAAAATCATCCAGATTCAGACCTTTTTCGCGTAAGCTTAAATCTAAAGCAAGACCCAAAACGCTTCCGTAGGAATAATACGAGATAAACATATTCTCGCGGTTTACGGGATCAACCGAAGTTGCAGCATCTACAAAAGGCGCCTGATTGCTCATCTCAATAGGATTGAAATACTGCAGTGCCGGTGAATTCCACACATAATTAAAGGTGCCGTTGAGACTTTTGACGTAGTCTTCAGCGCTAATGATTCCGGCACGTTCTAAGATTAGGTTGGTGTAATAACTGGTAAATCCTTCGGCAAACCAAAGACTGTTGCTCATATTGGCTTTATCAAAATGAAAAGGCTCTAAATCTGCGGGGCGAATGCGCTCCACATTCCAGCTGTGAAAATATTCGTGTGAGACGGTACCGATATTGCCCTTCATTCCGCCATTGGCGAGCGTTTCGGTATCGGTAAGAATGGTGCTGTTGCGGTGTTCCATCCCATCCCCGGAAACATTGGGCATATAACAGGCGAGAAACGTATAGGTGCCGTAATCGTATTTGGGTAATTCGCCATAAACGGCTTTTTCCTGCAAGACAATTTCTTTAACCTTATCCCAGTATTCATCAAACTCAGCTTCGGTACCCGGATCGTGCAATATAAACTTTATCGTCTGACCGTCTACGTCAAATTCGCGCTCTTTGTAGTCGCTTATTTCGGTCGGGCTGTCCATAAAATAGTACAGGTTTGGGGCGTAAAAAGTATTTCCTTCCTCGTATTTGAGTTGGGTGGCGACCTTCCAACCCAAATCTTTCCGTGCATCAAAAGTTATTTCGATAGGACGTTCCTGTAAGTCTTTAGCATAGATAAAAGTCGCAGGCATATTCAGATGCGCGTGCGTTTGATCAATCTGAGAATAGGTGCCTCCGCCCCGATTGGCAAAGAGCATGTATTCTATATTTATTGTGCCATCTGTATTGGTGATGATCCAACTATACGGGTTGTCTCGTTCTACCTCAAGCGGTTCTCCGGCTCCGTTGGTTGCCTTAAAACCGTAAACGTTTTTGGCAAACTCGTGAATGGCGTAACGACCCGGCGAGGACCTGCTCATTTCAACGCGTAATGTTTTTGATTTAATATCCGGAAATGTTGCTTTTACTACCGTCTCGTGGTGCACGGCATTATCAAAAGAAATTTCATAGGTATTGGTCTGAGCCTGAAGCGAAAGGCTTACAAGTAGGAAAGCAATCCAAAGTTTCATAAATAATAAGGTGTTTAAAAAGTAAAGATAAGGATATCACGCTACTTAAAAATCCTTAATTACGTTCCCCTCCGTGGGAGGGGTCAGGGGAGGAAAAGGCTAAAATATCTCCCGGCTGACAGTCTAGTGCCTTACAAATCGCTTCCAGCGTTGAAAAGCGTACGGCTTTGGCTTTACCTGATTTCAGGATCGAAAGATTGGCTTCGGTAATGCCTACGATTTCCGCCAGCTCTTTGCTTTTCATATTGCGGTCTGTCAATACCTGATCTAAGTTGATGATGATGGGCATAGTTAGACGGTTAAATCGTTTTCTTCTTTTAAAGCCAAGGCTTTTCTAAACGCATCACTGAGTAATAGAAATAGGACCCCCACAATCAGCAGAAACAAGAGCAAATTAAAATTAGACGAACCAAAAGTGATACTGAATCTTCCCGAGTTTGTTAGTATAGCATTCACGCTAACAAAAAGAAACGAACCCAGGGCGCAAGCGGTAAAAAAGCGTCCGGCTTTGCGTGTGCATAAAACCACTTCTTTAGAGAACAGCTTTCCCTTTAGCAGCAGTCCAGCGAATTTGCGCAGCTGATAAAATCCGAAGAAGAACAGTAGAAACAATGCGAAAAATGCAAGGGTAAAGAGCAAGGCTTTCCCTCCAAAACCGCTTTCGGTAAAGGGGATATTTACATTAATGATGCTTTGCTCGGGAAAAATCAGGATGTACAAAATAGTTCCGGGAAAAAAGACCACAATAGGAATCATCAGAAAGAAAGCCAGGTCAATAAGCAGCTTAAAGAGTTTGTTGAGATTCATAGCTCTAGTGATGAATTACGCCAATAACAACCTGATCTGCAATAAAAGCCATGATTGTAAAGAGAATTACAACTGAAGCGGCTACAATAAATAATACATTTTTAGTTTTCATACGTTTAAATATTATCGTTTTACGATAACAAATATAGTTTAATTATTGAAAAACAATAATTTTTAGTGAAATATTTTTCATTTGCATCTTTCGAAGAGGTCTGGGTAGGATGTATCTTTGTGGGATGCTGCCCAAAAAATTACAGGACAAACTCGATACGCGTAAAGAGAATTACGCCCTGCGCGAATTAGGTTCCCCTCCACTGGATGGGTTAGGGGAGGTCATTGATTTTTCTTCAAACGATTACCTGGGTTTTTCTAAAAACGAGACCGTTTTTCTTCGTGCCAGCGAAATCTTAGAAGAACAAAACCTGAAACATAATGGAGCTACCGGTTCGCGTTTGCTTTCGGGGAATCACAAAATTTACGATCTGACCGAAGAGTATATCGCAAAAATACACGGAGTTGAAGCGGCTTTGATTTTTAACTCGGGTTATGATGCGAATGTGGGTTTTTTCAGCTGTGTGCCTCAGCGGGGTGATGTGATTTTGTATGATGAATTTATACACGCTAGCATTCGTGATGGGATTCAGATGAGCCATGCAAAGGCCTATAAATTCAAGCATAACGATTTGGAAGATCTGGTGTCGAAATTGTCACATCGAGCGCAGTCGAGAAGTCAAGTAAGTACAGATCAAAGCGAAATTTACGTAGTCACCGAATCGGTGTTTTCTATGGATGGTGATAGTCCCGATCTTAAAGCCATGAGCGATTTATGCGAAAATTACGGGGCCTATTTTGTAGTTGATGAGGCCCACGCCCTCGGTGTGTTTGGTTCAGGGCTGCTTGATGAACTGGCTCTTGGTCCTCAAGTTTTCGCCAGGTTGGTGACTTTTGGGAAAGCCATGGGCTGTCACGGAGCCGCTATTTTGGGCTCTTACCAACTCAAGTCTTATCTGATTAATTTCGCCCGCAGCTTGATTTATACAACGGGTTTGCCGCCGCATAGTGTAGCAACCATCTTAGCTTCTTATAAACAGCTTACAAATGTCACCCCGAGCGCAGTAGAGGGGCTTTCCGACGAAGTGAAAAAGCTTAATGAAATTATTCAATTTTTCCGTAAAGAAATCAAAATTAAAAAGCTTCAGCCGTATTTTATTGCCAGCGATTCAGCGATTCAATCGGCAATAATTTCCGGAAATGAGCGGGTTAAAGCCATTTCGCGGAAGCTTATAGAAAGCGGTTTTGATGTCAAAGCAATTCTTTCGCCCACGGTGCCTGCGGGACAGGAGCGCTTGCGGTTTTGCTTGCACAGTTACAATACGCAGAGCGAAATAAAAAGCGTTCTGGAGCTTCTGGAAGAATTCTTAGAAAACTTGTCTGCTGAGAAGGAGAAGTGAAGTCTTGGCATTGTACTTTTGCAGCTAAGAAATGGCTACAAGGGAGAATTGCATACCAGCCGAAATGATAATTAGACATTAAACCTGCCTGCCGGCAGGCAAGTCTGACCTCTAAAAACAATACAGATACCTGATGAAATCGGAACTCAAAGTGATCGCGCGATTTACCTATTCTGCTGAAGCGCAAATTATAAAGGGCAGATTGGAGGCAGACGGGATTGAATCTTTTCTAAAAGACGAATATACTATTGATACCGACCCGTTAATCAGCAATGCAATAGGTGGGGTGAAGCTTGCAGTCTGGGATGAAGATGTGTTGCGGGCAAAGAAAATTTTAGATAGTGTTGAAGAATTTTCTGTAGACGATGCGGGAGAACCCTTGCATTGCCCGCGCTGCGACAGTACACACGTAAAATATTATACCACGGTAAACAGTTTTAAAGCCTTTGCTTCGTTTTTGGTGACGGCTCTTGTTTCCGTTTTACCCTTTTATACCAAATACGAATACCGTTGCGAAAACTGTAAAAATCAATTCAATCTCCATGAGTAAGAACACCTATTTTATTACCGGAATTTCTACAGAAGTGGGCAAAACCGTGGCTTCGGCAATTGTGACGGAAGCTCTGGAAGCCGATTACTGGAAACCCATACAGGCAGGTGATTTGGGGCATTCAGACACGCATAAGGTCAGGAGTTTGGTATCAAACACCAGGACACAGTTTCATCCCAATGCTTTCAGTTTAAATACGCCTATGAGTCCGCATGCAGCGGCAGATATTGACGGAGTTACTATTAAAGCTTCAGAAATAAAGCGACCCAAAACCAAAAATAATCTGGTGATTGAAGGAGCTGGGGGTTTATTGGTTCCTATAAATGATGCGGAAACGATATTAGATTTGATTGCACCGGAAGATCGGGTAATTATAGTCTCACGGCATTATCTGGGCAGTATCAATCATACCCTGCTCACGGTGGACAAACTGAAACAGGCTGGAAAAACGATATTTGGAATTTTGTTTAGTGGCGATGAGCACCCCACAACCGAAGCTGTTATTGAAAAAATGAGCGGCGTTCCTGTTTTAGGCCGAATTGATGAAGAACCTTACTTTGATAAAATGGTAGTCAAAGAATATGCAGAGCTGTTGAAGGAAATTCTTAGTAAACAATAAGCAGTCAAGCCAATTTTAAACTTTAAATTTTGAATTTAACCGAACGCGACAAAAAACACATTTGGCATCCGCTTACCCAGCATAAGCTGCACCCTGAAGCAAAGCCCATTATTAAAGCAAAAGGCGCGTTGTTATACGATGAGGCAGGCAAAGATTATGTAGATGCAATTTCCTCATGGTATACGGCGATGTACGGGCATTGCAACGATTTTATTACCGAACGTGCTCATAAGCAAATGCAGCAGCTGGATCAGATTATTTTTAGTGGTTTTACCCACGAGCCCGCGGTAGAATTGTCTGAAAAATTGATGGCCATTCTTCCTGATAATCAGCAGAAGTTGATGTTTAACGACAACGGCTCTACGGCAACCGAAATCGGGATTAAAATGGCGTTGCAATACCATCACAATAAGGGCGAGAACCGAAAAACTCTTCTCGCTTTTGAAGAGGGTTTTCACGGTGATACATTGGGTGCAATGTCCGTAAGTGGCTTATCGGTTTATAACGGGCCGTTTGAGGAATTTTTTATAGATGTTAAACGCATTCCATTGCCTAACGGCGAAAACATTGAAGAGGTTTTAAAAACTATTGAAGACGTCCATAAGGCGAGTCCGCTTGCGGGTTTTATCTATGAGCCACTTGTTCAGGGCGCCGCCGGAATGAAAATGTATCAGGCACAACATCTTGAACCGATTTTACAAAAATGCAAAGAGCTTGGGATAATCACAGTGGCTGACGAGGTGATGACCGGCTTTGGCAAAACCGGAAGCTTTTTTGCGTCAGATCATATCTCTATTAAACCTGATGTGATGTGTCTGTCCAAAGCGCTTACTGCCGGGCTTGTTCCTATGGGAATTACTACCTGCACGCAGGAGATTTACGATGCGTTTTATGATGATGATATTGGTAAGGGCTTGTTTCACGCGCATACGTATTCGGCAAATCCCATCGCCTGCGCTACGGCTATTGCCGGGATTGACTTGTTGCAATCTGAAGAAATTCAGCAAAATATTAAAACGATTCAAAGCTGGCATCAGGAATTTTCAAACGAAATCAAGGATCATTCTAAAGTTAAAACCACCCGTCAACAAGGGGTTATTTTTGCGTTGGAGCTCGATATTGCGATGGAGCGTTACGGCGATCTTCGGTATAGAATTTATGAGTTTTGTATGGCGGAAGGCGTGTATTTACGGCCTCTGGGTGCGACCATTTATATTTTGGCACCATACATTACCACGCGCGACCAGATGGAACGGGTGTATGCGGCGATCAGGAAAGTATTGGATGCGTTTTGATGTACTGTTCACAAGTTCAGTTTTTTATGGCATAAATCGTGATTAAAAATACCCCTAAATCCGTTTTATGAAAAAACTACTACTCTTCAGTCTTTTTATCTTCAGCTTTTATTCCTGCAAAAAAGATCAGTCTAAAGTCGAACTTACCAATCTGCTCAGTGAACTTGGTGATGAAAAGCAAAAATTCACTATTTCTTCAGATTCCATCACTGAAATCACAGGCGAGTACGGCACACGTATACTCGTAAATCCGGCTGATTTGGTTTTGGAAAATGGCCGTTCTGCTAGGGGCAAAATTAGATTAGAACTTACCGAATTAACCACTAAAGAAGCTTTGATAAGGCACAACGCTCAGACCCGTTCTGGTGATGACTGGCTTATTTCTGGTGGTGCGTATAATATTCAGTTGTTTGGTGATTCCGGTGAAGAATTGAAACTTCGTGAAGGCAAAAGTCTGGAAGTTCAATTCCCAAAATTTGCTGATGAACCGATGCAGCTTTTTTCAGGTACCAGGAATGAAGAAACTATGATGAATTGGGAGTTGAAGGATGAAGTTCTTCAAGAACAAACTTTTAACGGGGTATTAGTTGAGAGAAGATTAGTCATTGATGAAGAAAGTACCAGAGCATATAGGGTTGATACTGCGAGGGAAATTGAATCGAGGAGAGATTTAGGGAAAATTTCTACAATTCAACTGGAGGAGTATAAAAATTCTAATAAAACAGATTCAATCTTTTTTCAGAATGATACTGTTTATATTCTTGAAAAGACAATTTTTGATTTTTTGGAAGGTACTATGGATTGTCTTGGTGATCGCGAGAAAAACAACTTATGGCGAACGGAAAAAATACTGTATGAAAACATTCAGCTAGCAAAACTAGGCTGGATTAATGTAGATCGTCTGTATCCCGATATTGAAGAACGCATTGAATTGCAGATCAGTAATGGCGATCAGTTTACATTACTTTACGTCATTGATGAGTCAAACAATACGGTTTTAAATTTGTATGCTTATGAGGGTTATAAAATTTCCTTACCAAAAGGCAGGCAATTTAAGCTATTGGGATTTTTTCTGGAAGATGAGCAACTATTTGCAGCAAAGAAAGCGATACGACTTATTGAAGATCGCAAGCTAGAGCTAAAAATGAAAGCTATTGATCTGGAAGATATTGACAAATACCTTAATTAGCGCCTTCCTCAATCTCATTATCCCGAAGATCAATAGTTTCTCCGGTTTCATCAACATAAATTTCAAAAACTTCGTAAACGCGATTATCATCTTCTCCCGAACTTTTGACATTTAAAGTAGCGCTGCTCTTGGGGCCACTTATAGGCAAAGTAACTTCGCTGGTTTTATGTCCGTTGTTTATTTTAACCGAATAACTGCCGATACCGTCTTCTTCAATAGGTTCGCCCAATGCTTCAATAACTTGCGGATTGGTCTGTGCCATTAAAAGGATTTCGTCAGCGCCCGTACTTGACTTTACAGAGCTGAAAAACCCAAAAATCGCCGTTCCTAAGAGTAAAATTCCGCCAATAATAATCGTAAAGCAGCCGCCTAAAGGCACTACCCATTTCCAGTTTCGGGACCACCAGCTGCGTGGTTCAGTTTCCAGTTCGTTCATAAGTGTTTGGTTTTTTGATTGGCACCGCCAATGGGTTTAATACCCTGAGGCTTGTCTTTAAATTGAAAATAATTCCTCTTGGACTTGCCCCGAGGTCCATACTGATACTGCTAAACTAATGGTTTTAATTGAAAAAGTACTTTTTCAATGCGCTCCGATGTGTAAATGCTATTTTTGCATCAAATTTTTTATGTGATGCAACCTATTGCAATTACCGGTTCCGCTTCTATTTCTGCCGCTGGCGAAAATGCTCTGACTCCAAGATCAGGCAAGCATTTCCTGACTTTTGATGAGCAGCTTGATGCCTGGGTGGGGAAACTTCCGGAAGTATTGAAAACGCAAATTGAAGAGATACGCGACGAAAATCGCAATTACAACGCTTTGGATGCTTCGGTACTCTATGCGATGTATGTTTCACGAGCAGCAGCACAGCAAGCGGGTTGGCAAAAAGGAGCTGCTTTTGGGATTAATATCGGTTCGTCACGGGGAGCAACCCAACTTTTCGAGCAGTATTATGATGCCTTTTCTAAAACCGGAAAGGCCGAAACTCTGGCTTCGCCAACCACTACGCTCGGTAATATTTCATCCTGGGTCGCGCAGGACTTACAAAATGACGGTCCTGATATCTCCCACTCTATTACCTGCTCAACGGCTTTGCATGCATTGCTTAATGGGGTCGCCTGGCTACAGGCCGGGATGTGTGATAAATTTCTCGTTGGCGGGAGCGAGGCGGCCTTAACGCTCTTTACGATTGCGCAGATGAAAGCGCTAAAAACCTACAGCCGTGCCGGAGAAAATACAGATTTCCCCTGTTTGGCTTTTGATTTGAAAAAGAACGAAAATACCATGGTTTTGGGTGAAGGTGCGGCTTCTATTTGTTTGGAAAAAGGGAAGCACGAGAATGCTTTAGCCTATATAATCGGCGTAGGTTATGCTACCGAACCTTTAAAACACGCAGTTTCGGTTTCTGCGGAAGCGACCTGCTTTCAAAAATCGATGCGCATGGCTGTTGAGAGCGCGTTTGGGAGTGAGGATGAGATTTCCGCCTTCGCGGAAATGCAAAAAAATAGTCAGATTCCGACCTTCTCGGAAATGACGAAAAATGTAGATGCGGTTGTGATGCACGCCCCGGGAACCATATTAGGTGATACTTCTGAATATAAAGCGATTAAAAAAATATTTGGTAAAAATCTTCCGTTATTAACAACAAATAAATGGAAAATAGGCCACACCTTCGGTGCCAGCGGACTTTTGAGTTTAGATACTGCAATTCAGATGCTTCAGACCCAGGAATGGGAGGAAACGCCATTTTTTTCGCCGCAGGCTAAACCGAAAGAATTAAAAAACATACTGGTAAATGCGGTAGGTTTTGGAGGAAATGCTGTGAGTATTTTAGTGAGTAGGGCTTAGTTTTTCAACTTTATAAAAATCAGATTTAGTATTTTTGAACCATCTCCTGCCGGCCGGAAAAGTTGCTATGGCTTTTTAAGGCACTAAAGATTTAAAAACAGACCCATGAAACACAATTGGACTCGCGAGGAAATCCTCGATATTTATAACAAACCCTTGATGGAACTGCTTTATGAAGCGGCAACGGTGCATCGCCAACATCACGATCCCAATACGGTACAGGTTTCCACGTTGTTGTCTATTAAAACCGGAGGTTGTCCTGAAGATTGTGGCTATTGTCCCCAGGCAGCGCGCTACCATACCGATATTGAAGGTAATGATTTGATGGGCGTACAGCAGGTAAAAGCGCAGGCTTTACGTGCAAAAGCAGCCGGAAGTTCACGGGTGTGTATGGGTGCCGCCTGGAGAAATGTAAAAGACGGGGAAGAATTTGATCAGGTTTTGGAGATGGTGCGTACCATCAACAAACTGGATATGGAAGTTTGCTGTACCTTGGGTATGATTACCGAAAATCAGGCGCAACGCCTTGCTGAAGCCGGTTTATATGCCTACAATCATAACTTAGATACGTCTGAAGATTATTATAAAGATGTGATTTCTACGCGTGCTTTTCAGGACCGTCTGGATACAATAGGAAACGTGCGTAAAACCAATGTTACCGTGTGTAGCGGTGGTATTATTGGTATGGGTGAAAAGGTTGAAGACCGCGCTGGAATGCTGGTTGCGCTGGCTACTTTAGATCCACAACCTGAGAGTGTGCCTATCAACGCTTTAGTTGCTGTTGAAGGCACCCCGATGGAAGATATAGAGCCCATTTCGATTTGGGAAATGGTGCGTATGGTAGCTACCACCCGTATTGTAATGCCACAAACGCAAGTACGACTAAGTGCTGGTCGTACACAAATGAGCAGAGAAGGGCAGGCGATGTGCTTTTTTGCAGGTGCAAACTCCATTTTTGCGGGAGACAAGTTATTGACTACTCCTAATCCTGATGTAAATGAGGATATGGAAATGTTTAAACTGCTGGGCTTAAATCCGCAGGCGCCATTTGTTAAAAAAGCACAGCCTGAAACGGTAGAAGCGGCTGAATCAAAACATTTGCCTAAAGGCGAAAAACCAAAATGGTCAAGACCCGGGCATACCATTCCACGGAATGAGGAGGCGAAAGCCAAAGCAAAGGCCTAATTTAATTTTATAGCATACTTGAAACTTACCGAAATACATAGGGTAAAAACCATCACCAAAGCAGATTTTGTAAAACATTATCTCAAGCCACAACGTCCGGTTGTGATTGAAAATCTTATCGAGGATTGGCCGGCTTACGAGAAGTGGCATTTAGAGTACATCAAAGAAGTTGCCGGTGATAAAGAAGTGCCATTGTATGATGACAGACCGGTAACGCACGAGGATGGTTTTAACCAGGCGCACGCTAAAATGAAAATGGCAGATTATATCGATTTGCTAAAACGGGAGCCTACCAATTACCGTATTTTCCTGTATAATATTATGAAGGAAGTGCCTTCATTAAAGAAGGATTTAAAATTTCCGAAGATTGGATTGCGGCTTATAAAGCAAATCCCAATGGTGTTCTTTGGGGGTGAAAACTCCAAAGTTTTTATGCACCACGATATCGACTGGGCAAATATTTTGCATTTTCATTTTCACGGAAAAAAGCAGTGCATTCTTTTTCCTCCTGATCAGACTGAAAACCTCTACAAAGTACCGCACTCGCTGATTACCCGTGAGGATATTGACTTTGATCATCCCGATTACAAGAAATTCCCTGTGTTGAAAAAAGCCGAAGGCTTTATCTGCGAACTCAACCACGGCGAGACGCTTTATATGCCTGAAGGATACTGGCATTATATGAAGTATATAACGCCTGGTTTTAGTATGAGCCTGCGTGCATTACCCCGAAAGCCAAAGCATCTTTTACAGGCCGTTTATAACGTTTTTATCATGCGTCATTTTGATAACCTGATGCGCCGCCGTAAAGGACAGGCGTGGATTGATGAGAAAAACGAGCGAGCCATTGCTGAAACTCACGAAAAGCATGGACTTGCAAGCTAAGGAATCAACTCCTTCGCTTTTTCATAAATCCAATCTCCGGGCCAGCCTCTGTAAGCCAGATAATCGGCTAATTTTTTGCGCTTTTTGTATTTGTCTTTTTCGGTGAGTTGATCCAAACGTTTTTGAGCAAGTTTATCAAAAGTATTGCGGTACTCGTTTTCAGGGATTTCGGTTAAGGCTTTATTGATGAGATACGTACCTATTTCGCGTTGCTTCAATTCCTGTTTGATTCGGTTTTTACCCCATTTTTTATGACGAAATTTTCCACGCGCAAAACTTCGGGCAAAGCGCTCCTCGTCTAAAAATTTGTGCTGCAGTAAATGATAGATAATCTCATCCGCAGCTTCCGGGATCATGCGCATTTCGTATAACTTATTCCGCACTTCCTGGTGACAACGATCCTGATAGGCGCAGTACTTTTCCAGCTTTCGCTTTGCTTCTTCTACGGTATAGGTTTTTACGGAGTGTTGATTCAAAATTCAAGGTTTAAAATTCAAATTTACTGTCTTTTTAATCCACCACAGACTGATCTAATTGAAAGCTTGTATTTTTTCTCCCTTTGGGAGAAATGCCCGTCAGGGCAATGGGGGGGCAATAAAAAACCCCCACCGTTTGCACGATGGGGGTTGTTTCAGTTTATCTAATTTCTTTCCCGTCTTTTGTAAAACGGTACTCGAGATACGTGTAAGCATCTCTGGGCATTAT
>PAPI01000037.1 GCA_002708845.1 Leeuwenhoekiella sp.
CATGGGATTGCGACTAAGCTTTGGTGCTTTTATAACAGGACATAGGGTAAAATCGTTTTTATTAGTTTGACAGTATAGGGTCACACTTATACCGTTCTCTTTTAATCCTTTAATCTTGGAATAAAAAAAGGTTTCGGAATAACCAGGAGTCTGAGAAAGGACGATGCCAATTTTCATTCTATTTTTTATGAAATATTCATTTTTAATTGTTTTATGCACTTTGCTATAAAAATAGATGAAATCTTTCATACAGCACTCAAGGAGACATTTGCAATTAACATACTAAATATTCAGTATGTAATTATAACTATCGCCAGTATTAAAAAAACCTTTTCAAATTAACAAAGGTTTGTTTTCTACCTAATCTAATTTTATTTGCTGACCAATACTCCTTTATCGCCTTAAGCCAACCAAAAATATTGGCAAAACTATATACAGTAAAGTTTTGATTAGTTTCTTTTGTCCATTTAAATTTATAATCTTCTGTTCCTCTTAAGAAATCAAAATATTTATAGCCTTGAGAAATCGAATGACCTATAAGCTTTGCTATCATAGCAGTACCCAGGCTATATTTTGAATAGTCTGGGTCTATTCCAGAGGCAAAATATACGTATTGGTTTGAGGAGACAAAGCCATATATTGTACCAATTACTTTCTCGTCTTTTAAAGCCTGAACGATTAGAATAAATTCTTTATTTTCATAATCAAGAATTTCGTTGTGGAATCTTTGGGAGTCTAATTTTAAGAACTTTGATTCCCTTTCAACATTGTCCATCCTCATCCTGTGTAATCGATTCAATTCTATAAAAGCATCTTTCAAAGACTCTTTGTGGATATTTGACAAAAACCTAAATTTTACTCCATTTCTCTCACAAAAATTCGTTTTACGGTTTATCATCCTTTTAGAGGAAATATTTATGGTTTCCAAATAGGCTTGATAAGATTGAGGCAAACTGATAAATGGACATCTAAACCCTTTAAAAAATGCTGAATTTCTAGTATTTTGTAAAATAGTTTGTTGACAAGATTGACTTATATTTTTATAAATAACTAAGTCTATTGCTTTAAACAACTCTACAAAAAAGGTTTTTAAAGAACTTTCAATCACACTATTAACCACTAAGAAATTAAGATTGTCCCAGCCAAGATAAGTTAAGTTAGAAAATATTTTTTTTTGTCCATCAAACTTTCCTGGTAGTGCAACTAATGTCCTGCCATCCTCCCTGTAAAGCAATATGTCTATACTCCCATTGATGGTTTTGCTGTAAGCACTTAGAAATGGATGTTGATAAAATACTACTGGATCAATGCAGGATTGATGAAAATCTGTCCAATCTTGTTCATTTATTTTTGCAAAAGGTATGATTAGCAATTCTTTCATTCTAAAAACGAATCTGAAATAAAATTAAATAATTTGATTTCTAATTAACTTTACAATTTTAGAGTTATTTGCGAATTGGATTTTTTGTTTCTTTTGGGTACCAAATTCGCGATAAACTCCATCATTCATAATGGCCTCGCCAAACTCTTCAGATGATAAAAATATACATCCCATGTTAGTTAAAGCACCCAGTAACGAGTCTAACTCTTCCATTCCTTCTTCCGCAAATTTTCCAACATAATTTATTCTATGTGAATCAATAATGATAGGTATATTATTATTAATAAGCTTTTTACATTTTTTTATTGCGGCCTTGTATTTCCAATCTATATTCCCTCTAGAGGGCTCAAATTTTACATTTCTGCTAAGAGCGACCAAGCCTTTGTAAAAAGTCGATCCAGTGGGTACGTTTCTAGAAATTTTCTTATTGTTTTTTTTATACATCTGCATATTTGTGCCCTGAACAACTTTAAATCCCATTTCTACAAACGCCTTAGCTGTTGTTGGCGTAAACACATACTGTGGAGCAATGGTGCTTTTAGGCAAGTAACCAAACGCACTTTGAAAGTCAGAAATACCAATATTTAACCATTCAAGCAACTGCATATAAGGCATCTCTGATCCATCCTCCCATTTTTGATATTCACTATGAAGTGCCCAACCACCATGTTTATAGTTGTTTACCCCCCCATGAAATTGTAAGTCAAATATATCCTTACTGGCAGTATCGTTTTGAATCATCCCCAACATTCTTTCATAATTAAAATGTAACCGACCATGATATTGGGGTATAAATATTCTTTTTGTTACTCCTTCCTTCCACTTTTTAATAAGGTCTGGGTATTGTGTGATTGGTTTTAAGATTATTGATTGGTAATCAACTTCTTTTGTAGCGATAAAATCTGGATTAGACACTATAAAGTTGGCTTCTATTAACGGATGATATCCATTTGCATCTTTGTGCTTACAAAGCACTTGATAGAGTAACTCTAATTCTTCAACCGATTCCAATTGGTCATAAGCCCAAATTTTAGGTTCTCCGTAATCTGCAATAAAATCCTTATTTACCGGCGACCTTACCATTCCCCAGTCATCACTTTGGAATATGACAATGGGTTGTTTGCACTTTAATGCAGTAAGTAATCGCAACCTGGATTTAATTCTGCTCTTAATGCTCATACCGGCTTTTAATAATATTGTAGAATTCATATTCCGGCTGTAGATAAAGTAAAGCTTTGCTTTTTTCTGACTCTGAAATATGTATAGAAATTTTATTTGAACTACTCCGTTCTCTTTTAACTGTTAATTCTAAATTTAATAGTTGGGACAAATCTTCAATTGAAGTATCGAACTTATGCTGAAAAAAGACAGCTGAAACCTTCTCGATGTTTTTTATAGCCGTCTCAATCTCAAAATTTTCTGAAAACATATACAACTGATTCATCAGATGTTTTTTAGGTAAATTATCAAGAAAATCAGAAAAGCTATTTCCAACCCAATGGGAATATTTATTCAATGAAGTAAAGTGTGGATCTTTTTTTTTTGCCTCGGCCGGCATTTCTTCTACCCATTTATAATATCGATATAATGAAATCAAACGTTCGTATGGCTCTCTAAAAAAACAAAAAGTAAAAGTGTCGTTGGGAATATCCACATTCCAAAAAGGAATATGGGAATTTGCATAATGAAAATCTCCCTTTTCGATCAACTCTTTGTTGTTACGCACAAAAATTCTTTTTTTTCCTATAGCAATAGGTTCTCGCTTAAGTTTCTTTAACGATAAGCCCCCCAAAGCCCAAAAAGCAGCATTTACACTGGTGCCAGCACTTTTACGAACATGAAAATGATAAACCCTCTTATAGCCATTAAAATCTAAATTCAAATTGTTAAAAATTCTTTTGGCTAGCTTTCGTTTCCTTCTTCTTCTAAGTATCTTTAAGAATGTAAGCAAATTATTTTTTTTTATTTATTGGGTAAAAATCAAGATTAAAAGTCTGTAAAATAGCACTAATACTTTCTAATTCCTCTGGATTCAAGGATATTTTCTGAGGTTTATTACCCTTTAGTCCTCGTGAATGTGACTTACTGGAAGGGTTTTCATAAACCGCGTCAATATCGGGCAAGGTTTGTAAATTAAATTCTTTGCAAATATTCATATATATCTGTTTGTCATTCCGCAATGCTTCAAATTTAACCACCTTATAATTAGTATTTCGATTTTTATAAATATCCAATGTAACGATATTCTCCAAACACCATCGGACTGCTAATTTTTCTACGTCAGACAATAAAACAGTATTGGTTAAATTAAAATTATATTTCTCTTTTAATAAAGTCACTAATTTTTTCTGTTTTTCAAAACGACTTAAATCGTATAGCCAAGGAAATCTAACTCGCTGTTGTGATTCTATCACATCAAAGGGGTTTCGGATAATATGAATGACTGGGATTTTAAAGGTTTTATTTATATAGTTTGCCGCCAGATTACATCGGACAAATTTTATGATAAACCTTTTTGGAATAAGTGGCCAAAGGTGTCGTTTCCACTTTCGGTTACTGAGTTGCGCAATCCAATTATTATCTATTCTGTTTAAAAAAACCCTTTTTAGATAATTATGACCTTTGCCTGCTTCTTGAGCATCACTTATCCATCGGTCGCATAAAAGGTGTCCTTCCTTTGTATTGAATTCGTGCTCAGGCTCAAAAAGCAACCGATATCGATACGGTTTTGCCAAAAGCTCACACAACCAGCTCGTACCACTTCGCGCAGAACCAACAATAATAATATGTTTGTTAAATTTACTCATAATCACTATTTCATCTTCACATACAATTTTTCATAAGCAGCCAATTCATTTTGAATTGAAAAATTTGTTACTATATTCTTCCTACCTTCCTTAGCGAGTGACGCTAATTCATTAGGGCTTTGAACTAATCTTTTCAGATGCTTTATTAAGCTTTCTGGAGTTTCCAAATCAAATAGATACCCTCCGCCTTTTTCTAAAATGAATTTTGCACCTCCCCCAGAATCAGAGGATAGCACAGGCACACCACAAGATAAGGCTTCCAAAATAGAAACAGGGAGTCCTTCATTAAGCGATGGGAGAACAAATAGATCCATATTACTTAAAACTTCGGGAATATCTCTATTATCAACAAAACCATTGAAAAATATGCGGGAATTTAAGTTATTATCTGCTATATATCCATCTAGCTCCTTTCTATAATTCTTATCCTCTTTTCCATATAAATGTAAAACTACCTTACTAGGAAGATACTTTAAGGCCTCAATGAGAAACAATTGGTTCTTATTGGCTCCAATATTTCCGATGCAAACTATATTAAAGTTTTCATGGGGCACCGCAGTAATAGGTTTAAAAATATCCGTATCTACTCCATGTGGAATAAAGGATAATCTATTCTTAAAAATTAAAGAACCAAAAAACCGCTCTTTCATTTCGGGATTGTCATAGACAATATGACTTGAAAAAAAGCTTTTTAACCTCCATCTTCTCGACCAGCCGTTATTCTTTTTTGTGTATACATATTTTACTCCTGCTAATTTCGCTGTTAAAGCTTCCAAATAATTTGATTTATAATCCCAGGAATGTACAATAGCTATTTTATTTTTTTTTAAAAGCCTTCTGAAATTTAAAATGTCTTGAATTTTGTTTCCTGTCCTTTCAAAAAGAAGACGTTTTTCTTCTAAAATATCTTCTGGAACGCTCTCGGGAAATTTTTCAACACAGACATAAGGATCAAATACATTTTCGTCAATTTTTCTGAGCAAGGAAAGTAATACGTATTGACTACCAGCTGTTTTAAAGTTGGGGATTGTATAAAGAATTTTAATCTGCTTCATTGCCTCTTTTTTTATGCCATACAGCCAAAGTAAGCAACATACTCAACGAGTGAGAATATTTAACAGCATCCACATTTTTAAAACTGTTATAAAACTGGGCAACTAAGGTTTTTGAAATAAAAGGATATAGGTTTTCAGAAAATATCCATTGTTGTAGTTTTTCATCGTTTTCCATTCCCAAAAACTGCAATTCCCAATTTCGCTGAATATAAGGTTTTCCCATTTTTCCTCTAATGGTTCTTTTGAGTTTGTTTGCTATTCGAAATGGTAAATTGTTTGGCGCTTTGTTATTTTGAAAGGTATAGAGGTTGAATGGCCTATGATCTTGCCAAGTTATTTTTGCCATAGCGGGACTTTGCTGTTTTATATAGGCAATTTGAAGTTTTCTATCTGCCAGATATTCCTCGGGAATCGTACAGATAAATTCACACATCCTATTGTCATAATAAGGCAGGCTTATAGGGTTTGCAGCCTCAAAGACCGAAAGGTTTACCGACGTCCAACGCGGTGCCCAATACAAACTTTTGAAGGCGCGCAATTTGGCACCTGGGTTTTCTATATCAATGCTATTAAGCAAGGTTCCAATCCTTTCTCTCAAATACTCTTCAAAATCACCTTCAAGTTCCCACTCCTTCCAAAGGGCTTTAGCCAGCTCCATTCCTCCTTTTTTTACAATTTTTTTTAAGATTATTTCCAATAAATCCCCATCAGTAATTCCTTCTGCTGCACCACGGTCAAAAAGCACATCTCCCCAATGTCCCAAGGAAAAGGTCCCTTCCATTTTTTTAAATTCATACAGTACTGCCATTTGGCGAGGATGTGTGAAATCTGAATAGCAACTATTAATACTGGCAAGCTCTTCGATTTTCGACCATAAATAACCAGGTTCAATAATGTACTGCTTAAATTCAAAACCACATTTGTTTGCCATCTTTCTCGCAATCCCACTTTCTGAAAAACCGTTTTTAAAGGAATAGCTATAGGCGGTCACGGGATTCTTTAATTTTGAAATTGCAACCGCTTGGGTACGACTGTCCAACCCTCCCGAAAGTGGAAGAATTACTTTTGAATCTTTAAGTTGTTCGGAAATAATTTGCTCAAACAAGGCGGTAAACTCTTCCAAGGCAGTTTCAAAACTAATATTTCTCGGACTGTAATGCCATTGGAACCAGGGATTGCTTTCAACTAAAAAGCCATTATCATCAAGGATATTTTCTGAAGCAGGTGAAAGTACTTTTTGGTCTTTCCAATAGCTATCCGCATCCAAAAAAAAACCAATGGCAGCAAAAATACAAATAGCTTCCCTGTCCAATACATGGGGCCCATATACTTTTGCGAATTGCTGGTGGATTGGAATTATTGGGGTTTTGATAGTTTTCAATGTTGGGCTTTGGTTGATTGAAGGGTTAAATATAAGAAATTTAAAAAGTGCTTTGCCCTTTTAGGAATTGCAAAAATTATAAATTAGCCCAAACTGAAAAATTGCCGCTTTCTTAACATAACCATTACTGCCACCCCAAGGATTAGGAGGGTTTCATATTAATTTATGCAACGCATAAATCTATTTGGTGAAGCTTGCAAAAAACTGTCTATGATTTAATTTAAAGTTCTTTGGCCCTAAGCAAATAATACCGATTATTGAATCTCAAACTAAGAGTTTCTCTATACATTTTAAAGTTTATGGCTTTTAACCCCTTAATGTTTGCAATATTCGATTTATGGGTATAAATCCAAACACGTTTAATTTTTAGATCCCTGCAATGTCTTAATATATGGGAATAAGCATGACCGTTAAGCTTATTGCCCCTAAAGTCCTTATGCACAAAGACGTGATATATTACAGCCTCCCCCTCTTTTATTTTCTCCCATCGGCCTGTTGGTTTTACAAAGTGATTTCCTTTGGTCTGCAACCAATGGAAACTTAAAAGTCTTTCTGATTTTTCCGAAACGAAGCACGTGTCCTCTCTTTTCATTCGCTTATTAAAAACCTGATCGGAAAATTCTGCCACCTCCCTTATTTTTGAAATTTCCGATTCTCCAAGTACTTTCATTGCTACCGGAAGTCTAGGTTCAATATTGGGAATATTTTTTAGATCGTGTTCAAAAAACACTTCCCTGAGCAATCCAAACCGCAAACCTCGTATAAATCTCTTAAGTCTATAACTCATCTTATTAAGCTTTTATTTATATTATAAACTTGATCATAACTTATTCAATATCAACTAAGCGGATTCTTGTTTTTAAAACCATATTTAATGTTCTTGGGCCAAAAACCTTAGTTTAAACCTTTTCTAAAAATAACCTCCCTGTATAGAACCTCCATTAACTGGACCATTCCTTCATCTACATGTTGTTTCTCTACTTTTTTTCTTCCAGCTAGGCGAACTTCTTCTATCCTTTGTAGGGGCAACTGAACAAAAACCTCAATAGCATCAGCCATTGCTTTTGGGTTTCGAGTTGGAACCAGCCAACCTTCTCTATTATTTGTAACCAATTCAGAAACCCCACCACAATTGGTGCTAAGTACAGGCAGACCAATGGCCATGGCCTCCACTACTACATTAGGCAATCCCTCTTCCAAGCTTGGCATCAATAGCAAAGATGCTTCGCTCATGCATTTGAAAACTTCTTGTTGAGGCTTTCTATTCTCTAAAAATACACAATCCTCCAAACCGAGATCGTCAACTAAAAACTGTAACTCCTCATCCCCTGCCCCTCCAATTATTGTATAAGTAAAGGAAACATTAATTTTTTTCAGTAAACTACAGCATCGCAAAGCGTAATCATATCCTTTCTTCCAGTGCGCTCTTCCTATTGAAAGCATTTTCAATACTTTTGAAGACGCATAAGTTTCATTAAATGATATTTCTTGTAATGGCAAGCCTGTATAAATTACTTTATCTATTTTTTTTGATGAACTCCAAATTTTATCGCCATTAATTGAAATAGCTTTGGACACTGAATGAAACCCCGCCATTTTCGGATACCATTCTTGCAGATACTTAAAATTATTTTCATCAATAAAAGGGCGAACGTTATTATGAAATCCCCTTTGGCTCAATATTACTGGGATTTGCTGTTTTAAAAGCACTCCTTCAAACCAAGGAATTACAGAGGGCCATTGCAAATGTATTAGGTCTGGACCAAGATTCATGAGCGCCAAATCTAAATTCTGTTGTTGTATTGCTTGTCTGTTTCCTTTAACCATTTTTTTAAGTGTGGAAAATAATAATTGAAACTTTCTTGCTCGAAAAATCCAATTTAAGGAAGTAACAATAAACCTCAACTTGCTTTGATTGCTACCTAAGGGAACATAATAAACCCCTTCAACTGGATGCTGTAGCTTTTCGTTAAACCCGAGAATAAATACCTGATGTTTCTCCGCTAATCCTTTTGCCAATCGATTTATAAAAGGCGTGGTTTTAAAGCTTCCGTCGAAGATGATTATTTTCAATAGTGGATTCATTTATTATTTTAAAAACTTAAAAATGCCATAGCTTTATTTCTTGACCAACCATAAGTTGCCTCCCGTGTTTTCATAAGTAAGTGGCATTTTCTTAAATGATTCTTTATGAAATTTGTGCATATAATCTGAAAATAAAATGATTTCAAAATTATTATTGTACATCAAAAAGGCTTTTAGAAAATATGATTCATTCCAATTGCGCCCATTAACAACCCATTTTTTAGGATATTCAAAAGGATAAAAAATATCATGAAAGTGAATAAGCACCCCTTCATTTAAGATTGGAAGAATTTCAAATAAAATATAATTAACATCGCTTCCCGTCTTGACTATATGAGAGCTGTCTATGAACAAGATATCATTCTTTTGCAATTTCTTGAAAATATTTAAATCAACATCCTGAGCATTCTCTTGAATTAAAACTGCATTTTTATTTTCCCGAAAGCTCATAAGTGATTTCAGTCGAGTTGGATATGGCTCAATAAAATTTAGCGCTATTTCACTGTTAAAGAAAATATCATTTACATCCATCATTAGCGCAGAAGAAAAACCCGAGCCTATTTCTATTATCATTTTAGGTTTAAAATGACGTATCATAGCGTACAGTACAATACCATCAGTGTAGGAGTAAAAAGTATTCTTTAAAAAATATCTGTTTTCCTCAATGGCTTCAGATGTAAAAGGTAATGCCGAGTAGAAACATTCTAGATTACCAAGTAATACTTTCTGCTTTTCAGGGTTAAGTTCAATGTTATTTAACGTACTTGTTTCATCAGGTTTCCAAATAATATCCTCTTTAAGTTTTACTTGGTCAAGGGATACAATTGGCGAATAATAATGTACAGGAGGAACACGAGAGTTATGCTTCCATCGTAAATTTTCTTTGTACAAGCCTCTAACGTGAGGTAGCTTGTTTAGTAAATTCCGTATTGATTGTTTTAAATTCATATTTCGTAGATTAAAATAACTACGATTACTTACTAATATTACCACGCTTTAACTTAAGCAACAGCAAAGTCTTTATAAATTTTATAAAATAAAGACTCGAAAATTTTGGGTGTGCATTTCTTAGAGAAAGTTTTAACATGTACTTATACATTTTGTTTTCTACCTTTAAAACTGATTCCTTTGCTTCTTTATCAAAATAATTATTCCAAAAAATAGCTTTATTTATTTTTCGTTTTGCAGAGGCCATTTTTTTTCAAATGTATTTGTACTGTTATGCATTTTTGTAGAAGCACCCCCTTCATGCTTTCTATAAACCGCAGTTATTTGGCCTAAATATTTTCCTTTTCCATTTTTTCCAAGCGCTCTAATCCATATTTGTGAATCTATGCCCCGTTCTTCAAACAATTTAAAACCTACATCATACTTTATATAATTTCTAAATGTAGTTGTACATGAAATACAATGATTTCTTACTATCATATCTTTATATGTAAAATCATAGTCATTAATGCGAATTGGTTCAATAAAGAGTTTGCTATTTTGATTGAATCTGCGCACAGCTCCAGTAATCAGATTGTATTCAGGATGACTTTCTAAAAAATTTATCTGGTTTTCAAGCTTTTGTGAGTCGATCCAATAATCATCACCTTCACAAAAAGATATATATTTCCCAGTACATTGCTTTAAAGCGAAAATTGCATTTGGAATTAAACCCAAATTTTGTGAATGATTATAATATTTAAGTTTTACATGAGACGGTAGCATTTTTGTAGCTTGTAATATTATATTATGAGTATTGTCGATTGAGGCATCATTAGCTATAATAAATTCAAACTCAAAACTAGTTACTTGCTCGATTATACCCTTAATAGCTTGTTCTATATAATCTTCTTGATTATAACATATCATACATACCGAAACTAAACACATATTTATAATCTATTTGTTTACGTCCTTATAAAGGGTTATTAAACTTCTAACCTCATTTTCAATATTAAATAAATCCTGAGATCTTAATATTGCATTTCTTGAAAACTCTATATACTGGTCAGCTTTAGTCCATAATTTTATCATCATTTTAGCAGCATGCTCAATTTCATAAGATTCCACGACAAATCCGGTTTTTTTGTGGTCTACTATTTCAGGCAGCCCTCCTGCGTTAGAAACAATTGCTGGAACCCCAATGGATTGGGCTTCAATAACAGACATCCCAAGCGATTCTGAATGGCTAAGTTGTAAAATAAAGTCATAATCTCTAATTCTTTTTTTTAATTTGTTATTTTCAATCTCTCCTATCAAATTTACGCACTCTTGTATTCCATATTTATCTACTAAATAATAAAATTGACCTATCTCTTTACCGCTGCCATAGATATCATACTGGACTGATATTCCAGATTCTTTTATGTGTTTTATTACACGTAGATTGCCGTCAATGTTTTTTTCCCAACACATTCTGAAAACAGATACGATTTTAATTTTTGTCGTAGTTGGCTTTTTTGGTGTATTATTAAATCTGGGGCCAAATGAAATTGGAATCACATGAATTTTAGCGTTATCAATACCCCATTTGGTATTCAAATATTTTTTTTGGTGCTCGCTCATGGTAATAAAGGCATCCACTTTATTACCGTAGTTGCTGTAAAAGTCAGCCCATTTTTTCTGAACCCACGGTTTTACATAGGTATCTCCACCACTTAGACTAATAATTATTTTTGGACGTTTATTTTTTTCCAATGAGAGTAAGCCTAAAACTTTTGGAAATAAATAGGAATGCTGAATGTGAATGATATCTATATTTTTTTGGAGAAAATAAATTTCTACATAATTCAGTTTATGGTTTAACCGATGAGTTAATTCGTAAAGCTTTTCCTTAAACTTTCTCCTGTAATAAGATGGAAAAACAACTACATTCCCATCACTTTTCCCATTAAATGCATTCACCGTTATCTTTAAACCATTCATTTTTTTTAAAGATTCAATAACAGGCGGAATATATGGTTGATAGAAATTTGAATAGCTATCAAAAAGTTGAACAATTTTAATCTTATTATCTTGAACCATCATAATACTTTCCTAATCATCTTTTTCATGACTTTTTTCAGTGCTTTGTGATTTAGTGCATATATCTTAAATAGCAGTGCATAAAAACTTCCTTCATTTTTACTTATTAATTTTGACTGCACCATGCGATTGATAAACTGAAACACTTCTTTTTTAAACCCTAAATCAATTAATCTGTAACCATTCTTCTTTAAAATATGCTTATATCCCCTTTTGAGGTTATACAATTCCATTTTTGAGAACTTGATTTCTTCTAATTGGCTTAGTGCTTTTTCAAAACATCGAATTCTTTCAATATACAACAATCCGCTTTTTGTATTCTTTTTAGTAACGTTTAGAACATGTTCCCTATAATTATTCAAAGGTTGGGCTATATAGGAGATTTTGCCCTGAAGAGCAACAAAAATATATGTAAACAAATCACCTGAGGTTTTGTACGCTGCAAGTTCATTTAAAAAACTTATATTAGCTAAACTCTTTTTTCTAAATAGAACAGCACTTGCATTATTAATGGTAGTGCTATGCAACAAAAAATCAAATACCTCTTTTCTTCCTGAAATTTCATAGTCATTTGACCATTTATTGGTTTTAAAGCGATTATTTTTAATATTACTCCACAAACCAGTACTTTCACCTTCATCATTTACAATTTTAGAGTCTACATATACCAAATTGGAGTCTTGGTTGTTCTGGAGTGTTAAAACTGCTTTTTCCAAAAAAACTAATTCTGCAAAATCATCCGTTTCGGCAATCCAGATAAATTCACCTTTTGCAAGTTCAATCCCTTTTTTCCATTGCACAAAAGGAGAACCGGAATTTTTTTCATTTATGATAAAATGTGATGCTTTCGGATGATTTTTAAACGTTTTCAAAAAATCGACACTTGTATCAGTAGAGCAATCATCTATAATTATAATTTCAAAATCCTGAAAAGTTTGGTTCAATATACTATCGAGACGTTTCTCTAAATATCTGGCGTGATTATAATTAGGAATTATAACAGAAACCAACGGCGTACTTAAGGTCCCTTTCATTTATTTGCTAAATTCTTGAAATACCGTAAGGGAGCTATAAAAAATTTACCGCATTTATATTCCAAACTTTTTGAAAGTTTTCCATGTTCTTTTTCTAGTTTTTCCATTCTGGAAAAAAGTTTTGGTAGGGTCTGTTCAATATGTAATTGATATAAATCGATGTTTTTAGTTACAATATATTTTAAAATTTCGGTTTTATGCTTTTTTGCTTTTTCATTTCGCGAGTTTCCTTTAATTCTATAATTGTATAATGGCTCTGTAATAACCTGTGCTATTCCACCAAGTGCCATAATTCTGATATTGAAATCCCAGTCTTCAAGACCCAATAGCATTTTCTCATCATAGCCATTTATTTCCGCTATATCATCTTTTTTATATAAAGAAGTGCCCAAAGCGCAATTGTTATTCAGAAAGGAAATTATGTCCCCTCCATTGGGCTTTAAAAGACCTTTCTTATTCTTTCCATAAATCAAATTGGCATAACAAGAAACCATGCGTACCTCATTTTCTTCCCTGAAGTATTTAATGGCCTTTTCGAGAAAGGTAGGTTCCAAATAATCATCACTGTCCAATATCATGATATAATCTCCCTTTGATACTTCTATACCTTTATTCCTTGCCGCGCTTACTCCTTTGTTTTCTTGCAAAATTAAGGTGCCAATTTTAGTTTCTAAAGACTTGAGTACCTTTCTCGTTTTCACATCTGAACCATCGTCCACAACTATAATTTCAGTATTTAGATAAGTTTGGCCACGGACAGAATCAACTGCCTGCTGAATATAATCCGCATCATTATAACAGGAAATTATAACTGAAATTAAAGGGGTTTTTTTATTAACCATATTTTTCTAAATGAAAAAATTATTTCAATTTCTTATAAAATCTTTTATATCTGCCAAAAACTTTATTGCTAATAATAGCAAGTAGTAGATATATACTTTTCCCTTTGTATACTTTTAAAAATTCTATCCAATAACCCGAAGGAATCCTTATTTTGTTTTTCGATGCCAAATAAGCACCTCCTGGTTGTAAAAGTGAGAATTTATTAAATTTTTGGCTATTAGCTTGTTTAAAAAGTTGCAAATAATTTAGCCAGTGAAAATCACCTATTATTTGGAAATGATGCAGCTTGTCCATGTCTCTCTTTCCTTGTATGGATGTAACTGTATATCTCTTTAGTGAAAGAAATTCTTTAACATAAAATAAATTAGTTGATTTTAAAAGTAGTTGACAAATAAAATTGTGCTCTTGACCAGCTCTTAAATGCTCATTAAAACTAATTTGCTTAGCTATGCTATGTTTCAATATCATATCGTTCGTAATCCATTTAATATAATCTGTCGCAAACATTTCAAAAGTCACATCCTTTGCCTCAAAATCATAATTTTTAAAGTTCCCATTTTTTTTGTTGAAGTATTTTGTCTTGCTAATTACAAAATCTACATTATTTTTCATCAAAACAGCAACCTTAAGTTCCAACTTCTCTGCCACCATTAAATCATCACTATCAAACCATTGTATATATTCCCCTTTACTCAACTCAAATCCATAATTTCGAGCCGCATTTCCTCCAGGCAATCTGTCTTTGGGCCTATGATGATACTGGAACCGAGAATCCATCACCAAATAAGATTTCACTACTTCACTGGTATTATCAGTACTCCCGTCATCCACCACAATACACTCCCAATTTTTATAGGTTTGTGCCAGAACAGAATCTAAGGTCTCCCCTATTAAATGGGCACGGTTATAGGTGGGGATGATAATAGACACTAAAGGGATATCGGTAGGCACGAGCTTGTATCTTTAGTTTCAAAAATAAGGAAAAAGGACGGAGTAAACTCCAAAAAAAAGAACCAAGTCCCAATCGTTATGGAATTACTAAACAAAAAATAATTTTTAAAATTTTAAGATAGTTTATGCCAACTCTTCATATAAATCCAAATATTTCTGTGTTGTGTTCCGTTGATCAAAAACAGTTGAATGATCAATGGCAGCTTTTGACATTGCTTGATATAAGAGAGGATTCTCGATAAGTTGAAGTGTTTTTTCAGTCAAATCTTTATAATTTCTATCTTCAACTGCAAAACCAGTCTTCCCTTCAACTATGGTATCGGGAAATCCTCCCGATTTAAAACCAATAACTGGTAGGCCCATTGCCTGTGCCTCAACCGAAACAAGACCGAATGCTTCCCTTCTCTTTGACACATCATCGAATGTAGAAGTCATTAAAAAAATATGTGATTTCTCCATAAAGCTTTTTACATGTTCTTGTGAAGCCACTCCTGTAAAAGTTACATATTCTTCAATACCTAAACTTTTAATTCCATTTTCAAGATTAGTCCGTTCTGGCCCTTCTCCGATAATGGTATAATGAACTTTGTAGCCTTTATCTTTTAGTCTTTTAATAACTTTTAGACCATATAAATGTCCTTTCAATTGCACAAGCCTACCAACTGTAACTATTTCTACTTGTTGGTTTTTGATTATCGTTTTTGGAGTTCCACTAAAGATAGCTGTATCAAATCCAATGGGAACTACCCTAATTAATTGCTCCTTAACCCCTATGTTCAATACTGCTTTTTTTAAATAATTTGAGTTTACGGTAACAGCTTTTACGTACTTTTTATAAAAAAAACCATATTTGGATTGAAAACTCTCTTCGGTTTCCAAGAAAGCATCATAGCCATGAAAAGTTATTATTACACTTGGGTTTATGTAACCAATTTTAGCAATATCAACAAGGGTTTGCAGAGAATTGTTAAAATGAATGTGGAAAACTTGCCTATAACCCACATGTTCATATTGTTTTAAAATAAAAGCACATTTTAAAAATCCCTTAGGCTTATAGGCCCGATATTTAAAAGTAAAATATACATTTCGAGGATTCAAAAGGAAACTTGATAATTGAATAAATTGGGCAAATATTTTTTTTTTTGGTTTTATTGGC
>PAPI01000038.1 GCA_002708845.1 Leeuwenhoekiella sp.
AACTCCCATAAAAAATCAAGATTCAATCGTCCATAAGTAAACTGGTTGCGAAACCCGCCAAAAAGACTGCGGGTAAGGTCTTTTATTAATACGCGGTCATCAAAGTTGTAAACCCCGTCTTCGTTTACATCTTCAAAAGTGTATAATCCCGTCTCAGGATCTACCCCAGTATAGTCATACAGAAACTGAATGTTAAGCGATTTTCCCACTTTGTAGATGTTTGCATACGAACTCTCATCAATCCCTGGGAAGGCAATCAGGCGATTTTGAGGAATACTCATATTGAGCGAAGCCTGCCAGTTAAAGCGTCCTCTATTCAAATGGGTAGCTACTTCAAACTCCCAGCCAGTGTTCTCCACCGTAGCATCCAGATTCGCCTGTACACTGCTAAATCCCGTGATGGCAGGCAGGTTATAGCCCACCAGCTGATTGGAAGAACGGTTGCGGTACCAACTCGTATTCAGACGTAAATGGTCATTCAGGAAACCCAGTTCTAAGGCCAGCTCCAGCTTGCGGTTGCGCTCCCACGAATAAATAGGATTGGTCAATTGGGTGGGATACAAACCTCCCCCGCCCGGGGTGGCTGAGTAGGTATCCAGATACCCGTAATCCCCGATCTGATCGCTTCCGGTAGACCCATAGCTCCCGCGTAATTTGGTAAAGGATAAAAAGGGCTTTAAACCTTGCATCCAGTTTTCTTCACTTAAAATCCACGCCCCGCCTACGGCCCCAAAACTGGCAAAACGCCGTGACGGACCAAATCGGCTGCTGCCGTCACGCCTTCCGGTAAGATTGAGATAGTATTTACGGGCATAATTAAAACCGATACGCCCAAAAGCTGCTGCATAGGCATATTCCTGCGAAGTATTATCAGTCACCACTACTTGTTGAGCTGTAGCAAGATTCCCCAGTAGCTGATCGTTAGAATACCCAATACCAGTTATGCTAAAGGTTGAACCTTGCCGATGCTGAAAGGTACCCCCAATCAAAGCATCCAAATTAAATTTCCCCCAGGTATTGCGGTAATTCAGTTGCGGTTCGGCAATCCAGGACTGGCGTTGAGCATTTAAATCAACAGACCTGGAATTAACAAAAGACCAGAGGGCCGGATTATAAAATTGTAAAGGCTGCTTCACCTCTTCTTCGCTTTTTAACAGCGTATAGCCGGTATTTAAACGTGCTTCCAGTTGTGGGGTGATGGCATAACTCAGACTCAGATTGCTGATAAGCTGCTGCACACGGGCTTCACTCTCCCGGTACAGGGTCGCAAAAGGATTGGTCCAACTCGAATCTTCCCAGTTTAACTCTCCGTTTTCGGTATATAATGCCGGTGCATTGGGTGCCAGCGATAAGGCGGTACTTACAAAGCTACTGCCATCAAACTGCCGGTTGTTGTCACTGCCAAATGAGGTGCTCAATTGCAACTTAAAACGTTCATCGCTGCTGCGGTGGTTCAGACTGAGGTTTGCGGTAAGTTTGGTATACTTAAAATCACCCGGAAAGACCGAAGTCTCCCGCTGATAGCCCACGCCCAGGTTATAATAGGTACGTTCGCTCCCACCACTAACGCCCAGATTAACTCCGGTGGTTTCTGCGGTGCCACCAAAAAGGCTTTCCTGCCAGTCGGTATAGCGATCCGTGTCCCACAAAAGCAAATCAGGGGCATTTGATTCTGTAGGGGTTGCTCCGTCATTGGCAAAGGCTTCCTGCCTCAGGCTGATATAGTCTGCTGTGTTAATCAGAACCAATTTACGGGGTACCACACCGGCCCCGGTATACACCTGCGCGTTAAACCGGGTATTTTGCTTCCCGCCTGTTCCTTTTTTGGTGGTGATCAGGATTACGCCATTGGCCCCACGCGAACCGTAAATGGCCGTCGCATCGGCATCTTTCAAAACTTCGATGCTTTCAATATTCGCAGGATTCAAGGTATTGAGCGGATCTATCCCTCCCAGGCTAGTCAATCCGCTAAAACTATTAAGTGGAGCACTATCTAAGGGTACTCCATCAATGATATACAGCGGCAGGTTGCCCGAGTTGCTTAACGTATTTCGCAGACTGTTTTGTCCGCGGATTTGTATGCTGGGCGCATTACCCGGTACGCCGCTACGCTGTACAATAGAGACCCCCGCCATACGGCCCTGCAAGGCCGCTAGCGGATTGGTCACCGGTTGCCGCTCGATTTCCTCGGCAGTCACCCGGGCGATGCTTCCCGTTTGCTCCCGGCGGGTGGTGTTGTAATACCCGGCATTGATGGTCACCTCGCCCAGGTTTGTGATATCCTGTTGCAGTTGAATCGTAAACCTGGTTTGATTCCCAACTGCCAGCAAGAGGGTCTTAAAACCGATATAGCTGACCCGCAGGGTATCCTGAGGCGAGGCCACCAGTTCAAAGGTGCCGTCCATATCGGTCTGGGTACCGGTATTGCTGTTGGTTAAGGAAATACTCACCCCGGGAATGGGGTTATTATTGGTATCGGTAACCCTGCCGGTTACCTGTTGTTGGGGCGTAGATGCCCATAAAGGATTTAGCATTGCCCCAAACAGGACAATAACGATCCACGCAGCCCCCGTAAGGCGCGTAGTCTTATTTTTCATAACTTCGTCGTGTTAATTAAACAATCAATTTGTTTAAGCTCACGCCTTCCCGGGGACTCCAATCACAGGGAAGGCTTTTTTGCTTAATATGGCTCTTAAAAATACCCTCACGTCATTCTGAACTTGTTTCAGAATCGCATCTGCCAGTACTACCAACTTATTTGATTCTGAAAACATCTGGATAACCAGATCATGTCAGCTTAACGAAAGACTAAAATTCTTAAAAGCCTTTTCTCTTCTTCACAGACCCTAAAGTCTGCCAGCTCTTTTTTATTATGGCTAATTCACCGGTGTGCTTAAACCTACCCGGTATAAGCCCAGGCCGTTTGCACAGGGCAACCGGCGTTTCCCACCCAACTACAGGTTACTCGTAGGGGAATAACCCATAACCCACGGGTGACTTAGCGGATTATGACGTGTACCCGTAAACACGTGCTTTTACCCTCATCCCCCCGCCCTTCTCCCAAAGAGAAGGGGGCTTGAGTCAACTGCTTTTAGTTTCTAAATCTCGAAATGCTATTCTTAAGTCTTCCCTCGGTTCAGAATAGTCCCTGAGTACTTCAAATCCATTTAATGAGATTTGTGTATTTCCGAACTTTAGAAACGAGATTCTTACTTCTATTCTTGATTCCTTTCTTTTGTCTTGATACAAAAGAAACAACCCGTCTATCCAGCCGGGCAGGAAGATCAAGGCTCACAAGACGGTATCTAAATTTATCGTTCGCTGCACTGCATTGTCTCTAACTAAAATAGCCCAACGCGGCAAGCTGGCTCATTCGCTAGAATAGTCCACCGGACTATTCTTTAACGCTCTGCCCTAAATTTCACGATACCTTCTTGTAGGCCGTTTCCAAAATTGGAACTAAGAATAGTATTCTTTAGTTTCCTTTTGGTCAGTATAGCAAGGGTATCCCGTTAAAAATTTCTGAAGCCTTGGAAGAAATTTAGGGATGCGCTTGCGGTTTTTGCGATAGCAAAAAATACCTATCCAAAAGGCGTCCTTTCTTTTGGTTCGTTTTCTTTAGACGAGTAAAGAAAATGAACGGAACACCCTATAGAACCTCTAATCACTCAAACACAAAGGGTTTACTCTACTCTCAAATCCTTTTATAGAAATATGCTCGATCAAGAAACTAAGAATATCACCTCATGTATACCATTGGCAAAAATCACTTTAAAAAATTAAACACATCACCCCGTGCGGGATGCCGACCATTTTGGCCTATAGGATGTAGGGGAAAAAGGGATGCGAAGCTTTATAGAGAAGAATGCGACTTTGAAAATGTTAGTTGAGGATTGTAAAATGCCCGAATACAAAAAGGGACATGAGGGCTCAACTTATCGGATTGGGGTACTGGTATACCTACGTACAATAAGCGGCACACTCACGTCCCCGGGGCCGTGAGCATCCAAACTTATCCTCTCGTACGTTTAAAATTACCAGTTTTTCAATCCGAGATTCAAAGCGAATGCTTCTAATATGTTATGCTAAGAAGTTTCGCAAATATATAATTCTGAAGTAAATATAAACAATTATTTCAAAATGCGGTCTGCAAACCGCACTTATTCGTATTCCAACTCTTTCTTTTGTTTTAAATGGAATATAATAAAGCTATATACTCCCTTATCAAACAGCTGTTTTTAGAATCAGGCCTTTCGAAAAGAAGGTTTGCTAAAAATCATTTTATAGAAGATAGCACTCTTAGAGACATCTTAAATAAATCAGACTATCAAATTTCCTTGATAACGATTTATCGTATTTGCGAAGGACAAAATATGACTCCAGCAGATTTTTTTAAAAAAGTGCAAGATTTACACCCAGATGCAAAATTGAATTAATAGGATTAGTTAGTTCTCTCTATTGCATTTATGCTTTCCATTCCGCAACACCAATATTTATGATGACGTTTAAGGAAATAGATGAGCGGATTAACCATTATCAAGAGGAATTAGAATGGAGTGTAATGATATTAAAGAATTCAATAAAAGATGAAGAATACAATAAAAAACTCGATGTCATTGGAATATTAGGATATGAAATAGCTAGAGTTGAGTTTTTTAGCTTTGTTACAGCAACTTATATAGACTTGCTTTGTACATATCGAAACCTTAGGCGCTCAAAAACGGATTGGGAAAAATTCTATAATTTGAGAATTGCTTACCTCACGATCTATGAAACTATTAATACCTATTATAAATTTAAAGGTGAAATATATAAGTCTGTGAGTAAGGAAAACAAGAAAATTTATAAGAGATTTTTCGAAATGCTGAACGACGAATTATATGAATTTAAGCAAGAATTTCAATATGATATAATAATGCCAAAAATTAGGAATAAGTCTTCTGCACATTATGATAGAAACTTTCTAGAATATTACTCTAGCTTTGAGATAATGAAAAAGGACGAATCAAAAGATATTATAAGGAGTTTCTTATATTTTTTAAATCCCCTACATTATTTTTCTTTTAGCTTGATAGAAGGAAAAGTAGATAAATTCTTATTTCTAAATAGTTGGTTATCGTAAGAAATTTTATCTAAAAAATACTTAAAACATTGTTTAACCGCTAAATAAAAAGCTTTTAATACCCATTCGGGCATAAATGCTTCCAGTTTAAAGAACATGCTTTTAAAAATTCTTCTGTGAAATAAGAAAAGATTTTTTCATTTATACGTTATAATGATTCAGTATACCACACATAATTTTAACAGACCAATCGCTTGGAATATCAAAAGAGAACCAATTTATAGAATTCTCGATGATGTAAAATGGATGGATAACTTCTTTGAAACAGGTGAATTGATGCTAAGCTGTTTTCAGAATTTTAAAAATTATAAAGATGAAATGCAGGGTGATAGTGAGGAAGGACATGGAGTCCTTGGTAATACAGATGACAAAGGAAACGTTAGTGCCTACATTTATGATTCCGGTTCGAACGCATTTGTAATGTCTACAACTGCAATTTTATCTGAAGAAGTTATTAAAGATTTTAAAGGTAAATGCGCGATCAAAATTAATCACCCCACATATTTTGCTTTGGAAGTCGCTAAGAAACTACCTTTTATATCAAGTGGGCTTGAAGGACATTGCGATTATATAGATAGCAGAGTTTATTTTTTAGATTCAGAAAATGAAAACAAACAAAGCTTTGAAAAGTTAGATTTTAATAATGATATTAATTCGATTGAGCTATTTAAAGAAATGACGAATGGAAGAGAATTATTTATAAAGGATTCTAAGTATATTCATCAAAACGAATATCGTTTAATCTGGTTTTCAATAAAAGATGTTTCTGCATCAGCTTTTATAAAATGTCCTGAAGCAATAGCCTTTTGCGAACCGATTATTTTTTAATCAATAATTCTTAATTAAGAGAACGTAATCCCTAAAAATAGCTATATTTGGGGAATACAATCCCTAAATAATGATTAATCGCGATTTAGAACTTAAGATTGAAAAGCGTTTTGGCTCAGGCAAGGTAATTTTATTAATTGGCCCAAGACAGGTAGGAAAAACTACACTTTTTAATAAGTTGCTTAAAGATAAAGACTATCTTTTTTTAAACGGAGACGATCCCACGGTACGTAAAATTCTTACCAGTCCTAACTTAGAACAACTCAAAAATATCATTGGCAACTATAAACTGGTCTTTATTGATGAAGCCCAGCGCATTGAGCATATAGGACTTACTCTAAAGTTAATTACAGATCAACTTAAAGATATTCAGGTATTGGTAAGCGGTTCTTCAGCCTTTGAACTGAATAATTATACACAAGAACCACTCACCGGTAGAAAATGGGAATATCAGCTCTTTCCTATATCCTGGAGTGAGTTTGAAGCGCATGCCGGCTATCTCAAAGCACAACAACAATTGGAGTTACGTATAATTTACGGCATGTATCCTGAAGTTATAACCCATTTTGGGGATGAGAAAGAGATATTAAAACAACTCACAGACAGTTATTTATATAAAGATCTTTTAAGTTATGGCGGTATTCGCAAACCCGAAATATTAGAAAAACTACTACGTGCTCTGGCCTTTCAAATAGGCAGTGAAGTAAGCTATAATGAACTCGCTCAATTATTAGGGATTGATAAAAAAACGGTGGCCTCTTACATAGACCTGTTAAGCCAGGCTTATGTGGTCTTTAAACTCCCAAGCTACAGTAAAAATTTACGCAATGAGATTAAGACCAATCAAAAGATTTATTTCTACGACACCGGCGTGCGTAATATGATAATAGGAGATTTGAATCCGCTTGAGCTAAGACAGGATAAAGGCAACCTCTGGGAAAATTTTTTAATTGCAGAGCGTTTAAAGCAAAATGCCTATACGGGATCTCTGGCTAAAAGCTACTTTTGGAGAACGGTTTCCCAGCAGGAAGTAGATTATGTAGAAGAAGAAGGCGGAAGAATCAACGCTTTTGAATTTAAATGGAATCCCAATAGTAAGGTTAAAATCCCTAAAACCTTTGAAGCAACTTACGATACCCGTATTGCAGTAATACATAACGATAATTTTCGAGATTTTTTAAAATAAAGATGTATGGATGGTACAAGCCTCACTCCACAAGAAATAAAATTGCAAGAATTAAAGAATATTTTCCCTGAAGTTTTTGCTGAAGGTAAAGTTGACTGGGAAAAATTAAAAGCCACACTAGGAGAAGATATAAACTTTAGCAATGAACGCTATGTTTTAAACTGGGCCGGTAAAAGCGACGCTTTTAAAGTCTTACAAACCCCATCTACTAAAACCCTAATCCCTGTTAAAGAGGAGTCAGTAAACTTTGAGGAGACCGAAAACATCTTTATAGAAGGTGAAAATCTTGAAGTGCTCAAGGTGCTGCAGAAAAGTTATTTCGGCAAAGTAAAAATGATTTACATAGACCCCCCCTACAACACCGGCAACGATCATTTTATTTATCCCGATAAATTTTCAGAGACTAAAGCAGAATATGAAAAACGCGTGGGCGACAAAGATGAAGATGGTTATATGACCAAAGACGGAATGTTTAAAAAGAACAGTAAAGAGAACGGACAATACCACAGCAACTGGTTAAATATGATGTATCCCCGTCTCTTTTTAGCCAAAAACCTATTAAAAGAAGACGGTGTTATTTTTATATCTATTGATGATAATGAAGCTCATAATTTAATTATGATAATGAATGAAATTTTCGGTGAAGAGAATTTTATTGCAAATATTACATGGGAGAAAAGATATGGTCGAAGTAATGATGCAAAATTAATGTCCTCAGTAACAGAACATCTTATTTTGTTTAGGAAATCTGATAGTGTTAAAGATTTAAGAGAACCTAGAAGCGAAAAAAATAATAAGGACTATTCTAATCCTGACAATGATCCCAGAGGTCCTTGGACAAGTGTATCATTTGTTAGTCAGAGGACAAAATCTGAGAGAGCTAATTTAGCATATAGTATTATAAATCCCTTTACAGGGAAAGAATATGAACACCCTACAAATTCGTGGAAGTACAATAAGTCTAAATATGATGAAATGCTATCTGATAATAGATTTTATTGGGGTAAAAATAATGATCAAGATTTTCCAAGAATAAAACGTTTTTTAATTGAATTACCAGAAGGAATTGTACCAGTAAACTTATGGAAGCATTCAGAAACTGGAACTACTGACCAAGGTACGAAAGAAGTAGTAGAATTGATTGGTAAGAATATATTTCCTTACCCAAAGCCAATAAGCTTCTTGCAAAGAATGATTAAAATGGGAAGTCAGGAAGGTGATATAATTTTAGATTTCTTTTCTGGTTCGGGAACTTTAGCTCACGCTGTTCTTGATATGAATAAGGAAAATGAAGCAAGAAAATTTATCTGTGTTCAACTTGATGAAAAAAATGAAGATAAAAGTGAAGCTAAAAAATCTGGTTATAATACTATTGCCGACGTAGCTAAGCAAAGAATTCGACTCGCAAGCAAAAAAATTGCAAAACAACTTTTAGAAAAAGAAAAAAAAATTCAATCAGAAATTCCATTTAGTAATGAAAATCGATCTTTTAAAGCAGATTTAGGTTTTAAAGTTCTAAAGCTTTCAGAAAGTAATTTTAAACAATGGAGCCAGGTTAATACTAGAGATGCCAAAGCTTTAGAAGAGCAAATGCAATTGTTTGTTGATCCCGTTTCAGAGAAAGCTACGGTTGAAAATATGGTTTATGAACTCTTGCTTAAAAGCGGTAAAGATCTGAACAGTAAACTTGTACTACAAGACGAGGTATATAAGGTTAACAACAATGAGCTTGTATTGCTTTTAAAAACCGTTAATCAGGAACTTATAACCCAGGTTATCGACGCAAAACCTCAAAAAGTCATTGCGCTTGATAAGCTCTTTAAAAATAATGATCAGCTTAAAACCAATACGGTGTTACAGATGAAAGATGCTGGAGTTGAATTTAAAACTATTTAAACGATGAAGTTAAGCTTTGAATCTGATCTTCAATTTCAACAGGACGCCATACAATCTATAACAGCCTTATTTGAAGGGCAGCCTTTAGAAGAGGCCATTCAGGAATTTGATTTGGGAGAGAAAGAGATCTTAAACCTCATTAACGGTGTGGGTAACCGCCTGATTTTATCACAGGAGCAAATTCTAAAAAATTTACAGACTGTACAGCAAGAAAACGCCATACCGCCTTCTCAGGCATTAGACGGGATGAATTTTTCGGTAGAGATGGAAACCGGTACGGGTAAAACGTATGTGTATCTGCGTACCATTTATGAGTTGCACGCGTTATATAATTTTAAAAAGTTTGTCATTGTCGTTCCCTCAATAGCCATTCGAGAAGGAGTCTTAAAGAACCTGGAGATAACCCGCGAGCATTTTCAAAACCTTTACGATAATGTACCCGTAAATTTTCAGGTATATGATAGCGGTAAAGTTTCGGCCTTACGCGGTTTTGCAACCAATAATAACATAGAAATTTTGGTTATTAATATTGATTCGTTTGCAAAAGACCAAAACATCATCAACCAACCTCATTATAAGGCAAATGGCCGTAAACCCATAGAGTTTATTCAATCAACAAATCCGTTTGTGATCATTGATGAACCTCAAAATATGGAGACCGATAAACGTATTGCAGCCATTCAAAACCTGAATGCGCTATGTACACTAAGGTACTCTGCGACACACCGCAATCAATATAATCTCACTTACAGCCTTAACCCGGTAAAGGCCTATGATTTGGGATTGGTAAAACAGATAGAAGTTGACAGTATCCTAGAAGAAAATGCTTTTAACGATGCTTATGTTGCTGTAGATTCAATTACTGCCACTAAGACTAAAGTTACGGCTAAGGTATATATCAATGTAAATGAACAAGGAGGGGTTAAAAAAAAGAAGGTGACAGTATCTGTAGGTTCAGACCTATACAAGCTTTCTAAAGAGCGGGAGATTTATGCTGAAGGTTATTTGATTGAGGAAATAGATGCGGCTAATGGTTGTATTTCATTATCAAACGGAAGCATCCTTTACAAAGGAGATAGCCAGGGTGGGCTGACCGATGAATTGATGAAATTTCAAATCCGTAAAACCGTTGAAGAGCATTTAAAAAAGCAGAAACTTTTAAATAAGCTAGGTATTAAAGTTTTATCGCTTTTCTTTATCGATAAAGTAGCTAATTACCGTAACTACGATGCCGACGGTAACGTTTTATTAGGCAAGTTTGCGCAATGGTTTGAAGAAATATATAAGGAGTATCTGGCCAAACCAGCCTTCAAGGATTTGAACCGCTTTCCTGTTGCAGAAGTACATAATGGGTATTTTTCTCAGGATAAAAAAGGAAAATTGAAAGATACATCAGGTGAAACCAAAGCAGATGACGATACCTACAGTCTAATTATGAAAGACAAGGAAAAACTGCTTAATCTGGATAACCCTTTACAATTTATTTTCTCACATTCTGCGCTGCGCGAAGGCTGGGATAATCCAAATGTTTTTCAAATCTGTACACTTAATGAAACCAAGTCTGATATTAAAAAACGTCAGGAGATTGGTCGGGGTTTACGTCTTGCCGTAGATCAAAACGGGAAACGCACCTATGATCAAAACATAAACCGGCTTACGGTCATAGCCAACGAAAGTTATGATGATTTTGCTAAAACCTTGCAAAAAGAAATTGAGGAAGAATGTGGAGTTTCTTTTAAAGACCGCATAAAAAATAAGCGTAAACGAACCCCGATTAAGTATCGCAAAGGTTTTGATGCGGACCCTAAATTTCTAGAGATATGGGATAAACTCAAGAATAAAACAACATACAGGGTAGATTACAAAACAGATGAGCTTATCACCCTTGCAGCAAAGGCGGTTAAGAATTTACCGGAAATAAAAGCGCCAGCCATTAGATCTACAAAAGTGCGTTTATTAATGTCTGATGAGGGACTCGAAACAAGTTACGCGGGTGATAAAGTTGAGAATTATGATTCGTATACCTGGCCAATTCCTGATATTTTAGGTTATATCCAGAATAGAACTGAATTAACCCGTTCAACACTTCAAGAAATTCTTAGTAAATCACAGCGTATATCTGATATTCTTGTCAACCCACAATTGTTTTTAGATTTAGCCTCACAGGCGATTAAAAGAACCCTGTATGATATTATGATTGATGGAATTAAATATGAAAAAATAGGAGGTTTAGAATATGAAATGAAACTTTTTGAAGCCCAGGAATTAGAGGTGTATTTAAATGATTTTACATTTGATGTAACTGATCCTTTAAAGACGATTTATGAAAAGTTTATTCCGTTAGACTCGGGGGTCGAAAGCAAATTTGCAGAAGACTGTGAGAATAGTGATCAAATAAAATTTTACTTCAAATTACCCAACTGGTTTAAAATTCCAACTCCTATAGGAAATTATAACCCGGATTGGGCGTTAGTTTTTCAGGATGATGCTAAAGTCTATTTTGTGGCTGAGACAAAAGATACCGGTACGCCTCAGGTTGATCTTCATAAATTGAGTGCAGACGAGCAATTGAAAATAAAATGCGGAAAAGCCCATTTTAATGAATTTGATACTATTGAATATAGAGTAGTTAATAAAGTGGGTCAGTTAATTTGAGTTTATGGATTCTACCTTAAGCAAAATCGAAAAACAACAGGTTCTATCCACACTAAACTTTGCTACGCATAAAATGATCAAAGAATTGGAGCAGAATAAAATGGTGGGCAATTTAGATTTATATCACTATTGTGAAAATCATTTCAAAGGTCTCGCCTGGCTGGGATTTTTTAGAAAATTCAAATACGATCATTATGATTATTCGATGCTGCGAGTCAAAATAAAATGCGACTATCTAGGGACAAAATTCAAGATTTCGTTTTTGATGAGACAACCAGACCAAAAAGAAGGTGCTAAAAAGTGGGAAGCCTATAATCTTGAAATTGAAGAGCAATTTTAATAGCGCTTAGTTTAATGTAGGTTCAAATTTTTTAAATGCATAGCTTTACAGGATGTTAGCAAACCTCTTTTCCGCCATCCTCCAACTTCCTCCGGGAACTCAAAACCCGGATGATAACCTTCCGGTAAATCTTAAAGATCCTTTTGATCTGGTGGTTTTTATCATACTTCCCATAATCCTTATCGTGCTGTATATCATTTGGAGAACCAAACGCAGGAAACCTTAGCCTATTTAGGCATTCTTATACATTAAAGAATAGGTATTACGATTCCGAAACGAGGCAACTCCCAGTCAAAGCCTACTCAAAGCCTAGGATAGAGCATCAGAGAGTATGAAAAACAGTCTCAAAGACTCAAATTTTAAGATTTTATTAAGTTTTTGATAATTGCCTTAATTCAGTTTTACGATTTCAAATTAAAATAGGTAGTTTACGTTTCTTTAAACAACTACAGTCTTTACATATGGGTTTGATCCTGCCTATTATCACCGCTATACTTTTAGGTTATGCAGATTCGCAGTCTAAAAAGAAACTGAAGAAAAACTTGCAGGGTCAATACCTACTTAAGTTGAACAAAAGTTTTAAGTGGCTGGGTATAATCTGTTGCTTTATTTTTTCGGTATTATTAAGTCAGACCCTAGTACATTGGAACCCGGAGATTGCAATCCTCGCTCCCCTAACATGTTTGATGTTCCTGATAATGGGATTGCTACTGCTCATCCCTTATTACAGATACACGGTACTTTTTGATACTCGAAAGATTCAGGTAACCGGCGCACTCGGAAAAACAAAACGAATAGAATGGACTGCAGTTGAAAAGGTTAGCTTTAACGCTACCACAGGATATTTAAAACTCGCCACACCAAAAGAAAAAGTGACTATAAACAGACATACTATTGGTTTTGACCAGTTCTTAAAATACCTGGAGCTTCACACACGGTTTAAGGCAAAGGATGTAAGCAATGTCTTCAAGTTCTAATACGGAATTCAAACGCTACTCCTGTAAGTATGACAGTAAACGGGTTTAACTTTCCGGAACTATTTGGATAGAATTAACCTTAAACTAGCGATGTAAATCGCAAATGTTGATAGGCTTCTGATGAGTAGTTGAAAGTGTTTTAATGAGAGGATCAGCGCAACCAATTCAAGTGACCAGCATCTTAAAAAAAAACGCGATGATTACGTTTTTCAAATACCTAAGTATACTGCCTTTAATATTTCTTCTTGCCTGCGAAGATTCATTTGAACCTGCTGGTATTGAAACGCGGGTATTTGGTAGAATTTATGACGATGCAAATGAACTGCCCGTAGCAAATCAAAAAAATTTTTATTAAGTGAATGGAACTCTGTACCGAAATTAAGTCCGGGCCCTAATGATGATTTTGTTCAATACTTAGATTCAACATACACAGATGTAAACGGCTATTATTACCTAACATTTACAACAACAGGAAAAGGTGATTTGTATTTTCTGGAATACGAATATGATGAATCCTATTGGAATTTCTATCAAGGCCGTATCGAGATTCAAAATTTAGGAACGGATACCACAGAGGTTAACTATAATTTTTTACACTTATATCCGGTAAATTTAACAATCACTCTTGCTCCGGATGTTGAATTCCTTCCCATACGTATGGGCTCCGATTTTACCTCCTTTTCAAGAAATGATTGGTTAACTGAACCTAAGGTGCCTTATACCCGGAAACTTAATACCGATAAGAATCAGGAAGAACAAATCCGTTTTACGAGAACAAAACCGGACGGGAATTATCAGCAGGCCCGTTTCGAAATACCCGCTACAAATACTACAGGACCAACTGAATTTGAAATTTATCTTTCAAATGATGATTTTAAAGATATTTGAGTAGCCCTTATATAACACCCATATTATCTGTAAAAAGTTTGGTCTTACTTTGAAGTTAAAGCCTTTCTTTACCGGCTGTACCTACCCAACTCCCAGGCATCCCCCAGTCAAAGCCTAGGATAGAGCATCAGAGTGTATGAAAAATTGTCTCAAAAAGTCAAGCTTTAAGATTTTATCAGGAATTCAATTACAGTCTAAGCACTTCCATTATTTTCTAAATAATTTGATCAAAACCATCGCAAACCTTCTTACTCCCAGTCTTCTACGAGCATCATCCTGAGATTAGTATGGGCTCTACTAAAATCAAACCAGTTTGGTACCGTATTCAACCATAAAAACTGTGGTAAAGTGTGGTTGCAGTGTGGTACGAGTGTGGTAGCAGTACGACTTTGCCTGCACCTTGTTTGCCCGAAATCTGGGGGTTAACTAGTCTGATTAAAGGTTGGTGAGAGTGAATTCAGTTATGACTTGAACTTGAATATATTTGCTCGATTTTAGGATAGACTCAAAATCAGATATTTTCTATAACGTATTGATCATGAGCTATAAAAATAGTTGGTATCCCGGTAATCGTTTTGATAAACGAGTATATTTGGGTTGATATAATGAGTTGTATACAATATGAAAAAAACACTACTACTTCATTTAAAAATAATCGGAATATTATGTGTTTCGAGTTTTTCAAGTTGCTTAATGACAACCGAAGCCGAAACTTTTTTAAATTCCAGGCACACACAGCGTGTATAAGCAATTATAACAATGGATAAGGAAAAACTTGAGATAGATAAGCTTCAACTAGAAATTAAAAAGCTTAGACAACCGTTCTATAAAAATCCAGCTCACCTAAGCATTATTACAACTTTAATACTTGGTTTTTTGAGCTATTATATTGTTACTGATAAAGCAAAAGAGCAACAAATAAAGGATCTGAAAGAACAGATAGGAATTTTATCCGATAAGGAGGCATCTATCGCAAGAACTCAAATTGAGTTAAAGGCTGATCATTATCAAAGACAGTTTCAGGATTTTAAGAACAAAAAGGAAGAAGTAGAAAGAAGTATACAATTAAAAGAAATACAATTTATGAATCTGTCTGATAAACTGGAAAAATCCAAAAATGAATATGATAGCTTCAAGTCTAAGTTGAGTCAAGTCCAAGGCCAGTATGAAGCTACTAAAGTAGAATATGCGGCATATAAAAGTCGTGTGAGTGCTGTCATTGAGTAAGTTGCCAGCTATGGACCCAATTATGCCAGGGGATTAATTAAGTCTCCTGAAGGACAGCAACAAATCAACTTCATTGTTTCACAAGATGATAAAGGATTAATGAAAACGGAAATAGAAAGATTTGCCTTTGGGATTTCTAATCAAGCTTTTGATCAGAGCCTTGCGAGAAAGAGAATTGATTTGAGAATTGAATAAAAACTCACAGTCGATTAGGTCAAATAGAGTTTCACACTTAGAATGCTAAAACCCCCTACGTACGGCTTCGCGCAACTGCCCTGTGCCTCTACGGGTTCTACTCCAGGCATAAACATAGTCTCCAGACCACTTTATACCGTCTTCGGTCTGGTAAAAAAGGGCCTCTGGAATGGGTTACGGCAGAAGTTCGCATCAATGCAAAGAAACACGACAAAATCCCTCCTCCATAGCTTATAGCGCGCCAGCGAGGTTCTATTCTTGAATATTGTGAAATAGTGCGAGAGAATTTTCAAAATTGGTGCAAAAGAAGATCAGGTAGCGCTGTTAGTTATGCCCATTTAAATATTAAATTTATAACGTTCTAAATAACTGCTTTCATAATTTTATAGCTATAAACTGTTTTAATTTCTCCAACCAAATTGATTCAAATGAAACATTTAATTACACTTATTTTTTTCATATTTTCCTTTGCAGGTATAAGTCAAACCTTAAAAGATTCCGTTAAAGTTATTTATACCAATTATTACGAACTACTCAAGACCAAAGAAAAACTGGATACCTTAAAAATTAAGGTTGATAACTTCGAAGAGTTGATGACTTCGAATAATAAAATTATTAAAGAGCTATCAAAAGCTGAGCTTTTTAATTTGGAACAACAATTAAAACAAAGAAGAAAAAAAATAATAAATACTACGGAATTTGTCTTTGCTGCAAATGCAAGTCTAAATGCAATCAAACAATTGGATGCAACAAGTGATTATATGACTCAAATTTCGAGTTTAAATAATCCCGATAATACCGACTTAGGTTTCAGTCTTTCTGATGAAATTTCTAGCCTAGTAGAGCAAAAAATAATTAAAGGAAATAATAAAATAAACGGAGTAAAGAATTCAAAATTTCTACTATTTGTAGACAATATTATTAAATCACCCGTTGTACAAACGTTGTCAAGTGCTGTACCTGTGGTAAGTTCCATCAAATCAGTTGTTGATTTAGTAATGGGAAATGCCCTTGAAGGCAAGGATATTTCAATTGATGATGTCGTTGAACTTAAAAAGTCCTTAAAAGTTTATTTAGATCATTATGAAGGCTTAGCAAAGGCTCAAATAGAATTCGATCAAAATTTAAATAATTTGGATATACGTAAAGAAGCCTTAATCTTACTTCTGACACAATATACAGTCGAACGAGCAAATACCTTAAATCCCAGTATTCGAATAGACTCAAATACTCAAGTGAGTCTTACCGAGTTTATAAATACGAATTATACAGAAACCAAGGTGCAGCATTTAGTAGATGAAATCATTAGTGCGAATCCTGAAAATTTTAATCTCCACCTTACAAATAATAAGCTTTTATATCCCAATTATGCTTTAAACCAAGCCAAATTTATTAGAGATGAGATAGAAGGTTTAGCTAAAGAATATAGCTCTATATTATCAAATTATCAATACAATTTGGAAAAGGTATTACGTAATAGTAAAACTATTGGTGATCCCATTAAGATTGATAGTAAAATTTCAGATTTGAAATCTAAACTGGAGGAAGTAAAAAAATCCTTTGCAGACAATTTGAACTTATTTAAGTTAAATACAACCTTTAAAACCCTTTCGGAGTATTAAATATCGAAATCAATCTAAAAACGGAAGCTGATATATTCCAGGCTTTTGGGCCGTCTGTGATTGCTATTTCAAACCACTTTTATATGCTCTGTAGTGCAAAACTAACTGCTTTTCGTAAGTGTTTTTTAAAGGGATAGGAATAAAAAAGACTAAGAAAATAAATCACTTTTAAATACAGTCAAGTCGACATTTCACCCCTATTATTTAGTGATAATTTATCCATTGATAAAGACCAATTAGGTTGCTACAGAATTTATAAAGACGGGTAAATTGGAGTTTATAATCACTATACGCACAACTTTCATAAAGCAGGTTAAAACCTAATCTGACTACTGCCCGAGATGCCTATTCCTGTTTAAAATCTGCACCTTTTCGTTTTTTACTAAATAAATTAAATTGTCAGGCTCACGGTTAATGGTTGCAAGCAAAAATTCATCAAACAATAGTTCCATTTCTTTCTTACTGGTGATCACTTGTGTTTCATAATCCTTGTATTGCTTCTGATCTCTCGTATAATTTTTTGATTTTAAAGCTACTTAAAACTTAAAGCTGATTTTTCAGGAATTTCTCATTCTAGGCAATAATTTAGAATTAGATTGACACGCTCATGAGCTCAAATGCCTTTTCATTACGGCCTGTACCCACCCCACACCCAGGCATCCAACAGAATAGTCTATGACGAGTATTTGGAAACGGTTTTTGAAACGATAAAACTTAGGATTTTGTCTTGTAGACCGATTCAGATTAATTGAGTCATTAATCTTTTTCCATTTTTCAAACTTAAAATTCCCTATTCCATAGTCCTGCAATCATTTACCTTACCACGGGTAAGCTATTTGCTCAGTAATCTTAAATAAATAGCTTTAGTATTATTGTGATTAATTTTATTACTAAAACCATAATCTATTTTTAGAGTTTAGTCTAGTGGATTTTTTTCCCTTTAATTATTATGAATTAATCTATTAAACCTAATTGGATAGCGCTCAATTAGGAGTACCTCTGTATTTATTACGAGGAAAAGTGGAGCATGATTTTAAAAATTCACTAAAAATGCCGCCAATGATTTATGCTATCTGCTATGTGAGCGATGCTAGTAAGGAGTTAAAAAATGAAGATCTGAGGTTGCTCTATAAACAAACGATTCAAAACAATCAGAGATCACAAATAACCGGGGTTCTCATTTATAAGGATGGAAGTTTTTTTCAGATTCTTGAAGGAGAGAAACAAACCCTGATTTCATTATTTGAAAAAATAAAGGAGGATACACGACATAGCCACATACTTACACTTTTCAGTAAGGAAAGTGTTCGTGTTTTTGAGGATTATCAAACCGGCTTTAGCATTGTTGATAGTTACGAGGGACTCGAAAGTCTCAGATCCTTTTTAGCCGACAAACGAGATATCTCTACAACTTCGGCCTGTGTTGAAGGCATCATAAAATCGGTTTTAAAAGTTTAATGAAAAAGGGCAAACTATATCAATCTATAAATGCTAGAGAACCCATCTAACGCCTAAAACTAATGCTCTAAAATGTTTTTAAATTCCTTTTGCCTATACCATTAAATCCATTAAGTGATTTCCTGCCTAAACCCAAACTACGTGCATTAAGTGCCATAATAAAGCTAGAAATCCAACTACATTAAATTGAAATTAAGATTTTTTTAAGAATTGCTATATTTGTTCATCCTAATTATTCGACCCCAATGAATTGTAGAAAAAAGTCAGTACTCAATGACGTTGTGAAGCACAAATTTAAACGATCAGTTCTCATTGTTGTCGTGTTCATCGCTATAAGCTGTAATTACTCAGCTCCAAAAGATAAGATGAATACCGCCAAAGAATATTTTGCCGCACTTAATGAATCAAGCAGTTCTAAAATAAACGACCTGATAAGTGATAGCCTGCTGATGAAAATACCGAAGTATGATTATAAGGTAGCTTATTCTAAAAAAGATTATATAGAAAAATGGCTAAAATGGGACTCCGTCTTTCAGCCCTCCTATAAAGTACTTGCTTTACATGAAGAAAACGGAAACGTTAATGCAACGATATCTAAAGCGGATCAACGCATTTCGTTTTTTATGCATAAACCCTTTTTAACTCAGGAAACCCTGAGGTTTAGAGAAGGGAAAATTGCTGTAATAGAAACCAAATACGTCAACTTTGACGAAAAAACCTGGGCGGAAAACAGAGAAAAACTTTTAAACTGGGTCGAAAGAAATCATCCGGGGTATCAAAATTTTATAAATGATCAAACAGAAGCAGGTGGACTTAAATTCTTAGAGGTGCTCAACGAGTATAACGATTTTGAATAGCTTTTTAAAACTGTTTTTTTAAGAGCATGAACACCATGTACTGCATCCGGAATACGGGCGAATGGAATAGCTGGTAATTCCTGCAGTATTTGAAAAAGGCGGATATATTGCACAGTGGGTTCCAAATTTGATAAATAAACGCCGACCACAAGTTTTGTGGTGAACTGATTTCTATGGAGTGTCCGCATTTAAGCGAAAACAGCACTCCACCTGCAACCTAAACAGGTTAAAAAAAATTGAACTAAACAGGGAATTAGGTCACTTCTTTTTGTTCAAAACGCTACCGTAATGAATTAGGACAACAATAGAATGGGCATGTTCACAGACGATTAAAATTACTCATGAACTAATCAAATGATGAACATTCACAAATAGCTGATACCCTTAGAGTATTAATAAATAGAATCATATAATACAATTAAAAACATGAGCTATTAAAAGGGGTCAAAAATCGGAAATGCTTAAAAGAAGCTTATTCACGTTCAATAATTTCTTTAAGCTTTACCGGAGTAATAGGTTTGATGACATATTCTTTGACAGCATCAGCATACTTTTTGGCCTTCTGTTTATCATGATTACTCACCGATGACGTAACAATATAAACCTCAATAGGTTTTGGAGGCGTAAATGTGATAAAGGCATCCAGAAAGCCCCAACCATCTAAAATAGGCATATTTAAATCCAACAGTATTAAATCTGGAACTTTCTCTAAATCTCCAGACGCCATAATAGGTTTTAATTGATCAAGTGCTTCTTTCCCGTTATTATATACAATTAGTGAATTGCAAAAAGCAGCTTGCTTCATTAAGCGGCTTGCTCCAAAAATAAAGATAGGATCGTCATCAATTAAACAAACAGTATTAAATTTTTTCTTCATATGGAAATCGTATTTCAAATGTGGTTCCCTTACCAACCTTACTGGCTACACGCACTTCAGCTCCCATGGCTTCAATTTGATTTTTTGTAATAAACAAGCCAATACCACGGCTATCTGCATGTTCGTGAAACGTATTATACATGCCAAAAAGCTTTTCTCCATGTTTATTCAAATCGATACCCAGACCATTGTCTGAGATAGATAAAATGATCTCATTTTTCAGCTTTTGGGTCTCAAATTTTACGTAAGAATCAGTATCTACAGATCTGTATTTGATTGCGTTTGTTGTGAAATTAAGCAAAATACTTTCCAAATACGCAGGTATGGCGTGGATTAGTATATCTGAATCCGTATCGTCTATAAACCGAATGTTGTTTTCTTTGATTATTGCTTTGAGCGTATTCTCGGTAAATTTTAGATATTCTTTTAGCCTGACAGGTTTTAAAACCTCGTCCTCGTTACGCTGTAGTTCGGTCACTTCGGTAAGGTGTTCAATAGTTTCTGTCAGTTGAGCAGAAGCGGAGCCTAACATCTCAACAAGCTCAGCCTGATCTCCTTTAAGTTCCTCTTTTAGAAAATTTACCAGCATACTCAGATTTCCGGAATGGGACCTGAGATTATGCGAAACAATATGTGAGAAATTCATTAAGCGTTCATTTTGGTTTTTGGTTAGCTCTAAAGCCTTATGTAAATCGGTTTCATATTTACGTTGATTGGTAATATCGGTTATTTGTTTGATTAAAAATAAGGGGGCATTCTGATCTCCTCTAACTACGCTTACCGAAAGAATGGCATGTACTATACCTCCGTTTTTATGGAAATACCGCTTTTCTATTTGATAGTTATCCTTTTTACCTTGAAGCAGCTGATTTAAAAATACAGAATCAATCTCCAGATCATCTGGATAGATGATATCCTTAAGGGAGAATGACCTAAAATCCTCTTCGGTATATCCCAAAATTTCTGAAACTTGTTGATTGATCTGAATCCAGTCACCCTCTGGTGAAACCAGTGCCATTCCAATTGGTGCGTTCTCAAAACTGGATTTAAATGTAGTGTCACTGAGGTTTTTCTCTTTAGTTGATTTGATGATTTCAGTTATATCGTGCATAGCCACAACAGCACCTATCATCCTGTCCTTCTCATCAAATAATTGATTGCCGGTTACGCGTACAAAGCGATCTTTATCTTTTATTTTAATAACAATGATTTCATCCTCGTTTAATTGCTGTCCCTCCAAAACTTTTAGTAGTGGTATATCCTTTTCGGCTAGCAGGGTTTTGGCATCAGCCTGGTATAAACTGTAATACTCTGAAAGTTGAGAAGCAGGCACAGGTTCAGAAGGCAAGCCATGCCATTCACGACTCGTTTTATTAAAATAGGTTAACTCCTTTTTTTCATTACAGGCGACAATACCTACGTCTATCGCATTGAAAACGGTTTCCTGAAATCGACTTTGTCTCAGACGCTCTATTTGTAGCTTCTTAAAAGTCGTGAGGTTAGAAGTTTGCATTAACAGTCCGCCAATTTTATCACCCCGATACCAGGGTTTAACCTGCCACCTGAGGTAAAATGGATTTCCTGTACGATCAAAAAATTCGTCTTCCTCTGCCTGATGAATCTCTCCTGCAAGACACCTTCGGTGAATTTCCTTCCATCGTTCAGGGATATCAAAGAGATCGTAATGATTTTGCCCTTCAATGTCTTCCGGTAGGTTATAATCAATTATCCATTGTTTGGAGGCAGCCAGATAGTTAAGTTCAGTATCAAACATAGCTATGGCACCGGGAGCCTGATCAATAAATGTCCGCTTGATTTCAGCATCTATTTTTGCCTGAGTTGTTTCTTTATGAAAGCCGGTCATCCATTCGGGCTTTCCGTCTTTCCAGCTCACCACTTTTCCCTGGTCTTTAACCCAGATATAACGCCCATCCTTATGCCGCATACGCACTTCACTCTCGTAAAATGAACTTTCCCCACTAAGATGAGATTCGAGTAAGTGTTGCGACTTTTCATAATCTTCAGGGTGGCAAAGCGCTTCCCAAAGATTTTCAGTATGGCTTATTTCATCTGGAGTGTAACCCAGAACTTTTGCCCATTCTTCACTAAAGATTACCTCTTTGGTAAGGATATTCCATTCCCAAAGTCCGATAGCGGTTCCTTTTAAAATATGCGCGTAGCGTTGTTCGTTCATATCTTTCTTTTTCTAAGCTAAAGCAAAATAGAAAAGAAAAGCTTATACCCCAAGACTATACTTGTTAAGTTCTATCCAAACTATTGTGAACTTAGGCCAGCTCTTATTGTTTTTACTTATTGGCTAATCAGGCTTATTATCGGCCAGGTCATTAGTAATTTCATTAACAGAAACACCAGAAGTCATCTAAAATAATTGTGATCTTTCTATTCAATTTTCTGATACATTTGTGCGGTTTTTTATTAATATATAGTTGGAGCTAATTATAGGTTACCTGGGTTTTATCCTGTCTGCTTATTCAGTAATTGCCAATGACGTTATACAAACGCTGGGCACTTTTATTTCTTCCAATCACAAAGTCAAATGGTGGTGGTTGTGCCTTTTTGCTACCGGCATACTGGCGCTAACGTTGTGGTATGGCTGGTATATCAATTTAGGGGATGTCTCTTACGGCCGACTGGAAAATATCCCTTTACCCCAATCTATGCACTGGTGGTATCTTCTGGCACCGGTTGCACTTTTGGTAATCACACGCCTGGGTATTCCGGTAAGCACCACCTTTATGATTTTAAGTGTCTTTTCTTCCGGAGTAATAATTGAAAAGATGATTTTAAAGTCGGTCTATGGTTATGCTATTTCCTTTGTTTTTGCAATGCTGGTATATGTAATCATTTCCAAAAAATTAGAATCTAAACGCGCCTTAGATAGGTTAGAAAAACATAAAAAGAAACAATATTGGTTACTGGCTCAATGGTTGTCTACCGGCTTTCTCTGGTCACAGTGGCTTATTCAAGATTTTGCAAACATTTTTGTGTTTCTTCCCCGAAAGCTTACCGTAATAGAGCTCCTTCTATCGTTGAGCTGTATTGCCTTGATTATGGCTTATATATTCCGTAAGCGTGGAGGGAAGATACAGGAGATTGTTAATCAGAAATCAAATACCAAAAACATCAGATCTGCTACAATAATTGACATCATATATGGTATTTTCCTTTTTGTATTTGGCAATTTAAATGCGATACCTATGAGTACAACCTGGGTATTTGTAGGTATTCTCGCAGGAAGGGAATTGGCGATCAATTACCTGTTAAACAAAGAGAATGTAAAATTCACCTATATCATTATTGCTAAAGACTTTGGTAGGGTAAATATTGGATTGGCGGTGAGCTTAGTAATTGCCTTTGTAATACAGTATTTGAAGTAAAACAGGAATTCCTCCGGTCATATAAGAGCTCCTCCTGTTTCTTTACACGTTCATTATCAAAACATCCAGAACTAAAAAATACTGTAGCGCTTGTATGCGTAAACCTTGAGCCCATACTCCCTTAAACCTAGCCAATTCTAAAAAAGCGTCAGCTCACCCCCGCCCAAAGCCGGGTCAATAGGTTCTACCCGTTCTAAAATACCCGGTACATCGGTTTCTACGCCGCGCTGATAAATGGCATTGCTTACCGGATAGGTTTCAAAAGGCGTATTGGTAAAGCCCACGCGCATCAGTTCTTCCACCTGCTTTTGATTTAAATCCGGTTCAATCCAGTTATTTAGAAACTGATCGTCCAGCACCAGCGGCATCCGCTTTTTCTTATTATGAATCTGTTCAAACAGCTCATTAGCCGGAACGGTAATTATACTGGCCGTGTACAGTTCATCGTCAAGGGTGGTGCACAAACCCGCGAATGCAAAGAGTTTATGGCCCTCTAATTTACAGTAATACGGTTGGGATTTATTTTTGTAATGATGCGGCTCATAAAATCCGTCTGCAAGAATCAGGCAGCGGCTTTCTGCGGCACTCTTTTTATAAGTCCTGCTACTGAAGATGCTTTCACTTCGCGCATTGAGCGTATTATAACCGGCTTTAAAACCCGCCGGATCTTCAAATGCATATTCCGGTATTAGTCCCCAATTCGAGGGATAAATACGGTCGGTTTCCATAGGAATAATATGCAGCATTCCGCTGCCAAAACCATTTAAATGATAGTGCTTTTGATATTCCAAAGGCACGGCAAAATCCCGTTTAAAGGTTTCCTCTATTTCTTTCTTAGACTTGGTCAAACTGGTTGCATAACACATATTGGCGTAATTTTTATCTAATTTATTAATTTAGAAGCAGTATGAGCCGTACCCGCAAAGAACTTTACGATCTGGCAAACCACTTTTACCTCAATGCCCAAATTGAGCGTATGGCTCATGACCCTACTTACAATCTGTATAAGGTGGTATATGAGGGTAATTCGTATTTCTTCTGTCTGTGTAGCCGTAAACACAACTATACCGGCACCCACCCCAAATTCTACTTTACCAACAAATCAGAAAAACTAGCCTTAAATCTGTGTTGGAAAAAATTAGTGGAGCCCACTTTAAAGCAGAACTAATTTAGCTAATTTTGGAATATTTCCTATTAAACGGATTTAATCCATTATCTAAATGCTATGATTGTTCTTTTACACCCCATTTCAAGCGCACTAAAAGCCTGTTTTATTCCTTTTGTATCCGCACTTTCTTGTGGGTTTCCTTCCCCTGCAGACGACCATCTGGATGATGGGATTGATTTAAATACGGCCTACATACGCAATAAGGACGCAACTTTTTTTGGTAGGGTAAAAGGAGACTCGATGTTGGGTGCCGGTCTGGCAGATGGCGATTTACTCATCATCGATAAAAGCCTGGAGCCCCGGGATGGAAAAATCGCCGTCTGTTTTATAGACGGGGAGTTTACCGTAAAACGTATCAAAATTGAAAAGGAGACCATCTGGCTGGTAGCTGAAAACCGCAATTACCAACCTATAAAGGTCACCAAAGACAACGACTTTCTCATCTGGGGTGTAGTGACTAATGTGATTAAAGACCTCTAATATGTTTGCTCTCATTGATTGCAATAATTTTTACGCTTCCTGCGAGCGTGTCTTTAATCCCAGTTTGAATGGGCTGCCTGTGGTGGTCCTAAGCAATAACGACGGTTGTGTAATCGCCCGGTCTAATGAAGCCAAGGCACTGGGCATCCCCATGGGAGCTCCTGCTTTTAAAATTAAGGAACTGTTACGGCAGCACAATATTCACGTGTTTTCATCAAACTATGCCCTCTATGGAGATATGAGCGCAAGGGTGATGAACATCTTGGGAAACTACTCCCCGGAGCTGGAAGTATATTCCATCGACGAGATTTTCCTAAAACTTGAGGGGTTTGACTTATTTAACCTTACAGATTATGGACTTAAAATGATTGAAGTAGTTAAACGCAGTACCGGTATCCCGATAAGTGTGGGTATAGCACCAACCAAATCTCTGGCTAAGGTGGCTAATAAGATTGCCAAGAAGTTTCCTGACCGCACCCGGGGGGCATATGTCATCGATAACCCAGATCAGATTAAAAAAGGACTGAAATGGACGCAGATCGGTGATGTATGGGGCATTGGCCGCCAGTACGCAAAAAAGCTCCAAAATATACAGGTATTTAATGCCTGGCAGTTTACTAACCTGCCGGATGAATACGTTCGTAAGGAGATGAGCGTGGTGGGGTTACGGCTTAAGCGAGACCTCTCCGGCGAGCCAACCCTTGATCTGGAAGAAGTGGCTAAAAAGAAAAACATTGCGGTTACCCGCTCCTTTGAGCGTATGTATACCGATTTTGAAGATATACGAGAGCGGGTAGCCACCTACGCCGGGAAAGTAAGTTATAAACTCCGCAAACAAAACTCCTGCTGCAAACTGGCTTATATCTTTTTGCATACCAACGTACACCGGGATGATCTCGCGCAGTACCATAACGGCATCACGATACAGATGCCTTATGAGACCAATTCGTCTCTGGTGATTACAAAAGCCGTAATGATCGGAATAAAACGCATCTATAAGGAAGGATATCAGTATAAAAAAGCGGGGATTATCGTGTTGGGCCTAACCCCCGATACGCAAAAACAACTCACCTTTTTTTATAACGAAGACCCGAGGCATAAAGCATTAATGCAGACTATAGACAAGCTCAACCGCACCTGTTTTGATCAGGTAAAGCTGGGGGCTCAGGATTTAAAGAAAGTCTGGAAAATGCAACAAAATCACCTTTCCCGCAGGTATTCTACCCGGTTGAGTGAGGTGATTGAGGTGAAGGTTTAATTAGGTATTTCTGAAAATCAATCGGGCTAGATATTAAAATTAGATAAAATAGCTTACCAATATCAGGATGCAGAAAAATCACAGTACACTTAAATAGATATTATTCTTTTTTCAGATTTTCAAGATCCAGTTTGATAACCCGGTTACGTAGGTCATAAACCAATTGCTCATTGGTAGCGCAGTTGTATTTTTTACGAAGTTTACGCAGATTTTTATCTACACTACTTATTGAATTGGGCTCCTGAGAATAATAGTTAAGAACCGCTGGTAATTTACCTACAGGCATTCCATGGGCCAGAGCGCTAAGCAGGTGACGTTCATAGGTAGTAAGTCTGGGTTTTTTAGAAGAGGCTTTCATCTTTATAATTTAGATAAAGATAGTTGAGGGTGTTTTTATTTAGCAATTCACAGGAGATTAGGCTTAATTTAAAATGTAGAATAACGTGCTTACACCCTACATTGCTAATGTATCGGGCTGGTAAGCAGGCCAATCATAGGGAGATGGCCTGATTATTTAATTTCTTACCAGCGGTTGCAATTTATAAAAGTAAATTGGTATTAAGAGCCTTATTTATAAAACAAAAGAAGCTTGCTGTCTGATATACACCAAAATCCATCAAATTCCATTAATTTTTATGGTCTAGCGGAGAATACATGGAATGGGATCCATACATAAAGGAGTTTAAAACAGCTTTACAACGCCTGCAAAAAAAACAGGCTCATCAACCTGAGGTTCATGTGGGATGTTTGGAGTATGTGATTCGATTTCAAAATCAACTGGAACAGGATTTTAAAGCGATAACTGATTTATGTGAAGCGGAAGAAATCTACTTCTTTAAAAATGTAAAGCCATTCGTAGTAAGCTCTAATTTATACTACCGCCAACTTATACAATGGGATCATGAAAAGCCGTTGAACCCCAAACGACTTAAACCGTATTATAAAACACAATTGAAGGTGCAGCACCAATTCAAACTACGTCATAAAGCCTTTGCCTATTACCTGAAATCGAATCAAACTCACCTGGATTCGATTTACTTTACCCGAAGGGAAGCCCTTCCCTACGATCCGGATGATTTGAATGTGCATCTGGACCGAAGCTATACTACCTCCCGCGATCTGCTAACGGCAAAACTCACTTGCGCCGATTTGATATCAGACTATCTAAAGAAAAAACTTGAAGAATTGGAAGGTGATCCTGCCCCCTACGCTACTGCTCCGCATTTAGACTGGAGCGGTACCCAAACGGACCTTATCGAACTCACGTATGCACTCTACCACGCTAAGGTGATACACAAAGGCAAGGCAGACCTCATAGAAATTGCCCGGGCTCTGGGAAGTTTCTTTAAGTTAGATACTGGGGATATTTACAAAACCTATGCAGAACTCAAATCCCGCAAGAAAAGCAGAACTAAATTTCTGGACGAACTCACCGTGAATTTACAACATGCCATGGATCGGGATGATTACTAAATCCCCCACTCCGGTTTACCCCCGGAAAAGAAAATATGCTTTACGAACCGCTTAGCCATTTTCAACAATGCCCTTCATTCTGTGACGTAATAGCGGTTTTTACAAGATGTTAAACTTTTACCGGAGCTCCGGTCATCTGGGGAATAAACGTCCACAAATTCATCCAAATTCGTAGAACGAAAGTCAAACCGGGATTGGGACTATCAAAAAAAAGTGAACCACGATAGTCCCTTTCTTTATTTAAAACGTTCTACTATGCCAGCAACACTTATCACTACAGATGATCTGCGGGAGTTCAAACGCGAACTGCTCAATGAGATCAAGACTTTACTCAACAATCAGGGAACCCCAAAACTCAAAAAATACCTCAAATCCTCTGAGGTGATGGAGTTACTTCAGGTAAGTCCAGGCACCCTGCAAAATCTGCGTATCAATGGTACACTACCGTTTACTAAGGTGGGTGGCTTGATCTACTATGATGCAGATGACATCCAAAAAGTAATGGAAGACAATCGGGTCAACTACGGTTTAAAACCCTGAATGATGAATTACATAAAGCTTATTCACGCAGCTTATACCCGATTCTACGATGATGAGCGGCTAAATCCTACCCACATCAGCCTCTACATGGCCCTGTTTCAGGAATGGAACAGTACGCGCTTTCGTGAGGGCTTTTATGTTAGCCGTGGGGTTCTGATGCGTATAGCCAAGTTGGGTTCTAAAACCACCTACCACCGTTGTATGACAGACCTGAACGACTGGGGATATCTCACGTATCTGCCCTCGAACAATCCGTATAAAGGCAGTGTCATCAAGATGACCCTATTTGAGACCAGTGATGAACCGGTAGTAGACGGGTCTGATACCAGTCTTGAACAACTGGCGGAACACTACCATCCCACCACGATACCACAAACGGGACACTACCGTCCCGCTAATGTACCGGTAGTAGGCAGGCACCGTCCCGTAAATGGACAAGCTCTGGTATCTACTACAAACAATACAAAACATGCAAACAATATAAAACAGCCAAAGGACTTTTTGGCGGTTTTGGATTTTTTTGAAGAACAGCAAGCAGATGCAGCTGAAGCTGAAAAATTTCACGACCACTACCAGGCAACAAACTGGGAAGATGCCGGGGGCAAGCCCGTTCGCGATTGGCAGGCCTTGGCTCTAAGCTGGATCCAAAACAAAAAAGCCGATACCGGCTCAGACAACTTGCGAACTGTCAAAAACAAGGATTATGGAAAACCCCTCTAAAATCATCGAAGGCGGGGTGGAATACAGCCTGGGAACGTTTAACGGGAAAAAAATGCTGTATGATTTTCCCAAGGTGCTCATCTACCTCAATGCCAAAGGCAAACTGGAATTTGGAGGTAAGTTCCGCATTTACGAAGAAGACCACGAGATCCTTAGGAAGCTCTGCTCCTACTTCATTAGGGATAAAGCCTTTTGCGAAGTAAATGGCATCGATGTTGAAAAAGGCATTTTGCTCTCCGGTCCGGTAGGTTGTGGAAAAACCAGCCTAATGAAACTGCTGCGATTTCTGGTTCCCTTGCAAAAACCTTACGAACTCATTCCCTGCCGAAACATCAGCTTTGCTTTTAATCATTTGGGTTTTAAATCCATTGAAGAATACGGAAATTCCAAATACTACTGCTTTGATGATTTGGGTGTAGAACCGGCGGGTCGCTATTACGGTAAGGATCTCAACGTAATGGGTGAAGTACTGCTGTCGCGCTATGAACTCTACCTAAATACCAAACGTCAACTTAAAACGCACGCGACCACCAACCTAAACGCAGACGAACTCGAAGCCCGCTACGGCAACCGCGTACGCAGTAGAATGCGGGAGTTGTTTAATCTGGTGGCTTTTGATCAAAATGCAGGAGATAAGAGGAAATAAAAAATTCGTTTTACTATATCTATTTGTCCTTCCTATGATGACTATTTTTTCGAAAGATGAAATTGATTCACATTTTCATTTATCACTTCTTCAACTCTGATAGAATCAACCTCGACTAGATTTAAAACTACATCTTCAACTGGAAGTTCTTTATTTGCGCTAATCTTGGAAATAAAGTCTATACTCCCCGTTTTTATATCAGTAAGGTATATTTGCTGTATTGGGGTTAGTCTGCGCTCGTAAGTAGGAACTAGATCACGCCATTGATATAATACATCCGTATCTACTCCTAAAATCCCTTTATCAATATCACCAGACTTTATACTTTTTAAATGAATATTTTTTACATAACCCCCACGCCGTTCATTTGTTTTTATAAACAACAAATGATTAAGCTTGGCCCCTTCCATGACTTCACAGTTTTCGACATATACATTTTCAATTCCACCTGAAAGTTCACTTCCAATTGCTATTAGTTGATGTCCATTTTTTACAAGACAATTACGTATAACAATATTTTTTGAAGGTGTATTTAAACGCCAGGCATCCTGATTTCTACCTGCTTTAATGGCGATGGCATCGTCACCCTGATCGAATACACAATTTTCGATTAATACATTTTCAGACATTTCAGGATCTACTCCATCATTATTATGACCATGTGCATAAACTTGTATATTTCTAATAATTACATTTTTTGACATATAAGGATGTAACACCCAGAAAGGACTATTTTCAATTGAGATACCTTCTACCAAAATGTTTCGGCTTCTGTTAAATTGAATAAATTGAGGTCTAAAGTTGGCACTGTCATTTACCATCTGTTGTTGCTCTACCGGAATATCCTTTGATGCAAGATTATAGAGTCTTTTTAAACTATTCATATGTCCAGTAGGACGACCAAACCATTTGGTCCAGATTCCCATTTCAGCTTTTAATTTTCCTTGTCCAGTAATAGCTATGTTTTCTACACCATAAGCGTAAATCAATGGGGAATAATTATAACATTCCATTCCCTCCCAAGTTGTATGAACAGCAGGCAAATAGTCGTCGGGTTTATCAGAAAAAAGAAGTGTCGCCCCATCATTTAAATGTAAATTCACGTTGCTTTTCAAATGGATTTTTTTTGTTAGCCACTCACCCTCTGGAACAATTACAATACCTCCACCGCCATTACTTGCAATTTGAATTGCTTCAGCTATTGCTTGGGTATTTTTGTCCTTATCTCCTTCCAAAGCCCCATAATCTATTATATTGAATTTTGGAACTAAATTAAAATTAGGTTCCTTAATTGTAGGCATAACGAATGGGGCTTGCACCTCAATCTCTTTATATAATATTCTTTTCTCTTTCTTCTCACAGGCTAAATTGAAAAAAACGCAACATATAAGGAATAGTTTAAGTAGTTTAATCATACAGAAAGGATTTAGAAATTTAGTTTTTATAATTAACACAGGTTTTCCTCAGCTTTTAACAATAAAGTAGCTATTACAAATAAATTAAAACCTAATAATATATCTATCTTGTACTTACAGGTCTGGATTAAGAATTGAAATAGAAAGTTCTCAATAGGTACAATAAAATTTGTTTAGCCATTTGCTCCGTATTTTTCACTTTTAGAAAATATCTAATTTCAACGCTATTACTCAAAAATCCTAGCTCCACCAATATTGAAAGCATCTGCCTACTCGTTTCTCTAAGCACCTGAAAATTGGCAAACTTCACACCCCTACTTTTAAAACCAAGCCTTTTATTAAAGCGTTCCTGAATTTGAAAGGCCAGCCAGGTAGCAGCATCTGTATTGCTATTCGGTTTATCATATACATATACTTCAACCCCACGGGCTTTAGGATTGCTTGAGTGATTGCAATGCAAGGATAGAAAGATGTCTGCTTCTAAAGCCAGAGCTAGTTTACTTCGACCTGATAACGAAATCAGAGTGTCACTAGTCCGCGTAGAAAAAAGGTCTAAAGGATGACCCAATGTGTCATTTAAATGCTTTAGCGCTAAAGCTAAATTCAAAACCACATCCTTTTCCTGAATTCCATTCACCCCTATTGCTCCGGAATCCATTCCTCCGTGTCCGGGATCAATTATTACCCGTAAGGGTCTGTTCAATTCCTGCCCGTATAACGAACAGATTTGCAAGAGTAGGAGCATCCAAATGACGTTTTGGAGCCTGCTGCAGCGTTTGAGATTTTGAGTTATTAACAGCATCGCCTTTAAGTTTCATAGGATTTAGATTCATTTCTACGCATTTGAAATCGAATCCATTCAAAGAATATTTTATTCACAATTATTTGATTTTCAACTAATTGAATTTAAATATAATTAATTTTCTTCTCACTGATTTCCAATCTTTTAAATCTTAGAATTATGAAAAAATCAAACGCTTTATTCGCTAGTATGGCTTTGCTCTCTGCTCCCCTGTTTGCTCAAATAGGAGGTATTGAAGACTCAGTAAACGATGTTTCCGATACCATCAGAACCGTATTCCCTATTCTTTTGGGAGTGATCTTCCTGGTGGGCTTTCTGTTTAATGCCGGGCACTTTTTTGGAGAGAATGCCGACTTAAAAAAAGGAATCACCCGCGTACTGGTCTTTGTACTTATCGCCGGAGGTGTGGTGGGGATCTTCAGCTATTTAATAGACATCGTAGTCTAAGCTTTTATCAGATGAAAAGCTACACGGTCTATAGAAACATCAGGAAACGGGCGGTCATTTTCGGGCTGCCGGTTACCCTGTTTGCGGTTCAGATGTGCGCCCTGATTGCATCACTACTGATCGTTATTTTTTCATTCAGCTTCCTAACGGTTGTAGGTGCCGTTCTTTTAAATCTGCTGCTCTACCTCTGTCTCACTCGAATGAAAAGCATTTTACAAAGGATTAAATTCTCCAGCGCTTTCCCCAATCTCATCAGCACCAAACAAAACACCGGCCTTTATTATGATCACGATTAAAAACAAAAACTTCCATCCTATAGCGGCTACTAGCGATCACCTGCTGTTTTGCAGTAACGGCAATGTGGTATTAGGCTACCGGCTCGATCTGCCGGAAATTTATTCCCTATCTGAAAAGGACTTTGAAGAATTGCACGCCGGCTGGTTTCAGGCATTTAAAACCCTGCCAACCGGCACATTGATCCACAAACAGGATTACTATCAAAACACTCATTTTGACGCCTCCTCCCTTCCAAGAGATTCGTTTTTGGCAAAGGCTACTCAAAGCTATTTCCAAAATCGCGAATATACCTTCCACACCAGCTATCTGTTTTTTGTTTTAACCCGTAAATCTTCGGCCTATGGAAACTACACCAACCCCTTCACCAAAATCGTTAAAAACCTACCGGGCATTCTGGAGGATACTGTTCGGCATTTTAAAGCAGCTGTGGAAGATGCTGTTGGCTTCCTCAATTCGGGCAAAAAAGTCAAAGTGATTCCATTGAGCCCTGATGAATACCAATCGCTGACGCAAGACTATTTTAACGGCTTTAATGAAGATTTGACGACCGATATTCTCCTGGATAAAAACAAGATCATCATTGGTAAACACCTGTTTGATGTGCTCGCTGTAAACAACGAAAGCTGCTTTGGGGAACAAGTAAAAACCAGTAGCGTGGACGAGCGTTTTACCGCAGATGATTTTCAGTTTCATAAGGGATTTATTGACGGACTGGGACTCACTCTCGGTGAAAACCACATTGTCAATCAAATCCTGATTCTGGATGATAAATACAAGTGGCGTAAAATACTGGATAAGAAAGTTGAAGAACTAAGCAAGAGCTCCAACTTCGGTTCACAGAATCGTGTGGTGCTAAACAAAATTCAGGAGATCCTGAAACAGATTAATACCGATGAGAACTCCCGGGTAATCCGCGGGCAACTCAGTGTGGTGTATTGGGCAGACAGTCAAAAAAAGCTGGATACCATTGGTGCCAAGATCAAAACGGAATTTAAGGAGCTGGATATCGTACCCTACTATCCTATTGGCGAAGCCCGAAAAAACTACTTCCTCAATTCCTGGTTTGGATTTTCCTCCCACTTTTCAGATGAAGATCTGTACGTCACCGATCTGAAACATGTGCTGTGCCTGATACTGAATAACACCAACTACAAATCAGATGCTAAAGGCATTCTCTTTAATGACCGGCAGCATAACATTCCGGTATTGAAAGATGTTTGGGACGAATCTAAAAAACGCATCAAAGCCCGCAACTTTGCCATCTTTGCACCCACCGGAGAAGGTAAATCCTTTCTGGCCAATAACATCCTGCGCCAGTTTTATGAGGAGCACGTGCGCCTGGTTATTATTGATCTGGGAGGCTCCTACACCAAGTTTGCCAAACTCTACCCGGGCCAGCATATCATCCTGCGCTATGAAGCCGGTAAGAATTTGGGAATTAATCCCTTTTATTCCCCCGAAGGTGAAATCCCTTCCGCAGAACGACTGGAAGATCTGACGGTATTCCTGTTTGAACTCTACCACAGCGAAAACAAGTACACCAAAGCCCAATCGGTTTCTCTTAAAAAAATACTTACTGCTTATTACAAAGCGACACCTTCAAACTATTCCCTGAATGGATTTTATGAATTTGTGTATGACCAGCAGCAGGATCTGTTGGCAGAACTTCAAATCCATCCCGACTACTTCGATCTTCAGGCTTTTCTGCACGTGATGTCGGAGTATGTTGGCGATGGTCTATACAGCTATTTGTTTGAGGTAGATCAGGATCAGACCTATACCCTGGAAGACAAACGCCTGATCATCTTTGAGCTGGACGAAGTAAAAGACAACAAGGAGATTCTTTCGGTGATGCTCAAGCTCATTAAAACCGCCATTCAGCGTACGATCTGGAAAAACAAAGCTGAACGGGGAATCATTCTCTTTGATGAGTTTGCCAAACAACTCAAATTTGAAAACGTACTGGAAAGTGTGGAGTTCTACTATCAGGCGATCCGCAAGCAAAATGGTGCCATTGGTATCATTTTACAATCCATCAACCAACTGCCCGGCAATGCTACTTCAGCCAGTATTCTGGAAAACACGCAGGTAATTTACAGCCTGAATAACGAAAAGGGCTATGACGAACTCGCCCGCAGACTGAATCTATCCAGTCACGATCTAAACCAGTTAAAATCCATCCGTAATAAGCTCAGCGGGGAACGCAAGTACACCGAGATTTTTATCAAGATCGGTAAAGAGAGTAACATCTTCCGCCTGGAGGTACCCCCTGAAGTCTATGCCGCTTACCTCACAGACGGAAAGGAAAACGAGGCTATAATGGCCTTGTACGCACAAACCCAAAATATGGAAGAGGCCATCAGGCAATTCATTAGCCCCTCCCGGTCTGTTCAGTCCAAAATACAAAAGCAATAACCTTTTAATTCATATCACCATGAAAACACACGTCACACATCAAATCAAAAAACTAGGACTGGTAATAGCCTTAATCACTGCCCTCTTAACGCCTGGCCGTGGCACGGCCCAGGGGATGCCGGTTTATGACAATACCAATTTTGTAAGTCTGGTCAAGTCGCTATTGGAATCGGCCAAGCAAACCTCGCAACTGCTTAAAACGGTGGAATTCCTAAAACAGCAAAAAGAGAACCTGGAAAAGGTTAATAATGTAGTCAAGCAGCTTAAAGCTGTAAAGGAAATCGGTAAAAACAATGCCCGGCTTATTCAGGTGATGCGTCAGGATTTGCGGGAAATTCTCAACTCTCCCTACATCAAACCTGATGAAGTCTTAAAGATTACCGATGCCTTTAATGAACTGGTAGATAATTCGCTGGAGGCGATGGACTTTATAGATCAGATCTTGTCGAGTAACTACCTGAAAATGTCTGATGCAGACCGAGCGGCAATTCTAAAAGAAAAGGAAGCCGAATCAAAAGAAATGGTGGCTACCATCAATTTAAAGACCAAACGCTATAAGGAGATCATCGCCTTTCGGAAACTGCAGGATAGAATCAACAACCGCGAAACCGGCTATTAGGTATGAGTGTGCTTGTGATTTTAGGAATCGGTTTGGAGTATGTGGATGCTATTTTTGAAACCATCATCAGCAATCCGGTAGCCCAGTATACCATTACCGGGATGAAAACCCTTGCGGTACTGTTCTTTCTGGTGAATATCCTGAAAAAGTATAATGAAGGGATTGCAGACCGCTATGGCTACACCTGGGGTTTGAGTCCCGGCGAACTGGCTAAGAATTTTGCTGTGGTATTGATTGCTATCTTTTCGACACAGATTCTGGGCTTCTTTGACGGGATCCTTGTGGCTATTGAATCGCAATACCGCGATACCGCTCCTGCCCTCTTACCGTTGCAAATGCAGGAAATCCCCATTGAAGAAGAAGTGGGCATGTATGAAGGGATGAAAGCGGCAATGGCCTTGCTTTATGAAGCTTTGGTGACCCCGTTGTTCGGTTTTAAAATCTTTTCCTTTATAGGGGGCATTCTCTTGTGGATTTTGGATCTATTCATTTACCCGTTGTTTCTGGCAGAACGTTTTTTCCTGCTGGGCATCATGCAGGCCTTTTTTCCTTTGATTATTAGCCTGGCGGTATTTGAAAAGTTCCGCTCCCTGGCTTACGAGTTCTTTAAACTCTATGCCGCAGTATATATGTTGGTCCCGGCCTTCTTTCTGGTCAACGTTTTTATCAATGCCCTCTACACCGAAATCAACGAACACTTTTGGCAAAACCTATTGGGTTCTGATTATGGACAGGATTTTTTTGCTCCGGTTATCCAATTGGGCTCGGTGGGGTTTATTGTCTTTTTAAAATTCAAGCTCTACCGCCGGGCCATCTCTTTTACCCTTCGCTTGTTCACCACTTAAAAGTATTTCTATGAAAACACCTTATAACGCTATTTACGCCGCGCTTAAAATCAATCGGCTCATTGTATGGCTGGTCGTGGTATGTGCTACGCTTTCCTCCCTCTTTTCAGGATGGATGGTGTATCGTATGCATCAGCAGTCTTTACAAAACGCCTTTGCCATCAGCGATCAGGGTGAAGTGATTCCCCTGAAACTGGTGAGTCAATACGAAAATCTGGAGGTAGAAGCCTTAGCACATTTGGAGCAGTTCCACCGCTTCTTTTACGATATAGACGCCAGCAATTATGAAAGCAATCTGGAGAAAGCCCTGTGGTTGGGGAATAACTCCGTAGATAATATTTACCGGCAGAAAAAAACGGAGGGCGTCTACAACCGCCTGATTCAGTACTCGCTGGTACAAAATGTATTGCGTATAGAATCTCAAATCGATTTAAATACCGATCCCTATCGCTTTCAAACCACGGTATTTTTTGAAATCAATCGCGGCAGTATAACAGATACCTACGAACTCATAACAACCGGAAACCTGATACACGTAGACCGCAACTTTCCGCACAATCCGCACGGGCTACTGATAACAGATTTCTTTGAAAAGAGCTTGCGGAAAATCGAAGCAGAAAGCCGGTAAAACCTAAACCTTAAGATTATGAAAATCCAAAAAAACAAACTTGTCTTTGCCTCAATCATTACGGTGATCATCATGTTTTTAGTCTCTTATGCGATGATGCTGGCCAACCAGGACGAGGAACCTGAACTTTTAAAAGAAACGGCTGTGCCGGAACTTAAAGAAGATCCGGAGATCTATCAGTCCAAACTGGATGCGATCAATGCCCTGAAGGAAGAACGCGAGACCACGGCTCCCAGTGTGTATAATGAACTCCTGATGGATTCGCTGGGCTATTTTGATCCTGAATATCCTGAAAATCAAAAACAGCATATTATAGACAGTATTTATGCATCGGCCCGAATCAATTACGATACCAGTGAATATGCCGATTCTCGTGACGAACCGGAAGCGCAGCAATCCATTCCTGAAAGAGATTCAAGGCTTGATTCTATTGAGCGTAGCCAAAACCGCAAAGTGGAAGTCCAGGAACTCGGACTGGAACATCAGCTGTTCTTTGCAGCGCGGCCTAAATCGGGATCAAGTGAAGCTCAGGCCCAGGTAACTATTCCGGTTGTGGTAGATGGCGATCAGGTCGTAAAAGCCAATAGTCGACTGCGTCTGCGAACAATTGAAACAGCATCGTACAAAGGGAGAACGATCCCTAAAAACACTCCGGTATTTGGCTTTGTAAACTTTCAGCCCAACCGGGTGCTGATTCGTATCGAAAGTATTGAACAGGAGCCGGTAGAACTGGAGGCTTTTGACCTGCAGGATTCTCAGGAAGGCATCTATGTTGAAAACAACGTCAGAACTGAGGCTACAAGCGAGGTGCTTGATGATGTGCTTCAGGAGGTCAATATTCCGGGAGTGCCTCAGGTGGGAGGTATCGGTCAGGTACTGCGCCGGGGAAATCGTACGGTTAAAGTTACCGTGCTGAATAATTATAAAATGCTGCTTAAACGAGCTAACTAAAATCTGAAACCTATGAAAAATCTAATGTACGCTTCCGTTTGGATGATGGTGTTATCCTGCTATAGCGCAAGAGGACAAAACCAGAATGCTATACAATTAGACACCATTTATGCCAATGACTATACCAATGTGGCTCTGTTCTTTCCGGAGTCGATACGTCAGGGAATTGTCGGATCTAAAGATTTTGTATTTAGTTTTAACCGGGATGAAGCCCAACATTTAGGCCTCTTACAGGCCAAACCTGGAAGACCCAGTAATTTACTGGTAATCAGTACAACGGGTTCGGTTTTTTCGTATCTTGTGATGTACAAAGAGTCAATAAACCGGTACACCTATTTTGTTGATCCCCAAGAACGAATTGGTACTGAAACCTCAAATTATAGTAATCCGATACACTTCTCTGGAGAAGTCAAAACTTCTTCAGGGACACCCCCTTTCCCCTACGACCGGTATTGTGAATACCTGATTCAGAAAAAACAAAAGATAGGTCGGTTAAAGACCCGAAATCAAGGAATTATCCTAAGTGTGGAAAACATCGTGTTTCATAAGGATGCCCTGTATTTTGTAATGGAAATCGAAAATCGATCCGGTCTGGATTATGATTTTAATTATATGAGTTTGTCCAACCAAACCCGATTAAAAGGAAAACGAAAGTCCATGCAAAAACTTCCCAAAGAACCGCTTTTTACCCATCAAGTGCCCAAAAAAATTATACCCGGGGAAGTTAAGCGCTTTGTTTATGTGGTGCCCAAATTTTCATTAAGCAGGGATCGTAGACTGATTGTGGATTTGGTGGAAGCCCAAGGTGAACGGGTATTAAAGCTGAAGATTAATCCAAAATATATCAACTATCCAAACTGATAAAACTATGAAAGCGTTCTATTTAATTTTAGGTATTATCCTGTTTTCAGGCTGTTCCAAAACTAAAAGCAAAAGCCCGGAAGAAGTCACCCAAAAAGTCCTGGAAAGTTTTTACACACGGGATAATGAGATGCTGAAAACCTATACCACAGAAACCGGGTACCAAGGCTTAATGCAGATTCAAAACTTTTTTATTGAAGATACCGAAACAGAAATGGATTTTAAGGTTCTTCAGCAAACTCAGGAAGGAGATACCGCCTGGGTAAAATGTACGATCAACTATTTAGAAAAACCTGAAACCTTCAAACTGGTTAAGGAAGATGGGCAATGGAAAGTCACTGAAAAAGGATTACGCGAGAAAAGTCCGTTTTAACGTAATTTGAAATAAAATGATAACCACCGGTCTAACCTAATAGCAATATACTTCGGTTAGGATTTAATTTTAAGTTGTGACTGTATTCACACATTTTTAGTGTCTAATGGATTCCAATTTTATTTACTCAAAAATTCTTCCCGACCGATTATATGATTTTTCAAAAAAGAAGTAATTTTGGACAAAATCCTATAATGCGGAAAATGTCCGAAATTACAAAACAACACATTCTGATTCCTTATTGTTCAACAACTAAACCGGTATCAAAATGACCAATTCTCAAAAGATACATATTCGAATTGAAGAGTTACGTAAAAAGGCGTCGGAACTTCATAAAACGGGTTTTGAAGATGCTGAATTCAATCAACGCCATCAATCCTTACAGGATCAGATTTTAGGACTGGAAATGGCCTTGGAAATCATCGAACGGTCAACTGATTAAAAACGCTAACTCCTAAATCTGCGCAGGATTTCCCAATGAATGCGTTTAAAATTGGTTTCATAATCTTCCTCTGAAAAGCGCTTTGCGGCTTGAGGAAGCTGTCTTTCAATTTTACCCAGCTTAAACTGTACTTTGCAGTCTAAACCATCCGCATAGGTAATGAACTCCCCTTGCTTTAACCGGAAGAACACATCCGCCCGCACTTTAGAAACCTCGCGCTCACCGGTAGTCACACGCGTATCAAAGTCCAGTGTATAGCCTTTGCTCACGCTTTTAGTTGGGTTTTTGATGATTTCAAAAAAACGCTCGTAGTACTTAGCGGTGTCGGGGTCATTAACCTTACCAAAAAACTGATACGAGAGATTGGCCAGAATGGCTCTACTGGCTTTATCCCCGTACATCATATCGTTTTGCACCTTGTCCTGCATTACATAAATCGTGGCCACATCATAGCTCCGTAGCGTTGCGGGGATGCGGTGCATATTAAGCAAGCGAATGGTGGGTGCTTCTTCCATCATTACAAAAGAAGATTGCTGGCCCCTTACACTCATTTGCTTGATCGCAGTATGTAGAATGGTAGCGATTACGGGTGAATAAGCCGACTCATACTTAGGATTATTGACCACACTGATCACAGATGGACTTTTAGGGTTATTGAGATCCAGCGGAACTTCATCTGCAGATAAGGCCATAAATATGCGTTTGGTACTGATACGTTTTAGGGCATTAGCCAGGGTACTAATCACTCCGGCTGTTTGCTTTTCAGAATCTATCCCACTGATAAAAGCACTGGCCATAATACGTGAAGTGCGATTTTCAGAAAGCCAAAGTACCAGTTGTTTGGTATCCAGATACTGATATAGCGCGATCATATGAGGCAGGGTACATAGGTTAGGCAAATCTTCCTTTAAACGCCAGATCATTCCACATAAAAGTCCTTCGGCTGCATCATTGAAGAATTTAGATGAACCGGTAACAACCTGTTCTTTTTGCTCGAGCAGGTTTTCCAGTAGTACGCGAGCCACTTCATTTACGCTTTCTTCATTGGGTAAATAGCGTGGAGCAATGGGATTTACTTTATGAATGACTTCATCAAAAGCGATGGTGTAAAAAGGTATATCAGTGCTTTCAAAAAGCGGATAGGCAATCTCGGTCAGTTCAAAATTTTTGTAATCGTGGATGATTCCACAAAACTGATTATGTTGAAAATGCTTGAGGAATTGATAGACCACGCTTTCAGTTTTTCCGCTTCCGGCAGAAGCGATTACCGAAGCTCCACGTTTGATGTTCTCAATATGAAAGCGCTTGTTATGGGTCTCAAACTGTACCCGGTATTTTGATCGGATCGCCGTATTTAAAGTTGAAGTAAATACTTCGATGCAGGTTCCCAGAAAAAGCATCGGACAGGTATAGCATAACAGGATTAAATACCAATTCACCTGTAGGATCAATACAGCAGTTGAAACTCCCAAAACTAAAAGTCCAACTACCCAGGCACGGCTAAAGAATCGTTTGGCCAATACATAAAGTAAAAGAAATGCCACCTCTATTACTAGTATTTCAATTATATCCATAACCCTTTTAGATACCGATTGAACTTGATTTCACGGCAATACCCACTCCCCTTTTTAAAGCTTTAAAGGCTTTGTAGGCCAGTTGCACCTGATTAACCGGAATAGTGGGTGGTAATTTTAATCCGGTCTCCCGCATCAGCTTTAAAGCGGCGATACGCTGGGGATGGGGAAGTTTCAACAGATCCTTATAAAACTTAGCCGGGTCTTTTAAAAAATCCCTGCGGGAGGTATACTGATCTAAAAAATTCCGATTGTAGTTAAAGAGCTTATCAAAAGACTTTTCAGCCTGGGCGAAAAAGGTATCCCGGTCAAAACCACGCTTGATCTGCTTCCCGTTAAATTCTACCTCTGAGTTTTTGTATTTACTTCCAGGAGAAAGACTGATCGAATTCGACTGATCCTTTCTGCTTACGATTATATGGATATGACTCTGCGGTCCCGGCTTTTCCATTCCCTGCACAATGCGTTTGCCATTAAGTTGGTGGGGTGCTTCCAGTTCCAAACGTTTGATTTTATCGCGAAGCGCTTGAAGATTTCCGATGGTAGTACCGGTCTGAATGCGGTAGATTTCATCTTTTAAAGTTTGGATTTTGGAAGCTATGGGCTGGTTACCGATCACCTCCCGATCTGTGCCCTTAAAGCGTCGGGTATATTCAATCTTAGCAAAATAGTTGATGTCGCTTACCTGAATAGGCCTGCCGTTGAGCTCTCGGTTAAAAGCCTTGACATAGTTCTTCATCAGCTCGCGCGTATACCGCTTTAGATCTTCCGGATGATTTTTGAGCTGCTGCAATTCCCTTTTGGAGGGGTTAACCGTAATGGAATAAAACTTAGGTTCGCTGCGTTTGAGTTTGGCTGTATTGGAATCGATCTCTGCCACTACCCGATCCGGTTTAATTCCTTCTTCGGTTTGATTGAAGAAATACTCAAAATTCTCGAGGGTACGCTCTTCGTTTTCCTTTTCCAGATAGCTGACAAAATCCTGTGAACTCTGATTAAAATTAACTCCTAATTTCTGAGGGGTGATGGTGATGTACATAGTGCTCGCATTTAAAAATCCTTTCCATCCCAATCCTCAAACTTCTCATCATCCAGCTCGTCATCCGTTTTCATGATCAGGGTTTTTTCTTCCGGAGTTTCCATCTGGGTAAACAGCGCCTCGAGCATGGCCTGGGTAGGTTTGGTTTGGGTCTTTTCCACATCCTTGATAATGGCAATTACCGCATTGATGCGTTTCAAAAGTTTGGCTTCCAGAGTACGTCCAGTGGGTCCTAAATGTTCTTTGGGAGAAATCTCATTGTAACGGAAAAAGTCGAGCATTGCTTCCATCGCCTCGGTGTGCGTTTTGAAGTGTTTCCGTGAGAATTCCTGAAAACGTTTGGCTGTTGGTTTCTTAAATCGAATGCCTAAAAATGAGTCCATAATTCGCTGATTTGTCGCAAATTCTTCCCATAAAACCGGCGCTTTGAAGGCGTTTGTCGCAAATTATTGAGAATCACCGTGTTATTTAAATTTTAAAACACTGATTATCAATACTTTGAATACGAAAAGGAATACGTAACAGCGCGCAGCGTGTTACCCTCTTGCTATTCCTTTTCGTTCGCCGCAGGCGAACAAAAATCCCTACAATTGGTGGCCAGATTTGCATCTGAACCCATTGCCTTTTTCTGGAAAAATTTCCGAAATGTTAGTATTTGCTGGGTAGGTTTATCAGCGAAAGTCAAAAAATTGGATACCCCTACTTTAAAAATGTGTGCTGTTTTTCAGCATTTTAAAGATACATTATTTTTAAAATTTAGAACTTATGAAAAACAAAAAACGCCCCATTTTTTGGAGCGCATTTCGTTTTTAATTTTGAGTGATTAAATGTTGAATACATATGTATACGAATATAAATTCCGCATCGCTTCTTCGTCCAGCATCTGGTCAATATTGGTGTGATGCCTTAAAGCATAATTCATCAGCTCCCTGCCGTATAGTTTTTTGACATCTTCTTTGGAATATGCCAAAAGCCGTTCTTGTGCTTCCTCGCTTAAATCGGTAAAATTTAGATAAATCATCATATTGATTTTTAGAGGAGGCCTTCATCTGCAAAACTGAAGTATTGACCTGTTGGCGTTAAAATGATGTGATCTAAAACTTTGATGTCTAGAAATTCACCTGCACTTTTGATCTTGCGGGTGATGCTCTTGTCTGCTTCACTGGGCTTTAAAGTTCCGCTGGGGTGGTTGTGAGTTAAGATCATCCCAACTGCCAGTGATTTTAAAGCAACGGCAAAAATCAACCGAACATCTACAACCGTTCCGGTGATACCACCCTGCGATACCTGAAAAACTCCTTTGATCTGGTTGCTGTTATTGAGCAATACAATTTTGAAGCATTCAAAAGTGGCGATATGGTCTTTATCCCAGTTCTTAAAAATAGCCTCGGCAGCATTGGTAGAAGAACTGATTTTAATCCAGTCTGTAGCTTTCTGTTTGGTGGAATACCGAAGCTTGATTTCGTTGAGTTGTGTCTCCATAGCAATCGACTTAGTATTCATTCGGTAACATCAGGGTATCGTCTACAA
>PAPI01000039.1 GCA_002708845.1 Leeuwenhoekiella sp.
ACAAACCAGTCCGGGTGCCCGTCTGCACGTATCGCTTCAGAAGTTTGTAGCAAATGCTGGGTTTGATCCAGATCAATATCCGGGTCAGAATCGTCAACCAGGGTGTTTAAAAATTCGACTGCATCCCAAAGTGACATCTCCCGGCGGTTAAACTGCAGGAAGTCTTTTTTCTTTTCAAGCACAAAATCATAGGTCTGATTGATGTGATTGATGCGGTAAAATTCTTTTACCGTGTCGCGGGCAGGAGCCTCGTAATTACGAAATTCTTCCTTGGCTTTATGAGCCTCTTCAGGATAACGACGTACCACATCATCTTCCCATTCATCGAGACTTTGTAGCGGTTCTGTGTTTTGATTTGTTTTTTTCATAAGTCAAAGCATTTAAGACCCGAGGGAAACCATCAGGTAAAGTAATCCAATAATGAGTATAACAATGAGACAGGCCAGCAGGAAGCCGGTACGGTCTTTTTTATTCCACGTATAGATTTCCCAATTGCTATTTGGGAATAAAAGTTTTTCGGTGGTGGGTTGATTCTTCAGAATGCTATTGTCTACTGCACGGGTACGCATTTTACGGTAGAATTCAGCTAAATGTTTATCTGAATCCGGTTTAGTTGCTAAAGCGATAAGAAACAGCACCAGAAATGGGAATAGCAAACGTATACCCAGTCTTATGGTTTCGTTTAAGGCATAAGGGTTTTTTGAAAGATCCCAACCCAAACTGTCCAGCAAGTACAATTCAAGATAAATATAACCGCGGCCGTAGGAGGTACCGTCTTTCTCGGTCGTAACCCCTTTAGACCAAAAAATAGCCTGTCGCGGCATGGCATAATCCACGGCATTAGTGCCGCCCAAGGCAAGTTCTTCAGGTTTACTGATCTGTTCTTTTTCGCTTTGCGGAAGTTTTTCCCATTGCGCGATATCGTGTGTGCGGTTATCCAGATCGACTTCCTTTACCTCATAATTTCGGGTTACAATACGGGAATCGGTAAGCTTTGTAAGGCTTTTATCGGTACGCATCGCCGGAAAGATATTGGGTAACAGCGTTGGGATTAGATAAAACAAGGTAAAGGTGAGCAGAATCGAACTCCAGGCAGATATGCGGTTTGCACGTCGCCATTTTAAGCCCAGCCAAAAGGCTGCTACAAAGACTACAAAAAACTCCCAGATAAACTTTAATATCTGTAAAATCGTATCAAATTGAGTCGTAATGATTGCCGCCCCGATCAGGAATATAGCTCCCGAAATACGTGCCGCCCAGATGTAATGCCTGGCAGATTTTTCCGGTAAAAAGTATTTGTAAAAATTGTTAACCACCAATCCGGACACGGTAATCATTAGGCAGTCTGCCGTAGACATTAAAGCTGCCATCAAACTGGCCAGCATCAAACCTACAAGGCCTAATCCCAACGGTGCTAATAATTGTGTAGTGGCGTGACCCCAAACAAAATCGGAGTTCATAATTTTACCGCCATAAAGCAAGATGGCACAAAGGCCCACCATTCCCCACAAGATGGTCACAATACGCTTCATAAAGGTACCGGTCACAAAGCCCGTACGCGCCGCGTCTTCACTTTTTGCGGCTCCCGCAGTTACGAGTTGATTAGGCTGCGCGACAACAGTCATCCCAGATACTAGAGCAGCCATAACTATGAAATACCAGGTAAAGTCTAAGGTTGCAGGTGAACCAAAAATCTCAAATGTACTTTCAGGCAATTGCTCGTGCAGATTTGAGAGCGCATCCATCATCCCGCTGCCGCCAAATTGCTCGTTAATTGCCGACCAGGCAAAAGGAATGAGAATGATTGAAAGCAGAATGATAAAAATACCCTGAAGCAAATCAGTATAAAAAGCGGCTTCGAGTCCACCCATTGCGGTATAAAACAGAACGATGAAACAGATAGTCCAGATAAGCACATCTTCAGAAAAATAACTGAATAACGCCCGCGGATTTTCCTGTCTGAGTTTGGCTAATTCCTGTTTCTCAGCTTGCGAGAGGTATGTGAAGTTTTCGTTAGATAATTCAAAAAGGCGGTCTGCTTTTTCTTTTTCGACTTTTTCAGTCGAAGTCAGTGCGGTATCCGGCTTTCCGGTCATCGCCATTGCCGTTGTTGTAACCGCTTTATAACCTACAGAGAGCAAGCCCATCATCCCGATGGTGCCCACCAGTGCATAGGTTGCGGCCATTTTTCGCGAAGCATAACGCTGCTCATAAAAATCACCCATCGTGGTGATGCGCAGCCGTCGCAACCAGGGAGCTGTAATCCAAAATAAAGGAGTGGCAAAAAGCATTAAAAGCGAGCTCCAGATTCCGCTGGCGCCGTTTTTAAATGTGGTGGTTGCCACACCTGCCGGACCGTCTGCTGAGGTAGCCTGCCCAAAACTGGCAAATGTTGAAAAGAGTTTTCCAAACTGTCTGCCGCCTAGGAAATAATCTTCTTCCTTTTTAATCTTCAGGCTAGATCGTATACCGATATAAACAATGACGCCGAAGTACAGCACCAAAACTAAAATATCCAGATATGACAAGCCTAAAACCATAATCAGTTTGCGATTTTTTCGAGTTGAGTTTTTCCTTTTTTAACGATGCTTTCCAAATGTTCAAAGGCCGCCGTTCCATTAAAATTATCAAGAACCAGCGGAGTTATATTTTCCGCATAAAGCGCATTTCCGTAGTATTGCGGTCTTTGGGTTCCCCAATTTACCGTGGTGTTTGAAATGTACACATTGCTGGCATTTACCATATAAAAACCTGCAGTCTGCTCGCCTATAAAATCATCATCCTTGCAGGGTCTGCAGTCGTAATAACCCCCGGGATATTCGGTTGTTTTTGAAACCTCCAGATCAATATCGTTAAAACGAATATTATCAAGCAGATCTGGTGATGCCGCTCCCAGAAAAATACCGTTTTCGCTTTTGCATCTGATGTTTGCGAAGGTGATGTTAGAAACTTTACCAATACCGGCTTCTTTGGCTCCGGGTTTTAACCTCCAGCCCGCATCTTTGTGATTGTGTGAGGCGCGGGGATAAGCCGTAATGTAAATAGGCTCTGCCATACCCCACCACACATCAGAAAACTGCTTGCATTCTACCATGATGTTTGAGAAAATGATGTCTGACACGGTGCCCTCGTCCCGGTTTTGAATACCGATACCTCTGCAACTGCCGGTAATGATGCAGTTGTTAAAAGTAACGTGGCTAATGGCATCCATATTTTCGGAACCAATTTTAATCGCACAGGAAGTGCTTATCAATGTGCAGTTTGAAATGACGATATTTTTGCAGGGGCCTAATTCTTCATATTCCCTTCTGTTTTTGAGGCAGATGCAATCGTCACCTGATTCGATATGACAATTACTGATGCGTACGTTTTGGCAATGATCAAGGTCAATACCGTCGCTGTTGCGTACTTTCAAATCATTATAGATTGAAATATTTGCAATAGAAATATCATAGCACCCTATAAAATGCAGCGCCCAGTAAGCAGCATTGCTTACCGTTATGCCGTGCATTTTTACATTCTTGCACGATACCAGAGTGAGTATGTGTGGTCTGGGATCTATGGTTTGAAACGGCTTGAGCTCATAGGAGTCGTGTAATTCATCTCCCATAAAGAAGATGCCATTACCATCTATAGTGCCCCCGCCGGTAATGGAAACCTGGCTGAGATTTTCGCCACCTATCCAGATGGTGCCTTCGCCCAGATTTTGTCTAAAAGCGCTTTTGGTGTAGGTGCTTTCGTCAGGAAAGGCTTTTAATACAGCGCCCTGTTCCAGGTGTAGTTCAATATTTGATTTGAGGTTAAACGGACCTGAAAGGAACGGTTTACCGGGTGGAATAACGACCTTTCCGCCACCAAGGCCGGCACAATGATCGATTGCCTTTTGAATGGCCAACGAATTATTCGTAAAATCATCATTTACGGCACCAAAATCGTGTATATTCGTTATGTTCATTAATTTTATATGTAGGACATAATTTAAATAGCAATATATTTAAAATATGTGTTAAAATTACTTTTTGAATGTCTTAAGTTTTAGTTGATTTACTAGAAATTTGCAATTAACCATCAAACCACTATGTCTTCCAAAATCAAACCCATCAAATCCGTTTCTCTGGTAGAGCAGGTAGAACAGCGTATTCTTGAATTCTTGAAAGAAAACCGCTTTAAGTCTGGAGACTCATTACCTGGAGAGATCGAACTTGCCGAAAATCTGGGCGTAAGCCGAAACATCGTGCGCGAGTCGCTTAGCCGTTTGCGTATGCTAGGCGTGGTCGAATCTAAAAAACGCAAGGGGATGTTTATTGCAGAACCTGATATTTTAAGCGGAATAGAACGCATTATGGACCCCGACCTTCTTGGGGAAGAAGCCATGCAACACATTTTTGAACTGCGGCTGGTTCTTGAAGTGGGTATGAGTGAATTGCTGTTCATCAGGAAAAAAGATGCTGATATTACTAAGTTACAAGAAATAGTAGACCGGGAGGCTAATGATCCGCTTTGTAAAACCGATCTTCAAACCCGTCTGGCTTATGAGATCGAATTTCATTCGTATCTCTACAAAATGTCTGGCAACGGAACCTTAAACCGTTTTCAATCTATGCTGCTACCGGTTTTTCATTTTATGATGCAGCAGGAATCAAAGTCGGCCGCAGAACCGAAAAGAGGTAGTATCTCGCATAATGATTTGGTTGAAACCCTGCGTAGTGGGACTGCTTATGAATTTCGTGAAAACATGCGCAATCATCTTACTCCACATTTTAGCAAACTGAGCTAAGTTTTATGGGCGTAGCCAGATGAAATAAGGCTTCAGGCTAACTTCGCATTCAGTTGTTGATTATTCACGGCCATTTGCACTGAGCTTGTTTCATTTAAAACGAAATAAAAAAATCCGTCAATCCGGGACTAACCTTGTGATTGACGGATTTTCCGGTTTTAGTAACCGGGGTTTTGGCTAATTGTCTTCCCGGAAGCATCAATTTCACCCTGTGGTATGGGTCTTAGACGATGCTTTTCGGTTATTGCATTGTTAAGCGCTGCGTGCGGGTTGTATTGTAGCACTCTTGATATCAAAGTACCGGTACGTTTTAAATCCATCCAGCGGTTTACTTCGCCAATCAATTCGCGGGCACGTTCATTCAAGATAAGCGCAAGATCAACATCTCCTGCAGTAAGCGGGGTAGTGATACCTGCACGTGAACGTACGGTATTAAGATACGTAGCAGCAGCCCCGGGATTGTTGCTCTGCAATGCAGCTTCGGCAGCGATCAGATAGGCTTCGGCTCCACGCATAATAATCATGTCGCGATCTCCAAAAGCACGCTCGTTTGCATACGTAAAGGGAGTGCCCGGGTCGTCAAACTTCTTGAACATAGGCCAGTGGGTATTAGTAACTCCATCATTAACCAGATATTGATCTGGATTGATTACCGCGTAAGGCTTGCTATCTATACGCTCCTGACTCCAGGCCGTTTTTGGGAAATAAATAGCCGTATCGCCCACTTCAAGACCGTCTTCTGCTACATCAGCATAAATAACATATCTCAAGGTTTCGTCATTACGGGTATCTTCCTCATCAAACATATTGAAGAAAAACGGAGTAGGCATTCTGCCAATACCATTTTGATATAAGCTACCACGGGCTAAACCGGGATAGTTAAAGTATTCAAACTTATACAATAAGTGTTTGGTATTACCCCAGCCCAGGCTCGAGGTTTCGGTACCAAACAGGAAGGAAAAAACCACTTCATCATTACGCTGGTTGTCAATATCTACTACATCAGCAAACGTAGGCTCAAGCGGGTGATTGTCTATAACCGTTTCAGCAAGATCAATCGAACGGGTGTAATCGTCTGATGCGGCGAAAGACTTATACCCACGGGTTAATAAAACTTTAGAAAGTAAATGACGTACGGCATCTTTAGATACACGGCCAAATTCTTCCGGATTTTCATCAACCGCATTAATGGCATCGTTAAGGTCGCTTACAATCAGCTCATAAACTTCCTGCTCTTCTGCCCGTGTAAAATCAGACTGAGCCGTAGTGATAGGTTCTGTAACAATAGGAACACCACCATAGTTTTCTACCAGATTAAAATAGGACCAGGCTCTGAAGAATTTAGCTTCGCCAACCCCTCTATTTTTCAAACTTTCTTCAATACCTTCAATTAAATCAGCGTTTGCAAGCAGGGTATTTGCAGCTGCAATCTGCTCATATTGATTAGCCCAATAAACCTGTAATACATAATTTGACGCGTTTAAATCAACATAATCGTTGATTGCATCAACACCGGTAAGCGGAGAAGCACGGGTCACGATATCAGTACCCAGATCTTCCAGTACATAAAGCATATCGGGCTGATAGTGAGTGGTATTTTCGCGTGTAATCTCGTAGGTATAATTTACCAGTTGTAAAAAGGTTTCTGTATTTTCCCGCGAAGCCGGAATATCGATTCCCTTTCTGTTTGTTTCATCCAGAAAATCATCGCAGCTGGTTACCAGCGTACCGGTAAGCAGTAAAGCGAGGGCTGAAGTATAAATTGATTTTTTCATAATGCTATTTATTTTTTTAGAATGTGAAGTTTATGCCGGCCATATAGGTGCGTGCCATAAATGAGGCACCATAGGTATTTCTACCGGCGTTTTCAGGATCCCAACCGTCATATTCTGAAAAGGTAAATGGATTCTGAACCGTGGTGTATAAACGAAGTTTTTGAATTCCTAATTTTTGTGTGGTTTCCTGAGGAAGCGCATAGCCCAGAGTCATAAAACCAACTTTTACAAAAGAGACATCCATATTTTTGATAGCTCCCTGGTATGGACCACCGTTACCGGGTTGAAACCAGTTGTTTGTAGGGTTTGTGGGTGTCCAGTAATCGGTATCATAACCATTCCACAAACGAGCAGGTTCGCCGTCATACGAGAATGCACGTGCATTGTGGAAATTACTGGAGATGGTAACGCCCTGACTGGTGTATACAAAGAAGGAGAAATCAAAGTTTTTATAATTCATCGTGCTGGTAAAACCTCCGGTCCATTTAGGGAGTGGGTTTCCTAAAACAACACGGTCTCCCTGTTCTGTAATTTGTCCGTCACCATTAACGTCAACTACACGCACCTGCCCCGGTTTTTGACCGTAAGATTCAGCTTCGGCAGCTTCATCCAGTTGCCAGATTCCGTCGTATTTAAAGCCATATAGAGACCCGGTAGGTTCTCCTACACGGTGAATGAATGTTCCACCCTGAGCTCCAAAAATGATTTCGTCACTATCACCATAAAGATTCACAATCTCGTTGCGATTGCTTGCAAAATTGAGGTTAGTACTCCATTTAAAGTCTTCATTGTCAATAATCTTTGCGTTAAGAGCTACCTCGATACCGCGGTTACGAGACTCGCCAATATTATCAAAGGTTCCTCCAAAGCCGGTTACCGTAGGTAAAGGTCTGTAGAAGATGATGTCTTTGATATCTCTGTTGTAGATGTCAACACTACCGGTAAGCCTGTTGTTGAGGAAACCAAAATCAAGACCAAAGTTAATTTCAGAAGTACGTTCCCAGCTTAAATCCTGATTGGCAAGATTTGAAACGAATAAAGTAGGTACACTGGCATCGCCTATGTTAGTGTAGCTTGAACTAAGTAAAGCCACACTTCCTAAAGGTCCTAATCCTCCTCCAGCACCCGTATTACCGGTCTCACCATAGCTTAAACGTAATTTAAGATCTGAGAATGCTTTTTGGTTACGCATAAAGTCTTCGCGAATCACACGATAAGCAAAAGAGGCCGAAGGGAAAAATTCCCATTTATTACCTTCAGCTAAAATTGAAGCTCCGTCATATCTACCGGTAAGGGTAAGTATATAACGATCCATAAGGTTGTAATTAATCCGCGCCGTATACGATTCCAGGCTTTGATCGCTAAAGCCACTTCGGTAGGAGTTGACATTAGAGCCGGCTGCCAGGTTATAAAATAAGAACTTGTCTGATGTGAAGTTTCTTACCTGAATTCCATAAGACTCATTTTCTTGTGAAAATATGGAGTATACAAAAGTTGCAGCGAGGCTGTTATCCTTATTAATATCAAGGCTATAATCAACAATGTTATCCCAGGTATAGGAGTAATCGAGAAAGTTGTTGACCTCTGCACGGGTGTTGCTCTGGTTACCGATGGTACTTTTTGTATACAAACCACGATACTCGCCCACACGGGTGTATTTTACGTTAGGAGCAAATTTCGTAGTAATGCTTAAGCCTTCTATCGGTTTTACGCTAAGCGAAATATTACCGATAAAATTGATGTATTTGTTCTCAAGTTTCCAGTTTTGCGTATCAAAAATAGGGTTACTTACCTGAGTTTCTTTTTGAGTTGGTAAGAACAATAAATCCCCGTTATCGTCATAAGCTCTACCAATTGGCTTTAAACGGTATGCACTTCTAAAAGCTTCTAAACTACCTTCGTTTGTTTTAGCTAAAGTGATGTAGTTATCGTAGCCAAAGGTTAACCAATCTGTAAGATCGCTTTGAATATTTCCTTTTAAAGTATAGCGATTAAAATCTTCACCGTAAACGGTTCCCTGATCCTGAGTATATCCCAATCCGGCAGCATAAACCGTGTTTTCATTTCCCCCACTAATATCTAGCGTATGGTTTTGTTGAAATCCGTTGCGCGTGATCAGGTCTACCCAATCTGTACTTACGCCGTTTGCTATGTTTTGAAGTTCTTCTTCGCTCAGGTAATTTTCAATATTTACCGCATCTGCAGAGTACTGGCTGTAATTGCCATCCTGATTAGAAGCGAATTGGTTACCCACAACTACATCTCTAAGAAATGGAATATAGCTTTGGCCGTTAAAAACAGGAGGAAGGTTATAGATTTCTTTAAAACCTACGTAATTGTTGTAACGCACGGTCATTTTCCCTTCTTTACCTTTTTTGGTCTGAATGATCACCACCCCGTTTGTACCACGAGAACCGTAGATAGCAGCAGAAGCCGCATCTTTAAGTACATCCATACGCTCAATATCTGCCGGGTTTAGGAAAGAGATATCGTCAACAAAGATTCCGTCTACTACAAACAATGGATTTTGCCCCGGGCTATAACCGCCGTTTCCTGCGCCAGTGTTTATGGTATTAGCACCTCTTACCCTTATGTTGAAACCTCCAGCACCCGGTTTGTTATCAGTACGTTGTACCGTTACACCGGCAACCTGACCTTGAATAGATGAAACCGCGTCAACCTTATTGGTTTGTTCAAGGGTTTCTGCGCTAACGGTAGATACCGATCCGGTTAGATTAGAACGCTTTACCTTACCGTAACCAATAATCGCAACCTCTTCAAGTGATTGTACATCAGTTTCCATATTAACAGTTAGGGAGGTTTGATCGCCTACAGGTACTTCCTGCTTCATATACCCTACATAACTAAATACTAAAGTGGCCCCCGGCTCAACCTCAAGTTCAAAAAAACCGTCGAAATCTGTTACGGTACCGGTGCTGGTGCCTTTAATACTGACACTTACGCCGGGTAAAGTTTCCCCTGAATCGGTGTCGTAAACAACTCCCGAAATCGTTTTCTGATCATAATTGTAAATAACTTCTCCAGGTGTTGGAGCAGCCATAATTGTAGTTGTCCCCAGCAATGCCAGAGTCACAAGCGTGATCTGTTTAAGCATCCTGAGTTGTAAAAATGTTCTCATAAATGTTGTTTTAGTTTTGATATTCAAATCATTATGTATTTATGTAATTATGTAGTACATAACAAGATTAAGAAAATATTTTGAAAATCCCAGCGGATGGGTTAAAATTTTAACATTTAGATGTTTTTGCTGGTTTTTAGTGATTTAAAAGCGCCGACGGTATAGAAAAGCGGAAACGAAATTGCAACAAGGTCTAAATACCAATTGATTTCGTTTTCCAGCTTTTTAGATTGTTGACCTGTTCTGAATTCAGGGTTTTGCTGAAGAATTTGAATCGGAATTTAGACCTTATTGATAATTTTAGGGTAGTTGCTATGAGTTCGAATAAGCGCGGGCAGTTTGTTTGGAAGTCCCTAAACCTTCGATACCCAATTCAACTATATCACTCGGTTTCAGGTAGCGTGGTGGCTTAAAGCCCATTCCCACACCAAAAGGAGTTCCGGTTGAAATGATATCTCCCGGAAGCAGGGTCATAAACTGACTGATGTAACTAACCACCTGCTGTACATTAAATACAAAATCTGAAGTGTTGCTGTTTTGCAATTCCTCCCCATTCAATTTCAGCCACAGGTTGAGTTTGTTGGGATCTTTGATTTCGTCTTTGGTGGCGATAAAAGGACCTAAAGGCGCAAAGGTATCGCAGCTTTTTCCCTTAACCCATTGCCCGGCACGCTCGATCTGAAAGGCACGTTCGCTGTAATCGTTGTGTAGGGTGTAACCTGCTACATAATCTAAAGCTTCGGCTTCACTCACATAAGAGGCTTTTTTGCCTATAACCACGGCGAGTTCAACCTCCCAGTCTGTCTTTTCACTTCCCTTGGGAATGATCACATCGTCATTGGGTCCCACAATTGCCGAAGTCGCTTTAAAGAACAAAATGGGTTCTTTAGGAACTTCCATGCCGGTTTCTTTAGCGTGCGAAACGTAATTAAGACCGATGCATACAATTTTTGAAGGACGTACCAAAGGTGCTCCCAAACGGGTTTCTGCAGAAACTTCCTCACAATTGTCCTGTTCTTTGCTTAACCATGTTTTGAGTCGGTCAAGACCATCTGTTTCAAAAAATGCTTCGGTATAATCTTCACCAAAACCTGATACATCTATGCGTTTTCCGGAGTCTAAAAGTACTCCCGGTTTTTCATTTCCGGCTTCGCCGAAACGTATTAATTTCATAATCTTCTAGTTAAAAAGTTATCCATTTAGTTTTATAAATCCGCCATCAATAGGGAAGTCTGTCCCGGTGATAAAAGATGCTTCATCAGAGGCCAGATAGAGGGCGAGGTGGGCGATTTCTACAGGTTTGCCCATGCGGCCCAAAGGTTGGGTTTTAGATAGTTTCTCAAACATCTCTTCCTGATTGTCGGGGTAATTTTTTGCAATAAAACCATCTACAAAAGGGGTGTGAACGCGAGCAGGGGAGATGCTGTTGCATCTGATGCCCTCATCAACATAATCTTTAGCGATGGAATAGGTCATTGTGAGTACGGCGCCTTTTGACATGGAGTATGCAAAACGGTCTGAGATCCCAACCGAAGATGCAATAGAGGCCATATTGATAATGACTCCGCTTTTGCCTTTCATGTGTTTAATCACGGCTTTTGCGCAGTTGAATACACCCTTGATGTTTATGGCGTAAATACGGTCGAGATCCTCTTCGGTAGTGTTTTCAATATTTCCCACGTGGGCTACTCCGGCATTATTAACCAATATGTCAAGCGAATTTTCATCGGCGATCTCATCAATCACCTGTTGTACTTCATCTTCTTTAGATACATCGCATATTTTATAGTGAAGCTCCAAGTTATCAGCTTTAAATGCTTCAGCAACTTCTTTTGCCTGCGTTTCATTATAGTCAAGAATGTAAACCTGAGCTCCGTTTTTTGCAAAAACTTCGGCGATGGCACGTCCTATACCACTGGCTCCACCAGTGATTAGTGCTGTTTTTCCAGATAAATTAAAAGGGGTCATGTCAAATTATTTTAAAGTGAGTTTAATAATAGTATCTACCGCATCGCGATGCGCTTCATCCAGATAGATCGTCAATATGTTTTTCTTAAGCTTGTATTTAACCGGCTTACCATCATCAAACCAACTTAATGTTTTAATGCGTTTTTTGGCGAAAGGGATACTCAGGGTTTTCAGATCAGCATTTAGAACATGCAGATAGGTAATTTGGTCTTTTTCGGTCGAAACATAATCGGCACCCTGAAACATGCCCCCACGTGTGTTATAAATACTTTCTCCGTTTTTTTGCAGCCAGGAACCCATTTGCATCAACAAATCCTGATGCTCCTGCTGTATATTTCCATTAGGCATAGGGCCTACGTTGAGCAAAAAATTGGCATTATTGCCAGCAGCTTTAACCAGATACTGAATCAATTCGTTGAATGATTTATGATTGCCATCCTGTAGATTGAAACCCCACGAATGATTTATGGTTTCACAAGTCTCTAAGGGTAAATTACCTATTTGAGAACCTTCACTAAAGCCCGCGGTATTTTTCCCTGGAAGGTCTTTTTCAAACATCTGAAAATCTTCGCCTGCAATAGGTGCAAGATGGTGGTTGTTGCCAATGAGCAAACCGGAATTCACGCCGTGAATGACTTTATACGTTTCTTCCAAATCAAAATCCTGATAAGGTTTGCCGGCTTTTTTTAAATCGTTTTGGTCCCAATATCCATCAAACCAAAAACCTGCGATGTCATAATTTTCAGCTAGTTCTTTAATCTGGGCATTTTGATACCTTAAATAATCTTGCCAGTTACCAGAATCTGGCCGGCCCAAATCCTGACCGGTTTTTCCTCTGGGATAGTAATCCGGATGATGCCAGTCTAACTGCGAGTAATAGGCAAAAAGCTTGATACCCTCTTTTTTACAGGCTTCCTCAAGCCTTCTAAAAATATCTTTACCATAGGGTGTATCGTCAACAATATTGTAATCAGAAACTTTTGAGTCGTACATCGCAAAACCGTCGTGATGCTTGGTCGTGATCGTGATGTATTTCATACCTGCCGCCTTGGCCAGTTTTACCCAGGCTTCGGCATCAAACTGCTGCGGATTGAAAAAATCCGGTAGCAATTCATACCGGTCTGTTTTAATCTTTTGCTGTTGCATTACCCATTCACCGTCTCCCAGCGTACTGTATACACCCCAATGAATAAACAGGCCAAATTTTGCATCCTGAAACCAGGCTCTGTTTTCCAGATTTTCAGGTGAAGGCGTATAGTCGGTCTGACCTAAAGCCAAATACAGATTTAGGAAGAGTAGGGCAGTAATGCATATGCGCTTTTTCATAGTTTTATTTGGTTTTAGTGATTTCCTGCCAGATTTTTCCGGTTGGAAACGTATAATCTTTAAGTGATTCCGGTTTCATAGTGATGCTGTAACCCGGCATTTGTGGCGGCATATAGGCACCGTTTTTAATCACTACAGGATCAAAGAAATGCTCGTGCAGGTGATCTACATACTCTATAATACGATTTTCAAGCGAACCGCTAATGGCAATATAATCAATCATAGACAAGTGCTGAACATATTCGCAAAGGCCTACTCCACCGGCGTGCGGACATACCGGAATTTCAAATTTGGCAGCCATAAGCAAAACCGCAAGCACCTCGTTAACACCGGCTAATCTGCAACTGTCTATCTGGCAAATCTCGATGGCACCGGCTTGCATCAATTGTTTAAAAATAACCCGATTTTGACAATGTTCTCCGGTTGCCACTTTTATAGGAGCAACCGCTTTTGCGATGGCTGCGTGTCCCAAAACATCATCCGGGCTCGTAGGTTCTTCAATCCACCAGGGGTTGAATTTTTTGAGTTCGGCCATATTTGCGATAGCTTCGGTCACATCCCATTTTTGGTTGGCGTCCATCATCAGCTTGAGGTCGTCACCTATTTCTTCGCGAATGATTTGTGCGCGGCGCATATCATCTTTAAGGTCTTTACCCACTTTGATTTTCATATGCTTAAAACCTTCGGCTTTGGCCTCACGACATAGTTTTCGCATTTTCTCATCGCTGTAACCCAGCCAGCCGGCAGAGGTGGTGTAGGCAGGGTAACCCTTTTCAAGCAGGTGATCTATACGCTGCTGTTTAGAACCTTCCAGTTTTTTTAACATGGTTATGGCTTCCACCGGAGTGATCGCATCGGTAATGTATGTGAAATCCACGCAAGAGACCAGTTCTTCGGGGCTCATATCTGCCAGTAGTTTCCAGAGAGGTTTTTCTTCCGCCTTGGCGTATAAATCCCAAACGGCATTTACCACCGCTCCCGTCGCTAGATGAATCACTCCTTTTTCGGGACCTAACCAGCGCAGTTGACTGTCACCGGTGATCATTTTCCAAAAGGCACCCATATTTTCGGTAAAGGATGCCAGTGTTTTATTAAGAATCAATGGCATTATCGAGTCAATCGCAGCCACACAGAGCTCGTTGCCACGACCTATGGTAAAGGTGAGACCATGACCTTCCAGACCTTCCTGCGAAGTTTTGAGAATGACATAAGCAGCAGAATAATCGGGATCGGGGTTCATAGCGTCTGAACCGTCCAGAAATTGGCTGGTAGGGAAGCGTACATCTACAACTTCATAGCCGGTGATTGTGACTTCGGTTTGCATAATTTATAATAAAAATTAGAGTGAAACACTTCAAAATTAATACGCTTGCTTCCGTTTTACTGAATGATTTTTTGCTGATGCTTACTCTTTTTTTGCTTTTAATTCAATTCACATTCTTTTTTGGTGATATTCTGCGTATTCCAGAGGGGTCTTTCCGGTTATGGTTTTAAACTGTCTGTTGAAATTAGAAAGGCTGTTAAAACCACAGGCATAGCAAATTTCGCTTACATCATAGCGTTTTTCAATAAGCAACCTGCACGCATAACCGATGCGAATCTCATTGAGATAGCGTGTAAAACTCTTCTTGTGAAATTTGCTAAACAAACGACTGAATGCTGACGGGTTCATCGGGATTAAAGCTGCCACTTCTCCAAGCATAATGGGTTTCCTGAAATTTTTAAAAAGGTATTCATAAACCACATCAAAATTTTTGGAGTTTGAGGTAAGCGCGCTATTCTGGAATCCCGTGCTGCTTATCGCCCGACAGGGAGTCGTGCTCAGTTCTTGAAGTAGAGCCAAAAATTGCATAGTTCGTTCAAAGGGACTTAAGTCCGTAAGCTGCACGAGTTTTTGTTTGATTTCTACACTTACTTCTTCAAATACGATACCTCGTGTGGCGCGGTCCAGGAGGGAAGCTATTGCTGCCATTTCGGGAGTTTCTAAAAAGTCAGCTCCCAGAAATTCTTTTCTAAAATGTATGGCGATAGCTTCAGCTTTTAGTGCGGTGTTGGGTTCAAAATATTCAGGATCATTAAGCCACATATGCGGCAGGTTTGAACCCAATAGAACCAGTTCGCCGGGAGCGAATTTTGAAATGGAATCCCCAATAAACCTCGTGCCCGTGCTCTCTAAAATAAGCACCAGTTCGAGTTCGGGATGGTAATGCCAAATCTTCAAAAAATGAGCATCCTGCGTGGTGTTCAGGCTAAAAGATGAAGCATTGGGACTCTTGCGGTCTATCTTGATGAGTTTCATATTCAGTTGATTTGAAGGCTTTGCTTGCGATAGGCTCCCGGTGTGATGTTGAGATGTTTTTTAAAAATTTTGATAAAATGTGGCAGGTTGTTGAAACCGGTTTCCAGGGCAATGTCGTGTAGGGTTTTATGCGTTGTCACCATTAGATATTGTGCGCGTTCAATGCGTTTTTCGTGAATGTATGCCAGCGGGCGCAAACCCGTGTGTTCTAAAAATTGCCGGGAAAAATAATCGCGATTTTGATTGGCATTATCCGCTAGTTCTAAAACCGTAAGTGCTTTGTCTAAATGAAGCTGAATGTAATTGATCGCGTTTAAAATCACAGAAGGTATTTTTCGATTTTCTTCATGCTGAAACCGGGCAGATTCGATAAAGCGCGACATCAGGATTAATAAAACACCCTGGCTTTCAAACTGTACTGAAGTTTTCATTTTTCGGTTTAAGTCTTGGTACTCCTTGTAGAACGCTTCCTTTTCATATACTTCAGGATTGTCAGAGCGATTGAGTCCCCTGCCGGGGTTTATTTTGACAAGCTTTTTAAAAAGTTCAATATCCAGTGCAGATGCTTTCAGCTCCATGATATTACGGTAGTTTTCAAAGAGGGAGATACCGGAATGCAGTTCTTCAAAAAACTGTACAAAATATTGACTGAGGTACTGGTCGCAATGCAAATCGCACAGTGTAAAACTGGGAATAAGGTAGAGATATCCCGGCCGTAAGATGAGTTGCTTTGAGGGACTTGATAATCTACCTTCCCCATCGTCTATATAATAAATGCGATAATAGGGGCTGATGATGCTTTCATAGTTCCACCGATCATCGAGAAGCACATGATCTACATTGAGCATTGAGAATGAAACCGGAAAATGATTGCGATTCAAAATAGGTTGTTTAAGTTAAAGAGGTTCTTAAAAGAATAAAAATAAGTCGTTTTTGTATAATGAAAGAATTCTTTAACCTAAATATATTTGGGAAATTGATTACCATTTACCGAGACGAAATCGTTTGAAAAGCATTTTCTTTTGAATTGTAGAAGAAATCAGATAGGAGTATAGACGGAAATATATAAACTGAAGTGTAAATTATGAAACGCAGGGATCTTATAAAATTAAGTGCAGCGGCAGCTGCGGGTTTGTATTTAAACCCAATGCTGGCACGTGCAAATTTTTTCAACCCTGAGCAAAGAGGTCCATTTAAACCTAGCTGGGATTCACTTTCTAAATATCAGGTTCCAGACTGGTTTCGCGATGCCAAGTTTGGTATGTGGGCACATTGGGGTCCTCAGTGTGAGCCAGAATCTGGAGATTGGTACGCTCGCGGAATGTATCAGGAACGTTCGTGGCAGTACAAATCCCATATTGAGAATTACGGGCATCCTTCAGAATTTGGTTTTAAAGATGTGATCAACGTTTGGAAAGCCGATAAATGGGATCCTGAAGAGTTGGTAAGTCTCTATAAAAAAGCCGGGGCTAAATATTTTATGGCGATGGCCAATCATCATGACAACCTGGATCTTTGGGACAGTACCTATCAACCCAATTGGAATTCGGTTCAAATGGGACCTAAAAAAGATATTATTGCCGGGTGGGAAAAAGCTGCACGCAAGGCCGATCTGCCTTTTGCACTCAGTGTTCACGCTGCTCATGCGTGGAGCTGGTATGAGCCTTCTCAACGTGCAGATAAAAACGGTCCACTGGCGGGAGTGCCCTATGATGGAAATTTGACTGTTGAAGATGGGGAAGGTACCTGGTGGGAAGATATTGATCCGCAGGAATTGTATGCTCAAAACCACGAGTTGAGTGAAGACAGCTACGATAATGGTAAGATTCACAGTCAGTGGAACTGGGGTAATGGTGTTACTCCGCCCTCAAAAGAATATTGCAAGAAATTTTACGATCGCACGATTGAATTGATAGACAAGTTCAATCCAGATTTACTTTATTTTGATGATACGGCATTGCCGCTTTGGCCGGTAAGTAATGTAGGTCTTGAAATAGCCGCTTATTTATATAACAAAAGCCTGGATAAAGACGGAAATCCACAAGCTGTGGTAACAGGTAAAATTCTGGATGAAGAGCAACGCAAAGCTTTGGTTTGGGATATTGAAAAAGGCCAAAGTAATGAGATCGAACCTTTGCCCTGGCAGACCGATACCTGTATCGGGAGTTGGCACTACGATAAAGGCATTTATCGGGATAAACGCTATAAATCAGCCAAACAAGTCATACACAGTCTTATTGACGTGGTAAGCAAAAATGGAAACCTCATGCTAAATATTCCGGTTAAGGGAGATGGAAGCATTGACGATTTAGAGCGTGCAATTGTAGAAGAAATAGGAGAGTGGATGCGTCTCAACGGAGCAAGCATTTATGGTACCAGACCCTGGAAAATTTTTGGAGAAGGACCCCAACAGGAAAGTGCTGCCGCCTTGACTGCTCAGGGATTCAACGAAGGCAAGGGCAAGCCTTTTACATCGCAGGATTTTAGATTTGTGACCAAAGGCAAAAAGCTTTACGCTACGGTTATGAGCTGGCCCGAAAGCGGAAACGTACTTATAAAATCATTAGCTTCAGATGCTGCTTATCGAAATAAACCCATCAAAAAAGTAAAGCTGGTAAGTACCGGTAAAAAATTAAAGTTCAAGCAAACTGCAGCAGGTCTTGAGGTGTATTTTCCGAAGGAAAAACCTGCAGTTTCGTATGCAAATGCTTTGGAAATCAGTTAACAGTAAAAACTACTATGAACTATATTGTTTGTCAGGAACCTGGCACCTTTTTATTAAAAGAACAAGATATTCCGCAGCCTAAAGCCGGAGAGTCGCTGTTGCGCATTCGCAAAATAGGGATTTGCGGTACCGATATTCATGCTTTTGGCGGGACACAGCCGTATTTCAATTATCCACGAGTTTTAGGTCACGAGTTGGCTGCAGAGTATGTACAAGGGGATGCCGAAGGTTTCGAGAAAGGAGATGCGGTAAGTTTTATTCCGTATTTCAATTGTGGTAGCTGTGTGGCTTGTCGTAATGGTTTGAGCAATTGCTGTACTTCTATTCAGGTTTTTGGAGTGCATATTGATGGCGGAATGGCAGAGTATGTGGTCGTTCCGGATTCCTATTTATTGCACGGCGAAGGGCTTGATTTTGATGAACTGGCTCTGGTAGAACCTTTAGCTATCGCCGCTCATGGCTTGCGTAGAGCAGGTGTAAGATCTGGAGAAACCGTTCTGGTAATGGGAGCAGGTCCTATAGGTATTGGTCTGATTCAGTTTGCACAACAGGCAGGAGCAAAAGTGATTGCGCTTGATGTAAATGCGCACCGCCTTGATTTTTGTAAAAAGGAACTCAGCGTATGGGAAACCATAAACCCAATGAACGTGGATGTGATGGAGCATCTGGCTGCACTTACCGATGGCGATATGCCTACCGTAGTGATTGATGCTACCGGTAACCGTAATGTGATGAATAGTGCATTTCAGTACCTTGCTCACGGTGGCCGTTATGTGCTGGTAGGTTTGCAAAAAGGCGAGCTGGTGTTTAGCCATCCAGAATTTCACAAACGAGAATCTACACTGATGAGTAGTCGCAATGCGACGCGTGAAGATTTTCAATACGTGATAGATAGCATCAAGAGCGGGAAAATAACACCTAAAACCTATATCACGCATCGCATTGATTTTAAGGATTTACCTTCGGGCTTTGAGGATTTACTGGCACCCGAAAATAACGTGATTAAAGCTTTGGTAGAGATTCAATAAATTTAAAAATGATTGTAGATACGCATCAGCATTTTTGGCAGTATAATCCCGTAAAACACGCTTGGATAGACAATGAAATGGCCGTGATACGCCGTGACTTTATGCCTCAGGATTTACAACCGGTTTACGAGGAGCACGATGTTACAGGTTGCATCGCGGTGCAGGCCGATCAAACGCTGGACGAAAACACCTTTTTACTCAACCTCGCTGATGAATACACTTTTATAAAGGGAGTTATTGGTTGGGTTGATTTTCAAAGCGATTCGGTGCAGCAGGATTTGGATTATTATGCTGAAATGCCTTTGATGAAAGGCTATCGCCACGTAGTACAGGCTGAAGCTGATCCTTCTTTTTTACTTCGGAAATCGTTTTTAAACGGAATTTCAAAACTGAAAGATACCGGGGCCGTATATGAAATCCTGGTGTTTGCACATCAACTTCCAGCGGTACTCGAATTTGTAAAACTATTCCCCGAACAACAATTCGTCATTGATCATATTGCGAAGCCCAATATCAAGGAAGGCTATATCGATTCCTGGGCTTTATTGATGCGCGCCATCGCCAGCTATGAAAATGTGAGTTGTAAAGTATCGGGTATGATTACCGAAGCCGATTATAAAACCTGGAAAACTATCGATTTGATGCCGTATATGAATGTGGTGTTTGAAGCTTTTGGGCCCAACCGAATTATTTACGGTTCAGACTGGCCGGTATGCCTGGTGGCCGGAAGCTACTCTCAGGTTCTTAATGTAGCCAAGGCTTTTGCCGGACAACTCTCTAAAGACGAGCGCGAACTTTTTTTCTATAAAAATGCCCAGCGCATTTATACTATTTAGCTCATGGATTTAAACTTAAAAGATAAAATTGTTTTGGTAACCGGTTCTGCAGGAATGCCCGGTAGCATTGGCCATACGATTATTTTTGCCTTGGCAGCAGAAGGGGCAACCCCGGTTTTGTTAGACCGAAACGCCCGCGGTTTTGAATATGAAAGTCAACTGCGCGAGCAAGGTCTTGATAGCACATTTTATCAAACCGATTTGTCTGATGCAGAGCAAATTAAAAAATCAGTTGAAAAACTTTCAGCCAAATATGGTCGTATTGATGCGATTATCAATAATGTGGGTGTTAACGACGGCGTTTCGCTTGAAGGTTCATTGGACGATTTTATGTATTCGTTAAAGCTCAACCTGGTGAGTTTTTATGCCACTGTAAAGTATGCTTTGCCCCTGCTCAAAGCAAGTAAAGGAAACATTCTCAACGTAGGTTCAAAAGTAGCGATCACCGGTCAGGGCGGGACTTCAGGTTATGCAGCGGCCAAAGGTGGTGTATTGGGACTTACGCGGGAATGGGCAGTAGATCTAATCAAGTATGGCATTCGAAGCAATGCGCTTATTATTGCCGAAAGCTATACACCGGCATACGAAAACTGGATAGAAACATTGGAGAATGGTGCAGAAAAACTCCAGGCGATCCGGAATACCATTCCGTTAGAAAACCGAATGACTAGCACTCAGGAAATCGCAGATACGATATTGTTTACCATTTCTGAAAAATCATCTCACACCACCGGGCAGTTTATATTTGTCGACGGCGGTTATGTACATCTGGACCGCGCGTTGCTTCCGGCTAAAAACTAAACCATGGAAAATCAATCAAAAGTACCAGTAGTAGCCAAGTCGGTATTGCTGCCATTCATATTAATAACTTCTTTATTTGCATTGTGGGGTTTCGCAAACGATATCACAAACCCAATGGTTTCGGCATTTAAAAAAGTACTGGAGCTTGATAATTTTCAGGCTTCGCTGGTACAGCTTGCGTTTTACGGTGGCTATTTTACCATGGCGCTACCGGCGGCGATTTTTGTAAATCGTTTTTCGTATAAAAAAGGAGTTTTACTCGGTTTAGGTTTGTATGCAGTGGGAGCCTTGTTGTTTTATCCGGCAGCAGCTTATGAAGAGTTTGGTTTTTTTCTGGCTGCGCTTTACATCTTGACTTTCGGTCTTGCTTTTTTAGAAACCACGGCAAACCCCTACATCCTGTCTATGGGTGCAGAAAAAACCGCAACTCAGCGTCTTAACCTGGCTCAGGCCTTTAACCCAATGGGAGCTTTACTTGGCCTGATCGTAGCACAAAAATTCATTCTGGCTTCGCTGCGATCAGACGACCTTTTGCCTGACGGAACCACAGTATATTCAACACTTGGTGAGGAAGCCAAGGCTGTGGTGCGCACCGCAGATCTGGCAGTGATCCGCGATCCGTATGTGTTGCTGGGTATTGTGGTTATTGGCTTTTTGGTTGTAATTAGTCTGGTTAATATGCCGCAAAATGAACATCAGGAAAATAAAGTAGGTATTAGCGGATCGATCAAGCGGCTTTTTAAATCCCGTAAATTTACCGGTGGCGTTATCGCTCAGGCTTTTTATGTGGGTGCTCAGATTATGTGTTGGACCTATCTGTATCAATATGCAGAATCTTTTGGTATTGAGAATACCGAAGCGGTAAATTATGGGATCGCGGCACTGGTTGTTTTTCTTATTGGCAGATGGGTAGGTACCGCTTTGTTGAAGTATGTTGATTCCGGGAAATTGTTATTGTTCTTCGCAATTGGTGCCGCATTGGCCACTTTAATTACCATTATGGTACCGGGAATGATTGGTTTAATTGCATTGGTAAGCATTTCGTTCTTTATGTCAATTATGTTCCCTACCATTTATGGGATTGCTCTCGAGGGTCAGGGTGAAGATGCCAAATTTGGTGCCGCATTTCTGGTGATGGCTATTGTGGGAGGTGCTTTGATGCCAACGCTGCAGGGCTTAATATTAGATTTAGGAGGTTCGGGCTATACTGATATTAGTATTCTGGGAGTTCCGGAGGTTAATTTTTCATTTATCCTGCCTTTTATCTGTTTTGTAATAATTGGCATCTACGGAAGAGACGTGTACAAGAAGTATAATATCAATCATTAAAAATGAAAACAACCCGACACTACTTTGCGTGTGATCTTAAAGATGATGCAGATTTGATTGCTGAATATGAAAAGTACCATAAAGAGGTCTGGCCCGAAGTTCTAAAGAGTATAAAAGATGCCGGAATAAGCGATATGGAAATTTATCGTTGTGGTAACCGGCTCTTTATGATTATGGAAACTACCGCTGACTACGATCCTGAACGTAAAAAGCAGATGGATTTAAATAATCCCAAAGTACAGGAATGGGAAAATTTAATGTGGAAATACCAACAAGCCCTTCCGTTTGCTAATCCCGGCGAAAAATGGATTGAAATGAAACAAATTTTCAAACTCGCAGATTAAACACAGAGAATTCCCATTTTATAATTCAAGAAACCCCGGAACAGATTTGTTTCGGGGTTTTTTTCAATTTTAGCGTTAGATAAAAATTTTCAACCAGTACCTTTTGGAGCATTTCTTACTTGTATCGAAATTTTTTCGTTAAAAATTTTACAATTAATACCCGTATCTACGTATTGGAATTCTTAAAATATTAAGAACGCTATTTTCCTATTTCCTGCTTTTTTCAGCAATGATTTTTTCTATTAGGTAACAAAAAGGGGCTGTTTAGGTGTACATGTAACCTATACAAAAGTATATGTAACACCGTTATAGCAGGGCTTGGGTATTAGCAAATACATTTGTTACGTGATGTTGTGTTGAGAATATGACAAATATCAACACGCGATTTTAGACATTCAATAATAGAGAGCTGTTTTTTAGAATATCCTTAACAGAAACAGATAGCTCGTTTGAAAAGTATAAGCGTTTTAAAACAGCCTAGAAGAATAAGTTTTAATGCTATCTGATTCGGGTAATATTATTGAACTGAAAATTTAAATGAATCATAAAAGCCTATTTACGAAATCGATTTCTTAAATCAAAAACAGGAAAGCTAAACTATAATATGAAAATACCGTTGATTAAAACTGCTCACGTTTCAAAGACTTTGATTTTAGGGATTCTGTTCCCATTATTTGCTGCAACAGCAGAAGAAAGGTCTAATGCCTACACAACTTACGAAACGAAAATAAGTGAACAGCAGGTAGCCGTTTCGGGTACAGTTGTTTCTGCCGAAGATGGACTGCCTTTACCCGGTGTAAACGTTATTGTAAAAGGGCAGACCGGAATGGGTGCTGTTACCGATTTTGATGGTAAGTATACCATTAATGTCCCTTCATCAGAGAGCGTTTTGATATTCAGCTTTGTAGGTTTTAAAACTGCAGAGCGAAAAGTAGGATCAAATACTACTATAGACCTGCAAATGGCTACTGATGAAAACTCACTGGAAGAAGTAGTGGTTGTGGGTTATGGTCAGCAAAAGAAAGAGAGTGTCGTTGCTGCGATAGTTCAGGCTAGCGGTGAAGATTTAGAACGGGCCGGTAACGTACCAAATATTGGTTCTGCTCTTGCAGGTAACGTACCCGGTGTGATTACCACTTCAAGTACAGGTTTACCGGGAGCTGAAGATCCGCGTATATTTATACGGGGCTTAAGTACATTTAATGGAGGTGAACCCTTGATTTTAGTAGATGGTATAGAGCGACCAATGAATACCGTAGCTATAAGTTCGGTAGAGTCTATATCTGTACTAAAAGATGCTTCTGCTACCGCTGTTTACGGGGTAAGGGGTGCAAACGGGGTGATACTAATTACCACTAAAAGAGGTAAATCGGGTAGAGCAGTTTTACGAGCGCGTTTAAATACTACAGTAAAAACCGCGTCAAAACTTCCTGGTAAAAAAGATTCTTACGATACCTTCCTGGTACGAAATCAGGCCATTGAGAACGAACTTTCTATTCGTCCGGAATCATGGGGGGCCTATATGTCTCAGGACATTATTGATAAATACCGCTTTCCTGCAAATCTTGCTGAAAGTGAACGCTATCCAAACGTAGATTGGGATGAGGCTTTATTTAAGGATTTTGCACCCTCTTATAATGCAAACTTAAATATAAGTGGAGGCTCAGAATTTGTAAAATACTTTGCCGGTGCAGATTTTCAATACGAAGGGGATTTGATTAGGCAATATAACAACAGCAGGGGATATCAGCCCGGTTTCAACTACAATAGATTTAATGTACGGACCAATTTAGATTTTCAACTAACACCAAGCACAGTACTTAAAGTAGGACTTTCTGGTTCTTATGGGGTGCGTAAAACGCCCTGGGGTTTTAATGGTGGTCAATATGTATACTGGATTGCTGCTTATTCTACTCCACCAGATATCTATTTGCCTCAATATTCTGATGGAACCTGGGGTTATGATGCACCCTCTGGGGGAGGTGAAGGGAATGCAATAAGAAATCTTGCAATAAGTGGAGTTCAATACCTTACTACAACTCAATTGCAAACCAACTTTACTCTTGAACAAAAACTAGATGTAATTGCAAAAGGATTGACTTTTAATGGGACAATCGCACTCGATAATACATTTATTGAAGCGAATCGCGGTGTAAATGACCTGTTTAACGATCCTCAGGAAAAATGGATTGATCCGCTTACAGGGATAGAAACCTACAGAAGAACTTACGATGCCAATACCGGCTTTGATTATGCACAGGGGGTTCGATGGACAGCCCAGGGTGGAGGTGTGAATGATGGAGCATCCTACCGAAGATTGTTTTATCAAACACAGCTTAATTATACCACTACTATTGAAGACAAGCACGATGTAACCGCAATGGGTCTTTTTAATAGAAATGAATTTGCTACAGGTAGTATTCTTCCTTTTTACCGTGAGGACTGGGTGTTTAGAGCTACTTATGGTTACGATAACCGATACCTTATTGAGTATAACGGTGCTTACAATGGGTCTGAGAAATTCGCTGCAGATAAACGCTTCGCATTCTTTTCTTCAGGAGGAATTGGCTGGAATATTATGAACGAAAGCTTTATGGATAAGGCTGATTTCATTAACAACCTAAAGCTTAGAGCATCCTATGGACAAATAGGGGATGACAATATTGGAGCCCGATTTTTATATCTGACTGCCTGGGGTTATGGTGGCCAGTCCCGCTTGGGCGTTACTGGTGAGCAGGCAGAAGCCAGCCCGTATGTATGGTACAGAGAAACTCAGGTAGGAAACCCGGGAGTAAGCTGGGAGTCTGTGAAGAAGACCAATATAGGTCTTGACTATGGCTTTTTTAATAATGCCATAAGCGGAAGTATCGACTATTTCAGTGATGACCGTATAGATGTTCTTGTTTCAGGTGGTGATCGTGCAATACCTGATTATTATGGTACCGAAGCACCAGTTGCTAATTTAGGACGAGTAAAAAATGAAGGTTACGAGTTAGTACTCAACCTGAACCACAATTTCACTCCGGATTTAAGAGTATGGGCTGATTTAAATATGACTCACGCCGAAAACGTTACCATCGATCGGGATGATGCGGAATTAACACCTAATTATCAAAAAGATGAAGGTTATGCTATCAATCAGGCACGAACATTTATTGATAATGGTTTCTATAATACCTGGGATGAATTGTATGGAAGCACACAGCACAATACCAATGATTCTCAAAAGCTGCCTGGAGGATATCAGATCATAGATTTTAATGGAGACGGAGTTATTGACGATTTTGATCAAACTCCTTATGGTTTTGCCGGAGCTCCACAAAACACCTACAATGCCACAGTTGGTTTTGACTGGAAAGGGCTCAGCGCTTTTGTACAATTCTTTGGCGCAAACAATGTAACCAGACAGGTTGTTTTTAACAGTTTGGGTAACCAAAACAATATTGTTTATGATGAAGGGTCTTATTGGAGCAAAGACAATACAAATGCAGATGCACCGGTGCCAAGATGGGTATCTACTCCTAACGGCGCAAGTAATGGATCTCGCTTTTTCTATGATGCATCTTATGTACGATTAAAGAATGCCGAAATAGCATACACGTTTACTGCAGATTCTAAACTCCTCAAAACTTTTGGTTTTGACAGTTTGCGCCTCTTTTTGAATGGAAATAACCTGTATGTCTGGACAAAAATGCCTGATGATAGAGAATCAAATTTTGCAGGTACGGGATGGGCCTCCCAAGGTGCTTACCCTACTGTGAAACGATTCAATTTTGGATTGAATATCACCTTTTAAAAATTGTTATTATGAAAACGTTTACTAAAAATTTAATTAACTATTGCCTGGTGATTGTTTCTGTTTTGTTGGTGACCTCTTGCGAGGAGTACCTTGATAAGGAACCTGAATCAATTATTTCAGAAGAAGAAGCTTTTAAAAATTTCAGAAATTTTCAGGGATTTACAGAGGAATTGTATCACTGTATCCCCGATTTTTCTAACGCTTACTGGACCAATTCATGGAACTGGGGAGATGATGAGATCACTTCTGCAGACATGAATTTTCACGTCATCCATAAGTTTGATGATGGTAACTTTTGGGGTTGGCAAAGTGAATATGATGGCTGGGGGGCATCCTGGTTAAATCAGGCTGATGCTTCACGCAACGATGATCGTATGCAGAAAGATTTATGGAGAAACGGCTGGTATGGTTTACGTAAAGTTAATTTGGGTTTAGAGAATCTTGATTTGCTTGTTGATGCAACACCTCAGGAACGTGATTTTATTAAAGGACAACTTTTGTTCTTTAGAGGATGGTTCCATTTTCAAATGATTCAATATTTTGGAGGACTTCCTTATATAGATTATGTACTTCCTAGTGACGAACCTTTACGATTACCACGCTTAAGTTACCATGAGTGTGCAGACCGTGTAGCTGCTGACCTCAGAGAAGCTGCAAATCTGCTACCGGTGAACTGGGATGGTACACAGCCTGGTTCTGCCACCAGTGGTAAAAACGATTTGAGAATCAATAAAATAATGGCCCTGGGGTATTTGGGTAAAAACTACCTCTGGGCTGCAAGTCCGTTAATGAATTTAGAATCTACAGGCTCTCGCGAGTATAATTCAGATTATGCTAAAAAAGCTGCAGATGCCTTTGGAGAGTTACTTACCCTTGTTGAGAATGGTGATACTCCATATTCGCTATTACCTTTTGAAGATTATAGCAATAACTTTTATACTACAGGTCAGGGCTGGAGAATTCCCGGAGGAACCGAAGCTATTTTTAGAGGTCCTTATTTTGGAGCTAACGGCTCAAATTGGGGAACCAGTAAACAATATCAGCCTGCAATTATACAGGATGGTAGCAACTTTATGCCTACTGCAAATTATGTGAACTATTACGGTATGGCCAATGGTTTGCCTATAGCAGATGTAACTAAAGCAGACGAGGTAGCAGGCTATGATCCTGAATATCCATGGAAAGATCGCGATCCTCGTTTTTACCACGACATCATTTTTGACGGCGTTAAGGTTGTACAGGGCGCTATGCCGGCAGACGTCGAGCAGCACCGATATGCAAACCTGTACACAGGAGGTAGTTATCGCGACGTAAATACCGGTAGCCGCTCAGGATTTTTGAACTACAAGTTTATACCCATAACTGCTAACAGATACGATGACGGTTTTAACTATGGAGCAAACTTAAACCTGCATTTACCGTGGATGCGTTTGTCTGATGTGTATCTGATGTATGCAGAAGCTGCTGCTCAGGGCTATGGTAGCCCTAACGGCAAATCAGGAAATTTCTCAAAAAATGCAACCGAAGCTGTTAATAGAGTACGGGAGCGTGCGGGAGTTGAGGGTCTAAAACTTGGACAAGGGGCCGTGCCAGCCGGACTTGAAGGCTTTATGAGTGAACTAAGAAGAGAGCGCGCAGTCGAACTTGCTTTTGAAGGTCACCGTTTTAATGATCTGAGAAGATGGTTGCTGCTAATCGAAAAACCTTATACGCTCAAAACATCTTTAGAATTTGACCGTGCGGGTAATTTTGATACCGAAGACCCAACTGCAAACCGGGTGCTCAATATTACTGAAGAAGTAATACTGGAGCGCGATTACTCTACAAAGCATTACTGGCTTCCTCTTAAAAATTCAGATGTAAACATTTATCTGGAGTTTAGTCAAAACCCGGGTTGGTAATTTCATAAGACCGCATTTTAATTAAATAATCCAAACGAAATACTAAATGAAATACTTACGAACAAAAATTGTCTTGTTTGCTTTAATTGCATTGACTTCGCTTAACCTAACCGCTCAAAGCGAAGAGCAAATTGTTGTTGAAGCCCGTATTTTGGATGCATCCGGTGAACCGGTTCAAGGCGCTATAGTTCAAAATAAGCAAGATGATGTTTTTGCAATAACTGATCAAACCGGCCAATTTACAATTTCAGTAAACCCGGGATCATTTCTCCAAATAACTGCGGAAGGTTTTAAATCTGTATCAATTACTGCCGATGAATATCAGGAAGACATAGTTCTGGTAGAAGGGTCAAACAGTGAAGTTCAGATCGCCTTCCAGAAGGTCGAAGAAAGTGAGATCATTGCAGGAGGTACTTCACACGTCAACCTTCCCGAAATACTCGAGAAGAATTATACAATCTATAGTTTGGATGGTTTAAATGCGTTTATAGGAGGTTTCAACGGGGGCAATATCTGGGGAATGGGTAATTATCTCGTTCTGGTAGATGGGGTACCTCGTAGTCCTGGTAGCGCTCTGCCTGTTGAGATAGAGCAGGTAAGTTTTCTAAAGGGAGTTACGGCAGTTTCTTTATACGGTAGCCGCGCCGCTCAGGGAGTTATTCAGATTACTACTAAGCGTGGTGAAATCGGAAAGCAGCAGATCAGTGCGCGTGTAGATGCAGGTTTGTTTGTGCCGAAGCGGTACCCACAGTATTTGGGTTCTGCAGAGTATATGACCTTATATAATGAAGCAAGAGCTAATGATGGTATCCCTGCCCTATATTCTGATGAGCAAATATTCAATCATGCATCGGGTAGTAACCCATATAGATATCCAAGTGTAAATTTTTACAGTGATGACTATTTAAAACCTGTCTATGAGCGTTATGATGCTACCGTTGAAATTTCAGGCGGTAATGAAATGGCTCGTTATTATACGGATATTGGTTTTTTTAGAACCGGAAACCAAATCAATTTTGGTGAGGCTGTAAATAATAAAACAGAACGCTTTAATGTAAGAGGTAACGTAGATCTTAAGTTAAATGACTGGATTTCTGCTTCATTAGGTGCAAATGCCATTTACTACAGTGGCAGAGGCGTCAATGCAGACTATTGGGCAGATGCTGCAACGGTAAGACCTAATCGTTTTGCGCCTCTTATTCCTCTTGATTTTATATCTGAGGGTAATGAAAGTACCAGAATTCTGGCAGAAAACAGTTCAAACATAATTGACGGTAGATTTTTGTTAGGAGGTTCTCAGATTGATCAGACCAATGCTTTTGCTTCTATTTATGCAGGTGGATACAATACGTTTACCAGCAGGGAATTTCAGTTTAATACGTCTATAGATGCAGATCTTAACCGGGCTTTAAAAGGCTTGACGTTCAGTACGATGTTTGGGGTTGATTATTCAACTTCGTACAATCAATCTTACAATAATGAATATTCGGTTTATGGCGCAAATTGGATTAATGCAAACGGAGAAGATGAAATAGGGAGCTTAGTTCGATATGGTGAAGATGCCAGAACGGGTATTCAGAACATTAACAATAGTGCCTATCAACAAACGATATCTTTTTCCAGCCAACTGAATTATGAGACCAAATTGGCCGAAAACCACAATCTATCTGCGATGTTGGTGGCCGGTGGCTGGCAACAAACCATTTCTGGGCAGTATCATCGTATAAGCAGTGCCAATCTGGGATTACAGCTAGCTTACAACTACAAAAACAGATATTATGTGCTGTTTAATGAGGCGGTTGTACACTCAGCACGCTTCGCTAAAGGAGAGCGCACGGGCTATTCGCCTACCGCTACAGTCGCCTGGAAAATAGGACGTGAACCCTTCCTGGAAAATTCATCTGTTGTAAATGATTTAGAACTTTCGGTTTCTGCAGGAGTTTTAAGCACTGATATGGGACTACAGGCTAATCAGTATTACGCTCATCAAAATATTTTTTCACAAACGGAAGGTGCCTGGTTCAGTTGGAGAGATGGAGCGCTTACGCGATCGACAAATTCGTTACAAGGTGGTAACCCTGATTTGACCTTTGCCCGAAGAAAGGAAATTAATGTAGAACTTAAGGGTTCGCTCTTCAATAATTCGATAAACTTTCAAACAGCATTTTTTGCTAACCGAATGAAAGGAAATATCATTCAGGCTTCTGTACTGTTCCCTAACTATTTTGCAAACGGTTTTCCAGCCAGTTCGTTTATTCCTTATATCAACTACAATAATGATGACCGTATAGGTTTTGATTTTGATATTACGTATTCTAAAACTATTGGGAGCGTAGACTGGTCTGTTGGTTTAGCAGGTATTTACTACGATACGAAAGCATCTCAACGTGCAGAATTATACGAAAATGCTTACCAAAACCGTCAGGGTAAACCTCTCGATGCAATCTGGGGTCTTCAAAGCGATGGCTTTTTTAATTCGGAAGATGAAATCGCAAGCGCTCCCAGCCAATCTGCTTTGGGTAATGTTGCCCCGGGTGATATTCGCTATGTAGATCAAAACGGTGACGGAATTATCAATAATGAAGATGAAGTATATCTGGGTAAATGGGGTTGGAGTGGAGCACCCTTATCAGCAGGAATTCACCTGACTGCTAAATGGAATAACCTGACCTTCTTTGCTTTGGCTACCGGGCAGACCGGTGCACACGCAATGAAAAACAGCTCCTATTTCTGGATAGACGGAGAAGATAAATATTCAACTGTGGTGAGAGACCGCTGGACACCAGAGACTGCTGCCACGGCAACTTATCCCAGACTTACCACTCAAAACGGAGAAAACAACTTTAGATCTTCAGATTTCTGGATGTATAGTACAGATCGTATAGATCTTGCTAAAATTCAGGTGAGCTATGATATCCCATCCCGCATATTGGGTAGTGATTCATTTCTTAAAAATCTAAACATATATGTGAGCGGTGCAAACCTGTTTACATTCTCCTCAGAGCGCGAGTTGATGGAGCTCAATATAGGTGGTGCGCCTCAAACACGATTTTACAACCTTGGCCTTAAAGCGCTGTTTTAATTAATTCTATATGTATCAAAAAAATATGAATACTAAGATCTTACTTTTTCTACTCGCTATTGTATCACTTACGGGTTGTGACGATCTATTTGAACCCGCAATTGAAAATAACCGGGATTTAGAAGATGCGTATAATGACCCGACCTATGCCGAAGGCTTATTGCTTAACGGGTATTTACGCATACCTACTTTAAACTGGTCTTTTGACGATGTAGCTACTGACGATGCAGTTTCCAATGATATAGATAATGCATATCGAAGAGCAGCTACGGGACAATGGGCATCAAATTTTGACCCATTTACACAATGGCAGCGTTCTAGATCAGCAATACAATATCTAAATATTTTCCTTTCGGAAGCAGATAATGTAGAATGGGCAACAGACCCCAACATCAATGCTTTATACAACCGACGATTGAAAGGAGAGGCATACGGTCTTAGAGGTTTGCATATGTACTATCTATTGCAGGCTCATGCCGGCTTTGCCAATGGTGATTTGCTGGGAGTGCCTATTATCCTTGAACCTGAAACGCCTCAGTCTGAATTTAACCTTCCCAGAGCAACATTCAATGCCTGTATGACCCAGTTAATGAATGACCTGAACCAGGCAGACGAAATGTTAGCTCTGGATTATGAGGATATTAGTGACCCCAGTTTATTACCCAGTGGAATTACAAATACAAATGATTTCAACCGTGTTTTCGGTGAACGTGGAAGACAACGAGTAAGTGGCAGAATTGTAAAAGCCATTAAGGCCCAGGCAGCTTTAATGGCGGCAAGCCCGGCATACAGTGATATAAGTGATGTTAACTGGCAAATGGCTGCTAACTATGCAGGTGAAGTTCTCGCCCTTAATGGAGGTTTAAGTGGTATCGATGATAATGGTCATACCTGGTATGCAAATATTTCGGAGATTGCAGATTTAGGAGGAGGAACAAATCCTGATGAAATTCTATGGAGAGGCGATGTGGGGAATAGTAATAACCTGGAAGCCGATCATTTTCCACCTACTTTAAACGGACGCGGAAGGCTCAATCCAACTCAGAACCTTGTAGATGCATTTCCTGCAGTAAACGGGTATCCCATATCAGATCCTGCTAGTAATTATGATCCTAATGATCCCTATGCCAATCGTGACCCAAGGTTACGTACCTATATTCTGGTAAATCGCGCAACTGCAGGAGTAAATGCTTCAACCATTATCACGGCTGCAGATGGCGGTACGAATGATGCCTTGAATGCAGAAGCTACTTCAACACGTACAGGATACTATATGAGAAAACTCTTAAGACAAGATGTAAACCTCAGTACTGCAACTACAACACAGCAATTACATTACAAACCGCGCATACGATATACAGAATTGTATCTCATTTATGCTGAAGCCGCAAATGAGGCCTGGGGACCAACCGGAACCGGCTCTTTTGGCTTTTCTGCTTATGACGTGATTGCTGCAATACGGGAACGCGCCGGCATTGCTCAGCCTGATGCGTATTTAGAATCTATACGTGGTGATAAGAATGCCATGCGTACTTTAATACGCAATGAGCGTCGTCTGGAGCTCTGTTTTGAAGGCTTTCGCTTTTGGGATTTACGCCGCTGGGGGCTCAACCTTACTGAAACTGCCGACGGTGTTTCAATTGTAAATGGTGTTCCTAATAGAATTGAAGTTGAAGAGCGGGAATATCAGGATTATATGCAATATGGACCCGTACCTTACAATGAGACCTTAAAATTTGATGCACTTGAACAAAACCAGGGTTGGTAGACCTCAATTAAAACACTAATTAGATGACGATGAAAAAAAATATATATATAACGCTTTTACTTCTTATCACCCTTTTCAGTTCTTGTGAAAATGGAGAATGGGATTTCCCTGACTACGAGTATCAGGTTGTCTATTTTGCCTATCAGTATCCTGTGAGAACAATTACTCTTGGCGAAGATATATTTGATACCACTTTAGATAATGAAGGTAAATGTATGATTATGGCCACTTTGGGCGGTCTTTATGAGAATGAGTCCAACGTAACCGTAGACTTTCAGGTAGATAATTCGATGGTAGATGGTTTTGTGTTTGAAGACTCAGGAGAACCTGTACTAGCACTTCCATCTACTCATTATTCACTAGCTGACGATCAAATTGTTATTCCAAACGGTGAAATTGCTGGAGGTGTTGAGGTTCAGTTAACCGATGCTTTCTTTGCAGACCCTAAGTCCTTAGGCAGAAATTATGTAATACCCCTGCGTATGACGAATGCTTCTGTCGTAGATACAATTTTGTCCGGGGAGCCTCAGGTGCCTAATCCACGTAAAGGAGTAGCTACAGACTGGGCTATACAGCCCAAGGATTTCATTTTTTATGCGGTAAAATACATCAATCCTTACGAGGCATTTTACCTACGTAGAGGTGAAGATGTAATTGTTGGTAAAAACGGAAATACAGATTTAAATGAGACAATTACCCGCCAGGAACAATATGTAAAGGATGACGAGGTAGTCAAATTGACTTCAACAAGCAGACAGCAAATACGTTTTCCTTTGTCATTACAAGACAGTGGCGGTGTTGATCGTAACATCGTATTACTTGTTGACATTGATGATGAGGGTAATGCTACCGTTAGCTCTTCAGAACCCGGGGAATATACAGCTACAGGTACTGGTTCATTTATAAAGGATGGAGAAAAAAACAGTTGGGGCAGTCAGGACCGTGATGCACTTTACCTAAACTACGAACTTGATTTGGACGATGTACGTGTGACTTCTACAGATACACTGGTGGTTAGAAACCGTGGTGTAACGATAGAGACTTTTACACCGATTTTAGAATAGAATCTTTTGATTTAGAAAAAAATACGAATTATGAAAAGTATAAATTTTAAAATGATTCCCGCAGTTGTGGCGGCTCTTTGCCTGGCCAGTTGCGCAGAGATGGAAATGCCTGAATATAGTGTTGAAAAGCCAGTTAGTATTCAGACTCAGGAGCAAATTGATGGTTTACAAAATCTCAAAAGCTATGTGGCTAATCCTAATTTTAAATTAGGAGCCGGTGTGAGTATGGGTTCGTATAATAATCTTGGAGCCATGCATATGCTTGCCAATACAAATTTTGGGGAGCTTACCGCAGGGTACGCGATGAAACATGGAGCAGTAGTTCAAAATGACGGTAGCCTGAAACTGGACGCCGTTTCAGAATTTGTAGAGAATACAGCCAAGAATGAAGTTTCAATTTACGGGCATACCTTAATGTGGCATGCCAATCAAAATGCTACATTTTTAAATAGTACCATTGCACCAACCATAATACCGGCTTCTTCTGCGCCCACCTGGGAGTCTGTTTTAGATCTTGATTTTGAAACAGATGATGCCTCGGGTTATGAAAGTAATGGTGATAGTGCGATCCTGTCTTTTACTGCAGACGGCGAAGGAGCAGAGGCAACTGGCAGAGCACTCAAGGTTACCAATCCTGCTGTACAAACAGATGATTGGAGATCTCAGTTATTTGTAACTTTCTCTGAAGTAACCGAAGTGGGGCAGGTTTATAAATTAGAAATGGACGTTAAAGCAGATGTCAATGCCAGCATGGCGACACAGGCTCAAACAAATCCCGGAGGTTATAAGCACTGGAATTTCTTCGGTTCAATTTCTGCAGAAACAGAATGGAAGCATATTTCAGTAGAAGTTACGATAGCTGATAACACTTCAGGGTGTACGACAATAGCATTCAATTTGGGTAATACCGCAACAAGCTATTACTTTGATAATGTAGAGGTATTCAAATTTAATGAAAATGGAGCAGGACCAGATTGGGAAGATCTATTAGATCAATCCTTTGAAACCGAAGATGCAACAGGATACCAAAGTAACGGAGATAGTGCAGTGCTTGGATTTACCGCAGATGGTGAAGGGGCAGAAGGATCAGGTAGAGCACTCACGGTTACCAATCCCGCAGTACAGACTGATGATTGGAAATCACAACTATTTGTGACTTTTCCAAAAAAGACCGAGGTTGGAGAGAAGTATAAATTGGAAATGGATGTGAAGGCAGATGTCAATGCCAGTATGGCTACTCAGGCACAGACGAGTCCCGGAGGATATAAACATTGGAACTTCTTTGGATCTATAGCAGCCGAAACAGAATGGAAGCATATAGCTGTTGAGGTTACGATTGCAGACAATACTTCAGAGTGTAACACCATCGCCTTCAATTTAGGTAACACGGCAACAACATATTATTTTGACAATGTGGTTGTAAGCTGGTTTAATGAAGAAGCAGGGCAGGATATAATTATTGAGCGCACCCCCGAAGAAAAAAGAGATACACTTACCTATCATCTTGATAAATGGGTATCAGGTATTATGGAGGTTTCCAAGTCTAATACTCACGCCTGGGATGTGGTTAATGAGCCTATGGATGACGGCAATCCTTATGAACTTAAAACCGGAGTAGGCAAGGCCGATATGGCTGCAGACGAGTTTTACTGGCAGGATTATTTGGGTAAAGACTATGCAGTGCAGGCATTCAAAATGGCTGAAATGTATGGCAATCCAGACGATGTATTATTTATTAATGACTATAATCTGGAGTACAATCTGGATAAGTGTAAAGGCATTATAGAATATGTAAAATACATTGAAGAACAAGGTGCCCGTGTTGACGGTATAGGAACTCAAATGCACATTAGCCTGGACTCAGACAAAACTAATATTACCGAAATGTTTAAACTACTTGCAGCTACCGGTAAAATGATAAAAATTTCTGAATTGGATATAGGAGTAGGTGTTCAAACCACTGAGGCAACAGAAGAGCTGTTATTGGCTCAGGAAGAAATGTATAAGTTTGTATTAGAGCAATACTTTACAATTATTCCTCAGGCTCAGCAATACGGTATAACAATTTGGAGTCCAACAGACAGCCCCGAAAATTCTTCCTGGAGAGCTGGTGAGCCCATCGGCCTCTGGACTGAAGGCTTAACCCGTAAACCGGCTTACAGAGGAGTGGCTGAAGGACTTGGAGGAAACGTTATGAATTAGTTGGTTTTATAAGAGGCAAAGCCCAATGTGCACAGGTACATTGGGTTTTGTTTTTAAGACCAGTTCAAATAGTTTCACTCTGAATGCGTCTTTTTTATATCCGGTAATCCTTTTTTTTTTCATTAAAAAATAAAAGAATATAAAATTATTTTAGGGTAATAGTAAATTGACGCAATCGATTGCTTAAATTAGCAATGTTCTAATTTATAGAACTTCAATAGTTTAAAAACAGTTAAATCAAATATGCTTTCGAAAGGAAGACTACCCGCAACCACAGTATGTTTAAAATTTAATTCAATGAAGAACCTAATCTATTTAACTACAATTATCACGCTTCTTGTAAGCTGTAAGCCTAAAGAATCAGAAAAAGATACCGCTATGTTAGAGGTTCAGAAGCCTCTTGTTCTTAAAGAAGCACTTTCCGGTAAATTCTTAATGGGTACTGCCCTCAATGCACGTCAAATTAATGGATACAATCCCGAAGAACTTGAGGTTGTAAAGTCAAACTTTAACTCGATTGTTGCCGAAAACTGTATGAAGAGTGAACGTCTGGTACCTGAAAAGGGAAAGTACGACTGGTCAACAGCAGATAAATTTGTAGAATTTGGAGAGCAGAATGGTATGGTCGTACACGGTCACACCTTGATTTGGCACTCGCAAACACCCAGGTGGTTTTTTAAAGATGACGCGGGTAACGAGATTGACAAAGAAGAGCTTACCAAACGTATGCAAGAGCATATCGCTACTGTGGTAACACGCTATAAGGGGCGAATTAAATCATGGGATGTGGTTAACGAAGCTGTTTTAGACGACGGTAGTTTGCGTGAGAGCAAATTTTACAAATTATTGGGAGAGGATTTTATAAAAATAGCATTTGAAGCTGCACACGAGGCAGACCCTGATGCAGAACTGTATTATAACGATTACTCAACTTCAATACCTGAAAAGCGAGATGGTATTGTACGCATGATTAAAAACCTGCAGGATCAGGGTGTTCCTATTCACGGAGTTGGAATGCAGGGCCATGTGGGTATGGATTATCCTGAGCTTAAAGAGTTCGAAAAAACCATTGAAGCTTTTTCTGACCTTGGTTTAAAAGTGGCGGTCACCGAATTTGATATTACTGTATTGCCTTCTCCCTGGAAGAATCAGGGAGCAGAGGTTTCTGCAAATTTTGATTATGAAGATCGAATGAACCCCTATCCTGAGAAGCTTCCAGATAGTGTAAATAACGCTTTTAACGCGCGTTGTCTTGACTTTTTTAAACTCTTCTTAAAGCACGAAGATAAACTTGATAAAGTAACGATGTGGGGAGTTAATGATGGAAACTCCTGGAGAAATAACTGGCCGGTAGGAGGGCGTACCGATTATCCTTTACTCTTCGACAGACAAAACAAGCCTAAAGGGGTTGTAGATTCTATTGTGCTTCTTGCCAAAAAATGATAAACTATGAGTTTTCCCGGCATAATTAAATCCTTTTTCATTTATTTAATTTTTACGTGTGCTCTAATTAGTGAATTTCATGCTCAGCAAAAAGCTCAAAATCCACTAATACACGCTGACGTACCTGATATGGCTATCATTAGGGTAGGAGATACCTACTATATGAGCAGCACTACGATGCATATGAATCCCGGTGTGCCTATTATGAAGTCTAAGGATTTAACCAATTGGGAGCTCGTAAACTATGCATACGATACCTTAGTAGATAATGATGCGATGAATCTGGAAAACGGCCAGCAAACCTATGGCCGTGGATCCTGGGCAAGCTCTTTACGCTATCACGATGGTGTTTATTACCTCTCTACGTTTTCTGCTACATCAGGAATGACTCATATCTATACGACCAAAGATATTGAAAAGGGGCCTTGGGAGGTTCACGAGTTCAAACCCTCTTATCACGATCACACGCTGTTCTTTGAAGACGGAAAAATATATATGATCTGGGGAGCGGGAGAGCTTAGTATTGTGGAACTCAAAGAGGATCTTTCTGGTATAAAAAAAGAGACTCAAAAAGTGCTTATCGAAAATGCTACAGATCCCATAGGTTCCAACTACATTTTGCCGGCAGAAGGTTCGCAACTGTTTAAACACGAGGGCAAGTTTTACTTATTTAATATCGCCTGGCCACGAGGTGGTATGCGTACGGTAATCATTCATCGCGCAGATAACATTATGGGGCCTTACGAAGGACGGGTTGCCTTACAGGACAAGGGTGTCGCTCAGGGCGGACTCATCGATACGCCAGATGGCGATTGGTATGCTTATTTGTTTCAGGATAGCGGAGCAGTAGGTAGAATTCCCTACCTGGTTCCTGTAGAATGGAAAGACGGCTGGCCCATACTGGGCGTTGACGGCAAAGTTCCTGAAACACTTGATTTACCTCAAAACAAAAGCCTTATTCCCGGAATCGCACATTCTGATGATTTTCACCGTAAGGAAGGAGATAAGCCATTGCCTTTAGTTTGGCAGTGGAATCACAATCCCGATAACACCTTTTGGTCTCTTGATGATCGTCCCGGTTTTTTAAGGCTTAAAACAGGAAGAGTAGATACTTCTTTTGTTCAGGCGAAAAATACGCTTACCCAACGTACGCTGGGACCGGTTTCTTCAGGAACTGTAAAACTTGACGTATCAAAGATGAAATCCGGAGATCGAGCAGGACTTACCGTACTTCAAAAGAAATATGGTGTCATTGGCGTGCGCTGTGATGCCGATGGAAAGCAAATCTATATGAGTAAAAATGCGGAGGATGGCGGAGTCATTGAATCCCTTCCGTTAAATCAGGATGAAGTATTTTTCAAAATAGAATGCGATTTCAGAAACCGTACAGACAAAGCTTATTTCTATTACAGCCTTGACGGGAAAAACTGGAACGAGTTGGGTTCAGTTCTACAAATGCAATACACGTTACCTCATTTTATGGGGTATCGTTTTAGTTTGTTTAACTATGCCACAGCACAAACCGGAGGTTGGGTGGACTTTGATTATTTTAAAATTGAAGACAACATCAGTCTCGCCAACTAATTAAAACCTGTAGCCGTGAAAAACCTGTATAAAAGCACAACGTGTTTATTACTTCTTATTTTGCTTTTTCCTTTAATGGCTAAAGCTCAGAATCCTTTGGTTTTAGATCAGTATACAGCAGATCCTACCGCACGGGTATTCAACGGCAAGCTTTATGTCTACCCGTCACATGATATTTTGTGTACCGAAGACAAAGGCCGTGTAGGCTGGTTTTGCATGGAGGATTACCACGTTTTTTCGTCAGATAACCTCACAGCGTGGAAAGATCACGGTGAAATTTTAAATCAGACTGAGGTTGCCTGGGCAGATCCTTCGGGCTACAGTATGTGGGCACCGGATTGTGTGGAACGCGACGGCAAATACTACTTCTATTTTCCGACTAAACCTAAAGATGAGAAAGGCTTTAAAATTGGAGTAGCCATCAGCGATTCGCCGGAAGGACCTTTTGTTCCTCAGCAAGAACCCATAGCCGGGGTAAATGGGATTGACCCCAATGTATTTATAGATTCTGACGGGCAGGCCTATTTGTACTGGTCTGGCGGAAATATTTTTGTGGCTAAACTAAAGCCTAATATGACCGAATTGGCTTCAGAACCTGAGGTAATCGCCAATCTTCCGCAAGAGGGGCTTAAAGAAGGACCTTTTGTTTTTAAGCGTAACGACCAGTATTACCTTACTTATCCGCATGTAGCCAATAAAACTGAACGCCTGGAGTATGCAATGGGACCCTCACCTATGGGGCCTTTTACCGTTACCGGTGTTATTATGGATGAAAGCCCTACGGGTTGTTGGACGAATCACCAGTCCATCGTAAATTTTAAGGACCAATGGTATTTATTTTACCATCACAACGATTTATCGCCAGATTTTGATAAAAATCGATCAATTAGGGCAGATAGTCTTTCGTTCAACAATGATGGTACGATTGTAAAAGTACAACCTACCTTGCGGGGCATTGGCATTAATGAGGCAACCGAAATGCTGCAAATAGACCGTTACAGCAGTAAGAGTGATTCGGCAACAGTTCAATTCAACAATCCTGAAGCTCCTTTTCAAGGTTGGCATGCGGTTTTAAATGCAGGAGACTTTATTAAATACAATCAGGTAAATTTTGAGGATAAGCTTTCTCAGCTACTCCTTAATGTTAAAACAAAGGAAGGAGCAGAAATCGAAATTTCATTTGCTAATTCTGACGAATCTATTGCCAAATTAACCCTCGCAAATAGCACTGATTTTAATATTCAGGATTTTGAACTCGATACGATTAAATCCGGGATTCACGATATAAAAGTCCAGGTTACTTCCGGTACAGCAACAATCGACTGGATTCAATTTAAGTAAGGGTTAAATTCGGTTTTAATTGGCGCTGTAGCTTTTGTTGAATGCCCTTTCAATTCAAAACAAACTACTATGCACAGACTCGTTTCCATAAGTATCCTTTTTACAGGACTGGTTTTTTTTAATTCTTATGCCCAAAACACTTCGTCCACTAGAGACAGTATTAATCAGTATACCCAGATCGATTTTCTAGAAATGAAAAAGACTCTGGAAATTCAGCAGGAAAACAGACCCGGGCCTTCGGGTAACCCCAATGATGCGAACGCAGCTAATTTTGATGAAAATCAAGTGCGTGATTATACTTTGCCCCAGTTAACGACAACCCAATCTGGAATGCCGGTAAACTCGGTGGCAGACTGGGAAAATCGTAAACGCCCTCAGCTTATCGCTGCTTTTGAACAGGAAATGTATGGTGCATTGCCCGATGAAATACCTGCAGTTTCCTGGACTATCAAATCAGAAAAAGATACGGTCATTGGCGGAATGCCTATAATAGAGCAACACCTGGTGGCTACAGTAGATAATACGATTTACCCTGAATTGAGTGTGTCTATTGAAGCACTTTTGGGTATTCCTAAGACCGAAAATGATTCAGGAATTCCTGTTGTTGTACAGTTCGGGTTTTTGAATTCACCTTTCGGAAAGATTGAAGAACCGCGTAGTTATTTTATTTCGCCGTATGAACCGCGTTTTAAAGAGCAATTGGCACATCAAGGCTGGGGATATGCGATTTTAGACGTTTCTTCGATTCAGGCAGATCACGGTGCTGGTCTCACATCCGGAATTATTGGACTGGTAAACCAGGGAAAACACAGATCTCCCGGACAGTGGGGCGCTTTACGGGCCTGGGCCTGGGGAGCAAGTACCTTATTAGATTATTTTGAAACCAGGACGGATATAGATGCTGGCAGAGTAGCAGTGGAAGGAACTTCACGATACGGTAAGGCTGCATTAGTCGCAATGGCTTTTGACACACGATTCACATTGGGCTTTATAGGTTCGTCAGGAGCCGGTGGGGCTTCTTTATTGAGACGAAATTTTGGCGAAATGCTGGAAAATCTGGCTTCACCGGCAGAATACCATTGGTTTGCCGGTAATTTTCTCAAGTATGCCAGTATTCAAACCGTTGATGATTTGCCGGTAGATGCACATCAGCTCATTGCCCTTTGTGCGCCAAGACCGGTATTTATAAGTGCAGGTTCTGCAAAGATTGAAGGGCAGTGGGTAGATGCCAAAGGAATGTTTGAGGCAACTGTTGAGGCTGCACCGGTTTATGAGTTGTACAATCTTCAGGGACTAGGTACGACCAATTTTCCGTTTATGGGAACTGCTCTTACTTCAGGTGAACTTGCGTTTAGACAACACGGTGGAGGGCATTCTACCGGTCCCAACTGGAGTACCTGGATTGCCTGGGCTCGCAAATACTGGGATTAATCGGTTTTAATCTTGTTCCTTCAGATGTGTTTCCTGATACTTTTTAGGTGGAATTCCGTAGAGATTTTTAAAGCTGGTTGAAAATGTAGATAGATTGGAAAAGCCCACCGCATAAGCTACTTCAGCTACGCTAATAGATTTTGAAGACAGCAGATCTGCTGCTTGTTTTAAGCGAATGTTTTTCATCAAATCACTAGCAGATTGATTGGTCAGTTCCTTCAGCTTACGATACAGGTGTACCCGGCTTATACCTACGGCATTGGCAATCATTTCTACATTCAGGTTCGGGTTGTCTAAATTATCGTTGATGTACCCCATAACTTTTTTCAAAAGGATTTCGTCAGAACTTTCGAGCTTTACCTGTTTAACCTTGTCTTCCTGCAGCTGGCTGCCGTCGTAATTATTTTTAAGCAGCTTTCGGTTTTGAATTAGATTTAGTGCTGTCTTCTGTAAAATAGCTACGTCAAATGGCTTGGGGATGTAGGCATCAGCACCCAGATTTAAACTTTCCAGATTGCGTTCCTGGGTAGACTTTGCTGTGAGCAAAATCACGGGAATGTGATTGATATTGATGTTTTTCTTGATGCGTTTGCAAAGTTCAAGACCATCCATTTCGGGCATCATAATATCACTAATGACGAGGTCTGGAGCTTCCTGCAATATATATGCGAGGGCCTCTTTTCCGTTAACAGCAAGCGCTATTCTAAACTGGTCACTCAATTCTTTTTTGATATACTTTCGTATTTCGAGATCATCATCAACCACCAAAATTTTGTTGCCGGTATGCGACACCTCTTTCTCTAAAGCTTCTGATTCATAGTTAGTTAAGGCGGGCGCCTCCTTCTCTGTCTCTTGTTTCAACTCGCTTTGATACAGTTGATGAGGGCGTAGGTGTGCATTCCCAAGAGGAATTCGGGTTACAAATTTACAGCCTTTATCGTTTTCATTATTTTCGGCATAAATAGTTCCATGATGTAATTCTGCAATAGAACGGGTAAGATTAAGTCCTATACCGGTACCTTCAAGATGGTGAGGCGTTCCTTTGATTTGATAGAAGCGGTCAAAGACAAATTTCTCCATTCCTTTTTTGATTCCTATTCCGTTATCAATGACACTCACTTCAAAAAAGCCGGGGTTATCTGGGTTTTGCAAATCTGAAATAGTATCAAGTACCACTTTAATGCTTCCACCTTTTGAGACAAACTTTAAAGAATTAGCAACCAAATTTTGAATAATCTTGTCAAAATAATTCGGGTCAACCCAGGCAATAAGTTTATCCATTTGATGTTTAAACTCAAACTGAATTTCTTTAGCTTCAATCTGATCTTCAAAAATCGCACAGATGTCTGTGATGTATTTAACGAGTTCAATCCTTTCAAAATGAAGCTCCAGTTGCCCGCTGTCTATCTTTCTAACATCCAGAAGCTGGTTTGCCAAATGGTAAATACGGTCTGTATTACGCATCATCGTCTCGTAAGATTTACGCCTTACTGGGTCTGCGTCATTTTTGAGTAATTTCTTTAGGGGGTTGATGACCATCGTAAGCGGTGTGCGTATGTCGTGCGATATGTTTGTTAGAAACTGTAGCTTGGCCTCATTGATTTGTTTAGATTTTTGATATTCACGAAGGCGGTTTCTACTTTTCTGGCGCTGCTTTAACTCATAGATTACAATGGCTGTTACGATCAGAAACAGGAGGAAATAAATGAGTTTTGCTGTAGCAGAGAGATACCAGAGCGGATGTATAATAGCGGTGAAGTTTCGTACTTCTGAAAACTGGTCGTAGTCTTTAGCTCGTAATTTAAAATCGTAGGTTCCGGCTTCCAGATTATCAAAAGCTACAGTATTAACCCCGGAACTTAGATTGATCCAGGGTCCGTCATTAATGGAATAGGCATAGGAAATCCGGTTTGGATTTCGGTACTCCATCGAAGAAAACTCGAGGCTGAATGAATTGTCCTGATAGGAGAGGTTTATAGTGTCTGCTTCAATAATAGCTTTGTTGAGAATTTCATAGGATCCCGATTTCATCCCCTTGCGTACCGGAGTATTCTGCAGATAAACATCAATTATATAGATTTCCGGTTGTTTCTCAGTATCTAAAATAGTTTGCGGGTTGAAGTAGGTAACCCCATTCATTCCGCCAAAAATCAATTGATTTTCCTGATGTAGATAAGAGGCATTTTTGCTAAACTCGTTGCCCTGTAGACCGTCGTTGAAATAATAGTTAAGAAAGCTTTCTTTGTCAGGGTTAAATTCTGAAATACCGTGATTGGTACTTACCCAAAGCATCTGATTGCTATCCTGTTCAATGGCACAAATGGTATTGTTGGGCAGGCCGTCTTCAATAGTGTAATGGGCAAGAAGCTTAAAAACCCGATCGGTTTTTTTTAGTCCGTTTGCAGTTCCTAACCACAGGTTATCCTCGGTATCACTATGAATGGTGTAAATGATTTCTCCGTCAAATTTGCGGATGCCGTTTGTATAGCTTATAAATTTTTGATCTTCTAAATCAAATTTGCTTATACCGTCGTAGGAAGCCACGTATAAAAGTCTGCGGGATCGATCAAGCAAAAGGTTGTTAATCCATTTATTGTTGAAAAATTTAGGGCCTTCGGGGCCGTCTGCAATCTCAACATTACACGCCGTAATTGCATTGGTTTCCAGGTTAAGTTTAAAAAGACCTGATCCCATAGATCCAAGCCATAAATTTGATCTGTCGTCTTCGACAATGGTATAAATACTTTTAACAGGATTTCCCAGCTCATCAACCAGATTGCTGATAAACTGAATTTGACTGGCATCTTCTTCAAGTTTTGCAAGGCCGTTAAGATAGGTTCCCACCCAAATCGTATTGCGACTATCCTCAAAGATGGAGACTACTGTGTTTAATTTGCTTCCCAGATAATTTTGGTCTTTATAATGCCTAATGACTTTATTTTCGGGTGAAATGGCATATAAACCATCACCATCTGTCCCCACCCATAAAATATCTTTAGAGTCTTTAAAGACAGACATTACACAGTTAGAACCTATGATATCAAGTTCACTTGATTCATAGCCTATATAATTGAAATTATTGATTTTCTTGGGAAGCAGAACCACTCCTTTTTGGTAGAGTCCTAGCCAGGTATTGCCTGAGTCATCTTCAACAATATCATGGACCTTTGACTTTGAAGAATCAAAGCTGGAAACCATAATAGGGTAGGGAGAAAGCGTTTGCGTAGACGGGTCAAACCTGAATAGGCCATCACCATCTGTACCTACGAGCATTTCGTTTTCCGAATTTAAAAACAGGCTGTGAATGACCAGGTGTTTGGTGTTGGGAATGGATTCAAAAACCGAATCATTAGAATTAAATTTAAATAAGCCTTGCGTATAGCTGGCGGCATAGATGTTTCCGGCTTCATCTTCGCCTATTGCAGAAAGTGAAGCTCGTGTGTTACCCTCCTGAAAGAAGGGGGTGATTTCATTCTTTTGATTCACTAAAAATAAGCCTGTCTCGGGCGTAATAAACCAAAGATTGTGCTTGCTGTCCTGATAGATATGATCTACAAAAGCCGTAGGCAAAAATTCAGGAAGGTTTTCAGCTAGAAAATCATCTCCGTTTTTTTGAAGCCTGAAAACGCCCCGCCCAGATGTGCCTATAAGAATCTCACCAGTTTTACGCTGGGTTATATTAGTTACGTGAGCATCATAGGTGTATTCTTCATTAATAGAAAGAGGAATTTGTTTGAAAGAATCTGTAGCGTGATCGTAGATTTGAAGCCCGTTGAAAAAGCCAAAATACAGGTTGTTTTTGTCGTCTTCAAAAATACTTTTTACATAATTATTTAATAGAGAAGTGGAGTCCTGAGCATTCTTTTTATAGGTGACAAATTTAGCTCCGTCGTATTTGTTAAGTCCGTCTTCAGTGGCAATCCAGATATAACCTTTATGATCCTGATAAATAGCATTGATTAAACTACTGGACAATTCTGAATCTGAGGAGAAAATCCTTCCATTTTGAGCTGAAACACTCAGAACGAAAAGAAGGTGCAGCAGTATGAAAAATTTTAATCTTAGATTCAAGATAAACAGTTTATAATGTGATTACGCGCTTTGCAAGCCGATATTCATTTAGGCTGTCAGAACTTGATTGGTGTTTGTAATTTCTGATAACAAGATATCGATTTGCTCGCTATATGCTAAGTTTTTTAGGAACTGAAATCAGTAGCCATAAGTTAGTCTTTTAATCTCGCAATCGTTACAGGAGCCAGATAAAAAGGCTGGTTATTTTCTTCCGCTTTTAGGATTATATTTTGCAAAACAATCCCCGGGTCTACACCGTAAATTTTTAAGGTGTGCTGGCCTGCTTTTATACTTACCGGCGCAACAACGCGTGTTGCGTTATTCGCAACGCTGCTGTTCCAGTTATCTGGCGTGTCTTTATGGATGTTGAGCGTTTGTACGGGCTCATCATCAATCTGATACTGAAACTGCAGCCCACCCTGATTTTTAAAATCGAGGGTTGGAGATAGGTTAAAAGTAATACTTCCGTCAATCGTCTCGTTAGCGTAGAGCTCGTATGTAAGAGTAGTATTCTGAGGTGTAATATCTTTTGAAAATTTAATCTCAGGTCTCAACGCTACGTCCTGTCTGCCGAGATCGGGAATCTGCTCCCAGCCTGTATTTTTTGCAAAATCGGTTGCGGGTATGCTAATCATTCCTGCATAAGACACCGTGCCTTTGGCATCAGCGGGATAGGGATTGTAGCTTACTTGTAGCGTTGCAGTCCCATTGTCAGATTGAATACTGATGATATCTTCCTGACTCGAAGCCGGTAATTTTCCGGGTATCAAACTTAGGCTAAGTTGCTTTTCCGATTCTACTTCGCCTTTTTTCTGATCTGCTTTGAGCCATTTCGGTAATTTCTTGATTTTATAATCAACCGCTTCCTTACCAGTATTAAAAAGGGTGAGCTGCTGTGTTTGATGAGCCTGGTCAAAGGGGAGTACATTCAGCACCTGATCTTTTGGGAAGTACGCATCAGTACCGGGTATCGCAATTCCTAAATTTCCTTCCTGCGGAATTTGAATTTGCCTGGTCTCCGGAATTACGTTTTGTCGGGGTTCCTGCCAGTAGGTGTAGCCTATATGGGTTTGATCCATAAAATGATTCCATTTTGAATCATTCAGGCTGTGATAGGCATTGGTAAGTTTTTTGTCTTTTTCAAAAAAGTAAGCTACACTGTCAGCATAAATATTAGCGGTATTCCGTTCCTGTTCAGCATACAAATGGTTTTTTGCCGTTGCAATATACAGTCTGTTGAGGTTTGCCATGGCTTCAATAGGAAACAAAACCAATTGATAATACGCCGACTGATAGGAATTATCGAGTTGTTCCTGAATTTTTTTCGCCTTCTGCTCAAGCGCATTATATTCCTGCAAAATGCGTTCTGCTTCATTAAAATGAATCAGGCTGAAAGTCTTAGCACTCAGAAGCTCGGGTTTGCGACGGCTGGCCAAGGTGCTGTACGTCTGGATCAAATCTGCAATTTCAGAAGCGTAAGTAGTACCAAATTGGGCTGCAGCCCAATTTTCAGGGTAATTCTTCAAATCATCAATACTGAAAGTTTCCGGATTCCAGGCATAGTCCAGAAAGAAGCTGACGGGATATTCCATTGGTTTAATGTCACCCACGTTTACAATCCAGATTTTGCGTGCGTTGTAATCATAGGCCAGAGACATTTGCTCGTACACACGACCGATTTGATTGGTGTTCAGCCATTTGTAGTTGCGCGGTCCCCCAACATAATCGAAGTGATAATAAATACCGTAACCTCCTGCTCGTTCAGCATCGTCGGGATTGGGTAATTTGCGAATATTTCCCCAGTTGTCATCAGCCAAGAGCAGGGTTACGTCGTCGGGTACGCGCATACCCTGATCGTAATAATCCTGCACTTCCTTGTATAAAGCCCAGATTTGTGGAGTTTTGCTTGCAGGCTCTCCGGTAACGTTTGCGATAATTTCTCGTTGATCTTTTACAATCCCTTCTAGAAGTTCAATAGCGGTTCCTTGAGTCATTGGTTCGTCACCATCTCCACGCATTCCCACCGTTACGATACTTTCATTATCACCCATACGCTCAATTCCCGCTTTCCAAAAATCCTTTAAGACTTTGGGATTTGTGGCATAGTTCCAGTCGCCCTTGCCATAGCGGTCCCATTCTACGTGAGCCCGCATCAAGGGTTCATGATGTGAGGTACCTATTACCACTCCGTATTTTTCAGCCTGTACCGCGTTTTCAGGATCATCATCATAAAAAGCGCGTCCCCACATTGCGGGCCAGAGGTAATTGCCTTTAAGTCTTAAAATCAATTCAAATACGTGCTCGTAAAACTCGTGGTTAAAGCTTCCGAAGTTTTCACCTACCCAGCCTGATAGCGCAGGAGCTTCATCATTAATGAAAATACCACGATATTGAACTTTAGATCCCGGGTTTGTATAAACTTTTGAATTCACATATAGTTCTTCCGATTTTTTGACCGGTACGTCTGCCCACCAATACCAGGGAGATACACCTATAGCTTCAGAAAGGGTGTAAATACCGTAGATAGTTCCGCGTTTATCACTACCTGCAATAACCAGATTATCGCCTACCTGTTGTATGCTAAAGGCTTCCCATTTATTTTCAATAGCGGAAACGTTTAAGTTACCGGTTTGCGCCAGCGAATCCATAAAACTACTTCTTCCAAGTGTTCCAATAATCAATTGTGGTTTAGCCGAAAGCTTATTTAAAACTTCCGGTTTTTTGCCGGTAACCCGCTCCAGATCGAGCTGCAGGTTTTTAGCGGCGATATGTACACCATCATAATCTGCAGCATCGACAATCAGGTTTGCGATGGTTTCAGAATCACTCAGCGTAAACGAATCATTCACTGGCGCGGTCGATACCAATTGCTCCTGGGCAAAGTTAGTTGTGATCGTACCGATTGCTAACAGTAGTGCCAGTGTTTGAAGTTTCAGCTTAAATGATTTTAAAAACATAATTTAAATTTTGCGGGTCTTCCAACCCGGTTTGGATTTAATTTTTCTGCAATCCCAGTTCAAGGCCGGTAAGTTCAGCCAGCCCTTTCAACCTTCCTATAAATGAATACCCCACATAATACGGCTTGTGTTTTTCCAAAGCGTGCAAATATCCGTGGTCAGGGCGCATCGGGATTTTTTTACCGTTTGCTGTAGTGTAATCGATGATTTGTCGCATCACCTGCTTCATAGGCACATCGCCGTCCAGATGGTCTGATTCATAAAATGAACCGTCTTCAAACTTCTGTACGTTGCGGAGATGTAGAAAGTGTACCCGCTCTTTATGCGTGTTGAAAATTCCGGGCAAATCATTTGCCGGATTGGCACCCAGCGAACCGGTGCAATAACAAAGTCCGCAGGAAGTTGATTCAATTTGCGAAAAGATAGCGTCAAGATCATCTGCCGTGCTAACAATACGGGGCAGTCCCAATACCGAAAACGGTGGGTCATCCGGGTGAATGGCCAGTTTTGCACCAATAGCATCAGCAGTAGGCGTAACGGCTTTCAGGAACAGAACCAGATGCTCACGCAGTTTGGTTTCATCAATGTCTTTATATTCGGCAAGTTGATTTAGGAGATCTTCAGTAGTAAAATCTACCGTGCTGCCGGGTAGACCCAGCATCACACTCTTTTTGAGCACGTCGCGTTCCTCTTCGCTTAGCGAATCGTATTTCGCTTTGGCTTCTGTGATCTGAGCTTCGGTATAATCACTTTCGGCTCCGGGTCTCTTCAGAATAAACAGGTCAAACGCCTTAAATTTTACGGGGTCGTATTTTAGAATTTCGGCACCTACTGCATTTTTAAAACGGTGATCGGTGCGTACCCAGTCGAGAATAGGCATAAAGTTATATGTGATGGTATAGATGCCCTGATCTGCCAGATTTTTCAGACTGACTTTGTAATTTTCGATGAGTTCCTCGTAGTTTCCGGTGCGCTTTTTAATGTTTTCGTGCACGGGTAAACTCTCGACCACATCCCAGGTCATCCCGGCTGCTTCTATTTTATCTTTGGTTTTTTTAATTTCTTCGGGAGACCAAATATCCCCAACCGGAATATGATGTAAAGCAGTTACAATACCTGTAATACCTGCCTGAAGTAAATCTTCCAGACTTAATAAATCACGCTCTCCATACCAGCGCATGGTTTTAATAATCGTTGTATTCATTTTTAAAATCCTATTGAGTTTCCACCGTCAACACAGAGAACGGTGCCTGTTGTAAATTTAGAAAGATCCGAAGCATAATAATAAACAGTATCCCCAATATCTGCGGGTTCTCCCAATTTACCCATCGGAGTTCGCCCAAGCACTTTATTCTTGCGTTCGGGGTCGCTGTCAAGGGCTTTACTTGACATATTGGTTTTGATAAAACCGGGGGCCACGCAGTTTACGCGGATACCAAAAGGAGCAAGGTCGACCGCCATGGAGCGCGTCATCCCCTCGATAGCCGATTTGCTGGCCGTATAGGCCACCACCTTTGGAATGCCGTACTGAGCAGCCATCGAACTGATGTTGATGATGCTACCCGAGTTTTGACTTTTCATCACTTTGGTCACTTCGCGGCTCACGACAAAAACACTGGTCAGGTTGGTGTGAATGATGCGTTGAAATTCTTCGTCAGTAACCTCGAGAAAGTTTTTTTTCATATTGATTCCCGCATTGTTGACCAGAATATCAATGCTGCCGGCTTCTTTTGCGATATGGGCGATTGTCTGCGGAATTTTATCAAGCTCGGCCAGATCAAGAATATACGTCCGGGCGTTTGGCCCCAGTTCTTGCCGGGCCTGTTCTGTTTTTTCCGGATTGCGGCCTATGATGTAGGTGATGATGTTTTCATCACAGAGTTTTTTTGCGGTTGCGAAACCTAAACCGGCATTGCCACCGGTAACCAGGGCTACTTTTTGTTTCATATTAATCCCAGGAGGGTTTTATACCCGGAGCATAAGGGTCCCGGATGGATTCATAATAATCAAGATTGTTTTTGGCTTGCGGAATAAATTCCAGCATTTTTTTGTTTGAAAACTGCTGAAAGTACAGCAGGCAAGAGTCGCGCCACCATTGGGCTTCCTCAAGCTGAATGCTTAACAGCATACGGGTCTTTTCATAAACCTGATCACCCACATAAGGCTTCATGTCTTTCCAAGTATTAATCATTGCTTCAACCTCTTCTACACCGTCCTGGTATTTTCGTGCCAGATTGTACCAGAGTGTCTGGCCATTTTCGAGTTTATAGTCCCATGGTACGTGGTGAAACCAAAGCAGGTATTTCTGCGGCGTGGTTTCTATTTTTTCATAAGCTTTTTCAATTTCAGGAGCATATTGAGCAAGCGCATCGCTTCCGGAGGAAGTGCGGTCAAAACCAATTCCCAGGCTGTCTGCCTTATGATAATAGACCGAAGTCCAGTCTTCACGGCCCAAATCTTTTACCCAGGGGCCCGGGCCCTGGTGATGCCCTTCGGCCATAATGTGGTGTAATCCCAACGGAGTCATATAGTTTACAACAGCTTCCCTCGAATCGAGCAGGAGGGAGGTCATAGGCTTAACGAACTCGGGATTGGGAGTAAACGTCTGTCCCAGCCATTCTTGTGCGATTGTTTTTGCACTTAATTCGGGATTCCAGGCCAGGCGGCCAAAGCCATACCAGTTTGCCTGTGCAAAGGGGTGCCCGGTCCAATTGCGCGCGTTACCAATGTTTGACACACCGGCCATCCCGGTAAGTTCCTTTTGGTTTAGGCTACCATCTACAACCTTAGCTACAGTGCTTCCCGTACCTTTGGCATAGGTATCTCCCTGCAGGGTTTCTTCAAAAAGTTTAGGTAAAAATACCAGATGCGACATGCCCCCTAGGTATTCCTGAGTGATTTGAAATTCCATCATTAACGGAGTTTCAGGCATTGCGCCAAATAAGGGATGAAAAGGCTCACGCGGCTGAAAATCGATAGCTCCATTTTTTACCTGAACCAGTACATTATCTTTAAATTTTCCGTCAAAAGGAACAAACTCGCTGTAGGCTTGCTTCGCCCGGTCTTCGGGCTTTTCATCGGAATAGACGAAGGCGCGCCACATTACAATTCCGCCGTAAGGCGCAACCGCATCAGCCAGCATATTTGCTCCGTCTACGTGAGATCTGCCGTAATTGTTGGGTCCCGGTTGCCCTTCCGAATTGGCTTTGACCAAAAACCCGCCAAAATCAGGAATCAGCTCATAAATTTCCTTAGCTTTTTCATTCCACCACTTTTGAACTTCGGTATTAAGCGGGTCAGCAGTTTTGAGTCCGCCGATTTCTATGGGTGCCGAAAACCGAGCGGTGAGATATACCTGAATCCCGTAAGGTCTAAAGGCGTCTGCAAGCGCTTTTACTTTTTGCAGATAATCGTCCTGAAGGATATAGGCGCTGGCGTTCACGTTATTTAAAACCGTCCCGTTTATCCCTATTGAAGCATTGGCGCGGGCATAATCTATATATTCTTCCTTGATGAGATTGGGTAACAAATGCCAGTCCCAGATCGAGAAACCCGCATACCCGCGTTCGATCGTGCGATCCAGGTTGTCCCAATGGTTTAAAAGTCTTTTTTTGATTTTAGAAGCATCGGTAATGTCCAATTTTGAGAGGTCTTTATGAAGTTGCATTTCTCTGAGGTATGCAAAAGTCCCATAGAGCAAGCCTTTTTCTGAAGCTGAACTGATGACGATAACATCACGTTTATCACTGCGCATCGTTAGTATTTTATACCCATCTTCGGGAAGCTCACTGAGTTCATCAAATTCTTTTTTCAGGTTTTGAGGAAGGGCCGAATATTTCAAAATGACCAGCGTGGGCTGTTCTGAACTTAATACAGCTTGCTGAGCCAGCATACCACCTAAAGCCAGATTAAGTTCGTTATGTATAACGGTTCCGGTAGCGGTGGTGGTGTCAAGCTGTACCTTGGTATTGTATTTTTTATACTGTTCAACCACTTTTGGATTATCAACTTCAGCATACTGAAGCCAGAGTTTGTAACCATCCTGGGCCATAAGTAACTGGCTAAACCCTATTAAAATAAGCGTTATAAGTTGTTTCATAAATTATGGGAGTCTTTATTCTCAATCGATTGCAACGGCAATCAAAAACGGAAATTTAGTGAAAATTAAACAATCGATTGCGTTAAATTGAAAAGTATTTCAACTCAAAAAAGTTTTTTTACGCGTTTTTACGCGTACTGGATGCTCTGATTATGAGATGCGTATCGAGCACGCTGCGTTCAGCAATTTTAGGGGTATCATCTTTTTTAAGAACGTGCTGCAAGATGCGCTGGGTACACAATTCGCCCATCTCAATGGCCGGGTGAGATACGGTAGAAAGCGCCGGCTCTACAATAGAGGATATGGGATCGTCATTAAAGCCAATCACTGCCACTTCTTCAGGTATTTTGATACCCATCTTCTTCAGGGTTAAAATCGCACTAACAGCCGTGGTATCGTTAGAACAAAAAATTCCGTCTGGCGGTGTTGCGGCCTGCATCAGTCGGGTAGTGGCAGTCTCACCTTCTTCGGAGCTCAGGGTTTTCATAGTAATAATCAACGATTCATCTACAGCTATTCCATTCTCAATCAGGGCATCGGTATATCCTTTTTTTCGATCCTGATACACGTTGAGGTGCTGCGCCCCTGCAAAATGCGCAATGCGTTTGCAACCCTGTTCTATCAAATGTGTAGTAGCATTAAATGCCGCAGTATAATTATCAATGACAACGGTATAACTTTTAAAATCTGCTGGTACGCGGTCAACAAAAACCACCGGAATATTCATTTTTGAGAACTGTTTGAAATGGTTGATGCTCTCGGTTTCCATTCCCAGCGAAGCAATGATGCCACAAACCCTACTGTCAAAAAGTGCTTTTGCGCTGGCTACCTCATTTTTATAAATATCGTTAGACTGACTGATCAGGATGTTGTAGCCTTCCTTGCTGGCCGCATTTTCAATGCCGCTGATCAGTGATGAGATAAACGGACGGTTAATACGGGTTACCAAAACTCCAATAGTCTTACTTTGGTTATTTCGCAGACTGGCCGCCAGAATGTTTGGACGATAGCCTTCTTCTTCAGCAGCTTTTTTTACGATTTTGATCGTTTTTTCGCTAATGCTGTGGTGATTCTTTAATGCCCGTGAAATCGTACTTGGAGAATAATTGAGTTTACGCGCAAGGTCGTAAATGGTAAAGGATTTCTTTTTTTCCATTTGATTAGGGTTGGTAAAACAAATATAGCTTTTTAAGGGTTTATTATTGAAAAACCAAAAAAGGCTTGTTTTTTTACAGAATTTCTCGGGCTAAAGGAAATGCAAAGGTTTACGTTTTATAGATTCAATACTTAAAAACAGAAAGAGGCCGATCGTTGTTAGTCACAAGCAGATATTTTTCAGTATTTACGAAAAATGGATGAATGTAGCGGGTGTTTGCGCCTGTGTAAAAATTACGGTCTTTGTACGGCTTAAAATTCCCCTTAGTATCATTCAACAAAATATAGCCCACATTGGCATCGTAGCGTACGGTCTCTACTTCGGCTTCATAAATGCCTCCTGCACCCACCACATCTGTAAAACCATCAGCATTGACATCAACAAAGGCAAAAGACATCGTGGGACCCAGCTGGGCTATTGCCGGTAAATACTTTAGGCTGAAGTTTCCGTTTCCGGTGTTTTCTAAATACACCGACCTAAACTCAACCACCTCCTGCCGGTAGGAATTGGAAAGCTCTACAGTACCGTAAATATCTTCCATTGAAGAGTTTGCAAATTCTTTAAAGGTTTTGATTTTTTCGCTTACGAAAGCATTCTGCGCCGTAGAGCATTCTTTTCCGCGCACGGGCACCAAATTACCCTGATAGGTTTTACTGAGCACCATATCATAGGTTTTGTCGTCGTCAAAGTTGCTGCCAAAAATGAAAAGCGGTTTTTCCGGAGTAGGATGAAATTTATTATTTCCGCCCAGATTACCCACAAAGTAATCGAGGTCGCCGTCACCGTCAAAATCGGTTTCGGCAATGGTATTCCACCAACCGGAAGTATTCTTCAGCGCGTCAATTTCTTTTTTTACAAATTTTGAATCTTTAAAATCAAAAAAATGAATGGACATCCACTCGCCAACCGCAATTAATTCGCCTTGACCATCGCCGTCATAATCGCTGATTAGAAGCTCATTTACTATGCCTAAATTTTCAAATTGGGGTGCTATCTCTGGCGTGACGTCTGTGAATCTTCCGTTATTATTTTTTAGAATGTAAGAACGTGCGCTCAGGGGATATTTGCCCGGAACCACATGACCGCCTACAATTAAATCCTGATCGCCATCTGCATCGTAATCGTAAGCTACTACGGCTTTTGTGTTTGTCAACATCTCAGGCAGGATATTGGTTTTTGAAAAATTGCCGCTGCCATCATTCAGGTACAATCGGTCCTGAAGCAGGGTATCATTTTCGTCAAATTCATAAGCGCCACTGGTTACATAGAGGTCGAGATCGCCATCCTTATCGGCATCAAAAAATACAGCGCCCTGATCTTCATGCTTTTTATCAGCTTCTAATGCGGGCTGTGATACAGTCTTAAAAGCACCCGATTGTTCCCGAAAATAAATAATCCCCGCCTGATCGCGTGCTCCGCCAATAAACCAGTCTTCCAGACCATCATTATTGAGATCAGCAGCTGCAAATGCAGGTCCTTTTTGCGATTGTTTTTGAGGAAGAAGTACCTGCCGGTCAAAGTCGTTGTAGTACTTTTCGCGATGTGCGTAATTGAGCCCCAGGCTTTTAGGATTTACAGATTTCCACGCAGCCGGTAAGGATTGATCCTGGGCTTTACTCATTGGATTGGAATCGGCATAATTGATTTCCAGAAACTGGTTAGCATCGAGGTATTCTTCGGTATATACCTTGCCATCACCCCAGGCTACTTCAATTCTGTTAATCTGTTCTTCAGGACCGAGACCAAAAACAAGCGTTGGCGATACTGAAGATTGAAAGCCTCTTGAAAGATACAGCTGTTGTTCCTGTTGAAGGCTGTCTGTATAAATGCGAACGGTAGCACCTAAGGCTGAACTGTTTTTACCGGGCCCTGTAAGTTTTACAGAAAGGAAGTTTGCAGTTGAGTTGTTACGATATACCGAAGCTTCAGCATCCATATTGTTAAGTACCAAATCCAGATCACCATCATTATCCAAATCGCTGTAAGCGGCACCGTTAGAATTAACAGCTTCTTCAAATCCCCAGGCTGTAATTGCATTTTCAAAAGCAAGCTGGCTTTTATTTCTATAGGCGTAATTCTTCAGTTTATTGCTGGGCAGTTGCTCTAAAATCTTAGCAATAGGCGTTTCACCCACATTAAATTTACCCGAATTGTGAATGAGATTTCCAAAATCCTGATTTCCGAGTTCGCGCTTGATTCCGTTACTGATAAAAATGTCTTTATACCCGTCCTGATCAAAATCGGCTAAAAGTGGCGCCCAACTCCAGTCGGTCTTGGCGACCCCGGCGTATTGCGCGATGTCACTGAAGTACCCATTACCGTTATTGAGGTTGAGTACATTAGACATATAGGCATAATGATAACCGGAAAGGGCGGTTTTCAAGAACCCGTTTGTGTCCATACTTGGCATATTCTGCTTGCCGCGCTGGTGATCTTCCGCAGACATATCGAGTACCAAAAGATCAGGTAGAAAATCATTGTTGATATCTGCATAATCAGAGCCCATACTGCTGTAGGAGGTATGTTTTACCCGGGTATTGATTTGATTGCTAAAGGTGCCATCCCGTTTGTTTAGGTATAATTTATCTGGCGTAATAAAATCATTAGCCACAAAGATGTCGGGCCAGCCGTCGTTATTAAAATCACCTATAGAAGCACTCAGGCTGTATTCTTTGTTTATGATGCCGCTCTCAAGGGTGACATCGGTGAAGAAAGTCCCATCATTGCGGTACAAATGGTCTGAAGTCTGCGGAAAATAATCTTTATCGGCCAGGAGTGCGTCAAGATCAATAGAGTTGAAAAAATCATCCCGGTGATTAATCAGGAATAAATCGAGATCACCATCCTTATCGTAATCCAAAAAATAGGATTGTACCGAAAAGCCATCATCGTGAATTCCCCATCGGGTTGCTTCTTCCTTAAAGGTGCCGTTTTGCTGATTGACAAACAACAGGTTTTTACGGAGTTCGGGTTCATTTCGCGAAGCTGATTTACACACATACAGGTCTAGCCAGCCGTCGTCATTGATATCAATCATAGACACGCCTGTAGTCCATCCCTGAGCGTCGGTCACTCCGGCTTTGTCTGTAATATCCTCAAATTGCAGGTCGCCTTTATTGAGGTAAAGTTTGTTTGATGTTTGATTGGCTGTGAAATAGATATCATCTAAACCGTCGTTGTTGATATCGCCAATCGCCACGCCGCCGCCGTTGTAGATGTAGGGGTAGTTAAACGGATGAAAATCTTCGGTTTCTTTTACTGTATTGATAAACTTTATACCGGTTAGTTCTGCCGGAATTTTGGTAAAAAGCGTATCATAAGCTTCCTGGTTCTCTTTGGTTTTAGTATTCTCACACGATATGTTAGTTAGCAGGGCTAAAATGATCAGAAGGGTAGAGGACTTATATTTCATAGCTTTTTTACGGAACTCGATATACTAATAGTCGAATATACTATAATTACTTTTGTAGACAAAAAAGCTTTTGATATTGAGTGGTTTTCAAGAAAAATAATGCTAAACGTTCAGCGTTTAAAATTGTTTTTCGAATGTCTTTCCGTTATAGGTAAAAACGCTTCCGTCATTCATCCCAAACCATAAAACGCCGTCTTGATCCTTATAGATAGCAAGTGCATGGTCATTGGTTAGTCCATCCTTAACGGTGAAGTTTTTCAGGCTGTCACCATCATACTTCCAGATTCCGGCATCCCTATCTCCCAACCAAATGTTTCCATCGCCATCTTCCGCAATCGTAAATACATGTTCTAAAGTACCCGGGGGAGATTTATCGCCTTTCTTTTTACTATTTGGGTGAATCAGGTTATTTTTTTCTGAAAAATTTACAATAGAATCTCCGTCTTTCAACAATACACCAATACCATTATTGCCCAGCCAAAGTCGGCCTTTAGAATCTTCTAAAATACTGCGAATGTGCAATTGCTCAATGGTTCTGTCGAAGCCCATGCTTTTGTCATTAATGATTGCGAAATCACGGCCATCATAGCCAAAAACCCCCGCATAGGTAGCAAACCAAATCGTGTTTTTCCCTTTTGAAATATCGGTAACCGCAAACAGGTTATCATACAGATTCAAAACCTGATGAGGCGGAAATGCTAGATACTGAAGGTTCTGCCCATCGTATCTATAGACGCCTTCTTTAGTGCCGGCCCCAAACCACAAATCACTGTCAGTCTTCGTCCAGACGGCCTGCTGAGAAGCCACGCTCGGTTTTGGAAAAGTCTCATAAGCCGGTGTATTTTGCGACGCGGTGTGATTGGTTATTTTTTTACCGTTATAACTACTAATACCATCCTGGGTATCAAACCAGATGATCCCATTTTGATCTTCCTGAATCGAATGAATTTGGTTGTCAGACAGCCCTTCTTTAATGGTAAAATAGGTAAAGGATTTCCCGTCAAATACTGCTGCTCCTTCCTGCAGACTACCAAACCAAAAACGGCCTTTACTATCCTGAAAAATTGAGCGAATTCCTGAGGTGAATTTGAGGGTGTCCGTTTTTAAAGGATGAACTAATTCTGCTGTATCGGTTTGTAGCTGGGATGTTTTCTTTTTGGTACACGATAGGCTAAGTGTAAGCAGCAGTGCCATGAAAAAGAAATTTGTTTTGGGAGTCATTGTTTTCAGTAGATTGTAAAAATGTGGGTGAAATTTCAATTTCTTGAATGCATTAAAATACTACTTTATTCAATGATCTTTTTAGGTGATTCTACATCTTTCGCCCGATTGAGGAATTCCTTAAAATTTTTTAAAATCAATGCCTTAACTTACCAATCGCATCAGTATTTTTTCTAGACACGAGTAAAAATTCATTTTAATGAAAAAGATAGTACTTCAAATCTTTTTAGTAATCTCCTTATTTGCTTGCAAAAACGATGATGATAATGCCAATAAGAATCCTTTATCTCAATTACCACCTAAAACGCAGACTGGTGAGAATACGTTTGGTTGTCTTTTGGATGGAGAGCCTTTTATACCTGGTGGTAGAATAAATCCATTAGATTGTTTTTACCAATTTTTGGATGGAGAGTATTATTTTTCTGTACAAGGGAGTAATAGGGATAGAGATGGTATTAATCGTAGAATATCAATTGGAACTGAGAATTTAGAGTTAAGTGAAGGTACGACATACCCTCTATTGGAACAGGAAGATGGTAAGGCAAATGGCACTTTCTTTTATGGCACTTTCAATAGCGACACTTCAATAAATAATACTGGTGAGTTGACTATCACGAGGCTTGATACAGAAAATCAAATCATTTCTGGGACATTTTGGTTCGATGTAATTCATCCATATACAAACGAGATAGCAAAAATACGAGAAGGTCGTTTTGATATGCAATACAGTAGATAAGTTAAAACTGCTATGAAAAAGACAATTTTCCTCTTATTCTGTATGTTTTTTATAATCTCCTGCAAAAGCGATGATGATAGTAATCTTTCCCCTATCGAACAACTTCCTTCAGAGAGTACCATCGGGGCGAACACAGCAGGCTGTTTGGTAAATGGGAAAGTTTTGATACCAAAGGGAAATGCAAATGAATCTACACTAAGATGTCAATATGCTAAAAGAGGAGATGAATATACATTTATACTATTTATAAACGAAAATACTAATCCATCCAAATCTGTTCGACTTCTTTATAGTCAAAATTATCCTTTGACAGAAAATAAAGCGATCCCCTTAACAATTCCAAATGTCAAACAATCGAGTTGGGGAGATTATTTAATCTCTGCTGGTTCACTTGGTAGATTCTCTACTAATGAGAATTATAAGGGACAACTGCTAATTCTGGCTTTGGATGAGAAAAGACGAATTATTTCCGGCACATTCTCATTTAAAGCAGTCAATGATCAGGGTGAAATCGTCGAGGTCTCCGATGGCCGCTTTGATATGCGCTATATTCCTTAATTTATAATCCTATTAAATGAAAAAAGCGGTTTTCTTCTTATTCTATATGTTTTTAATAGTCTCCTGCAATAAGGATGACGATGGCTGTAGGGGAGTAGATTGTTTACCACCTAAAACACAGACTGGTGAAAATACGTTTGGCTGTCTTTTAGATGGTAAGCCTTTCATTCTTAAAGGAGGAGTAAACCCTCTTGATTGTGTATATCAATTAATTGATGGTAAATGGTATTTTCAACTGCAAGGAAACAATGAAGATGAAAACTTTTTAGGAAGAGCAATCATAATCAATACTATTGATAAAGAAATAGAGGAAGGTGCTTCCTATGATTTAGTTGAAGAGAAAGCTGGCAACGCTTATGCAATATTCAGTAACAATACCATTTTTTCATTTACAAGCAGTGAAAATCCAGGCGAATTGTATATCTCAAAGTTAGATATGTCAAATCAAATAGTATCTGGAACATTTTCATTTGAAATAGTTGATAATGAGGGCAATTTGCGCCGGATAACCGAAGGAAGATTTGATATGAGATTTACACGATAAAATATTATAAAATGAAATGGAAAATTTTCCTCATTATCTTTACCTGTTTCCTAATCTCCTGCAATAAGGATGACGATGGCTGTAGGGGAGTAGATTGCTTACCTATCGCGACGCAAACGGGAGCAGGTACTTTTGGGTGTTTGGTGAATGGGGAACCTTTTGTGGATAATAGTGGAAGATTTAATTGTTTTTATCAGCTAGTTGACAATAAATATTATTTTAATATCTCTCCAACATTCAAAAGTAAAAAACTTGTCGAGCTTGATTTGGGTAGCATAGGAATCGATTTGGAAAAAATAAAAAAATTTTCATTAAATGATTTTTCTAGTGGCGAAGGTGGTGGTGCGGCCTTTTTTATATCAGGTGAAGGTCGAAATATTTCAACCAATTCAAATTATACTGGAAATTGCATCATTAATAAATTTGATAACGAAAACAATATTGTTTCAGGAACTTTTGAATTTCAGGTGTTTGACGAAATTACGCAAACCTTATACACAATTACCGAAGGCCGCTTTGACGCCAAATTCACGGAGTAATTTTTAAGAAATTTATATTTAGTTAATAAGAATCAGCTACTCAGATATAACTTATACATAAGAATAAGTCAGTTTATTGAGCTGAAACTAAATTTGTTTCGAGCATAAAAAAAAGCAGTTGTAACTTAATACAACTGCTTCATTGAAAATGGAGTGAGGGAACTATAATCACTCGATCTCTGGGCAGGGAAAACCAAAAAGGAATAAAATCAATTAAAAATCAAAACGCTGTGGACCTCCTCGCCGAATGTCTTCATTAGCGTAAGATTCAAATTTTTCAAAGTTTTTACGGAACGCATTTGACAGTTTAAACGCGGCCTTGTAATATGCTGCATCATCATCCCAGGTTTTACGTGGACTCAATACCTCATCAGGAACTCCGGGGCAGGTTCTGGGTTGCGCAACTCCAAATACGGAATGAATATGGTAGTTTTCATATTTATATTCAGGATCAATGCTTCCATCAAGAATTGCATTAATCATAGCTCTTGTATATTTAAGTTTTATACGTGTACCTACGCCGTAAGCACCTCCGGTCCATCCGGTATTGATCAACCATACAAGAGCACCGCTGCGCTTGATTTTCTCATTTAACATTTCGGCATACTTGGTGGGGTGTAAAGGCATAAAAGGGGCTCCGAAACAAGCTGAAAATGAGGGGAGGGGTTCTACAATTCCTGCTTCGGTACCGCCAAGTTTTGATGTGTATCCTGAAATAAAGTGATAGGCAGCCTGACTTGCAGTCAGTTTTGAAACGGGCGGTAATACGCCAAAAGCATCTGCGGTAAGGAAAAAGATATTTTTTGGGGTGCCTGCTACAGAGGGGATCTGTATATTGTCAATATGGTTAATGGGATAACTTACCCGGGTATTTTGAGTAATCGAGGTATCTTCAAAATCGACTACCCCATTTTCATCCATAATTACGTTTTCTAAAATAGCACCTTTCTTAATCGCGCCATAAATTTCGGGTTCCTGCTCTTCAGAAAGATTGATCACTTTTGCATAGCAACCGCCTTCAAAATTAAAAACACCGTTTTCTGAAGTCCAGCCGTGCTCATCATCACCGATTAGCTTCCGATTTTGGTCTGTAGAAAGCGTTGTCTTACCGGTGCCCGAAAGGCCAAAAAAGATTGCGGTATCGCCATCCTCTCCCACATTTGCAGAACAATGCATGGGCAGTGCATCCCTGTAAACGGGTAAGATAAAATTCAATGCTGAGAAAATACCTTTTTTGATTTCGCCGGTATACCCGGTTCCTCCTATTAGTGCAATTTTCTTTGTGAAATTTAATATTGCAAAATTATGTTGTCTGGTACCATCTACTTCCGCATCAGCCATAAAGCCGGGAGCATTGATAACCGTCCACTCCGGGGTAAAATCTTTAAGCTCATCTTCAGTAGGTCTTAAAAACATATTATAGGCAAACATGTTAGACCAGGGGTATTCATTGATTACCCTTATGTTCAAACGATACTCTTTTTCTGCACATGCATAAGCATCCCTAACATAAAGTTCCTTATCATTCAGATATTCAATTACCTTATCATAAAGCGCATCAAAAGCATCACTTTCAAAAGGAATATTAATGTTACCCCACCATACTCTATTTGCAGTAATATCATCTTTTACGATAAAACGATCCATAGGTGACCTGCCGGTGAACTCTCCCGTATTTACAGCAAGAGCTCCAAGGGAGGATTCTTTGCCCATGCCTTTGTCAATTGTGATTTCATGCAATTGCTCAGGACTTAACTGATAGTGTATGTTTTGGTGTGTAATTCCGTATTCAATTAAAGATGGAGATTTGTCTGATTTGACCTGATCTATCATAAGAAGTGTTTTTAGTTATTTTAGGTGTAGCTGATAAGCGAAAACGTTTGCTAAACCCAATATTCTTTTAATCTCTTTATTATAGGATGCAGGTTTTGGTAAATACCCCTATCCATTTTGGAATGAATCTCGAAGTAAAGCTTCCGGAAACGTTAACAGCCAGACGGATTTTTACGGTCTCTAACAACACTAAATCAGTATCAATACGTTACTACAGCACAAAATTCAGGTCGTTTTCAGGATCTTTCTTGCAAAAAGTCCGTTTGTCAACCCTTATTTGGTTTTTATGTTTTGAATTAAAGCATCTGTTACGCCTACAGTTGAAGCATTTCCGCCTAAATCTGGCGTTAAAACTTTACCCTCACCCGTAAGTTTCTCAATGGCATTTTCTATCAGTTCAGCAGCTTCATGTTCACCAAAATGCGTCAACATCATCGCCGCAGTCCAAACAGAAGCGATGGGATTTGCAACATTCTTACCAGCAATATCTGGTGCGCTGCCGTGTACGGGTTCAAACATGCTCGGAAACTCTTTTTCCAGGTTTAAATTGGCCCCAGGGGCAATACCCATACCACCTATTACAGCAGGCCCCAAATCGGAAAGGATATCACCAAAAAGATTGCTTGCTACAACTACATCAAATTCGTGAGGTCTTGTTACAAAATGAGCGGTCAGAATATCTATGTGAAACTGAGATTGTACTACGTCTGGATACAATTTACCTATGGCCTTAAATCGCTCGTCCCAATAGGGCATGGTGTGAATGATACCATTGGATTTGGTTGCACTCGTCAACTTCTTATTTCTTTTGTTTGCCAATTCGTACGCATACTTCATTACCCGGTCAACCCCTCGTTTTGTAAATATGCTCTCCTGCACGACCAACTCATGTTCAGTACCTTCATTCAACCTTCCCCCGATTGACGAATACTCGCCCTCGTTATTCTCTCGAACAATGTAGAAATCTATGTTTCCAGGGTTCTTCAACGGAGAGTCAACTCCCTTAAGCAGTTTTACAGGTCTGAGGTTCACATATTGCTGAAAGGTTCTTCTGATAGGAACAAGTAAGCCCCAAAGGGAAACGTGGTCCGGAACTCCGGGATAACCAACAGCCCCAAGAAAGATACCATCACTATCTCTCAGTTTTTTCAGGCCGTCATCATCCATCATTTTTCCGTGGTTTTTATAGTATTCACACGAATAGTCATAGTGTTTATATGAAATTTCAAAACCACACTCAACCGCTACGGTATTGAGAAGCCTTATTGATTCAGGTACAACCTCTTTTCCTATTCCGTCTCCCGGTATTACTGCAACTTCATACTTTTTCATTCTAATTTTTCGGTTTTAAAGGTTTAAAAAAATCAATTAAAGCTTCGGTTGTTTCAGTAGGAGCTTCTTCCGGTAAATAATGCCCGCAGGGCAACCCCAATCCAGTCACATCATCAGACCAGATTTTCCATTCTTCAATAACATTATATTTTCGTCCAACAAACGCTTTTTCGCCCCAAAGGCAGAGAACAGGACAGGCTAATTTTTTACCGGTATCAATATCAAACTGGTCTAACTCCAGGTCTATTGTTGCAGAAGCTCTATAGTCTTCACAACTGGAATGTATAGTCTCAGGATTAAAGCAGCGTAAATAGTGTTGTCTTGCTTCTTGAGTTATTGCGTTGTCATCCCTGCCCCATTGCCCCAATTTTTTGTTCAGGAAATATTCCGGGTCTGCACCTATCATTTTTTCCGGAATATCATAAGGTTGAATGAGGAAAAACCAATGATAATAGGCCGTTGCAAATCCCATATCGGTTGTTTTGTACATCGTGTAAGTAGGAGCGATGTCCAGAACTGCCAATTTCAAAATAACTTCAGGGTAATCTAAAGCCATACGGTGGCCCACTCTGCCACCCCGGTCATGACCGGCCAAATAGAATTGATCAAACCCAAGAGATTGCATCAATAAAATTTGATCCTTACCCATTTCGCGTTTTGAATAGGGGGAATGATCGGCGTCGGTGGGTGGATTACCACTATCTCCATAACCTCTTAAATCTGAAGCTACAACCGTAAACGATTCTGCAAGTTGGTCTGCTATTTTATGCCAGATAAAGTATGTCTGTGGATAGCCGTGTAATAAAAGTAGGGGAGGACCACTACCACCAATAACGTAGTTTATTTCAACGCTGTTAACCTGTTTAATATGATTTTTAAATGCTTTGAAAATCATAACTTTTTATTTCTTCAAATGCTTAGGGAAACTATCTATTGCCATGTCCCATAATTCCGGAAGCAGGAAATAAACAAATAGAGTGAGTACAACTATAGAGATTATATTCATTAAAAAGCCTTTGTTCACCATATCGGGTATTCTCAGATATCCCGAACCAAATACTACCGCATTAGGCGGTGTGGCAACGGGCAACATAAATGCACAGGACGCTGCAACAGCCGCACCTACCATGAGAACAAAAGGATGTACATCTATATTTAACGCCATTGGTGCCAAAACGGGTAACAACATGGCTGTGGTAGCCAGGTTTGAAGTAATCTCGGTTAAAAAATTGACAGCCGCTATCAGGATGAGCAACAGTAAAAATAGATGAAGCCCTGAGAGACTTCCCATTTGAGAACCTATCCATATTGCTAAACCACTGGACTCAAAACCTTGTGCGAGAGCCATTCCACCTCCAAAAAGTAAGATGATTCCCCAGGGCATTTTTACAGCTTCATCCCAATTAATCAAAGTTCTCGTCCTTTTCTTATTGGGGATAAGAAATAATAAAATGGAAAAAAATACCGCTATAATTGTATCATCAAGAGCAGGGAAAATCGCTTGTAACAGATAAGATCTTGTAATCCAGCAAAAAGCGGTCAACCCAAAAACCAGGGCGACCATTTTTTCTTCATAACTGATCTTTCCTAAATTGTTCAACAAGCGTTTAATTTCTGCTTTACCTCCCGGGAACTCCTTTTGCTTAAATGTAAATGCAGACCGGGTAAGATATGCCCAACAAATAAATAAGAGTATTAGGGAAATAGGCAAACCAAACATAAACCACTGCATAAACGTAATTTCATAGCCATAGGTATCAGAAATTACCCCGGCCAACACTAAATTGGGAGGAGTACCTATGAGTGTCGCAACACCACCAATTGATGCACTGTACGCGATGGCGAGCATAAGCGCCTTGCCAAAAGTCTGGTTTTCATCTTCAACAGTATCGGGGTTATCCTGTAATTGTTTTATGATGGCAACCCCTATAGGCAACATCATAACCGATGTTGCTGTATTGGAAATCCACATAGATAAAAATGCCGTTGCACACATAAATCCCAAAATGATCATACGCACGTTTGAGCCTATGATGTTGATGATATTGAGTGCAATACGCTTGTGAAGATTCCATTTTTCAATAGCGATGGCAATAATAAAGCCACCCATATACAGGAATATATATTTATGTCCAAAGGAAGCTGCCGTGGTTTCCAGATCCAATCCGCCAGACAACGGAAACAGTACCAGGGGTAGCAAGGCAGTAATTGAAATGGGTAAAGCTTCGGTTATCCACCAGATGGCGACCCAGGCAGTACCAGCCAAAATCGCAACACCTTCTTCAGAGAGTCCTTTAGGATGGATAAATAAATAAATCAGAAAAAAGGCAAGTGGTCCCAGAATGAGTCCGATTATTTTCTTTGTATTCATATCAATAGATTATAAAATAAATTAGAATTACGGTCAAAATAGATATAGGTATTCCCAGGCCGGGCATTAAAAATGATAAATCAGGTTTTAGACCCAGTTCTGCCGCAACGATCGCAATGGTATTCATAGAACCAAGGCCGGCACCAAGCACACATACCTTTGCAACTAACGAATTATGTTCTCCCATAAAAAGGAAAAGTAAAAATATAAGAAGTGGTGCTATTATAAGTTTATAAGATTGTCCCAAAAGGAAATTTTTTTTATTGCTTTTTACAGATTTCATACTGATGTTAAGGCCTATGGTAAATAACGCCAGAAATGAAAATGGTTTTGCCAGTATGGCAAGTATCTCATTTATAGAGTCAGGAAATTTGGTATTGGTAAATAGGAATATAAATGCCAGCCCCATGGCTAAGAACGGAGGAAATACAATAATATCCTTTATAAGCCTGAGGGGACTCGTTTGCTTTTGGGCATACCAAAAACCAGTAAAGACACCTACCGTGTTACAGACGACAAACGTACCTGCGAGGGAAAGAATAATACCCATAGCAAGACCTTTTGATCCTAAAAACATCTCAAAAATGGGAAAACCCGCAAATGAAACACTCCCTATTCCTGAGGTCATAATGAGTACGGCTCGTGTTTTTCTTTCAATAGGTTTTATCAAATTAACCAGTTCAAAGAAAAGAAAGGAAAAGCCATAAATAATCCACGGTGATACTATTAACCAGATATGTTTCTTAGAAAATTCAATCTCCGGGAGATAGCGTAGGGTTAGAATTGGGATGAAAAAATTAATAAGTAGTTTGTTGAGTTTTCCGCCTAAGCCTTCGGGCGTAATGCTGTATCGTTTACAGAATACGCCTAACAGTAAAAACGCAAAAAGTGCTACTGTTTTTTCCATAACTTTAAAAGAAGTGGCTCCCGTAGGAGCCACAACCAGAAACAATCTAACTCAAACAACGCAATTAGATTCTTAAAAATTAATATTCAAACTTGTATAGTAGTAGGCTCCATTAAACCCAAATTGATTTGAGTTTCTTGAATAAGGAATCTGACCACTTGAATAGTTAGAGGCTTGACCTACAGCACCATCTCTTGTGTTATTCCACTTATCTGGGTACGTATCAAAAATATTGTTGCTACCTATAGACCATGTGAAATTGTCACTGAATCTAAAGGAGATTGATAAATCAACAAGGGCTTTATCACTAAATACCTGTACGAGTCTATCTCCAGAATCACTTTCGATTACGTTAGAATCCTCAAGGGATAAACCACCACTTGCTGCCTGAACTTCTCCAAAGTGTGTCATACGACCTATAAATCCAAATCTTCCTGTAGTATAATTAAGGCTGGCCAGAAGTTTGTATCGAGGCTGTGCAACTTCGATTAGCTGGGTTGCAACCTCACCCAATAATTTAAAATCTGGATCACCGCCAGCGGTAAGTTCAGCAGGCGCAGCTTGTTGACTTACTACCTCCGTTTGGTTTAAGGTCAAAGCGAGACTACCTGAGAAATTACTTTTCTCAGAAAATCGTTCCTTATAAGCGGCAACGATATCTAAACCTGTAGTTTTGGTACTAATCGCATTTGTGAAAAAACGTATCTCTCTTGCTTCTGGAAACAGCGCAGCAACTGCTGGAAAATCACCTGTATCCAATCTTTCGGTAATAACAATTCGATCATTAATATCTATACGGAAAGCATCTGCGGTAAATAATAATTTACCACCTAATAATTTTGCAGTAACACCCAGATTATAATTATTTGAAATTTCTGCCTCTGGATCTTTAACACCTAATTGAGCCAATCTAGGGTCGTCACTAGATACTTGCTTAGTAATTACAATGACATCATTTTGTACCGTTGAAGTATTTACCCGGTTACCTATTTGCGCTACAGATGGCGCTCTAAAACCTCTGTTGTAAGAACCTCTTAATGCAAGGTTTTCAGTTAATTTATAACGCCCTGCCAGTTTACCGGATAAGTTACCTCCAAAGTCACTGTAATTTTCATAACGTACAGCTGCTGCAACTAATAACTTTTCAGAAAAATCTTTTTCGACGTCAACATACATAGCAAAATTGCTTCTTGACAAATCATTTTCGTCAATATCAGCGATACCTGGTCTTGCACTGGATCCTATTGCCTTGCCTTCTGTAGCTAATGGTCCAACTTCAAAAGATTCTGGAGAACCTTGCTTTAATAAAAATCTATCTGTACGATACTGTGTTCCAAAGGCTAAATTGAAGGTTTCACTAAGGGCTTTAGACATGTTGAACTCTCCTATCGTTTGTCTAAAGTCATATCTACCCACCTTAAATTCTGTAGGAGATGCACTACCTAGAGAAGGGTTTACCGTGTTGTTAGCAAAAAGATCCAGATAGTTTCTACCGTAACTAAGGCTTAAGTCATAGTTCCAACCTTCTCGTGTAATTCTATCCACACCTACCACGGTTGAAACATCTACAGAAGAACCTGGAAGTTCTGGTACAAAACCATCAGGAAAAATACCTAAAGCTGAATTTCCATAATTTGAAGGTGCTCTGAAAAAGCCGTAGGCTAAAATATCTTTTCGTGATACCCCTCCAAAACTGTATAACTTCCAGCCTTTTTCACCTATCGGCAATCCGGCGTTGTAAAATGCCTGATAGGTGTCATTCTCATTTGCACCATAATTACCTACAACAACATCTCCCTGAGGGTAATAACCTCTGTCTTCTCTTGGATTAGCTGTATCATAAGGGAATTCTGGAGTAGGACCGGTTTGATCGTAGTCCTCTGGTGCTACAGGATATATTCTTCCTGTATAGGTATCAGACCTGTTAGTTCCTGAAAAAGTAAACATTTCCAGAGTTGTGTTAAAATAACTGCCCTCTTTACCTAAGCCAAAACCATAATTGATACTGTGTTTAAAGGTTATACCATCGCCTTCTTTATGAATACCTGCTGTACCGATATAGGTGCCTTCTCCTACGGTTTTCTTTAAGTCTAAATTGATAATACCTGATATCGCGTCTGAACCGTACTGTGCAGCACCACCGTCACGCAATACCTCAATTCTGCTAAGTGCACCTGATGGGATGGAGTTTATATCTGTAACTATGGTACCTAAACCTGGAGAAACATTTAAATTCAGGGTTGAAAATTGATGTCTTCTTTTACCATTGATTAATACTAAGGATTGGTCAGGAGACATCCCTTTTAGCGTCGCAGGTTCTGCATAGTTTGTAGTACCGTTAACGCCATATTTTGCAGAGTTAAAGGATGGGGAGGAGAACTGAATTTGCTGTCCCAAGTCTGTTTGACCTGTAAGCGCCAATTCTTTTGCCTCTACCACGTCTACAGGTACCGGACGGTTAACATCTGTTCTGGGTTTACCTCTTGATCCAACAAGAACCACATCGTCAAGTTGCGCGGCAGCAGCTTCTAATTGCACATCAATAGTATCTTTACCGGTAATGTCTATTTCAGCAGTTTTAAAGCCTACATAGGATATGACCAGAATATTCTTATCCGCAGGGACTTCAATTGTAAAATTTCCATCAAAATCTGTCGTAGCTCCAATGGTGGTTCCTTTTACCAGGATATTTGCTCCAGGCAACGGGTACCCTCCATCGTCTTTAATTATTCCCGTTACAACAGTTTGTACTATTACCCGATTGGGTTTTTCCTTTTTGGTAAGGACAATTTGTTTCCCATTGATGACAAAATTAAAATGAGCTATATCAGAAAGTTTTTCAAGCACTTTTTCAACGGTCTCCTTATTAGCCGAAAAAGAAATTCTCTGAACTACATCGATTTCGTTCACATTATAAAAAAAACGGTAATCAGTTTGTGATTCAATCTCACCCAGTATTTTATTCAATTGGACCTCTTTGACGTCAAATTCAATTTTTACCTGGGAGAAAACTGTATTAGCTGATAACTGAAATAAAGCAAAAAATGCTATGACGAGACTGATCTTCATTTTAAAGTCCATTTTTTTTCCTTGCTCCTCTTTTTGAAGAGCAAGGTTTCTTCCATGATTTTTCATAATTTTAGTTGTGTTTAGATTGTTAGAATTATTACTGATGATCTAGTATAAAAAAGGGGGTGTTCGCAGCACTTCCTTTTTCTTTTTAATTAGAAATTGTTATTATGTTATTGTTTTTTTCGTAAGTGAATGGCGTGCTTAAGGCAATAGTTTTTAAAATTGTTTCTAAGTTTTCGTTATCAAATTCTCCTTTAAAAACTTCGTCGTTCAGATTGTTAGCTTTATTAATGAATTTCACATCGTAAAGGCGCTCAAGCTTTATGAGGATTTCTGAAAATTTTAGATTATTTACAATCAGTTTATCCTGCATCCAGGCGGTGTAAATTTCTGTATCAACCAAGGCCTTATTGAGTTTGCCATCTTTTTTACTATAAGAAGCCTGATAGTTAGGGGTTAGTTTCATTTCTTCTTCCGGTGAGCTATTGTTATAAACACTTACGGCTCCCTCTACCAAAGTTGCAGTTACAGACTCGTTAGTATCATAGGAGGAAACATTGAATTTGGTACCTAAAACCTTTACATCTATATCATTCGCATTAACAATGAAAGGCTTTTTGGCGTTTTTGGTTACTTCAAAGAAGCCTTCGCCCTCGAGAAATACTTTTCGCTCTGCTGTTGAACTCACAAATTGCTGCGGAAATCGCAACTTAGAGCCAGAGTTCAGATACACTGTCGTGCCGTCTGACAAGATGATCTTAAATTTTTCTCCGTAGGGAATATATATTTCGTTATAGACTAATTTTGCTGAAGCTGAAGATTCGTTTGATACGAATGAAAGGGAATTATTGTTATTCTTAGCAATAACGGTTCCGTCTTTATCTTTAATCTGGTTGTCATCTTTAGTACTGAGTACTTTTTTGGAACCATCAGCAAGGGTTATAACAATTTGATCTGTTGTATCAAGAACCTTTTCTTGTGTCACGACCTGTTCATTTACAAAGCCATCGTTAGTGTACTTATTCACCTGATACCCTATAGTAAATAAAAGGGCAAAAACTGCAGCGTACTTGAGTAATTGATACCCTAACCTGTGAGTTTGCTTCTTAGCTTTTGTAGCTGTTATAAATTTCTGATAAGCTTTTTCGGTATCAAAATTTATCGAGCTATCGGGATTGTATTTTTTTATTTCCTTTTTAAAGAGCTCTAAATTAGCAGGATCTTCCTGAACCCAATTTTTCAATTCAAGCTTTTCCTTACTGGAAATGGTTCCTTTTAAGAACTTATCAATAAGTGTTAATTCAACCTTCATTTATAGATATACTAAGTTTATTTACTCTATGATACAATTTTGATAAAAAACCCCTATCTATTTTTAATTTTTATTAATTTAGAATTTCTGATATACTAAATGGAGGACAAAAAATTATTAAAAAAGTTAAGGAAAGGAGATACCGCTGCGTATAGATATTTGTTCTCAACATATTATACCTGGTTGTGTAATTATGTCTTAAAACTTTGTAATGATCCCAGTCTGGCAGAGGATATTGTGCAAGAGACGATGGTTAACTTTTGGGAGAAACGAGACTCAATTTTAATAACGACGTCCTTGAAAAGCTACTTATTCCGTTCTTGTCACAACCAATTCTTACAACACATAAGAAAACAAAAAATAAAGTTTGATTTTTTGGATAATATACGATGGGAAGTCATCGCAAGTGCTCAGGAGGAATATAATACAACCAGAGATCGCGATTTAGAAAAATTAAATAGTCTTATAGATAAGCTGCCACCACGTTGTAAAGAGATTTTTATTAAAAATAAAATTCAGAAACAAAAGTATAAAGACATTGCTGTAGATATGGGGATTTCAATTAAGACTGTTGAAAACCAAATGTCTAAAGCTCTTCATTTTCTAAAAGAGAATGCCAATTCATTCCTTCTTTAGCCGGTGCCTTACCATACCAATCCATTACTCACACGACTGCCACCAGATTCTCTCTAAAGACTTTCATAAATACTATTTCTGAAGGTTTGAATTTGAGTTTCGGGTTCCTGCCAATGAAAAAAGCTGATAATAAACGGAGTTCTTATCGATTTAAAATTTATTACTTAAATTCTTTAAGCTAATTAGTTCTGCTGAATTTTAAAATATTCATCTAATGAAACTAGTTGACAAGCAGCTTTTTTAGTGTTCAAAGTTTTAAGTAGGGGAGTAAGCTGAAAAATTATTCAATTTTCAGCATAAAAAAAGCAGCTACATAGCTATGCAACTGCTTTCTTAAAAATTGTAGCGAGAGGGGGGCACGATCCCCCGACCTCCGGGTTATGAATCCGACGCTCTAACCAGCTGAGCTACCTCGCCAAAATGTAAAACTGCTCAGGCCTTGCCTAAGCGGGTGCAAATATAAAAACATTTGTTTAGCTGGCAAGCATGATAATTATAAAATAAAAAAATACAGCTAATCTTTTTTACTGTACAATTAATATTTATATTGGCGACCCAACCGAATTAATTACCATGGAAGAAAAAGTAAAATTTGAAATAGAGTTTCCTATACAGGCTTCACCGTCTTTATTGTATCAATATATGTCCTCTCCCTCAGGTATGTCTGAGTGGTTTGCAGATAACGTAAACTCACGCGGCGAATACTATACCTTTATCTGGAACGGCAGCGAAGAGAAAGCAAAGCTCTTGGGTAAAAAGAGTGATGAGCGCATTAAGTTCCGTTGGATGGACGATGTAGAGGATGAGAACCTGTACTTCTTTGAACTACGTATTGTTGTTGATGAGATTACTAAGGACGTCTCGCTTATCGTAACCGATTTTGCAGAGCCGGATGAAGTGGATGAAGGAAAAATGTTTTGGGAAAATCAAATTTCAGAACTGAAACACATCATAGGTTCTAACTAGAAAGCAGTACATAAAACGTATATTTGTCCCTTCTTAAAAAAGGGACTTTTTTTATGGTTAATTTTAATGGAACGCTTACTGAAAACCCGCAATTTTCACCCAATAACCGGGGTATGTTCTATGGGGACGCTGTGTTTGAAACCTTGCGTTATACGGGAGATAAGATTGCATTTTGGGAAGATCATTACTTCAGACTGATGGCTTCCATGCGTATTTTACGTATGCAGATACCTATGCACTTTACACCAGAGTATTTTCAGGATGAACTTTTAAAACTGCTGGAAGCCTGCGATTTAGTCGGAAGTCCCGCGCGTTTACGCCTTACCGTTATTAGAAACGAAGGTGGTACTTATTTGCCTGAAGATAAGGGTGTTTTTTATTATGCACTGGCAAGTAAACTTGATAATGCCTTTTATATACTTAATGATGCGCCTTACGAGGTAGAGCTGTATAAAGACCACTATTTGAATGCCGATTTGCTGTCTACCTTAAAAACTGCAAATAAACTGATTAACGTTACCGGGAGTATTTTTGCAGAAGAAAACGGTTTTCAAAATTGTTTATTACTTAATACCAATAAGTCTGTAGCCGAAGCTCTGAATGGAAACCTTTTTTTGGTAAAAGGGAAAACAATAAAAACGCCGCCACTTAGCGACGGGTGTTTACGGGGTATTGTTCGTAAACAGCTCATTGAGATTATTGAGAAGCTGGAAAACTATACGCTTGAAGAAAGCCCTATTTCACCTTTTGAACTTCAAAAGGCCGATGAGTTGTTTATAACCAATACGATTACCGGCATTCAGCCCATAACTAAATACCGCAAAAAGAGCTATACAAATACGGTAGCTAAAGATTTACTGGGTAAGCTAAATGCTAAAGTACGTTTAGGCTAGCGTATTAATTGTAGCTGGGATTTTCAGGTGCATTTGACCAGATTAAATATTCACCGCCAAGCTCGATCATTTTTTCTTTCCAAAAATCGGGAAAACACTTGTTGATGATTTCTTTATGGTAATTGTTTTCTGCGACGATCCAGGCATTTTCATTTAGTTCGTGCTCCAGTTGATCGCTGTCCCAACCGGAATATCCCAGAAAAAACCGAATCTGATCTTCAGAGAGTTTTTTAGAGGAGATCAGGTCAATCACAGTGTCAAAGTTACCACCCCAGTAAATCCCGCTTGAGATCTCAATACTGTCAGGAATCAATTCGGGCACCTTGTGTATAAAATACAGGTTGTCCTGCTCAACAGGCCCACCATTGTAGATCTGCATTTCCACTTCAACCTCGGGTATGAGTTCGTCAAGTGTAAAATTGAGAGGCTTATTGAGGATGAAGCCTACTGAGCCATCCTCATTGTGGTTGGCTAATAAGATCACAGAACGATTGAATGAGATATCCCCAATGATCGCAGGTTCTGCAATAAGTAAATGTCCTTTCTGAGGTTTGTTTGTAGTCATGGGGAAACAATTTCTTCTAAACTAAGCTATTTTTTGATATTAACAAAAAAATAACAAGCATAAAAAAAGCCCTCGTAAGAGGGCTTTTCAATAGTATAGGCAGAAAAATTAGTTTACTGCATCTGATAATTCAGAACCTGCTTTAAACTTAACTACGTTTTTAGCTGCGATTTGAATGGTTTTTCCGGTTTGTGGGTTTCTTCCTTCACGAGCTGCACGTTTAGATACAGACCAAGAACCAAAACCTACTAGAGAAACACGGTCACCATTTTTAAGTGATTTCTCAACATTTCCTAAGAAAGATTCTAAGGCTTTTTTAGCTGCTGCTTTAGTAATACCAGCATGTTCTGCCATTGCGTCGATTAAATCTGATTTGTTCATAATGTAATAAAATTAAAAAATTAATTGTCGGTTAAACTTTTGTTTATTGTTTGAACAAATTTAGACGGATAATTCATCCACGCAAGCAATAGCGCAGGAAATAGGGTATTATGTTGATAACTTTAACATTTTGTTGATAACGATTGCGTATTTTAACAAAATTTAAACCAGCCTAGTATTGATGCGGTCTTAGATAACTTTCGCCTTTTCGTGAAAACTAAATCCATTTAATAAATCTTTGACCGGCATTTTGCGCTTCCCGGGAAGCTGAATTTCCTCCAATTGAAGTCGGGCATTTTTTAAAGGGATATACAGTTTGTCGCCATTTACAATTAGTTTGCCGATGTGTTCTGAGTTTTGCGTACCCGTTTCCTCCAAAGAGGCTTTATAAATCTTAAGTTGCTGCTCTTTAGCATCTCCATTCGTAAAAAGCGTCCAGGCAACGGGATACGGACTCAGACCACGTATGAGATTATAAATCGCTTTCGCAGGTTTGTCCCAATTGATTCGGGTGTTGTCACGATTCAGTTTGTATGCGGTACTAAGTTCTTTGTCGTCGGTCTGTTTTTGGGTTTTGGCGGTTCCTGCTTCAATCTGTTCTACGGTTTCTAAAATAAGTTCACTACCTAAGTGCATCAGACGGTCGTGCAGGCTTCCGGCATTTTCATGGGGTTTGATTTCGGTCTCTTTTTGAAGCACTATAGCGCCCGTATCAATCTTTTCATCGATAAAAAATGTTGTAACTCCTGTTTTAGTCTCTCCGTTTATAATTGCCCAGTTTATAGGCGCAGCACCACGGTAATCTGGTAGGAGTGAGGCGTGGAGGTTAAATGTGCCGTATTCGGGCATCTTCCACACCGCTTCAGGCAGCATTCTAAATGCTACCACGATTTGCAAATTGGCGTTAAGCGACCTTAATTCTTCTAAAAAGGCCGGGTCTTTCAAATTAGTAGGTTGTAAAACCTTTAGTTCAAGACTTACCGCAAATTGCTTTACTGCACTTTCATTGAGTTTTTGACCCCTCCCAGCGGGACGATCAGGTGCGGTAATCACGCCTACCACTTTGTATTTTTCTTCTAATAGTTTCTGCAGACCGGCCACGGCAAATTCGGGCGTTCCCATAAATACAATGCGTAAATCTCTCATAATATAGTATATCGGTTAGTTGGGGTTAATCGTATGTGTTTTTGGTTGAGCAGATCTTTTAAAATGCAGATGATTTCTTTTTCGGTATAATCACCAAGCTTTTCACAAAGCTCACGTGACGAATATTCTCGCTCTTTAAGCAACAAAAGTAGGTGTTCTTTTAAATCTGAACCTTTTCGCTCATTTTTATCTTTTTTACGGGAAAGACATACATCACAAATACCGCAGGGCTTCTTCTGAACTTCTTCAAAATAGGCTAACAATTGTTTGCTTCTGCACTGCTCGTGATTTTTCACGTAGCCCAAAATCGCCTGAACCTGTTGCAGTTTTCGGGTGTTTTGAGCTTTAATAGCGGGAGCAACCGGGTTAATGGTCAATTCATCTTCGCGCTGTACCAAAAAGGTAATCGCGGTATCAAATTGCGTATGATCGTAAATGGCAAGCTCGTCTTTTTCCAGTTGCAGAAAAGCTTCGTGAACTTGTGGAAGCGGTACGCCGGCTTTTTTGGAAATCAAAACATGATCTACAGCCAGCGGTTGGTCATAAATACCACCATAGGTTCTAAGCACACTCTTGACGACGCTTTCTAAACCGGGATTTTGAATAAGGTAATAGGTAAGCTGAACAGGAGAAACCTGTAATTGCAGAGTTGCCTTGCGGTAGAATTCCTGCGAAAGTATAACAATGCTGTTGCGGTCTAAAAGCTGCAGGGCATTATAGGTAATCAGCGTGTTCAAGCTGTAGGTTTTGCAAAACGAGCTGAAATCGAAGCGGAAGGTTTCCTGCTCGCCACCACCATAGGGTATCTGGAAAAAGCTGTTGAGTTTTTTGTAAACTTTTTTGACAAATGAGACCGAAGGCAAAACATTTAAAAACTGATTAGCCAGGCGGGATTCGTCAGAAGGGTTGACAAGAATAAGACTTTGGGCAGGTTGCCCGTCGCGCCCTGCACGTCCCGCTTCCTGAAAATAGCTTTCCATACTTTCGGGTAGTTCTACGTGAATAACTGTGGAGACATCGGCTTTGTCTATACCCATCCCAAAGGCACTGGTAGCAACCATAACCTGAGCTTTATTGGCAGACCAGGCTTCAAAGCGCACCTGGCGTTCCCCGCTGCTTAGCCCGCCGTGGTAGTATGCCGCAGAGATCCCGCTGTGTTGCAGGAAGGCTGCATAATCCATAGCGGTTTTGCGGCTGCGCACATAAACAATTCCGCTTCCCGAAACGCGTTTAAATACCTGAACCAGCCGGTTGCGTTTATCTTCTTCCCACAAAACCCGGTACGCCAGATTTTTCCGTTCAAATGAATTTTTATATACCGCAGGGTCGTTCAGCTGCAATTGATCTACGATATCTTCCTGAACCTTTCGCGTTGCTGTTGCCGTAAGTGCAATACAATTGACCTCTGGAAGGTTTTCGCGAAAGCGTGAAATAGAGCGATAGGCCGGTCTGAAATCATGTCCCCATTGCGATATACAATGTGCCTCGTCTACCGCAATTAAGGATACATTCATTTGCTTGATGCGCTCCAGTACAAGCTCGCTTTGCAGACGTTCGGGGGAGAGGTAGAGCAGTTTGTAATTGCCGTAAATACAATTGTCCAGCAGCGTGTCGAGTTCGTTATAAGGTATTCCACCGGGAATATATAAAGCTTTGATGTTTCGCTTTTGCAACTGCATAACCTGATCGCGCATAAGCGAGAGCAAAGGTGAGATCACTAGCGTAATCCCTTCTTTGAGCAGGGCGGGTATTTGATAACACACCGATTTACCACCACCAGTAGGCAATAAAGCAAAAGTATCACGCCCGTTGATTACGGCATCGATTAGTTCCTTTTGGCCCGGCCTAAATGAATCGTAACCCCAATAGGTTTTGAGCACATCCTGGGGTGATAGTTTCATGGATTGAGTTCTTGTAAAATGAAATTTACACGATTTTCTACCGAAGTTTTTGGCACTTCTATCAGCTCATAACCCAGGTCTGTATAGGTTTTGACGAGTTCGTTCTGTATTTTCTTTGCTTCGTCAAGACTCTCATAACGCTCTTCATCCGTTTCGTGAATTTCATCCCAAATGGGTAACAGAAAAATGTGATCGTAGCGGTAATTGGCATTAGCCTGCGTAAAGCGTTCGGGGTATTGCTGACCAATAAAATCCATATAGGCGCTTACGTCCGGGATGCCTCGATCTATAAACACAAAATTAGATTTCATGCCTGCGGCCTCAAAGTACTGCTTGATACGGCTCTCAAGCAATTTATCGCTAAAAAGCAGCGGCTCGGTCAAAAAAAGCTGTTCAACACCTTCTTGCTGTGCTGCCTGGGTAACCTGTCGCGAAACCTCTTCCAGGCATTGGTAACCTCTGCTTTTCAGCGCATTTAAAAGAGTTGTTTTGCCGGTAGCCGGGCCTCCAATCAGGACTATGCGTTTTGGTATCAAATTGTTGTGACTTTAGTTTTTTGGGCAAACGGGATACACAAGTGAAAAGTATTTATGCTCCAGATTGCCGGTAAAAATACTCAAATAGCTTTCGATTCAAAAATTAGCCGGAGAATGGTATCTTTGTGCCCTAAAATTATGCTATGAGCACCGATAAGAATCCGGAAGAGTTTTATACCAAATTAAAGGGAAGATTAGAAGAAACCACCACAAGCTGGCCTGCTGATTACCTGTATAAATTTATTGTTCCTTCTGATAATCAAAAAATTGCAGAGATCGAAGCGATTTTCGATAATATGGGAGCTGTAATCAATACCAAAGCTTCGAGCAAAGGCACCTACACCAGCGTATCCATCCACGTGAAAATGGAAAATCCGGATGCAGTAATTACTAAATATAAGGAAGTATCGGTTGTAGAAGGCGTTATTTCGTTATAAGAAGTCTAAAATGCTTTCCCGGTGTGGGGTTTTACACAATTTTTAGTACTTTGCTAAATGTTTCTTTGTGAAACGTACTTCACTCGAATATCGAGATTAAAAGCTCGGTGGCTCGCCCCGAACTGATTAAGTTTTATATATGGTGAGCTTTACCGATGTAATTCATTTAAAATTTTACAATTGATAGATCAATTAGAATACAATACCGAGCGTGAAAAGCTCATTATACCTGAATATGGCCGTCATCTTCAAAAAATGGTCAATCAGGCAATAGCCGAAGAAGACGATAAAAAACGCAATATCATTGCCCGAAGTATTATCGCGGTTATGGGCAACCTGCAACCGCATTTACGGGATGTGCCTGATTTTCAGCACAAGCTTTGGGATCAACTCTTTATTATCAGCGACTTTAAACTTGATGTGGTTTCGCCTTACGAAAAACCGTCACGCGAAAAGCTTGAAGAACATCCTGAACCTCTGGATTACCCGCAAAACCACCCTAAATATCGCTTTTACGGAAATAACATCAAGCGTATGATAGATGTGGCCGTGCAGTGGGAAAAAGGCCAGAAGCGTGAAGCACTCGAGTTTACGATCGCCAATCATATGAAAAAATGTTTCCTGAATTGGAACAAAGACACCGTTGACGATGAGGTGATTTTTAAGCACTTGTTTGAATTGAGTGACGGCCAGATCAATCTGGCTAAAAAGGATGAGGACCTCAAAGAAGCGCAAAAACTAATGCGTGGGAAAAAGTCGGGTAAATCCAATTCGGGTAAATCAAACTACCGTAAAAAATCAGGACGCAGCAAAAAGCGTTACTAATCGCTAGTATTACTATTTCATGGGAACATTTCAGATAGAAGGAGGGCATCAGCTTAAAGGATCCATCCAGCCTCAGGGCGCAAAAAATGAAGCTTTACAGATTCTCTGTGCGGTATTGCTAACCCCGGAGAAAGTGATTATTAACAACATTCCCGATATCGTTGACGTAAATAAGCTCATCGATATTCTCAGCAATCTGGGAGTCAAAATACAGAAGCTGGGTAAAGGGAAATATTCGTTTATAAGTGATGAACTCAACCTGGACTATCTGGAAAGTGAGCGTTTTAAGAAAGAAGGCGGAGGTCTGCGCGGATCGATTATGATTGTTGGTCCTTTGCTGGCTCGTTTTGGTAAAGGCTACATTCCACGTCCCGGTGGAGATAAAATAGGTCGCCGCCGTCTGGATACCCATTTTGAGGGAATGATTAAGCTCGGGGCGAAATTTCGCTATAACAAAGAAGAGCGATTTTATGGAGTAGAAGCTCCGGAAGGTCTTCGCGGCACCTTCATGTTACTTGATGAGGCTTCGGTTACGGGAACCGCAAATATCCTTATGGCAGCAGTTATGGCTAAAGGAGAAACTACTGTCTACAACGCGGCTTGTGAACCGTATTTGCAACAGCTTTGTAAAATGCTCAATATGATGGGCGCGAAAATTAGCGGCGTAGGTTCAAATATGCTTAAGATTGAAGGGGTTGAAAGCTTGAACGGTTGTGAGCATACTGTCCTGCCAGATATGATCGAAATCGGCTCCTGGATAGGTTTGGCAGCGATGACCCGTAGTGAGATCACCATCAAGAATGTAAGTTGGAATGATCTGGGACTTATTCCCGCGACTTTTAGAAAGTTGGGAATCACTATAGAGAAAAAAGGTGATGATATCTTTATCCCGGCGCATAAAGACGGTTATGAGATCGAAACCTTTATTGATGGTTCTTTTATGACCATTAGCGATGCACCCTGGCCCGGTTTTACACCAGATTTATTGAGTATTATACTTGTCGTGGCAACTCAGGCAAAAGGAGAAGTCCTGGTACATCAAAAAATGTTTGAAAGCCGTTTGTTCTTTGTGGATAAACTTATTGATATGGGGGCTAAAATTATTTTGTGCGATCCACACCGTGCCACCGTAATTGGGCATAATTTTAAATCTACTTTAAAGGCTACTACAATGACCTCACCAGATATTCGGGCCGGTATTTCGCTTTTAATTGCAGCTTTGAGCGCTAAAGGAACTTCAACCATTCACAATATCGAACAGATAGATCGCGGTTATGAGAATATCGATGAACGTTTGCGCGCTATAGGTGCTAAAATCATACGTACTTCTTAAGAAATCGTAGTTATAAATTATATAACCCTCACAGATTTTTAAAGCCTGTGAGGGTTTTTTATGCTCGAATGCGTAAGCGACAAAGCTCTTATTCCAGAAAATAAAGAGGGCTTATAATAACATTTTCGCAATATCCTCCCAGGTATCTGCACGGTCAAAGCCTTTGGTATGTACGTTATGCGGTGAAGTAAATTGAATTCCACGTCCGTCGAAAGCTTTAAGATTATACGAGCGGTCATCGATTAGGATATCTCCATTGAGAATGTGCTTGTGTCCACATAGGATTCGGTTTTGCCAGGGTATAAACGGAAAATGCGAATCAAGCCAATCGGCTTTTTCTTCGAGGCTGGTTTTAAACTGCATAGCAGCTGATGCGATATACACCTCATACTTATCCTGTAAGGCACGTAAAACGTCCTGGCTGTCTTTCATCACCTCCAGATCGATAAAGAAACCGCGTTCGTTGGCGTGATTACGCACATAGTGCTGATGCTCCTCAGGTACCATTTGCCAGACTTCAGAACCTATACAATCTTCTTTTTTAAGGTTGGCTTTATATTTTTTGTTGTACAAATCGATGTGTGCCTGATACGTGTCTGCGATTACCTCGTCCATATCTACAAATAGGGTCATAATATTAAGAGTTTAGCTAAGACGCCAAAATACATTTTTGAATTGAAACCAATTTTAAATTCTCCTTAAAAATCGCTTAGATTGTCCTTGTAGGCATCTTAAATTGGGTATTTTTAGAACTCTGACCAGACTAATGATCAATTTTTATAAAGATATAACGTTTTATGCCCTGCTTTTTGCCGTAGTCAGCACCCCGCTGGCGGGATTATACGGGGCTGTAATTGTATTTGGTATTTTTGGGACACCTGTAGGCTTATTGATGTACAACTATTTTCACAAGCACGAGTTTTACGGGTATTACAACCGCGGCTTTACCAAGCGATATTTGATTCTAAGGACGTGGCTGGTTAATTTTTTGGTGAGTCCGGCGTTGCTTTTAGTTGCTTTTTTAATATTAAAACTGATTGGTCTTGGCGCTCTTAAAGGTTAATGGAATACGTAAAAGTTTTGGTGCTAAATCAATACTCGAAACAGTAGATTTTGACTTACAAACCGGTGAGATCCTGGGGGTTTTTGGGCGAAATGGTTCGGGAAAGAGTACCCTTCTAAAAATCATTTTTGGTACCCAAACCGCTGAAGCAGGAACGCTCAAGATTAATGAAAGCCTCTATCCCGTTCGTAAAAAACTCTGGCACAAATCACAAATCATTAAAAGTCAGTGTATAGGTTATTTGCCCCAGTTTAGTTTCCTTCCGCAGGGAGCAAAGGTATGGGATGTGATACCGCAATATCTTAAGGGGCAGGAACAGGATTTGGTGTTTCAGGCGCCGCGTATGCCTAAAATTGCAAGCAGAAAAGTAGGCGAACTTTCAATGGGAGAACGGCGTTATCTGGAGGTGTTACTCATAGGGAATTTGGATCATCCCTTTTTGTTGCTCGACGAACCCTTTTCGATGGTTGAACCGTTGTTTAAAGATCTGATTCACGAGTTTTTAATTTCGCTGAAAGCTAAAAAGGGTATTTTGGTAACCGATCATTATTATCAGGATGTATGGGAACTATCTGATAGAAAAATGGTGTTGACTAACGGAAAACTTACTTCTGTTACTGAATTGAATGAATTGATAGAAGCCGGATATTTGCGATCTATAAATTAAAAAAATGAAAGACAACTTCTCCAATCACGCAGCAGATTATGCGAAATACCGCCCGGTCTATCCCGAGGCACTGTATGAACACCTTCTAAGTTTGGTAGCACATAAAAATGCGGCCTGGGACGTTGCTACGGGAAACGCTCAGGTTGCCACGGTTTTATCTAAAACCTTTAATCGGGTTTTGGCCACAGATCTTAGTGAACAACAACTCAAGCAGGCATCTCAAATTCCCAATATAGAATATCGTGTACAAACCGCTGAAGAAGATTTTAATCAAACCGAGCAGTTTGATTTGATCACTGTGGCACAGGCCATTCACTGGTTTGATTTTGATACATTTTATAAGCAGGTTTATCAGCACTTAAACCCTGAGGGAATTCTGGCGGTAATTGGATATTCAGTCTTGAAAACCAGAGGAAAACTCAATGAAGTTATTCAGCATTTTTATACTGAAATTACAAACGACTACTGGGATCCTGAGCGGAAGTATCTGGATGATCACTATCAAAGTATTCCGTTTCCCTTTGAAGAGCTGGAAATGCCAAAAATGCATATTCAGGTTAACTGGACACAGGATCAACTGCTTAATTATCTCAACACCTGGTCTGCAGTTAAGCATTTTGAAAAAAAGCAGGGGAGTAATCCGGTTGAATTAATACGTGATGCGGTAAAAGAAAACTGGGGATCTGACGAATATAGGATTTTTGAGTTTCCGTTATTATTACGCGTAGGCAAACCGCTAAAATCAAAAATCCCGACCAAATAGTCGGGATTGTATTTAGTATTTAAAGGATTCTAATTTCTCTTATTTTTCTTGCGTTTCTTTTGTTGACCGGGAGCAAAAGCTTTAGCGCTTTGTACTCCGTAATATTTCTTTACCTGTCCGGGTGCAGCGTTAGTTCTGTTTGTTCAATGTACTCCGTAAGTACTGGAGCACGAAATACCGGTTAACAGAAAACCACCCAAACTCAGCATTATCATTAATCTTCTCATAGCATTTCATTTAACAAGTTAAAATTACTATGCTGCAAAGAAGATGCCGAGCTAATTAAGTAAAGCTTAGAAGAACTTTAGCAGGTTTTAAGAAACCGCAGCCTTATAGGTCTTTAAACAACGCTCACGGGCTTCTTTATGGTCTACCATTTTATCCGGATAATCATCGGTATCATACTCCGGTACAAATTCTTTAATGTACTTTTTATCTTTATCAAATTTATCTACCTGTGTCATCGGGTTAAAAATCCGGAAATAGGGCGCTGCATCTACACCGCTACCTGCTGCCCATTGCCAGTTGCCTACATTACTAGACTGCTCATAGTCCAGCAATTTTTCGGCAAAATAAGCTTCGCCCCAACGCCAATCAATTAATAAATGTTTGCACAGAAAACTGGCGACGAGCATACGTACGCGATTGTGCATATATCCGGTTTTGTTAAGCTCTCGCATCCCGGCGTCGACTAATAAAAAGCCGGTTTCTCCTTTTTTCCACTTTTCAAATTCAGCTTCATTATTGCGCCACTCAATACGATCGTATTTTTTTCGAAAAGCATTATCAACAGTTTCCGGATAATGATACAGAATCTGCATAAAAAACTCCCGCCAGATCAGTTCACTCCAAAAAGTTTCATTTTTTTCAGCAATTGCTTTTTTTACCATTTTGCGTACGCTTACCGTACCAAAGCGCAAGTGCGGACCTAAGCGCGAAGTACCCTCCTGAGCCGGAAAGTTTCGGGTGTCTTCATAATTTTGAATTAGAGTAGGGGTAACATCGTAGTCAGGCACTTTTAGACTTGATTTTTTGAAACCCATGTCGCTGAGTTCAAGATTGGGAAGACGGGTGTTTTCAATTAAGTTATCGAGGTGCTGACTGGTGTAGTGAATGTTTAGATGCTTGTCTTCATCAAAGTTTTCCTTCCACTTATTTTTATAGGGCGTGTAGACAACGTAGGGGTCTCCATCATTTTTAACGACTTCATCCTTTTCAAATATCACCTGATCTTTGAAAGTTTTGAATTCAATGTCGTGCTCTTGTAGTAATTTCTCGATGGTTTCATCACGTTCTTTGGCGTAGGGTTCATAATCCCTGTTGGTAAAGACGCTCTTAACTTCGTAATCTTTGAGTATCTGTTTCCAAATATCTTCGGGCTTGCCGTAATACATAGCCAGTGAACTCCCGTGTTCATCCTGAAGCGTTTTACGCATTTTTTGAAGGGTTTCGTAGATAAAAGTTACCCGGGCATCATCCTGAGGAAGTTTATCAAGAATTTTTTTATCAAAAATGAAAATGGGTAAAACTGAATTATCGCTTTTTAAAGCCTCGAGAAAACCCACGTTATCGTCTAATCTCAGATCTCTTCGAAACCAAAATATGTTTACAGTACTCATGCTTTTAAAATATCGGTTGGTTAGGTTGATTTAGATCGGGTTTAGGGACACCTTTCTAATTTACGTTTAAGGTAGACATACCACCATCAACACCCAGGATTTGGCCAGTAACCCAGCTGCTGTCATCGCTGAGTAAAAAGCTTGCGATTTTCGCTATATCTTGAGGTGTTCCTACTCGTTTGAGTGGATGGCGTTCATCCATTTTCTCCCGTTTTTTATCATTCCCCAAAAGCTTTTCAGCCAAAGGGGTATCGGTAAGGGATGGTGCAATTACGTTTACTCTAAAATTAGGTGCATATTCCGCAGCAAGAGCTTTGGCAAAACCTTCAATAGCTCCTTTTGATGCAGCAACACTAGTATGAAAAGGCATTCCTATCTTTACGGCAACTGTACTGAAGAATACCAAACTGGCCTGCTCTGATTTCTTCAGGCGGTCTGTTACCGTTTTAAGTGATTTAATGAGTCCAAAAAAGTTGAGCTGCATATCTTCTTCAAAGGTTTCTTCACTCAACATATTAAAAGGCTTAAGATTTATAGTACCCGGGCAGTATACAAAGCCATCAAGCGTATCTGGTAAATCTGCCGTATCTAGACTACCACTGTTTACATCATATTCTATATGGGTTACTTCGAGATCTTGAAGATCATCGTTTGTGCGTGATGCAACAAATAGATTGTGGTCTTCATTAAGGCTTTCAACGATCGCACGGCCTATACCGTGTGAACCGCCAATTAGTAAAATATTCTTTTTCATAATAATTAATTTAAAATGTCGTGACGGGTAATTCCGTCTTCGGCAAGTTGCTTTTCAGTGTAGATACCAAAAAGTTCTGTCAACTTTTTCTTTCGGTATTCAAAAATTTCCTGAAGCTTTGGTTTTACCAAAAAAGGATGAGCCCATTGGCCCAATATGCCCATAGGTAATTTGTAATCTACAATATCTTCCATCTCAACCCCACCCGGTATTTCTTTGATGAAATGTTTATGGTGCCAAAGTGAGTACGGACCAAAGCGTTGCTCGTCTACAAAAAACTCAAGATGTTGCACGTGTGTAATTTCCGTAACCCATTTGGTCTTAATACCGGCAATTGGAGTAACAATATATTGTATAAGTTGCCCTGCATACATAGGGCGATCTGCTCCGGAAAGAATCTCAAAGCCCATATAATCTGGGGTTATGGTTTTTAAGTTAGCGGGATTAGACAAAAAATCCCAGGCTTCTTTTAGGCTTATGGGTAATTTCTGTTTCTCGTGCAGGGTGTAAATTTTCATAAATTTTAATTCTTAAGTAAGACAACCCGCTTTCTAAGAGCAAGTTTTGTAAAGATAGGAGCAGTTTTGTCTAAGGTAAAATCAGAAAAGTTAAACAAAATCTAAAGTTCCGTAGTTAGTTGTAAAAATATTAGGACATTAGCACACTTCCATCGGAGTTTCATTCGACTTTATACCTCTGAATTAAATACGATTATTAAGAATCTATTAACTTAAATTGACTGCAGATGAGGTATATTCAAAAACATTTTTTTAATTTAACTATATTCTGATAATCAAATACTTATTACAAATGAAACGAATTTTTTTAGCGGGCTTATTATTCTTTGCATTGAAAATTAACGCCCAGGTTCAAACGCCGGCAGCTAGCCCGCATGCCGAGTTAGAACAAGTGGTAGGCCTTACCGAAGTTAAAGTGGATTACTCCAGACCTAATATGCGCGGTCGTGAAATTTTTGGAGACCTGGTTCCTTACGGTTCGATCTGGCGTACCGGAGCAAACGCTACAACCAAATTTATCATCGACAAGCCGGTAATGATTTCAGGAAAGGAATTAAAGCCAGGTACCTACAGTTTGTATACTGTGCCGGGTGAAGATATGTGGGAAGTGGTTTTTTATACCGATGATTCAAACCCTTTAATTACTGAATTTGAAGATGATAAAGTAGCTTTACGCACAATGGTAGAGCCGATGGAAATGCCCATGAACATGGAAACCTTTACCATTCTTATTGACGAGGTAATGGCAGATAGTGCTGTTTTGAATTTTTTATGGTCAGACACTGTTGTTCCGTTAAAGTTTAATGTTATGACTGATGAAGAAGTTATGAAAAGCATCGATATGGCTCTGGCAGGACCAAGCGCTGGAGATTATTATAACGCGGCTGTTTATTACTTAAATTCAGGCAAAGACATCGAGAAAGCTAAAATGTGGATGAATAAGGCTATGGATATGACTGAAAAGCCAGGCTTTTGGCAATACCGTCAGCAGTCTTTAATTCTTGCTAAGGCAGGAGATAAGAAGGCTGCAATTGAAGCTGCTAAAAAATCCCTTGAAGGAGCAAAAGCTTATGGCAATGCAGACTATATCAAAATGAATACCGACTCACTAAAAGAGTGGGGAGCGATGTAATCGTATTTCTCTAAAAAAACAAAACCGCCTTTCACATCGTGATCAGGCGGTTTTTTATGCGTAAAAAGAATACTTGCTTTTAGCCTTTGACGTCGTATTCCAGACCTATCAATTCCCGTACGTTGTCTAAAGTCTTTATCAACAAACGGCTGAAATCATAAGTCATAATCGGGCTTTCCTTTTTATCTGCTCTTAAAAGATTTGCGAAGTGCATGATCTCAAAATGATAGCCTTTTGCTTTATAGCCAAAATCGTGATTTACCTTTACACCGTCCTGCACCGTGGTTACCTTATCTTTCATATGAAATTGACCCTGCATTATGATCATTCCATTTTCACATACAAAGGTCGCAAGTGATGGGGTTTTTATTTTAATACTCGAAGCCAGATGAGCTTTAGTGCCGGAAGCGTAGGTAAAGGTCATCTCCGTTTCTTCATCAACACCAGTTTTTCCTATTTTGGCTTTCGCCGAAATAGCCTCAGGTTTGCCAAGCATAGCCAAAGCCAAAAAGGCCGGATAAATACCAATATCGAGCAACGAGCCACCGCCCAAATCTTTGTTGTATAATCTTCCGTCGGGATTAACAGGGGCATCAAAGCAAAAATCTGCAGTAAGCGTTTTAACTGCTCCGTATTTTCCGCTTGCCAGTTCTTCCTGCACAAATTTGAAGTGCGGCATAAAACGCGTCCATAAGGCTTCCATCAGCAAGACATTATGCTGTTTTGCAGTTGCGATCATTTCTTCAACCTGAGAAAGATTCATAGCAAAAGGCTTTTCGCACAAAACAGCTTTACCGTGTTTGAGACAAAGCAAAGTATCCTGATGATGCCGCACGTGAGGTGTCGCAATGTAAACAGCATCTACATTGGGATCTTGAGCTAGTTTCTCGTAGCTGTCGTAGCAATTTGTAGCTTTATATTGTGCACCAAATTCATCTGCTTTTTCCTGTGAGCGCGAGGCCACGGCATAGACCTCAGAGCCTTCTACAATCTGCATATCTTTAGCAAAACTGTTTGCAATTTTTCCTAGCCCGAGAATTCCCCAGCGTATCGTTTTCATCGTAATATAAATGTTTGATTAATTTGTTAGTTGTTTTTCTTCGGAGCCCATCGAGGTTTGTACTAGTAGCCCGAGTAAAATAACCAGACCGCATCCAACAAAATTAAGCCACAAATAAGGCAATCTGATCAGCTCAAAATAGTCCAGACCAAAAAGTAAAATAACAACACATTGTGTGATTAGGGCCGAAGTGAAAACTGCTTTAGATTTAATTTTTTTAATGAAAAAAGCACTCATAAATATTCCCAGAATGGTTCCGTAGAAAATAGAGCCAATGATGTTTACCAACTGAATAAGGTTGTCAAAGAGGTTTGCGGTACAGGCAATTAAAATGGCTAAAATTCCCCAGCTTAAGGTAAACCACTTGGTCGCTCCTACAAAATGTGCTTCGTCTTTTTCCTCGTCAAGATTACGCTTGTAAAAATCAACCGTTGTCGTGGCGGCAAGGGCATTAAGCTCTGAAGCTGTAGAAGACATCGCAGCAGAAAGAATCACAGCGAGTAAAAGGCCAATAAGACCGCGGGGAAGATTATTCAGTATAAAGTGGATGAAGACGTAATCTTTGTCATTAGTCTCTACATTTTTATCAGCCTGACTGATTACCATGCGCGCTTTTTCGCGAACAGCATTTTCTTTTTTGTTGATTTCCCGTAGGGCTTCAGCAACCGAAACTTCGCTGCCGTTTTTTTGACTGATACGACTTTCAGGGGCTGTAACCACTTTATGGCTAAGTTCAGATTTGTCTGAACGCAATTCATTAAGCTCATTTTGAAGCAGGTTGTATTCTTTCTCAAAAGGGGTACCCTGCACAGCTTGTGTAGCAGCAGGATTAAAGTTAAGTGGTGTGGGATTAAATTGATAAAACACAAAAACCATAACTCCTACAAGCAGAATAAAGAACTGCATGGGTACTTTTAGGATGCCGTTAAAAATCATACCCAACTGCATCTCGCGCATAGATTTACCACTCAGGTAGCGTTGCACCTGGCTTTGATCGGTTCCAAAATAGGAAAGCATCAAGAAAGTACCACCTAAAATTCCGCTCCATACCGTATAGCGGTTATCAAAGTCAAATGAAAAGTCGAGAATATTCATCTTATCGCTTGCGCCGGCAATTTCCAGAGCATTTGCAAAATTGATGTCTTGCGGCAGATAACTGATGATGAGAAAAAAGGCAACAAACATCCCTAAAAAGATAACTGCCATTTGTTGCTTTTGCGTAACGGTAACGGCTTTTGTTCCTCCCGAAATGGTATAAATCACAACCAGCGAACCGATGATGATGTTGAGGGTGTTGAGGTCCCAGCCCAAAACGGCTGATAAAATTATTGACGGTGCAAATATGGTTATCCCGGCAGCCAGACCACGAGAAAGTAGAAACAAGCCCGAAGCCAGAGAACGCGTGCGTTGGTCAAAGCGATTTTCTAAATATTCATATGCCGTGTAGACATTGAGCCTGTGATAAATAGGAATAAAAAACAGGCAGATGATGACCATAGCAATGGGTAGCCCAAAATAGAATTGAACAAAGCCCATCCCATCATTGTAGGCCTGCCCGGGTGTGCTCAAAAAGGTAATCGCACTGGCCTGAGTTGCCATTACCGAAAGGCCTACCGTCCACCATTTAGACTCATTACCACCGCGTATATAATCCTGAACATTTTTACGCCCACGAGTTTTAAAAACCCCGTAGATCACGATAAAGGCTAGTGTAGCAACAAGAACAATCCAGTCTATATCTTGCATATCAGGAGGCGTAAGTATTCATTAGTATAAAAAACACAATGATATACACGACATTGAGGACAAGGACCAGTGTGTAAAAATTAGACCAACCTTCTCGTTTCGGTTCTATCATTTTTTGATTTTTTGATCGTTCTTCCCTAGCGAAAGCATATTGGCAAAAAGCCGGTACGCTCCCGAAACCCCGGCCGGTAATTCCCTAAAAAAGCTGAGGCCGGTATAAATATAATGACCTTCTCCGTATTTAGCTATTAGCAAACTGCCTTCACTGGGTTTTTCGCCCTGATCTCCGATGGAAATCACGGGCTTGTAAGCGGCATCATAGCTGTCAGGAAAATAGAGGCCACGCTCCTGTACCCAGCCTTCAAAATCGTCTTGAGTTATTTTGTTTGGGTAATTTAAGATTTCTGCATCGGGATCAAGAACCGTCACTTTTGCAGTCTCATCGGTAACCCGGTCGCTGCTTAGCTTAAGCGGGTAGGGACCCAGATTGGGGAAATTAAAACCTCGTGCGGTGTTGTATTGTGCAATCATAGTTCCGCCATTTTTTACGTAATCGAGCAAAACCGGTTGCTTATACCGTAATTCTTCAACCACATTGTATGCCCGTACGCCCATCACTACAGCATCAAATTCCGCCAGATTTTCAGCAGTAATTTGTGCGGGATCAACGGTCACAACGGTGTAACCTATTTGTTGTAAACTTTCAGGGATAACGTCACCGGCGCCGGCGATATAGCCAATATAACTTCCTTTTTTGGTGATGTCAAGCCGTACAAGTTTATTAGTTGACGGTAAAACCAATGTTTGTAGAGGAATATGACCGTAGTCAATTGTTACCGTTTTGGTCGTGATTGTATTTCCGTTGATTTGCAGTTGAGGTTTAAGTTCGCCCTCGCTGGCGTTTGCCGGCGGAGTAACGGTAAAATCAACTCCTTTAGTTTCTCCTTTTTGGGCAATACTAACCTGTTGAGGTGCGCTTACCTGCCAGCCTTTTGGTACCTCAAGAGCAACCTGAGCAGTTAGATTTGCTGTGTAGGCGGTCACTTCAGCAGTAATGGTTTTGGGTTGCGCATTCGCGAAAATGATAACGGGATCTTTAACAGCTACCGAAGCTTCCGGAACGATCTCGAAAGGTTCATATACTTCACCATCTACACGATCGTTGTATTTATAAACCAGGTCAGTCTCTATGGGGATGATTTGATCTCCCATTTGCAGATTAAAAACCGCTTTGAATTCACGTGGTGTTTCCGGTAGACCGATGAGTTTTTGATCGGTAACCTTATACATGCCTACCGAACCTTCTTCTTTCAGCCAATAAGCTGTGGTTAAATCAGCTGAGCCGGTATTGATTTCTACCTGTTTTTTAAAGTCGCTATTAAATGCCAAGGCCTCTGTAATCGGAATTTTTTCGCCGGAAGGCATAAGAACCACGCTTTTTAATTCTACCGGAAAATCACTGCGGTTAATAGCCTCCAGATTTAATGTCAGGGTTTCGTTTGCCACAGCGGTTTGCTGGCCTGTCGCGGCTTCGACATAGAGTCCGGCACAGGCTTTTATGAGTTGTGTGAGTTGTTTGGTCTTGAGATCACGCCAGTGTGCATCCTCCAGATTTTGAATAAGCGGATAGGCCTTAAGCAGCCCCGGTAAACTGGCAGCCGGATTCTTAAAATCATAGTTAGCGGCAACCTCATTGAGAATTTTCCCAATTGTTGCTCCGCCTTTTACACGATTCCAGGAAGTGTCGATACCATCAAACAGGTTTCCATTTGAAGGAAGGTCACCCTTTAGGAGTTCGAGATATTCTACCTGCTCACCGCGCGATCCGGTATTACCAAAGCCTTGTGATTTATGCTGACTGCGGCTAAGTGCCGAAATTTCGGTATTACTGAGTCCATAAGCGGGGTAATAGCTGCCTACGTCTACAGATACCAGATTGTCTTTATTGGCTTCTTCAAAAGCTTCGCGACTGCCGTAAAACCACCACGAGGTGTTGAAAAATAGGCGTTTGGGTTGCCAGGTTTCAGTATATTTTAATTGATTAGGAAAAACCGAAGCATCACCCACCAGATCAAAAGCCTGTACACTTAGCATTGCCGAAAGGGTGTGATGCCCGTGTGTACTTCCGGGAGAACGATGGTCAAACCGGTTGATAATCACATCGGGCTTAAAATTGCGAATGGCCCAAACCACATCACTCAGCACTTCGTCTTTTTCCCAAAATTCTAGTGTTTCTTTCGGGTTTTTTGAATATCCAAAATCATTTGCTCGTGTAAAGCGTTGTTCACCGCCATCAGTGCGGCGTGCAGCCAGTAATTCCTGAGTACGAATGACACCCAAGAGTTCACGTATTTCAGGACCTATAAGATTTTGACCGCCATCACCACGCGTAAGTGCGAGGTAACCGGTACGGGCGTGAACGTCATTGACTAAATAAGAAATAAGAGCGGTATTTTCATCATCAGGATGTGCGGCAAGGTATAAGGCGGTGCCTAAAAAGTTGAGCTGCTGTAGCTGTTCATAGATTTCTGAAGACGATGGCTTTTTGGGTTTTTGAGCGTGTAGCTGTAACGAAACACAACAGAGCAGAACGATTAAAAAGCGCATGATTTGGATAGGTTAAATGATTTTATGAGATGCTCTCAAAGATAGTTAAAACGCTACCTAAGCCTATTCTATTAAAGCTTCTTTAACAATTCTAGAGACCAAGACTATCGCGTAAGGAAACGAATTTTTCAGCATTCTGTTTCCAGTAGGGCGTTTTAAGAGATTTGATGCGTGAAGCAGTAGCCGTCATCTCCTTATTCCCGCTCGGAAAACGCTCAGTCCAACCCGTAATTGCATAGGGAAAAGCAGTCTCAAAATTTATCGTCAGGGTTCGATTTAACTCAGGATATGCTATGCTGTAGCTTACATTTGACAGGGTACAGATTGCTTTGTAGGGTTTGAGTTCCAAATGATGCAGGCGCAGGTATTCTATAGATGGAATGATTTTCTTTTCTCCACTTGGTAATTCATTGGGATCCACCCGAAGTAATGCCCATATTTCATCTTCGACAGTACCGCGCGGTAAGGTGAATTTTTGGTCTGCCTCACCTTCAAAATAGGTGTGTGATTCTACGTAATATTCCCCACGATTATTGAGCTGGGTATACATTTGACCACACCATTCCTGAATGCTGTTTGTTACCTTGATGGCGTGATTTTTTGTGGTCAAAGGTAAAAACGCACTGTTCATAATGGAGTAGGGGTAAATGCCAGTCAGGTAATTCTTGGTGGTATTTAGTTTTAAAACCGGGATATTGTCCGGGTTTTGAGCATTTGCCTTTACCTGAACTTTAGGCAGGAAATCTTCGGTTACAAAAATTAAAACGGCACTACCGCTGCGCAATTCACCATAACGAGGTTGCTCCAGTTGGTATGAAGTGATTTCGGCTTCGCCGGAATACCAGTAATCTTTAAACTCCTGGGACAAATCCCGGGGCTTGGCACGTGCGACGGACTCGAAGTTCTCCTGATCTTTACAAGAAAGTAGAAGTACAGAAAGCCCAAATATGGCTAAATAACTGAATGAAAGCAGCTTAGTTTGCATGGTGTAATTTTTATCTAAAGTACTAAAAGTCTTTAATCTACAGCCTTATTTAGTAAATCATACAGCAGATGTGTGGGAAGCCCCATAACCGTGTTGTAAGAACCTTCCAGTTTTTGAAGGGCTACGTGACCTATCCATTCCTGAATGCCGTAGGCGCCGGCCTTATCAAAGGGCTTGTAGGTGTTGATGTAATGTTGAATCTCGGCATCTGAGAAAACTCTGAAGTGTACCAAAGCTTTGTCGTGTGCGATTAGTTGCTGCTCTATTGTAGTTACGCAAACTGATGAAATAACGCTGTGACTGCTTCCGCTTAACAGCTGAAGCATTTGGATTGCTTCCCGCTCATCTTTGGGTTTGCCCAAAGCTTTACTTCCTTTAAAAACCAAGGTGTCTCCTGTGATCAGGATTTCGTTCGGTTTCAGGTCTTCTTTAAAGGCCGCTGCTTTTTTCTTAGCGATGTATTCGGCAATTTCAAAAGGTTGCAGTCCGTCAGGAAAAGATTCGTCAACCGGTTTTAAACGCACTTCAAAATCGACTTCCAGCGCTTTAAGCAATTCCTGCCTTCTGGGGGATTGGGAAGCGAGAATGAGTTTTTTAGATTTTAGGAGGTTTTGGAGCATATTCAATATTTATATGTCTTTCAATCTATTCTACTTTTTTTATAAAAACTAGTTTATTTATTTTCTGAAATCTATCCCGATTGAAGATGTCGAATGAAATTTCACATTTTTCTTCATAAGAGTTTGGCCTGGCGTATTTTAATAAATTATCGTTCTCACTGAGAAATTCAAACGTACCATCTACGCCACCAGTTCTCCAATTTCCTGTTTTGTGGAGTCCCAACTTGTCAGAACCATCATAACTGTATGTTCCATTTTCATACAAAAACAGAGTAACGGTTTCAGTAGATTTATTACTGTTCTCTAAAACATATTCGCCTGAGAAATCCTTCATTTTATTTGCATTAAACCAAGGTACAATCAATGAGTACCAGAGTGGTATGAGGGAAAAGAAAAATGTTGCAATAAGAGCACATTCAAGTGCTATCTTTCTCAGTCTTTTAGACTTTTTAGCTAGGCCTAGAAGGAGAAAAACAATAGCTAGAATTAAAGAGATTCCGACAGAAATTACAATTAGTATGAAAATTAAACTTTCAAGCATACTTGTTAATTAAAATTTAAGCGTCAAAGTCAAAACACCCAAACTTAAAATCCCCAGAAGCATAATCAGTTTTAGAACAGTAGAAAGATGTGCATAATGTGCTTGCTTATCGGCGTATCGGGCTTTGATGCAAAAATAGACCAGCGGAACCACCACTGCTGCGACTAGATAGATCGAAGTCCACACATTAGTTTTTAGATACAGGTACATATAACCCAGAATAGTAAAAATATAAACCACAGCGATATAGGCTGAAAGTTTAGCAGTACGTTCTAAACCTAATGCGATAGGCAATGATTGTATGCCTACTGCATAATCGCCATTCGCATCCTCGATATCTTTGACGATTTCTCGAAGAAAATTAAGCATCAGCGCAAAAAGGGCATAGTCTCTCAATACAGAAATAGGCGTTACAAGTTCCTCCTTATACTGATTGAGCAAAGGCAGCATATCGTAAAGAATCAAAATAAAAATGGAAGCTGCTACAGCAAGACTCACGACGAGATTTCCTACTACAATAACGCGTTTTAAAAAGTTTGCATACACATAAAGCAGAGCTGAAATGAGTACAAATACCGTAGCAAAATTGGTTAAGCCCATCTGGTAGCTCAACAAAAATCCAAGACCTACGCCGCTGATGTTGAAGATGAGGTACAGGTTAAAAGCAGCAGACTCTGAAAAGGGTTTCGGGATGAGGGTTTGAGAAGGTTTGTTGATGCGGTCACTATCAATATCGTTTATGTCGTTAATAATATAGCCGGCAGCGGCAATGCATAGTGTAGCAAGAACTAAAATCCAAAATTGTAAATCATTCAGAGCCGTTGGAATAGCTAAGGCTTTTAAAAAACCGTAATGCACCAATACCTGTGTGAGTAGAATCATCAACAGGTTTTTAAAGCGTATAAAATGTAAAAATGCCAAGTGTAGGTATTAGGAAAAATCCAAATATAGCAATTTAGGCAAGGTGACGGTAAACAGGCTTTGTATTTGTGAGGTTTACCACATTAAACAAAAAGAAAAACCGCCTTAGCATATAAGGCGGTTTTCCCTGATTGATTTTTGATTGATGAACTTGTTTATTGCTTGCTCACGTCACCTCCGGAGCTTTCAGTAACCGCAACTTTTTCAGGTTCGCCCCAATAGTTGATGCCGCCACCGCTTGAAGCCTGACTTTCGAGCTCTTTGGTTACATAAATTTTTATAGTGCCTGCACTCGAAGCCTGTGCATTACAAACCTGTGCTTTTAGATCCTTGGCATTGATGGTACCTGCGGAGCTGGCTTCAAACTTGAGACTTTGAGCCTCACCATTAAGGTTGAGTGTGCCTGCGCTGCTGGCTTCAGCAGTGATCTCACGTATTTCAACCGGTATCTTAATTGTACCTGCACTTGAGACATCAAGATCTATATGACTTCCGGTTAAAGTATTCTCAGACACTATTGTTGAAGCGCTGCTGGCTTTTAAACTTTCAAGAGTTTCAGCATACGTTACATATATTTTGCGTGAAGTCGCATTACCTATGTTGGAGTTGTCTGTGGTCTCAATACGCAAGGTGTTTCCTTCATAATGCACATCCAGATGCTCAAAAAGATTCTCATCAAGTTCTGCGGTTACCGAAGGAGAACTCCCTTTTTGAAGGACTACATCCCAGCCATTACTGCTGTGTACTTTTGAGAATGCCTGAGACATGTTTAGATCTTTGGTCTTTACATTACCTGTACCTTCAATTTGACCCATTTCAAAGCTGAAATTACACGAGGTCATAAATACTGCGGTTAGGGCAGTGACAATAATTTTGATTAGTGTTGTCATTTATTTGATTTTTTTGGTTGATGAAATTTGTTTGATTCTTTAGTCTATAGAATCCTGTTTCGTTACGGTTTCCTGAACCTGAACTGCATCGCGATCAGGAGCTATTTCTTCTTTATACTCCGCCGGATTGTTTGTTACTGAAGAATCTTCAACAGTTTCAGAATACTCCCAGTCATTAGAATCTTCTTCAATTTCCTCCGGTGGACACGTAGTACAGATCAATTTAGAATTCTGCATCAGTGTGTATTGCCCAATGAATTTCCGATCCATTAAATCTGCATACCATGCGCGGTGATAGCTAATGATATTCTCATCAGTAAATACCGTCATCCCCTCGGGAACTGCAACAATTAAATCTATCTGTTGATCTCTAAATTTATTTTTCAGTTCGGTTACAAAAAAGTTGTCGAGAAGTAAGGTGTTATCTTTAATTTCAAAATTGTATATAACATTCTCGGCACGTTCCTGAGCATCATCGTAAGAGCTTCCCTGAGCTATTTTTTTAACGATCAGTTTGGCTTCAGGAGAATCGCTTTTTTGAAAACTTAAATCCACATCGCGATTATAAATTACTTTATTTCCAGAAGCATCAGTGCGTATTTTCCAACTGTGGCTGCGATACCTTTCGGCTCCATATTTGTTTTGTGTTTTCATCCTTACGGTTAGGGTATCGTTAGGCTGAATTTGTAACACTTCGGTGGTGACAGACTCTCCTTCCATAGCTGTAGAAATGCCTTGACGTACACCTAAGACGGCAATTGTAATTAAGGCGACCAGCCAAATCCCAAGCAGGCTTAATTTCGCCGTTAGGCTTAATCTTTTCAAGGTATTTACCAGAATACGTAAGCCCAGATAGAACAACATAAAAAATGGAATCCCTACAGCAACAAAGGTGAGTATAACCAAGAACCAAAAAGGCGCTCCTGAAGTATTTGCCATCTCTACGTAGTCAGCGACACTGCCCCCAAAGAAGTCCAGACTTCCTGCCGTGAATAATCCTACAAAAAGAGCAATTAGGGTACTACCACCAATAAGGATTAGCAAAATCCCGATGAATTTGACAAAGACTTTTAGGATGAATCTGATCATCCTGCCCAGCGTACCGGCAACAGAACCTGCTCCTTCCCGAGCTTTATTCCCATACTTAACATAGTCAACATTTTTTACCGATTCGGCAACTGAGTCAAAACCTTCTTTGACTTTACGCTGAATATTGTCTATGTTGACGGGCTTTCCCCGCATTTCCAGTATTTCTGAGGTGGTACGTGCTTCAGGCACAAAAATCCAGAAGGCGATATAAATCAGTATAAAGCCACCCCATGAGAAAATGGTGAGCAGAATAAGTGCGATGCGTAACCAGATTGCATCAATTTGAAAGTAATGACCCAGACCGGCACAGACTCCTCCTATATAGGATTTTTCAGTATCCCGATACAGTTTTTTGCCAGAATCACGTGTGTAGGTTTGTTTTTTGGCCGGTTCGTCTTCAAACAATTCTTCGTCCAGACGGTAATCTTCGGGCTGCCCCATGATGTTGATGATTTCATCTACATCAGCCAGACCAATAACCTGACGTTCGGTCTTTATACGTTCGGTAAAAAGCTCGGCAATGCGGGCTTCAATATCCTGTATGATCTCGTCGCGACCCTGTGCATCCGTAAACGAGCGTTTTATGGCTTCAAGATAGCGCTGCAATTTGGCGTATGCGTTTTCGTCAATATGAAAAAACAAGCCTGCTAGATTAATATTTATTGTCTTATTCATTGTTTTTAGCTTTTTGATTGGTTACCAGGGTTACGGCCTTTTGAAGGTCATCCCAGGTTGATGATAGTTCATTTAAGAAGAGCTTGCCGGTATCGGTGAGTCCGTAATATTTACGAGGCGGCCCGCTGGTTGATTCTTCCCAGCGGTAGTTGAGTAAACCGGCATTCTTAAGACGGGTAAGAAGGGGGTAAATAGTACCCTCAACTACCAGTAGCTTGGCGTCTTTAAGCGTGTCTAGTATTTCGGCTACGTAAGCATCTTCATCTTTTAAGATAGAAAGAATGCAGTACTCCAAAACACCTTTACGCATCTGCGCCTTTGTGTTTTCAATCTTCATAGATTCTCATTGTTAAGCGATTAATAACTGTTCGTTTTTATTCCGCAAGGCGGAAATTGATTGATGATTGTTGCTTAAACTTCAGTTGATTAGGCTGAAGTGATTTCTTGTTCAGAAGTCGTAAGCGGTTTTAAAAAATTAATGCAAAGCGGGTATTTATATTCTTCTCCGTTGCTGGCGCTTACAGCGGCCGAAATGACAGAGAATAATGTGATTACAAACAAGGCAAGTAGGAGCACAGCAAATACTAGCGCGGTAATGATGAGTCCGCTGGCCTGTCCCGGAAAAACAATGTTTTCAAAAGTTTCCTCGCTGATGTAGCCCTGTTCTCCGGCAGCTATTAGCCCTTGCCAAACTAAAAAAGGAATAGCTATTAGCACTAAACCTATAGCGTATAGAAAAGTACTCATCTGAAAATTTAAAGCCCGTCTCCCGTGATTATCTACAAAAAGCGAATCGCGTTTTAGCGCTGCCCAGATAATGAGTGGGGCAATAAAATTTCCTAAAGGAAAAAGGAACTGACTAAACACCGAAAGGTGTATAAAAGTAGCTGTGTTTTTTTGACTTGTAGTAATGCTAGTTTCCATTGCTTATTAATTTCTTATGCAAATATATATCTAAAAAAAGGTATTATGCAATGCAAAGTACTAAAAATTAACTTTTACTTAACGTTTTAAAAAAGTGTGGAAAGTCATTTGTTAAGTCTATTTTTGAGGAAATAAAACTTTAAAATATGGCTGTTACACCCGGTAAATTCAATAGTTTTTTGATGTTTAAGCTTCCGTCAGCCTGGCTTTGTGGGGTACGCGTACGCGAAATCTCTACTACCAGTTGTACTACTACAGTCACGCATCGGTGGATTAATCAAAACCCGTTTAATTCCATGTTTTGGGCCGTGCAGGGAATGGCGGCAGAGCTGAGTACAGGCACTATGGTCATCGATCAGATACGCAATAGCGGACATAAAATCTCGATGTTGGTGGCCAACAACAAAGCCTCATTTACTAAAAAAGCTACCGGAAAAATCACTTTTGTTTGCAAGGATGGTCATAAGATTGAAGAAGCCATACAGAAAACTGTTGAGACGGGAGAAGGGCAGACCTTCTGGATGCAAAGTGTGGGGACTAATAAAGAGGGAGTAGTGGTTAGTATTTTTGATTTTGAATGGACAGTTAGGGTTAAAAAATAAGAATCCACGTCTTAGAATTAATACCTGTTTTTGAAAAGCTATTATCCTATGATTTGAGATTACTACTTTTTCTGTTATCATTTTTTTTGAAGAGATCTCCGCTAAATAATTTAGATTTTTGACTTCGGAATTTGTTTTTGATGTAACAAAGATTGAATTCTTACTACCTATCTACACAATCAATCCAATCAAAAAACATTACGAAATGGAATCACACGAGATAGACTACCAGATTTTTGGTGAAGAAATGCAATATGTGGAGATCGAACTTGATCCACAGGAAGGTGTAATTGCAGAGGCCGGTACTTTTATGATGATGGAAGATGGTATCAATATGGAAACCATCTTTGGCGATGGCTCTAAAAACGACACCGGCCTACTTAATAAAATCTTTGGTGCCGGAAAACGCCTGCTTACGGGTGAAAGCATGTTTATGACCGTTTACTACAATACCGTTATGGGTAAAAAGCGAGTAAGTTTTGCTTCTCCCTATCCCGGTAAAATAATTCCTATTGACCTCTCTAAAAACGGAGGTCGTTTTATTTGTCAGAAAGATGCCTTTTTATGCGCAGCTAAAGGCGTATCAATAGGTGTCGAGTTTTCCAGAAAGCTTGGCCGCGGTCTTTTTGGCGGAGAAGGTTTTATTATGCAAAGACTTGATGGCGACGGGATGGCGTTTGTTCACGCCGGGGGTACTACTTTTAAAAAAGAATTGCATCCGGGTGAAAAACTAAAAGTGGATACCGGCTGTATCATAGGTTTTGATCACACGGTAAACTACGATATAGAATTCATAGGCGGTATTAAGAACACCCTCTTTGGTGGTGAAGGCGTGTTTTTTGCAACCTTAACCGGTCCCGGAACTGTTTATGTGCAATCGCTGCCTTTTAGTCGTTTGGCTAAACGCGTTTGGGCAGCGGCACCTCAGGGCGGAGGAAAAGAGAAAGGTGAAGGCAGTATCCTTGGAGGGCTTGGAGATTTAATTGATGGCGATAATCGATTTTAATCCCCATTTAGTTGATAGGTTTTTTTGATTTTAACAATTTGGTACGAATTAAAAAACTATTTTTAAGAGTCTTTAAAATTAAAACCAAATCCTATTTGACCTAAAACTACTTAAACAATACTTTAACCAAAAACAATTCAAATATGGCAAGAGCAATGTTTGAGTACACCAAAACTGTTCTAAAAAAAGTAAGTTTTGATAGTGTGCTTTTTTGCAAGGAATTACAGAAAGCTGCAAAACGTTTACTTCCTTATGAAATTGAGGAATTACGAGTTTGGATTCAGGACCTGACCAAGGCAAATCCAGAATTAAATCAATGTATCATTTATCTTAATGCATAATTAAAAAAGGCTTCTCAATTGAGAAGCCTTTTTTAATTCTTTTGTTTAGCCTGCGGCAGCGGACTAATGATTTGTACATTTTGAAAGGTAATTGCTCCCTTAACCACACCGGCAATGGTGTTACGCAGGGCTTCGATGATTTGCATCTTCAGCTCGCTTTTGTGGTATAATAGACTTACTTCACGTGCCGGAGCAGGGTCTTTGAAATGGTACAGATATTTTTGTTCTGCTTCCTTAATCTCTAATGTATGCAGGTAGGGGAGTAGGGTCATTCCCAATCCCTCATTAGCCAACTTCACAAGGGTTTCAAAACTTCCGCTTTCAAGAGAAAACGTTTCGTCTTCATAATTTCTATTTGCTTTACATAGATTTATCACGCCATCTCTAAAGCAATGTCCATCTTCCAGTAATAGCATATGATCAAGATCCAGGCTAGAAACATCTATTTTCTCATTAACCTCCAGATCCCGATTTTCGGGGATGTATGCGACAAAGGGTTCATAATATAGCGGACGCTCTTTTATGTTTTGAAGCATTAATGGTGTGGCCGCGATGGCAGCATCCAGATGTCCTTCTTCCAGACGTTCAATAATAGTTTCAGTAGGCAGCTCCTCAATCTTCAGTTTCACCTTGGGATACTTTTTAATAAAGTTCCTCAAGAACATCGGTAGGAGCGTGGGCATAACAGTAGGAATTACGCCCAACTTAAATTCTCCACCTATATATCCTTTTTGTTGATCAACTATATCGCTAATACGATTGGCTTCATTAACAATATTTCGAGCCTGCGTGACAATCTTTTGGCCGACATCGGTAAGCTCAATAGGTTTTTTGCTTCGGTCAAATATTAAAACGTCCAGTTCATCTTCTAGCTTTTGAATCTGCATACTTAGAGTAGGCTGGGTGACAAAAGTTTTTTCGGCTGCTTTGGTGAAATTTTGATTTTCGGCAACGGCCAAAACATATTTTAGTTGCGTTATGGTCATACATATATATTATAGGTCAAAAATAGAATGACCATTTGACTTTTTAATGAAAAAACAAAAGGAAAATAAAATCTAGGCTATTTTAAATTTTATTGGGTGAGATCTTCTGCCTAAAATCTGATCTCAATAGAAGTAGACTCTTTCCCGATTTCAAATTTACTATCATCCCAATTGGGCGGTCCCATAGACATGATATTATTTGAAGTGCCATATGATTCTTTAGGCATTCCGTTTGTTTCAAAATCCATCTTTTTATTACCATTGGCATCGTGAAACGAAATTACAGCATAGGTTCCCGGTTTTAGGTTTTCAAATACTACAGTAGCTTTTCCGTCTTTAATGGTGCTACTCGCACTTTTTAAAGGAGGTGCTGTCATAAAGTTTTCTTGTGAATACAGACCAAATTCAACAGTGCCTTCATCATTTGTAGCATTAGTGACGGAAACCTCAAGGTTTACGCCTTCCTGAGAAAAAGCACCAAAGCTTAAAGCTAGTAGACAAACAGTAAAAAGAGTTTTCATAATAATGATGTTTAAGTGAATAGTAGGGCTAAGCTAAAGAGGTTTAATCGCGGTAAGAATTATATAGTACTCAATTGTCATATATATAGTATGAATTGTAATTGGTGTATTTCGGTCTGGTTTGGAATTTCTTTCTTTAGTTTTTTTGGGCTTTGGTTGCGTTTGCAACCACCGCGCTTTCGCTACTCGCTTTTTTCTGCACCTGGCGGTTTAAAAAAGAGCTCAAACAAGCCGCTCAATCGCTAAGCCGTTAATTTGGTTTTGGTATTAAGGCCTGAATTTTAATTTTCAGTTCGCCTTTTTACACTGCTTAGACGTTTTTTGGGTGTTTAAAAGCTGCTCCATATAGCTTTAGCATAAAAAAGGAGTTGTTTAGTCTATTATATGGTTTTTGCATTTCAACGTTTATTTCAGGAAATATCCAGGCTTTTGCTGTTTTGAGAAGGGATAGAGAATGGAGTGAGAGCAGTGTGGGGGATTAATTTTAGAAATATTTAAAATTATTTTGGGGTGTAAGTAATTGGCTAGTAGGACTTAGGTAAAAAGATTAAAAAAAAGTTCAGAAAAGTGCTTGCGGGGTTTAGAAATCGTTCTATATTTGC